>CAYYRU010000032.1:0-9351 GCA_964474095.1 uncultured Anaerolinea sp.
CTAACCACCCGCGAACCAGGCGGCACCTTCATCGGGGACCAGATCAGGCAGGTGATCATGCGCATGGATAACACCATGATGCATCCCAACACCGAGATCCTTTTGTTTTGCGCCGCCCGCGCGCAGATCGTGGCTGAAGTGATCCGCCCCAACCTTGAGAAAGGGATGGTGGTCGTCAGCGACCGTTACGCCGACTCCACCCTGGCCTACCAGGGGTATGGTCACGGCCTGGATCTTGAGATCTTGCGCACCATTTTACGCTTTGCCACCGGCGGATTGCAGCCCGACCTGACCCTGCTGCTGGATGTGGACGTGGAAGAAGGCCTCAACCGGCGCAAGGTAGGCGGGGGTGAATGGAATCGCCTGGACGCTCAACAACTTGCTTTTCACAAACGCGTCAGAGAAGGATACCGGCAAATGTCAGCCGCCGACCCCACCCGCTGGAAAGTGATCAACGCCTCAAACGCCCCTGAAAAAGTTGAAACGGATATTCGCGCGGCTGTGCTGCAAAAATTGGAAAGCTTAAAGCAATGAACAAATCCATCAAAAGATCGGCACTGATCACACTCGTGGTGGCAATGTTCACGCTTTCGGCCTGCCAGGAGCTTTTTGGCACCCCGGTGCCGATTATTACTCCCAAAGCAACCAATAACAACCCCACCCGCACACTGGCGGCCAACCAGACGGAAATTCCAACCGCCACCCCCACAGTTAAACCCAGCGTCATGCCCACCAATACCATCGTTCCAAGCGGGCCAGCGACCTGTGAAATAGCCCCGGTGCTGCCGTTGGTCGATGAAAAAATGGATGCGCTGGTCCCCGACCAGACCAATTATGACTGGAGCCTTGGCCCTGACAGCGCCAGAATCACCATCATCGAATACAGCGATTTTCAATGCGGCATATGCGCCAACCTGGCGTTAAACCTGCATGAGTTACAAGGCCAATATCCTGATGATGTGCGCATCATCTTCCGCCACCTACCGTTGACCGAAGAACACGACAAAGCCGCCCTGGCTGCCCAGGCAGCCGAAGCCGCCGGTCTGCAAGACCGATACTGGCAGATGCACGATCTGTTATTCTCCACACAGGATGATTGGATCGACCTCTCAGTCAAGGAGTTTTCAGCCTGGCTGCTCGCAGAAGCTGGCAACCTTGGCTTGGACGCTGATCAATTTGAAGAAGATCTGACAAGCGATCAAGTGGTTACCGCTGTTTTTGAAGCGGATGCACTTAATGCAGACACCAGCCTTACCAGCCCGCCAGCCATATTCTTTAACAAGAATCTGTATCAAGGCTGGGTCGATCTGGATAGTCTGAGGAGTATGGTTGAATACTATAAATTGCCTGACAAAGCCTTTGACGAATGCCCTGAACAGGTAATTGACCCAACAAAAACCTATCAAGCCACCTTTGAAACCGAGGTGGGTGAATTTGTGGTCGAACTATATGCCGATCAAGCCCCCATGGCGGTGAACAATTTTATTTTTCTGGTACGTCAGAATTGGTATGCCAATTCCACCTTTTTCAGGGTGATTCCAGGGTTCGCGGCCCAATCCGGAGACCCTTCCAATTCGGGCAACGGCCGCCCTGGATATCTCTTCACCAACGAAGTGACTCCTGAGCTGCGCTTCAATGAACCCGGCATATTGGCGATGACCAATTACGGTGAAGGCACCAACGGATCGCAGTTCTTCATAACTTACGCCGCCATCCCTGAATTTGATGGTCTGTACACCATTTTCGGCAAGGTGATCGAAGGCATGGACGTGGTTAAATCACTGCGCCCGCGCAATCCAGATCAAGATAGTATTTTGCTGTCTGCCAGTCCCATTCTTTCCATCACCATAGAGGAAAAATAGAATGCCAGAACCAACCATCAAAACCCACCTGCCATCGGTGGCACAACTGCTTATTTCACTGACAGGCCTGGTGTTCTCTCTTGGAACCTTGATCGGTTTTGGTTTGTTGTTAGGCTTGGGGTCTTCGATGGAAACCCTGCCAACGAAAGATTTGGTCGAAATGCCGGCTGTGTTGTGGACAGGAGCACTGGTTTCTTTGGTGGCCATACCCTCCCTGGTGCTTTCGATTCGCCGTTTGGCACGCCTGCCCATGCCCGCCAATGGTCCCCGGCATTTGCTTTTATTTGCCGGGATTGGTTTTCTATTGCTGCTCCCACTGGGAATTTTAATCCATACAAGACCCGATGTGTTGAGTTTTACCCCGCTATACGTGCTGCTAAGTGTGCTAATGCTCGTTATTCCGTTGTGGTGGTTCGTTGAAATCGGTCAACGCGGCCTGAATCAAGGCAGTCCGCAGAGGCGCTGGGGAATCATCAATTACTCGGTTTTCTTCAATATGCCTCTGACCATTCTAGTTGAAATGATCATTCTAATGGTTGTTGGAGTCGTGGCTTTGATCTGGTTGTGGCAGCAGCCTGACCTAAAAGCGTTATGGATGACCCTGCAAACACAGCTCATTCTCGACCCTCAAGCGATGACCCTGCCAACCCAACAGCTAGGTTCTTTGCTGGAAAGACCATCTGTGTGGATTGCCGGTTTTTTTATGATCTGCCTGCTGGTACCATTGGTTGAAGAATTGCTGAAACCCCTGGCGTTGTGGTTTTTCATCAAACAGGAGTGGTCACCTTCTGAGGGCTTTTCAGCCGGGCTGCTTTGCGGAGCTTCTTTCGCGCTGGTGGAGAGCATCACCTCCTTGGCCTCGGTTCCCCAGGAAGCCTGGCTTTCCACCCTGATCGGCCGGATCGGAACCTGCCTGCTGCATACGCTGACCGCTGGATTGACCGGTTGGGCGCTGACTTCCTCGTGGCGCGACTCGAATTACAAGCGTCTCGGCTTAACCTACCTGGTTTGTGTTTTTATCCACGGCAGTTGGAACTTCTTTGCCCTCGTTTATGGGTTGGGAACAGATTCTGAACTCTTAGGAAATTCCCCCCTCTCTGGACTGGCCCCAGTCGCCCCCTGGATTCTGGGAGCGCTATTTGTCGTGATGCTGGTAATCTTGTTTTATATGAATCGCCGAATTCGCTCAACAACGTGCCCTCCCCCACTTCCCCAGTAATTGTTTGGACCAGAGATCACCCGAATGCCTGTTTTCTCATTTGAGTGTAAACTTTTGGGATGAAAATTGCCTTTAGTCTCATGTGATAAAATCGGATGTGTGTTTCATCAAAAAAGTAAGGATGTTTTCCTATGACAAACGCAGAAAACAACACTAAAAACAAAGGTGCTCTCCTGGATTGGTTCGTCCGCTTGATCAAAGGTGTATTGGTTGGGGTCGGCGCCATCACCCCCGGGCTTTCAGGCGGAGTCTTGATGGTCGTTTTTGGCATTTATGAACCCCTTATCAAGTTTCTTGCCAACCTCAAACACAAATTCACTCAAAACCTCTTCTTCTTCATCCCGATCGGCATTGGTGGTGTAATTGGCGTGGTGGCTTTTTCAGCAGTGGTTGATTATGCCTTCACGCATTTTGCCGCCCCCTTCATCTGGCTTTTCATCGGTTTCATCACAGGAACCTTCCCATCTTTATGGAAGACCGCCGGCAAGGAAGGTCGAAAACCCTATCATTACGCGATCCTGGCACTCTTCGGGGTTGGAATATTCTTCTTCATGCACTGGTTGGAAACCACCGGAAACGTAACGGTAACCCCTAATTTTTTGGTGTGGATCATGAGCGGTGCCATTTTTGCCTTGGGAATGATCGTTCCTGGAATGAGCCCTTCCAACTTCTTGATCTACATGGGCCTCTACCAACCCATGTCAAATGGAATCAAACAACTGGATTTTGGCGTGATCGTTCCTTTAATGATCGGTGTGGTTCTATGTATTTTATTGTTCTCAAAATTGGTCGCCTGGCTGTTCAAAAAAGCTTATCCGCTTATGTATCATATGATTCTGGGAATCGTGATCGGTTCCACCGCTGCCATTATTCCATCAGGAGTAAGAGGATGGACAATTGCCATCTGTATCGCCATGTTCATCGTGGGCGCGTTAGCGTCATTCATGCTTGCCAAACTGGATGAAAAACATCCTCACGAGTCTATTTTTTAGTCTACTTACAACCTAACTGCATGGCATGAGAAATGACAGTCAAACTTTATGGATCAACGTTGGAATCGTGAAGTATGCCGTCAACCATTTAGGATAGTTAGACATTAACAGAATTCTGAAATCAGGTATATTAATAAGTAATAATTCCAATAGAATTACAAGGTAAGAACAATTGGCCTTCTTGATTAACAATAAGGAATAAAATGAAACCACACAAGCTCAGAAGAATTATTGGCTGGTTATTGAAACGACTAACAGACACCGAGATCAGGGGGATTGAAAATATCCCTTTGACGGGTGGAGTTCTAATCGCCACCAATCACATGAGCCGTATGGATATTCCAGTGTTGTTTCAAACCCCCAACCGCCCTGACATGACTGCGCTGGTCACGACCAAATACTTGAAATATCCCTTGCTGCGTTGGTTCATCGTCACCGCGCAGGGCATCTGGTTGGATCGCGATACCGCCGACTTCGGCGCCTTTCGCTCCGCGGTCGAAGCCCTCAAAAAGGGGCTGGCGGTGGGAATTTCCCCAGAAGGCACCCGCAGCAGCACCGGTCAATTATTGGAGGGCAAGCCTGGGGCAGCCTTGTTGGCAATCAGAGCTGGTGTTCCCATTTTACCTGTCGCCATCGCCGGAACCGAAGATGCCGTCAAGAAAATGTTTCGCTTCAAAAAACCGCACATCACCGCGACTTTTGGCACTTTGATCCCGGCTCCACAACTGGATCGTGAAAACCGTGAAGGACAGCTGCAGCATTTGACCGATGAGATCATGTGCCAGATCGCAGCCATGCTGCCAGAACAATACTGGGGATTTTACACCAATCATCCGCGCCTGAAAGAGATCCTAGCGGAAGGGGAAAAAGCCAGGAAAGCAGCCTAGGCTGAGCAAATGAAATGAATGCCCCAACCCATGACGAAAGCCGGCAAGTTCAAGCCATCCAGAAAAAGCCGTCGTTCCTTTCTGCCTTGTGGATCAGTTTATTGGTCTTGCTGTTAATCGCCGCGGTTCTTGAAATTTCAGCACGCATCGTCCAATCCTCATCAGAACAACCCATCCGCTCCATCGGCAATTTTCACACCCAATTTGAAACCAAATGGTTCAAACTCAACGACTACGTGAAAACCAACGGAGGCGTGGATGTTTTGTTAATGGGTAATTCGATGGTCAATACCGGTATTGACCCGGAGGTACTTGCCAGTGCCTATCAAGCCAAAACCGGGCAGACACCTCGGATCTTCAATTTCGGTGTCGAAGGCTTGGATCTCTTCACCAACGCCGAATTGGTGGAATTGCTAGTGAGTGAATTTCATCCCAAGACGGTCATTTTCTTTACCGAGATGCGCGAGTATGGCCCGGTCACGGACCCGTCTGTTCCAGAACGATACAAAACAGCCGCCTGGTTTCAATACAAACTGGGCAATTTCTCACTGGAAGCCTGGCTATATGACCATTCCGCTGCCATGCAATACTTTTTGCCCTGGCGCAACTGGAGCCGGGCGGATTTTCCAGACACGATGCTGAAAAACTTGTATCGCTACAGTCAGACCACTGCTGCCGGTTATGAACCCGACCGCGCCTATGGCAGAGACCTGGACGTGCTCACCGACCCCACTGACCCTGAACAGAAGGTGTTGTTTGATCTCTACGGTAATTTCACCCCGGACGCCGAAAGCCTGGATGATCTTGCCGGGATCGTGCAACTTGAAAAACAAGGGGTGCAGATCTTGGTGACCGAAATGCCCATCTACCGCACCTTCTATGATTACTTCGGCGGAGAAACCGTTCATCAGGAGTTTCTCACCACGATCAACGAGATCGCGCTTGAAGGCGGCGGTTTCTATATTCAACCCATTGACGCGGAATTAATCCCCCTGGTTGGCCGGGTGGACAACCACCATTTGAACTTTGAGGGAGCTCCCGTTTACTCTGAATTACTGGGAAATGAACTTGGAGATATTTGCCTGACTTTTAATGAGTGCCTGGCAGGCGGGGAGTCAGCCCAATGAACATCACCTCCCTGGTTTTTGTCGCATTGGCTTTCCTTGCCGCTTTGATCTACCGTAAGCTGCCCGGTAAATGGCGCAGCCCCTGGCTGCTGTTGATCTCAGCGGCTTTTGTGGCTTCCTGGTCGTGGCAGTTCATCGTAGTGCTGCTGCTTTTTGGATTGATCAATTACGCTTTTGGCCTGCGTCTCGCGCGTCAAGATGGTAAACCCACGGGCTGGGTGATCTTCGCGATCTTAACCAACCTGCTGATCCTTTTCATCTTCAAATACAACCATTTCTATCAACCCGGGTTGACGCATTTGCTTGAAACTCTGGGTTTTTCAGTCGCTGCCGACGGATTAAAGATCCTGCTGCCGGTGGGACTTTCCTTTCTGGTGGTGCAAAACATCTCCTACGTGGTGGATGTTGCCGGCGGACGTCTTCCGGCTGAACGTGACCTGATCAAATTTTGGGTCTATGTGCTGTACTTTCCAAAACTGCTGTCGGGGCCAGTTGAACGCGCCAGAGATTTTTTACCACGACTATCTGATCCACTCAAAATCAACCGCGACCTGCTGGAAAAAAGCCTTTCTTTGCTTGTGGTAGGGTTCTTCCGCAAGGTGTTTCTGGCAGATGCGCTCTTCCGCACGATCCCTGATAACGCTTTCATCTCTCCGCTTGATTACGCCGGCCAGCACCTGCTCTTTTGGCTGTTGGGGTATGCCTTTGCGATCTACAATGATTTCGCAGGGTACACGGCCATTGCCAGGGGCATCAGCCTGTGGTTTGGCATAGAACTCAACTTGAATTTCAACCTGCCGTATCTCTCGCACAATTTCACTGAATTCTGGAATCGCTGGCACATCAGCCTGTCCACCTGGCTGCGTGATTACATCTTCTATCCGCTGTCATTGAAATTGACCCGCCGTTTTCGACAACCGGGCAACCTGCTGGCCCTGGCGGTTCCTCCGCTAGCCACCATGCTAGTCAGCGGCATGTGGCACGGCCTGGCCTGGAACATGCTCGTGTGGGGCGGACTGCATGCCCTCTTTTTAATTGGCGAACGCATAGCCGGGTTGATCAAACGCCCAATCCCGTTGAGCAAACAATCTGCCTGGCAAAGAACCATTGGGGTATTGGTCACCTTCATACTGGCAGTCCTGGCGTGGATCCCATTCAAGATGAATCTGCTGGTGGCCAAGGACTATTTCATTGGTCTGTTCAAATGGGTGCTGCCTAGCCGCAGCTTGATCCTGGCCTACCTCAATGGCACCACCAGCGTATTGTCGTGGTCTCCGCTGAACCTGCCCAACCCGCTGCTGCTGCTGGTGCTCGTCATTGCCATCGGGTTTGATTTGATCTTAAATCGTAAGGGGAACGAGCGTGAATTGCGGTCATTTAAATTTGGCTGGCAGATCGTGTTGTTATGGGTGATGCTGCTGTTGATCGCGACTTCATTGTTCACTGACAGCCAGGCACCCTTTGTGTACCAGGGATTCTAGTTCATCATTCATTTGTAATTGAAGATCATTAATGGGCGGATCGCATCACAGGTCTCAAATCTCCAAATAATCGCATGAGATCGCAAGTCCAATACTGACTCCATCGCGGCCATATTTTCCTTGAGGGAAAAACATGCCTTTGCTATGGGTTTCGTTAGCTTTTGTGAGTGGACTGGTTTTGGAACTACTTCTGGGTTGGCCAGGAGTGGTCTGGCTGGTCATATCATTTTTGTTGCTCATTGTAGCCTTTTTCGAACTCAAGTTCCTGTCCCAAGTTCCGCTCGTGTTACAAATACGACGCTCCATACGCGTGCCAGCAAGCGTCTTGCTGCTGATATGCGCTCTTGGAGGATGGCGGTCTTCCTTCAGCGCAAATCCAATTGTTTCACCAACCGATCTGAGTTGGTTTAACGACCGGGGAGAATTCAAACTGACCGGTTGGATCTCTGCGCCACCGGACCGACGCCAGGGAGTCACTCGCTGCCAGATCAGCATCATCGAAATTGAAGATCCCTCAAATTCAGACTGGGTGCATGCCGCGGCAAAAGTAAAAGGGATTGCCCAGGTACAGTTTTATTCAAATGTAGATTGGCAATACGGTGATCTGCTGCAGTTCTATGGGAGTCCGCGCACTCCAAAGAGTGGTAGTGATTTTAATTATCGCGAGTACCTGGCCAGCATGCACATTCACACCGTGATCGAACAACCTTCTCACACAGTTAAGGTGGGCAGTGGGTATGGAAGCCGTTTCAAAAGTGTGCTAAATCAAGCAAGACAGCGCCTGCGAGATTCTATTTTTCAGATCTATCCCCAACCGGAAGCCGGATTAATGGCGGGCATCCTGCTCGGCCTGGATGCGGACTTGCCGCCCAGTTTAAAACAGGCCTATCAAAACACCGGCGTGTCACACATCATCGCCATTTCGGGGTTCAATATGGTCATTCTGGCGGGCTTATTCATGTGGATCTTCACACGCTTCATGAGCCCGTATTGGGCGGCTTTGGTTTCAGGACTGGTCTTGATCTGCTACGCCCAACTGGTGGATGGCTCGGCTTCGGTCATACGCGCCTTGATTATGGCGATTGTGGCATCAGGCGGGCATCTCATAGGCAGACGGCAGGAGGGATTGAACGCCCTGACCTTTACGGCCGCCTTGATGTGCGCGGTCAACCCGCTGTTAATCAAGGACATCAGTTTTCAACTCTCCTTTTCAGCCACTTTTGGGCTGGTGGTTTTTTCACAGCCCATTCAAAACAGCCTCATGACTTTATTTGGAAGGTGGTTTTCTGAAAAATGGAGTGAACGTTTAAGCAAACCATTTGGTGATTATCTCTTTTTCAGCCTGGCGGCCCAATTCTCCACCTTGCCTGTGATCATTTATCACTTTGGCAGGGTCTCGATCAGTTCTCTGTTGGCCAACCCACTGGTGCTGCCTTTGCAGCCTGTGGTATTGATCGGTGGGGCCGTTACCACAATGGCAGGGCTAATCCATCCGTTGCTGGGAAAAGCCTGCCTGCTGTTTAGCTGGCCGGTGGTGAAATATACAAACTGGATCGTGGAGTTGCTATCAAAGATCAAGGGAGGCGTCTTGAACATTCATCCATCTTTGTCCATTTGGGTGCTGGTAGTTTGGGCAGTGTTTCTGCTTCTGTTTGCCCTACGCAGGCGTTTTCAAAAAATATTCCGATCCTCTACTTTCGTGTGGGGTGTTTTCTTGCTGTTGTGCGGATGCTTCACGGTTTGGTCCATCTACTTACACCAGCCGGATGGCAAACTACATCTT
>CAYYRU010000032.1:9451-27156 GCA_964474095.1 uncultured Anaerolinea sp.
TTTAGCAACGCGATCCTGTTATCTTATGGAGAAGAGCGTTTCCTCATCCCCAACGGGGTGGATTATGCCAACCTGACCGCCCAACTTGTGGGCGAGTTGGATGACTTGACAGGGCTGATCCTGGTTCCTGCGGATGTCAGTTACATTCCACCGCGTGTGTGGCGGCAGCTCAACCCCCAAAGTGTCCTTTGGGCTGATATCAGCCTATCCCCTTTTGACGAGGGGTTGGATCTACAATCTCGAAGTTCCATTGAGCTGGTTTCAGATGGAAACTCAACCTGGCTAGAATAGCAAGAATCCTTAAGCTTTCCGCTCCTGAGGCAGAGGCTGGCTTACCATTGTCAAAGGGATGAACCTCAGTTACACTCTACCTACACTTCGCTTCAGGAGACAGGCATGATCAATTATTGGGCGATCGCTATTTTTGTAGTGTTGGTTGGGATTGGCCTTTACCTATTTGTTAAGGCTCAAAAATCCCGCAATCAGGCTAAGAAAGCCAGCCAGTGGCCAACGACAACTGCCACCGTCCTCGAATCTGATCTCACGGAAGAGCCCGGCCGCAACGCGGTGGGCAACATCAACCTGGCCTACCTGCTGACGGTCAAATATGAATTTGAGGTTGCCAGAAAGACCTACACTGGTAAGCGTGTCACCTACGGCATTCCCGCGTTTAATTATATTGAAGGCAGCAATTACCTTGAAGGGTATCAACCCGGCAAGAAGATCACCGTCTATTACAACCCTGAAAATCCTGCTGACTGCGTGCTGGCACCCAAGAATACCACCGGTATGCTTTCACGCGTTCCTGGGATTTTTCTGATCGCGGCAGGATTCCTGGTTGGGATCATTTCATTTTTATAGAAATTTTTTATTTCTAGAAATAAATACCGCCTTATCAAATCAGCCCATATTCGTTATACTTACTTTTAGAATCAAAAAGAAACGCATGTTCGCAATCAATTGAGGAGTCACATGAAGTACCTGATCACCGGCGGAGCCGGATATATTGGAAGCACGATTTGTTCCGCATTGAAAGATGCAGGTCACACCCCCATCATTCTGGATTCATTGGTCACCGGACGCGAGGAATTTACGCGCGATGCAATTTTTTACAAGGCCGATATCGCCGATTCCGCGGCAGTTGAAAAAGTATTCGCTGATCATCCCGAAATCCAGGCCACAATTCACTGCGCGGCGTTGATCGTGGTGCCAGAGTCAGTCTCAATGCCCTATGAGTACTACCGGCACAATGTGTCAAAATCCATCGAATTTTTCAACACGCTGCAGCGCATTGGTCACGGAAGGGTGGTGTTTAGTTCCTCCGCTTCACTCTATGACATCGTGCCCGGGTTTATGGTGACTGAAGAGGCTCCCCTGCATGCCAGCAGCCCGTACGCGCGCACCAAATTAATGATGGAAATGGTATTGAAAGATTTTTGCGCCGCGTACAAAATGAAGGGCATCGCTTTACGTTATTTCAACCCCATCGGTGCCGATCCCAAAATGCGCAGCGGCATCCATGTAAAGAACCCCACCCACGTGCTTGGCAAGTTGGTGGATACCGCCCAGGGAAAGCAGAAAGTCTTTGAGATCACGGGCACGAACTTTCCGACACGCGACGGCACGGGCATCCGTGACTATGTGCATGTGTGGGATCTGGCACGCGCGCATGTTAACGCGGTGACCCAGTTTGATCAGGTTTTTGAACGAGCCGGCAGCCCGGTCAATAATTATTTGGTAATCAACCTGGGTACCGGCCGCGGCGTGACCGTGCGCGAACTGGTTACCGCCTTTGAAAAGGTTTACGGTCAAACCATTAACAAGAAAGAAACTGGTCCCCGCCCCGGGGATGTGGCCGGTTCTTACACCAACGCCGATACTGCCAAACGTCTATTGGGCTGGCAGGCGGAACTCTCCATTGAGCAAGGGATCTCTGACGCGCTCAAGTGGGGTAAACTGCGAGAGAAGATTCTCAAGTTTGACTAGTTCGAAATTTACAATTAAACCACCTCGACAAAGTTGTAAAGATTCTAGTCGAGGTGGTTTTTTATCCAATGTGGTGATTACAAAAGTTTTATAGCACTTACAGCCACGATCAGCAGCCAAAAGACGTCACCTGCCACGTTAATCCGGTTCATCCAGCCCTGGTAGATCAATGGACCAACCTTTTTTGCGGTTCTGGCATCCATTTTTCGAGTTACGAAAACAGAAGCTAAAAAGGCGATCAATCCCAGCCAGCATAAAATTACTCCCAGGATCAGCCACCCACTCGCCGGTGCCCAAAACGGATTCTTAACCAGGCTGCTGGTGGCAAATGCTGCCATAAGCGGGAAGGTGAAGAGGATGATCGCTCCAAACAGCCGCTGTAGTTGGTTGTTCCGGCTGGAGGTTTGCCCCGTAAGAGGTTCCGCTTTAAAAACGCCAACGCCGATCAATGACAACACGATCACCAAAAACCACCAACGGGCAAAAACCCCCACACCTGAGAATAGCGTGGGCCACATGGCAATCAGTGCGAAAAGCAGGCCGGCTGCCCAAGAGAAAAAAGCTGCCTGCATCAACCAACCATACTCACCAATCTCATACTCATTGATCAAACCCTGAGATGGATCAAGTTCTCGCTTGAGAAAGTGCAGCACGATCAAAGCAAGCAGAAAAAGCGAACTAAAAATAAGTGCCAGGTAGCCAAAGAACATGATCGTTTGTCCTTTCAAGAAATTGTTTGTGCTTTCAGATAGGCCAGTTCAATAAGAGTATACGCCTATATTTTGAAGCATTTCATCATTGTTTCTTTATCACTCATAAGGTTACGTTGCACCTCAGTGATTTTTTTATCGAGTTCTTTAATTTCTCTGCGATACGGTTCGGCATATCTGAAAAACCATGCTGCCATACCAATTAATCCGGCTGTAACGATCAGAGGGAAAAATATCGGCATATTTTTGATAATCCCAGCCACCATGTTCATGATCCCAACTACAAATAATCCAATAGCAGGAATAATGCGAGCGATGAATCCTTTTTGTTTATAATTTTTCAACTCATGGAACCGGCTGAGTGCACTTTGCTCCTCCGCGATTTCCTCTGAAATGATCTTATGCGAGATCAAACAATTAATGGAGAAATCATTCACTGAGACGAATTGATCATTACTGCGGTCTGTGCAATACTGCAGTTGCCTGGCCAGATCAAAGGAAAGGGTTTCGGTAAAACTCGCGTTGATGTGATGGGTGTGCGCCGCCATGGAGACCCCTTTGAACTAAGTATACATGAACTATCAGAAGTATTGTCTGTAACAAGAGACCCGGAAGGTGAACACTTTCCGGGTCTCTAATTGAGTAGAAGTTATGGAAGTTTAATAGGTAAGTGTCTTTGCGTCTGTTTTTATGCGTTTCTTAAACACGATATACGTCCAGATCTGGTAGGCCAGTACCACAGGCAGCAGCACACAGGCCACAATGGTCATGATCTTTAGCGTATAGGGCGAAGAAGAAGCGTTGTAGATGGTGAGATTGAATTCCGCGGATGTGGAGGAGATCATCACGTTCGGGAAAAGCGCCACAAACAAGGCGGCCACGGTAAAGATCACGGTCAATCCGCTCATGATGAAAGCCCACCCCTCACGTTTTACCATCATAAACAGGCGCGAGGCCACCAATGCCAGAGCCGCCAGGATGGGCAGGATCATAGCAGGGAATCCTTTTTCAACAAAGACAGGGGCACCCAACACCAGCCAAACCAGGTAGATGGCTGCCACGGCCAGCGTTGTCCACCAGAAGGAAGCGGCGGTTTTAGCCACCCGGGTGTGCAGAACATCAGTCAACTTGAGCGACAAGAAGTTGGCGCCATGCAACATAAAGACGGCCACCACCGCCATCCCGCCCATGATGGCGAGGGGGTTGAGCAAAGTATTAAAGGTCCCGGTATAAACCTGGTTGCCGTCAATGGGCACGCCAGCCACGATATTTGTGAAGACCACACCCAACAGGAAGGCCGCCAAAAAGCTGCTGATCGAGACGGCAGCATCCCAGGTGGCGCGCCATTTGAGGCTGCCAATCTTGGAGCGGAATTCAAAGGCCACCCCACGGAAAATGAGGGTGAGCAGCAACAAAAAGAAACCCAGGTAAAAACCGCTAAACAAGGTGGCATACCAATTTGGAAAAGCCGCAAAGGTGGCTCCGCCGGCTGTCACCAGCCAGACCTCGTTGCCATCCCAATGCGGGCCAATGGTATTGATCACAGCGCGTCGTTCTTCATCTTTTTTGGCGATAAACGGCAACAGCATGCCCACTCCGAAATCAAAGCCTTCAAGGAAGAAGAAGCCAATGTATAAAACTGCCACCAGAATAAACCACAGGATATTGAGGTCCATTACTTGCCTCCTTTGGTTTTTTCTACCAATAATTCATCAGGGGGAACTGAGTCCGTTTCGGCGCCGGCGAGACCCTGCTTGGCATATTTGATCAAGAGGAAGAGATCCACGCCCATTAAAACCGCGTAGACCAGCACAAAACCGATCAGGCTGATGAGCACCGTGGTGGTGGTCAGGTTCGGGCTGACCGCGTCTTTGGTTTGGATCAAGCCCGTCACCACCCAGGGCTGCCTGGCTGTTTCGGTCAGGATCCAGCCGGCGGTGTTGGCCAGGTATGGGAAGGCGATGGTGATCGGCAGCAATTTAAGCAGCCAGTTGGCTTTGGCAGGATACTTTTTGCCAGCGATGAACCAGGTCACCAGGGTGATGGCCGCCATTAAGAACCCGAGGCCGACCATGATACGGAAAGTCCAGAAATCCAACACAACATTGGGGATGTAATCACCTTCACCGTATTTGGCGACGTATTCGGCTTGCACATCATTCATCCCCACCACTTCACCGCTGGGTTTCATATAGTAGAGCATGCTGAGCGCTTTGGGGATCTTTAAACTCCAGGTGATCTCTCTTCCAGTTTTATCAAAACCAGCGATTACTATGAAGTCGGCCGGATCCTGGGTCTCAAAGTGCGCTTCAGAAGCGGCGGCCGCCATGGGCTGAACAGACTTCAGGTAGCGGCCCTGGGCATCACCAGTGCCGATGACAGCCAAAACGGCAAAGAAACCCACGATTGTTGAGAGCTTAAAGCTGGTTTGAAATGCCTTTTCGTCCTTCTTTTTCAACAAGTGCCAGGCACTGAAGCCGAGGATGAAGAAACTGGCCGTTACCAGACCGGAAGAAATGGTGTGCGTGAAGAGCAGCCAGGCGCGAGGGTTTGCCAACAAGGCGCCGAAATCGGTCATCTCTGCCCGCCCGTTCTGGACGATAAACCCCACCGGGCTTTGCATAAAACCGTTGGCGGCCAAGATAAAGAAGGCGCTCAAGTTGCCACCTATGGCCACCAGCCACATGACGGCAGCGTGCAATTTCTTTGAGAGCCGTTCCCAGCCAAAGATCCACACCCCAAGAAAGGTGGATTCAAGGAAGAAGGCCAGCAAACCTTCAATGGCCAGTGGGGCACCAAAGATATCACCCACAAAACGGGAGTATTCCGACCAGTTCATGCCAAACTGGAATTCCATCACCAGGCCGGTGACCACGCCCATGGCGTAATTGATCAAAAAGAGTTTGCCCCAGAACTTGGTCAACTTTTTCAGTTCAGGTTTGCCGCTTTTGACATACATTGTTTCCAATACGGCCACGAATAAACCTAATCCAAGCGTGAGCGGGACAAAAAAGAAATGGTAGATGGTGGTCAGAGCAAACTGCCATCGAGACAACACAAGAATATCCATAAATTACTCCTATGAATCAAGATTATCTGATCGGCCAAAAACCTGGAACGACCAGGCGTAAGACCAGATCGAGGATGATTGCCAACAAAAACAAGTTGCTGAACAAACGGTTGTGGTGAAAGGCAAAGCCTGAGAACCAGGTCGGCCAGGCTGGCCACTCTTTGGGAGGCTCCTCGGGCCGCGGTTTTGTATGCACGGCCACGGCGATGAAAGCGCGCTTACCAGCCAGCAGCACGATCAATAATACAGGTGTGAAATAACGGCTCACAAACACCAGGTAAAAAATGACAAGGTATATTGAAATGATCACGATCATGTTAAGCATTCGGGCTGCTTTTTCACCAATCACCACTGGCAGGGTGCTCACCTCTTTACGTTTATCTTCCGCGGATTTGTCGATGTGTTTGCCGATGTTAATGCTGACCACACTCAGCCCAAAGGGTACAGCCGCCAGGGCTGCCGCCCAGACCGAATCCACCATGCCACGCACCATTACCAGGTAAACCCCCGAAGCCATGATCGGCCCCCAGATCAAGAAGATGCACAATTCGCCCAGAGCCATGTGTTTGAGCGGCCAGGTGTAAAAAAGCAGCACCAACGCCCCAAAAGTAAACAACAGAATTATTTCTAGTGAAAAATGGGTGTAGATCAGAGCAAAGACACCAGAAGCAAACGCAAGGGCTCCACTGATCACGAACCAGGTCAATTGCTGCTTTTTCGTCCAAAAGCCCTGAACAAGGGGGTGCACGCCATATTGGGTGCGGAAGTAATTGTCGCTGTCAATACCGCGCGAGAAATCGGTGTAATCATTGAGCAGATTATTGGTGCCATGGGCGATGAACAAACCCAGGGTGATGATCAGCCACGGTAAAATGTGAAAGTAGCCGTCGCGCCAGGCCAGCAGGCCGCCGATGGCACAGGTATACAGGGTCACCATGGTCACACCGGAACGAGTGGCAATCAGCCACTTGGAGATCACATCAAGATTATTCCATTCTTCAATGGAATCCATCTTGACCAGGGAAGAGAGCGCTTTTTTCCACATACCAAAATTGATCTTCACGAAAACCTCCCCGAGATGACAGTAATGAATCAAATAATTACTATCATTTTAATCTATTTCAAGGTCAAAAACAAACTCACTGTGATGACTTGGATGGAAAGGATCGCAAAATGAAGTTCACTGAAATAGTTTTCCCAGACCGAAACCGCCAAAAGAGAACATCAGCGAGCCAATGAAGATGGTGACGGCGGTGGTCCAGATATAACGGTAGAGCGGAACGTGGTATACCCCAGCCACCACGCTGATAGCCTTGGCGCCATAAAGCGGGATGGCGCGTCCGCCGATCAAAAACCAGGCGGAATCCACCGGCAGCTTGCCCAAGCCAAAGGGGAGTTTTTCTTTCTTTTCCATGAAGTTGGCCGCACTGCCCAAGCGGCGGCCGATGTAATATTCCACGATGGCAGCCAGAGTATTGCCGATCCACGAGGTGAACATGGCCACCCACGGGCCAAACATGGCACCCAGCAGGAGGGTCAGCGGTTCTGAGGGAATAAAGGTGGTTCCCAAGGCAGCGTACACAAAAACGCTGATGACCAGCCCCCAAACCCCGGCATGCGCAATGAAAGCCTTGATCTTTTCGAAATCAAAAGCCACGATGACGCCAATGACGATCATAAACAACAATGAAGTCACTAAAGCCGTCAGATTCTTTCTTCGAGTGGTGTTGTTAGGTGAAGTTGGTATAACTGGTTGTTCACTCATTAATCATAGAAGGCATCTGCCTAAATATCAATCGTTGGTGGATGTAACCTGGGGAACGGTTCCAACGAGCGGGGCTTGCGCAGGTAGTTTGATGCGCATGGTGGCGAAGAAATTGATCAACGCGATCACCACCCCAAATAAGAATACGTATTGGAAGCCAAAACGGTTCCAAATTACGCCACCCAATAGGGCGATGCCAATCGAGAATAAGTGGTCTATGGTGATGGAAGCCGAAAGCGCCGGTTGAATATCCGAGGGCTGCAAGGCGATCTTTTTCATGTAGGTGGAACGAGCCATGCCGACCGACATCAACACCTGGTCAAGCAGGTAGCAAATGCAGGTGATAGCGAAGGCAATATCCACCGGCAGAATGGATTTCGAAAAACCATATCCGAGGCAAACGAACACCAACAGCACGGCTTCTGAAGCCAAAACCACTTTCTCGCCCAGCTTATCAATAGCCCTGCCAAGGATGGGCTGGAAGAGGATACCGATGAGCCCACCGATCACGATCAGGGTGGCAATGGTCTGCGTAGGTTTGCCGTAAATGGTGACGATCACCCAGGGGCCAAAAGTGATAAAAATTTGTTTTCGTGAACCATATAAGACCGACAGGACATAAAAAAGAGTGTATTCCTTGCGCAAGGAGATAAAACTCTTTAGATTGGTCTTCTGAACTTTGGAGGGAGTCATGAGAGCCATCATGACCATGCCAACAGCAAAACAAAAGGCTGCGATGATATAGGTAAGTTGATAGTCGAAACCCAGATACTTGAACCCAACAAACACCAGGCCGCTGCCGCAAATGGCCGCCAGGTTACGGATGGCATTCATCTGGCCGAGACGATGGCCTGTTTTTCCTTCGCGCGCCAGCTCCATGCCCACGGTGCTGGCCACCGGCATGAAAAGGTGATTGCCAACACTGAACAAGAAGAGAAATAAGACCATCACGGTGTAAGTCTTGGAGAAAGCGCCCACCAGGAAGATGCCCACGCTGCCAAGCAGCAATGAAAGGGCTCCCAGCTTGCGGCTGCCGAGAAACCAAAGAATCGCTGAAACAAACACCACGATGAACCCTGGGATCTCTCGCGGAAACTCGAGGAAGGAGCGTTGGGCGGCTGTGATGGTGTAGCTGTCGTTCAAGAAATTGTTGAAGGTGGAATCCACCAGGCTGCCGGCCATACCCACCGCGAAGGACGCGATGGAAAAAAACAGCAAGTCCCTGGACATGTTCTTAATGCGTGTTTTGAGAGAGGAGGTCATGGCGTGTGTTTTCTACCTGATTTCTAGGTTGATTGAACGATTCTATCACGAGAGGCGGACTCAACTCTTGATCAGATCACCGTAACGATTATTGGGAAAGATTTGCCGTAAAGTCTTGAGGATTTGGGTTTTCAACCACTCATCCAGAGGTGTGCCTGAATAGGCGGGGTCATTTTTATAACCAAAGACCAGAAAGAAATAGACTGCCCGCAAGAAATTCTTGGTGTTCAACCTGGCATTGTTGGCAGCCGCCTGGATGAAAGCATTTCTCCATCCGGTTTCTCCTTCATAAACAAGGAATTTGCTCAGCCATTCCTCCAAAAATGCGGCCGGAACCAGTTCGCGCTGTAAGACGGCCATGACCACTGCTGCCAGCCTCTCGTCTTCGTTGTGGATAAAAACCGACTCTGCTGGTTCCAGTATACGGGTTTGCAAGGCGCCTAAAATACGCTCAAGACCATCCCGATCGAGCAAGGGATGGCTGGCCAATTCCCCCAAAAGATCGCCGGTATGCGCAGCACAGTGCGCCCAGCCTTTATCCGCGGTGTGACCACGCAGATCTTTTTCATTTGTCAACAAACGCAGAGAGATTTCAAGACAATCATTAAGTTGCCGCTCTTCAAATAGCGGGGGGGTACCCTGCTCACGGCGCTCACGATCCAGTTGAACGACCACCCCCAGGATGAGGGCTGAGAAAGCCCTCAGAAAAACGGTGTCGGTTTGGGATTCGCCCAGTCCAACCTCGAAGTTGGCTTGCATTTGGCAGGCTGTGCTTTTGATCTGAGAATCAGAGAACAGACCCTTTACCAGCCAGGTCCACAAGATGTCGAGGCTGCCCTCACGCAGATCAGAGTTGGCTGCCCCCAGATTGGACATTAACCCGTCAAGGAAATCACCTGCTTGCCTGCCCGCGGGGACAGAAAAATCAGAGAGGGCGATCTCATTGACGGTAGTTAAATCAACCATGTTTACCCTTGGCGATCCTCGCGGATCAGATTCTTGAGACCTTCGACAGCCACCCTGATCACCAGATCCGGGTCAAACTCGTTCATGTGCTTGTTCGGGTCGGCTTCAGACTCTTCTCCCAACTCGAATTCGTTGATCACCAACATTACACCTCCGGCGCGTTTGCGATAAAGAGATCCCAGCATAAAGAGAATGGAAGATTCCATCTCGGAACACACCGCCCCGCCAGCCACCCAGGCGTTCCAACGTTCTTCAAGGGCTGCGGCCATGGGCATGCGTGTGCGTTCCACCTCGCCGTAAAAGGAATCTTTTGATTGGGAAATGCCGCAGTGATGACGCACCCCCAGGGTTTTGGCGCCAGCCCTGAGGGCGTTGACCACATCCAGTTGTGCCACGGCGGGGAATTCGAGTGGTAGATAATGCCGGGTGGTACCCTCATCACGGATGGAGGCGGTCACCACCACGATGTCTCCGGTGTGCACGTCCGGTTGCATGGAGCCGGAAGACCCTACGCGGATGAGGGTGTCAGCACCCACCTCAACCAGCTCTTCCACGGCGATGGCCGCAGACGGGCAGCCAATGCCGGTGGAAACCACGGATACTTTTTCTCCCAACAGGGAGCCTGTCCAGGTGGTGTATTCGCGGTTCTGCGCCACAAAATGGGCATCATCGAAATAACGGGCGATCTTTTCGCAGCGACCCGGGTCACCGGGCAGGAGCACGTAACGCCCGACATCCCCTTCTTTTATATGCAGATGAAAAGCCAAACCATCTTCATTACGCATGCCTGCACCTCGCAAATCGGAATTGGAGTCTGATTATAGCGCATTCCACGTGTGAACAAAATGGAGAATCCATCTTGACAAATAGACGTTTGTCTATATATAATCAAATCATGAAAACCGTGGTGTTTGCCAAAGCTCTGGCGGATGAGACCCGTCAAAAGATCATGCAGATCTGCTGCTGCAAGCAGTTAAGTGTGACCGAGATCGTTGAACAAACCGGCGTGACCCAACCTACGGTTTCACATCACCTAAAAATATTGAACGAAGCCGGCCTGGTCAAGGTGGAGCGACGAGGGAAGGAGATCTATTACACCCTGAACCAACAGGCACTGGCCAACGGCTGCTGCCAGGTGGCGGATGCCTTTGCTCCTGATATAAAATTAAGTTCTTAATTTTTTTAACTACACATATCGAAGTATATAAATATATCTATTTCAAGGAGAGTAAAAATGGCAACACCCAAGTTTGACAACGATGAGATCAAGATCCGCAAAGCTGTGCGTGAGCATTACGCCGACGCAGCCATCAAGACCAGTACCTGCTGCTCAGGCGGCGGAAGCGGCAAAGTCAGTTCCTGCGGCTGCGGCACCTCCAGTCAGGCCGTCGAACCCTCTTCTAAAAACCTGTATCAGGCCGATGATTTCAACAACCTGCCCGAAGAAGTTACCAACCTTTCCCTTGGCTGTGGTGACCCGGTCACGCTGGCCTCTCTTAAACCCGGTCAAACCGTGCTTGACCTGGGTTCAGGCGGCGGGATCGACTGCTTTTTAGCCGGCAAGAGAGTCGGCCCCAGCGGTCACGTGATCGGCGTGGACATGACCTCTGAAATGCTGGACCGCGCACGTGCCAACCGTGAGAAGGTTGGGGCTGAGAACGTGGAATTCCGACTGGGCGAGATCGAACATCTGCCGGTGGCCGACAACCAGGTGGATGTGGTCATCTCGAACTGCGTCATCAATCTCAGCACAGAAAAACCCCAGGTTTTAAAGGAGATCTTCAGGGTCTTAAAACCCGGCGGGCGCATGGCCGTTAGCGATATTGTCACCAGCGGTGATCTGCCGCAGGAGATCAAATCAAGCCTCAGTTCTTGGGCGGGCTGCGTCGCCGGCGCCATGGACGCGGATGAAATGGTCGCCCTGCTAAAATCCACCGGTTTCACCAACGTCCAACTAAAACCGGTTTTTTTCAGCGAAGAAATGGTCGAGGATATGATCGAGCAAGCCAAAGCCAGCGTTCCGTTTGAGACAGCGGACATCATCAAGACTGTTTTCAGCGCCAACATCTCGGCCGAAAAACCCCAATAACCTATATTTTGAATAGAGCCTACTATTTTCGGTAGGCTCTACTCTTTTTTATTGACACATCTCATTATCCAGCAAATCAGATTGCGGGAGCGGGATCGGGTTTAATTCATCCAATTCTGAAGGATGGGCCTCAAATTCCTCCAAAATGGCTTGCCAGCCAAAGAGCTGCGAATAGACAGTGGTCAGATCTGCCCGTCCCAGTGGGTAAATCCCCTGTGAGTCGAACAATTCCTTAAGTTCCACAGAAAATTCCGCGTGGCCCTGATAGATTGCGTAGATGCGAGCGGCATCGTCATCCGCGGCGATACGGTTAATACTAAACTTGCCGCAACCGGTACAGCGGTGGATGAGCATCAGTTCGCCCTGGGCTGACTCGCCATACTTTTTATGCGTCTGTTTGATGGTCAAACCGATCGGCTGCATACGGCTGCGGCACTCCGCCTTGCGGTCGCCTGCCTTGTTCAAATCCACATGCCTTGACCACATACAGCGCGGACAGTGGTTGCGGTTGTTGACACCGGATTGTTCACGATCGGCTGTCACCGGAAATCCGCATTGGATGCAGGTAAATCCGTTCTCACGGTGTTCTTTATACTGTTTGTCGTGTTCTTCTGAAAAAATCTTATGATTTTTCAGCTTATGTCGTTTTTCAAAGATTGCGTCTGAGCCAAAATCGTCTAAACGCCATCTGTTATTTTTCATTTTCATGGGTACCCCAATACAACAAAAACCAGCCTCGAAGGATCCGTGGCTGGCTGAAATCAATCCAAGATTGATCAATAAAGACAGAGCTATGCTTGACGCTTTACACGAAAAAGGGGTGGAAAACGGTCATCGAACGTCTTAAATGCAAAACCACGGGCAAGCGCGCACCCGTGGTCGAAAAGTTTAAATCAGAAAATCTGGTGAAACCTTTCCTTTACGGGAGCACCCTTACGATAAATGTGGTTACAATGACCGAAGCTATACTACGCAAAAAACACCTTCTTATTTGATATACAACGGGCTGAATTATCGCACAGCCTGCCCCAATGTCAAGAGTTGGCAAGATTAATCCTTGGCCGCGTTCTTGGCATTATACATGGCCTGATCAGCTGCTTTTAACAACATTTCGGGGCTGTCTCCGTCAGCCGGGTAGGTACTGACACCGATGGCTGCTGTGACCGTGTGGGTCTTCTCATCCACTTGTTTTTCGATGGCCTCTTTAAGTTTTTTGACCACTAAAATAGTCTCGTCGATGCGATTCAATCCATCGAGTAAAACTACAAACTCATCCCCGCCAATGCGGGCGACCGTGTCGGAGGAACGCACGTTACGGGTTAATACTTTTGCCAGTTTTTTTAGATAGAGATCACCCTGGGCGTGCCCGGCGATGTCGTTGATTTTTTTAAACCCGTTGAGGTCAATGAAGAGCAGGGCGAAGATGCAGGCATTCCGTTTGGCATGATAAATTGCCTGCTCAATGCGATCCGAAAGCAGATAGCGGTTGGCAAGCGAGGTTAATGAGTCGTGGGTGGCCAACCATTGAAACCCGATCTCGGAGTTCTTTAATTCATTGATCTCGCGGGTGATGCCCAACAAACCGATCACATCACCCTCTTCATTCAACAGGGGCATCTTGGTGGTGGAAGTCCAGTTGGTTTCACCATGCTTGTTGAGGTAACTCTCGATCAAGCCGATCTTGGGTTTGCGCGTTTCCATGACCATTTGATCATCGATCATGGTCTTTTTCCCAAATTCCTCGCCGAACAACTCAATATCTGTTAAACCAAAGATCTTTTGAGGGTCTTCAATCCCCAGATCAGAAGCCATCTTACGACTAATACGCCATAAGCGACATTGGCGGTCTTTTATATAGATACTGTCGCCGGTGTTTTCCATCAGCGCATTCAGGATCCACGAGTCTTTAATGAGCATACCTGATTCAGCCATCGAGTCGCTCCATTGAGATTAAGCTTTGGATGTGAGAAAATTCACATTATTATAGAACAATTTTGATGATTTTGGATACATTAATAATCAACAAAAAATCAGGAAAGGCAAATACTGGCCTATCCTGATTTTTTTCTAGAAATAATTTGAGTTAGATCCAGCCCAGAATGCCGGCAAACACGATCAGCGCAACCACATCAATACCCCAAATGATCGCCAGAAAGCGCTTTTGGGTCTTCGGCTGCCAGTCATGGCATAAGAAGGCCGCCAGGAAGAAGGGGATATAAGTGGTTACGAACACTGGGAAGGCACCCCACCAATTGTAGACCCAATGGAAAGCCGGGGTGCTGGCCAGAAAGATCTCAATGATTGAGAACCCGGCGGCGTTGGCGATGGCGAAGAAGACGCGGTTGTTGATGCCAAAGATCTTCTTTTTGGGATCTTCGGGCAGGAACTTGCTCAACACCAGGCCGGCAACAGAGAACATCAGGCTCAGTTCGATGCCCACCCCGATCAGCAGCAGGTAGGAGGTACCAGTCGGTACCGTCCACAAGGCGTGACCGCTGAATTTCTGGATAAGAGCGTTGAGGATCTCGTAGAACCAGTGCACACCATACAGGGCCAGACCGGCGGCGATGCCCTTGTAGTTCTTTTTACTGTATTCATTGGCATAGATGTACATCACCAACGCCAGCAGCGGAATGACGTACCATTGGAAGTTCTTGCCGTTGCGCAGCAGCTCGAGCGCTTGCTGCGTGAGTTCGGGTTGATTCATATCGTTCTCCTTATGGGTAATAATAACTAGTATGATTATGGTTCTTTTGATACGGCTTGTCGAGTATTTTTCTTCTTAAATTTTCGTTCTCAAATACTCCAGACAAGATACGCCCTTGAAACCTTGTGGGTATAATTAGCCTATGTCCAAAACGATCACTCAATATGTCTGCCAGCAGTGCGGAAGGAAGTCCCCACGCGCGTTGGGTAAATGTCCGCAGTGCGGCGGGTGGGACACCATGGTGGAAGAGGTGGTGTCAGAACCAACCGTTAACACCAAAGCCCGCCTGCCAGGCATCAACAGTCTGTCGCAGCCGCGCCGTATGAAAGACATTGAAGGTGACGCCGAGGCGCGCATCTCCCTGCCGATCGGTGAGTTCGCACGCGTGCTGGGTGGCGGCGTGGTGCCCGGCTCAATTGTGTTGGTGGGCGGCGACCCTGGTATTGGCAAATCGACCCTGCTTTTACAGATGGCCCTTGAGATGGCCGACCACAAACACGGTAAAAAGCCTCTCAAAGTGCTGTATGTCTCGGGCGAAGAATCGGAACGCCAGATCAAAATGCGCGCCCTTCGCCTGACCCGCCTGGAAGGCGAGACCAGCCCCACCGAATTCTCGCAAGATCTACTCTTGTTCACCGAAACCAACCTGGATGTGATTTTGGAACAGGTGGGCACCCTTAAGCCCGACCTGCTGATCGTGGATTCCATCCAGACCGTGTATCTGCCCGACCTCAATTCCACGGCCGGGTCGGTCAGCCAGGTGCGCGAGTGCGCCAACCGCCTGCGTGAGTTGGCCAAATCCGGCGGCATGGCCGTCTTTCTGGTAGGCCACGTTACCAAAGAAGGCGTGATCGCCGGTCCGCGGGTGCTGGAACATATCGTGGATACCGTGCTTTACCTGGAGGGCGACCGTTTTCAATCTTACCGCCTGCTGCGTTCGGTCAAGAACCGCTTCGGCGCCACCGCCGAGGTGGGCGTGTTCGAGATGCGCGAACGCGGTATGATCGAGATCACCAATCCCTCAGAGGCCTTTCTGGCGGAACGCATGGTGAATGCTCCTGGCTCGGCCATCGCCGTCACCATGGAAGGCACCCGTCCGCTGTTGGTGGAAATTCAAGGGCTTACCAGCCCGAGCAACCTGGGCAATCCACGCCGCACCCCCAACGGGGTGGATTTCAACCGCCTGCTGCTGATCAGCGCCGTGCTCACCCGCAGATTGGGTCTGCGGCTTTCTGAACAAGACGTCTTCGCCAACGTGGTCGGCGGTTTGCAAGTGGGCGAGCCTGCTGCCGACTTGGCCATCGCGACAGCCATTGCCTCTTCGATGAAAGACGTCCCCGTCAAAGCGGATACTGTCTTGATCGGCGAGGTGGGGTTATCTGGTGAGTTGCGCTGGGTCAGCCAGATGAATGCCCGCTTGAGAGAGGCCCAAAAGTTAGGCTTTAAGACTGCCATCATCCCGCGGCGCTTGCGGGTTGGCGAACCCCTGCCCGAAGGCATTGATCTCAAAGAGGCCCGCTCGCTGCGCGAAGCGCTGGGTTGGGCTTTGTTGGCCGAAAAATAGAACCCGGAGGAAAGCATGGCAAAATCACCGCTCGATTTGGGAATCATCTCGCTGATCCGGCGCAATCACGGGCTGGAACACGCTACGCTGAACCTTTTAAGTAAAAAAGTGCCGGGTGGATCATTTTCAGGGCACTCCGACCGCAAAGGTTTTTGGGTGGTGGGTGAAGTCAGCACCGACCTACTGCTCGCGACCACCCAGGAAGCCCTGGCGCGCATGAGAAAGGGAGAGCGCTCGCTGGCGGTGCACCCCAACTGCGGCACCAATTTCGTCACCGCGGGCGTGCTGGCCGGTTCACTGGCCTGGCTGGGCACGCTGGGGACCGCTAATAATTTCAAGAAAAAACTCGACCGCCTGCCCTGGCTGATCCTATTGATCACGGGCGCCTTGATCGTGGCCCAACCGCTTGGCCCCAAGGTGCAGGAAAAAGTCACCACCTCGGGCGAACCCGGCCGGCTGGTGATCAAGCAGATCATCCGCTATGAACGGCTTGGACCGGTGCTGCACCGAGTGTTAACAGGTGAGTCTTCAGTGGAAACCGCCCCGGTTGAAGAAGAGAGCGTGCTCGCTTTGGAGGAAACCGCTTGAGCCAACCCAACCTGCACCTGCTGCGCGGGGATGACGTCTATTCCGTGGCGCTGGCCGTCAGCAAGATCAGCCAGTCGCTGGGCGCCGATTTTGATGCCGCCATGAACCTCTCGAAACTGGATGGAAAATCCGCTTCGTTCGAAGAATTGCAAACCGCGGCCACCAGCCTGCCGTTTTTTGGTTCCAACCGCCTGGTGGTGGTGGAAAACGCCCTGGCCCGCATCGAGAAGAACAACCAGGAGAAACTGTTGAAACTGCTCGATTCCACGCCGCCTTCGACGCACCTGGTGCTGCAAGTGGAGGACCACCGCAAATGGCGCAAGGATGCCAATGGCGGCTGGATCCAGATCTGGGAGACTTTTTCGGCCAGCCACTGGCTGGTGAAATGGATCGAGGCACACGAGAACGCCGAGATCATTGACCTGGCCTTGCCGGATGAGAAGACCATGGATGCCTGGGTGTCCGCGGAGGCCAAACGACTGGGGGGCAGCTTTGAAGCGGACGCTGCGCGTGAATTGGCGCGCCACACCGGCAACGACACAGGCATCGCCAGCCAGGAGATCGCCAAGCTGCTGATGTTCGCGGATTTCAAACGCCCGGTGACAGTCAATGACGTGATCGAGTGCGTGTCAGTCGAAGGTTCCGCGGATGTGTTCCTGATGCTCGACGATCTGATGGAGGGTAAAATTCCGCAGGCGCAGTCGCTCATGCGCCGCCTGCTTGAAGATACTCCGCCCGAGGCCGTCATGGGCGCCGTGATCCACCGTTTCAGGCAGCTCCTCCAGGTGCGCGAGACGTTGGACGCGCGCGAAGACCCCAAAACGCTGGTGGAGCGCAAGGTGCTCTTTGGCAACCAAGTGGGCAAGTATTCCACTTCTGCCAGGCGCTTCAGCCTGCGCCAGTTAAAAGAGATCTATGCCCGCCTTCTCGAAATGGACGTGGCCGCCAAGACCTCGCAGGTGGATCTCGAGTCCAACCTCGAATTGTTCGTGGCCGA
>CAYYRU010000032.1:27256-28723 GCA_964474095.1 uncultured Anaerolinea sp.
CTGGCCCTGGCCGCGGAAGGCGCCAACCTGGTGCTGACCGCCCGCCGCCCCGAGCGCCTGAAGGAACTGGAAGCAGCCGTACAGAAAGCCGGCGGCAAAGCCGTAAGCGTGATCGGTGATGCCCGCGAAGAATCCACGGCACAGGCGGCGGTGGCGGCCGCGCTTAAAACTTTCGGCAGGCTGGACATATTGATCAACAATGTGGGCGTGGGCAACTACAAGAACCTGGTGGATACCAGCGCCGCGGATTACGACGAGATGATGGACTCGAACATGCGCTCCACCTTTTTGTTCACGCGTCACGCCGTGCCGCACATGATCGAACAGAAATCGGGCACGGTGCTGATGATCTCTTCCATGGCCGGTATCTACGGCTTCGCGGGTGAGGCAGTCTATGCTTCGACCAAGTTCGCGCAGGTCGGGTTCGCCCAGTCGCTTGATAAAGAGCTGCGGCCTTATGGCATCAAGGTAGGCCTGATCTGCCCGGGCGGGGTCAAGACCGAGTTTGCCATCGGCAAGGGTCGCACTGAAAAGGGCGTGGCCGAATCAGGCATGTTGAACCCCGATGACGTGGCGGGTGCCGTGCTGCTGGCCTGCACCCAATCCGCGGGGTCGCGCATCATCGAGATCCAGATGCGCACCATGGATGAAGCGCTGGCGTAAACCCATACTTTGTTTCGTCAATTTCGACCACACGTAGGGGAGGGTCCGGGACCCTCCCCTACATTTAATTAATTCTCGAAATAATTACAAATCCTTTTTGGTTAAGACCTCAATCCCATGCTGGTGGCACAAGGGCGCGATTATCTCATTGATGTACCTTCTCGTATCTCCCAGAATAATGCTATGATATTTTGGAAAGGGAGGGTCTCATGCCTGACAATAACTACACCGAGATCGATTATCCTTCCAGCCGGCAGCTGACCTTTGACGTGGGCAGAATCGGGCTGGCGAAACATCACGTCAAGGCCTTCCTCGAAGTGGACGTGACCACGGCATGGACTGCCCTGCGCCAGAATCGGGGCGCCGAGAACCGCATCTCTTTCCTCACCTGGCTGATCAAGGTCAGCGCGGATTGCGCGGCGGCGCATCCACCGGTGGCGGGGGTCAACCTGATGAAAAAGAACAAGGTGATCGCCTTCAACGACGTCGACCTCTCCATGGTGCTTGAAAAAGAAGTGGGGGGCAAGCGCGTGCCGCTGCCGTATGTGATCCGCAAAGCGGACAAGAAATCGCTGGCCAAGATTCAGCAGGAGATCGATGCCGTCAAAGCTCAGTCCGCGCAGGATGAAGGGGATTACGTGCTCGGCAAACAGGGCAGCGCTTTCTGGATGAGACTATTCACCGGCTTGCCGCAGGGGATCAGGCTGTGGGCGATGCGGGCATTCGTGTTGAATAACCCAAAACGGGTAAAAGAGATGATGGGCAGTGTCATGGTCACCACGGTCGGTTTGGTAGGCCACACCC
>CAYYRU010000033.1:0-19577 GCA_964474095.1 uncultured Anaerolinea sp.
TAAAAACTGCACCCTTTCTGTTGGATTTGGTGTCCAACTTTTGGGGTGCAGTTCACACTGAATTGCCTCTTTTTTTTAATACTTGGGCGGCTGCCAGGAGGGATCTTTATCTACACTGGGCAACTGGGTCAGGTTGGTGACCTGCCCGCCATTGGCATCCATGATGTAGATCTCGCTGTCACCGTCGCGTTCTGATGTGAATAGAATCCACTTGTTGTCAGGCGACCAGCAGGGAGAGTAATCAAGACCGGAATCGGTAAGCCGGGTAACGGTGCGTCCGCGATCTGCAAAAATCGCGGTGGCGATATTCTTTTTATCATTGAAGGCTTGTGTGTAAACAACCACGCTTCCATCAAAACTGACGGATGGCTCCAACACATTACCAAGGCGGCCTTCATTGGAAGAACGATCGAATTTGTTGAAATCCTCAGCGACACGAGGTGTCTTTTTTGTGATATTGGTATGGTAGATCATTTGCAGAACATCCAACTGGCCAGTACTAAAGGTATATAGCAGCCAATCTCCATTTGGTGACCAGGTGGCGTAAGTATCAGAGAATCCCAGAATACTCAATAATTGTTGGTCTGATCCATCAGGGTTCATCACAACCAGTTGAGGGGTTTTATCTTCACGATAATAACTGGTGAAGGCGATATATTTATTGCTGGGCGACCAGGCCGCGTATAGATCATCCCCTGGCCGCATGGTCAAATCCACTGGTTCCTGGTCAAGGTTGGCGAGGTCGATCATAAATATGTCATTGGCAAATGGGGTGCCGTTGGGTGAAAAACCGGTGCTCAAGCCAGAATAAATGATCTTGCTTCCATCAGGGGACCATGAGGGGTTGGATTTATCGCTTGGGGTAAAGGTCAACTGTTTATAGTTCTGAGCCACCAGTTCTTTGTTCTCATTTATGCCAACTTCCATCAACCAGATCTGCTGGTACCCGTCACTTTGGCGATCGCTGACAAAGGCCACCCGGCCGCCATTTCCGAGTGGTGAAAATGTTGATGGGGCTTCAGTCGGGGCAGCGGTTTCAGTAGCAGTGACCGCAGTGATCGTTTGAGTGGCAGTGGCTGCGGGTTCCTCCGTAGGAGCTTTAGTGGGCGCCACGGCAACTTGTTGGGTCCTGGTGGGAGAAGGTTCTTCTTGAGCACCAATGACTCCAGTTGAAGACAGGACGAAGTAGCCGCCAATGAGTACGCCCACAATGGCTATGATCCCAAGAACAGCCCATAGCGCGGATTTCTTTTTTGCAGGTGCGGGGGTTGCCACAACGGCTGCTGGCGGCATCACCGGAGGAGCGGAAGGGCGGCTGCTGGCCACGACAGTGCTTTGAGAGTTAATCACCTGAGCTGCCTGAACCGGATTTGTCAAAGCTTCGATGAATTCAGCAACATTCGCAAACCGGGCTTCAGGCTTAATTAAGAGCGCCCGATCCATGGCTTGTGAAAAATGAACGGGCAAGTTGGGAAGTGTAGCGATCAGCGGCACATATTCTTCTTCACCCATCAGACGCCTGGCGCTATCCGCGGGCGGCTTGCCCGTCAATAAATAATACAGAGTGGCTGCCAGGCTGAATTGGTCAGAGTAGGGGCCAGTACGCATGCCGCTTACCTGTTCGGGCGGGGCGAAACCGGGTGAAAAAGCCCAGGCACCGGTTTGGGTCTCAGTGGAGGCATCGCCGGTTTTGGCAATGCCAAAATCCACCAAAACCACCTCACCAGAAGGGGTCAATTTGATGTTGGCTGGTTTAATGTCTCGATGATAAATTGGGGGATTCTGTGAGTGAAGATAAGTGAGAGCGTTGCCAAGCTGGGTGGCCCATTTCATCACCTGGGGTAATGAGATGGCTTGCCCCCCCTCGATCAATTGCTTAAGATCGTTGCCAGGAACGTAATCCATCACCAGATATTGACTCTCTTCATCTGTAAAATAATCGATCACGCGAGGCAGGTTGGGGTGTTTTAATGAAGCCAACAAGCGTGCTTCACGAATAAATTGGGCTGCGGTATGGGTCGATAAATTATGATTCGCTTTTACCGCTACTTGAGTATCAAGGGATTCATCTGTTGCCAGATAAACTTCCCCCATACCCCCTTTCCCTAATTGCTCGGTGATGGTGTACCTGCTTTTCAGGGTTGTTCCCGCTTCCAAATTCGCCATAGAATTACCTGCCTGATGAATCGTCAGAAATAATAATAAAGTTAACTACATTATCTTATAGTATTCCTGAATTTAATACAAGAAAAACCATATCGGCAGATGACTGGTAGTCTCATTTGCGTATTACGAGCCCCCCGTTGTTTCTCTTTACTATCGTTCTGAAGGAGCAGGTCCGGTGGATTCACGGATGATCAACCGCGAAGGAACTTCAATGATCTCTGGGGGCAGCTCTGGATTTTGAATATGCTTTAATATCTGCCTGATCGCCATTTTTCCTGTAATGTCTTTATCTTGGAAAAGAGTGGTCAAGCGGGGCGTACAAAATGAAGCCATCTTGATATCATCAAACCCCATGATGGATACATCCTGCGGAACGGATAATCCAAGGTCGGCCGCCGCTCTCAGCGCACCAAGTGCCAGTTGGTCAGAATAAGTGAAGATCGCAGTGGGTCTTTCTGGCAACTTCATTAATTCTATAAATGAGTCGTAACCTTCTTGGATGCTGTAATCTGTCGTGATAAAGTATTCATTTCGAACAGGGATACTGACCATCTGCAAGGCTTTTTCGTAGCCCTGTTTTCGATCTGAAGCAGTGTGAAATTCATAGGTGATACCTGCAATGCAGGCAATCCGTTGGTGGCCGAGGTCAATCAGGTATTGGACGGCTGTTTTGGATATTTCTTCATCGTTAACCCGGATCACGTCACATTTGCAATCCGGGTTTTTGATGTGAAGCAGCACACATGGACAGTTCAGTTTATTGACCTGCTCTTGGAATTCAGGCGTGATCATGGGGGAGTTAAAGATAAACCCATCCACGTTTTGGTTGATCCAATTTTGAACCGCGAGGGCCTGATCTTCTGATTCAGGTTCCGTGTGCCGCAGTAATACATTGTATCCAGCCGAGGAGGCTTCTGCTTCTAGGCTGCGCAAGACTTCAGAGAAATAGTCATCCACGCTGTAGTAATTGAAGACACCAATCATGTGGCTTTGCCCCGTCTTTAATCCGCGGGCTTGTTCATTGGGTTGATATTGCAGCTCTTTGATGGCCTGTTCCACCCGGGCAATGGTCTCTTGGTTGACCTTGCGCGTCTTATTGATCACATGTGAAACCGTGGCGGTTGAAACGGCAGCTCTTTTGGCAACATCATGAATGGTGGTCATGGCGCTTTCTCCTTTATGCGGTCTCTGCCGGAGTTTTTTCGAGCAGAGGTTTCTTGTGGAAAATGGAAGTCTCACCACGATAGAAGCGAATGGTATTGATCACACCGCGAGTGGTCTCGTCTGAGAACATGGCGATGAACAAGCCGTAGATTCCAAGACCGACGGGGAACATGAGAATGTAGGCTAACGAAACGATGAACACGATGCCAAAGATTTGGGTGGCCAACATCCAGAGGGTGTCACCGTACCCGCGGATGCCGTTGCCGCTGATGATGTTCACTGCCCTGGGCATCATGGTTACCGCAGTGATGATCAGCAGGGGAGCAGCCTCGTTGATCAAGGCCAAATCAGGGGTAAAGATCGAGATGATCGCTTTAGGGATCAGCGCAAAAGAAAGCGTGAACAAGACACAGAAACACACTGTGTAAAAAGTGCCAATCAAACCTGACTCGCGGGCTCCGGTCAGGTCACGGGCACCGGTTCGTTGACCGACCAAGGTGGTTACCGCGCGGGCGATGCCCTGGTAGAAGAAAATGGGCGTGATCTCAATTTGATAAACCAGACGGTAAATTCCCACCGCATCCGGGCTTAAGCGGTTGAGGAAAAAAGCTAAAATAAGATTGCCAAAATTCCACAGCATCTCTTCAAGAGATGAGGGCAGTGCCACCTTCAACAACTTAATGTAGGGTTTAATGGGTGCCATGATCAATGATTTGACACTGACCTTGAACGGCAGGTCTTTTGTGGTGATAAAGAAGACCATCATAATAATGGTGGACACCAAACCTGACAGGGTGGATGCCAACCCGGCGCCCGCCACACCCAATTCAGGGAAGCCAAGATTACCAAAGATCAAAAGATAATCGAGCGCGATGTGCAACACACTGCGGATGATCCCGGTGACCATTTCAGGGCGGGTATTGCCGACCCCTTGAAAAATGGCGTTGACAGAGGTGCTTAATCCCATGTAGAGCAGTTCAAGGCTGACAAATCCAATATATTGGAGGCTCAAAGTGAGAATGGGTTCTTTAACCCCCATGATCACGAACACTTTTTTGGCTAAAAAGAACCAAAAAAGAAAACCTAAAATGGAAAGAATAGAGTTGTATTTCAAGGCCACGTTCCCGAACACCAGGGCTTCTTCGGGTTTCTTTGCGCCCAAGCGCTGTGAGACCATGACCACCACGCCGGTTCCCATGGCCCAAATAAACGCAATGGTGACCATGTATGGGAAAAACACATTGCCAACAGCAGATAGAATTTCTGATCCGCTGAGGAGTTGACCGTTCACGCTGGTGGAATAGCGGGCAAGAAAAGCGGTGTCAATTAACATTTGAACTTGCTGGATAATGCCACTTAATGCGATCGGCAGCGCAATACGAAACATTTGTTTGGTGAAGGGTTTGAAGTTGGGTGATTTGAAGAGTTTCATCGGGGGTCCTTTGTTAATCGTTTGCGTAAACGTTTACGCAAACGATTAAATCCCTTAATCCTTGCTTTGTCAAGGGGTTTGATAGAAATTCTTCCGTTTTTTTTGGAGCTTCTTCTTTTTTTCTGCTTGATTTGTACTTATCGGATTACAATTACTCCATTGCGTTGAAAGAGGGCAGCATGCAGAACCCAAAACATAAACATTTGAGTTTTATCAGCAAAATTAGAACGCTCATCGGACCGGTGCACCTGACCTGGAAGACCCTGCAGGACTATGGATTGTTGTTTGCAGGTGCCCTGGTTCAGGCATTTGCCATGCGTCTCTTTCTGGTTCCCGGCCTGCTGGTCAGCGGAGGCATCAGTGGTGCTGCCCAGATCATCAATCATTACGTGACTTTTCCATTGGGTGTAATGATCTTCTTGGGGAACGTGCCTTTATTCTTTCTGGGATGGCGTTTTTTGGGAGGTTCAAGATTCGCGATTCGCACAGCGTTTGCGGTAACCAGTTTTGCTGTTCTGACTGATTTGCTAGTTTTGTTTATACCAGCCACTGGATTAACGAATGATAATGTATTGAATGCCCTTTTTGGTGGAGTTCTGCTGGGGGTAGGTCTTGGCCTGGTTTATCTTGGCCAGGGTACCAGCGGCGGCTCGGATATTGTTGGGCGGGTTCTCAATCACCGTTTCGGTATTTCAATCTCACAGGCGTATCTGATCACCGATACCGTTGTGGTTCTGGCTGGCGGGTTTGCTTTTTCATGGGAGAAAGCGCTGTATGGCGTGGTCGTGATCTATGCGAGCGGCATCGCGGCAGAAATGATCTCGGAAGGCACCAGCATCTTCCGCACTGCGATGATCATCACAGAAAAATCGGAGGAAGTGAAATCGGTCATTCTCGAGGTACTTGAAAGAGGGGTGACGATTTTGTCTGGCAAAGGCGGATACACTGCCAACGACCGCCCGGTCTTGTATTGTGTGATCACCCGCGGCGAGGTCAACCAGCTCAAACAACTGGTTAAAGAAATTGACCCCAAGGCATTCATGGTAATTGGGGTTGCCCATGAAGCCCTGGGGGAAGGATTCAAACCGCTGAAATAGTGTTTATTTAATGAAGTGCAGCATAGCGCCGGTGATCAATCCGATCTGACCCAAGTGATAGGTGAGATGGACGTAACTTTGACCGTGTTTGACCTTTTTAACAAAACGATCGTATCCCAATAACGTGTCAGAAATATAGAACAAGATCGCTCCCACTGATACGAGCAGCGCGTGTGAAAGCTGCCAGTCACTGCGAAAACAAGTCAGTAGGGCTGAAAGCACCATTAAGGCCAACGTGATCCCATAAAAGAAGACCGCTGCCAAGAAACGTTTTCCACGAGGCACCTTCATCACCCCGGGACGGAGGGTTTTAAACGCTCTGGCCGCAGAAACGCCCACCAATACGGCAATGAGCAGCGACCCGATCGTGAGTGGTGGGGGTTGCTGGTTGAAACCGACCAGAAAGTTCAGGTGCGCAATTAGAAAAGCGCCCAATCCGACCATAAAGTAGCGCGGGTTAAGCATCAGGGCAATATCACCAATGAGTGAAAAAACCAAAGCCAAACCAAACCACAACATGCCGCCTTGCCATTGAGTGATCTGCCAGGTCCAAATAATCAAAAACAGGAGCGTGGCTGGTTTGGATATATAAAGTCGAACCTTCCAGCCCTTCCATGTAGAAGCCCAATCCAGCAATGCAAAAGCGATGGCAACGATGAGACTCCAGGTGATCAAATCAATCTTCCTTTCCAGCAGCGTAACCCAACAGGTGTAAGGCATCTGGGCTGTTACGCCAATTCTTATTAACCTTGGCTCGCAGATCAAGAAAGACCTTGCGTCCGCTCATATTTTCGATCTCCTGGCGGGCACGGATGCCGATCTTCTTGATCATTTCGCCCCCCTGGCCAATGACAATGCCTTTTTGTGAATCACGTTCCACAAAAATGGTAGCCGCAATGGAGGCGGCACCTTCTCCACGTTCCTCGTATTGATCCACGCGTACGGCAATGCAATGGGGCACCTCGTCACGCACATACGTGAGTACCGATTCGCGGATCAACTCGGCAGCGATATCGCGCTCATAATAATCGGTGATGGTGTCTTCATCAAAGAATGGTTCTCCGAAGGGAAGGTGGGAGGTGATCTTCTTGCGTAGTTCATCAATCCCCGATTGATTAAGTGATGAGACGGCGAGCATGTCTTCGGCGCCAAAAACCTCCAGCGCTTCTTTTTTGCGAGTCAGTAATTCATCCTCGCCGATCAAGTCGGCTTTTGAAAGACAGATCAACACGGGAGGCCGTTTCTTGATCGTAAGCAGCCGTTCGGCGATCAGACGATCTTCAGCGGTTAAGTGACTGCTGGCATCAATCAACCACAAGATCAGATCAGCGTCTTTGAGGCTTTCAACAGCCTCCTGATTCATGAAATCGCCCAATTTGTGTTGCGGCACGTGCATGCCTGGGGTGTCGATCAGGATGATCTGGGTCAGTGGGGTGGTGATTATGCCGAGTTGGCGCCGCCGGGTGGTTTGAGGTTTGGCTGAAACCGCCGCGATTTTTTGTTCCAACAAGGTGTTCATTAGGGTTGATTTGCCAACATTTGGCCGTCCGATTACGGCCACGTATCCTGCCCGCTTGTTTTGAGTTTCGCTCATAAAATTCCTTATTTTTATTTTTCCACCGTGACTGGCGGATGAGAGAGTGCTTTCTTTCGGTTCACAATGATGATACCAAGAATAATCAGAAAACCACCAGCCAATAATTGCCAACCTACATTTTCGTGTAGTACAAGCCCGCCCAGCGCCACGCCGATCAACGGCAGAAGGTAGGTAGTCATGCTGACGCGTGCAGGGCCAATTTCGTTCATCAGTTCATACCAAATGACAGAGGCCACAAATGACCCCAACAATCCCAGCCAGGCAAAGGCAATATAAGAAATGGGGCGAATAGGCAGAACGAAAGTTCCGTCAATAATCGTCATGGCGGGCAGGATGAACACAAGGGCAAAAGACATCTGCCCCAATGCCTGTTCTGTCGGTGTGACGCCCTCATTATGCAGACGGGCAAACACTGCACTAGAGCCATATCCCAATACAGCCGCTACCATGGCGAGAATTCCTAGAGTTTGGCCTGAAAAGCCGCCGGCCAGTCGGCTTGAGAGCAGCACGAAAACTCCCGCGAAGCCGACCACCAACCCCAGCACTCGCTGAAGGGTCAATCGTTCTTCCTTAATGAAAATTGATGCGATCAGGGCTGTGGCCAAAGGTTGTGTGGAATTCATGACGGATGCCATCCCCGAAGTGATGTGCTTCTCACTCCAACTGATCAATAGGAATGGAAGTGCCACGTTGAAAAATCCAAGAAAAAGATACAAGCGCCAGTTGATTAGTGAAAATTTCTTACGCGAAAGAATTGTGAAAAGCGTTAATCCCAGGGTAGCAAAGGTAACCCTGAAGAATACCACCGTGGCTGGTGAAGCTTCTTGCAATCCAATCTTGATCCAAAAAAAAGAAGTGCCCCAAATGAGCGATAGCCCAATGAATTTAAACCAATTTTTGAGCGACAACCTGATGTCCCTCCAGTTCAAGCAACCATTGTTTGGTTTTAATGCCATCGGCGGCAGAAAATCCGGTTAAATGCCTGTTCGCAGACACCACCCGATGACAGGGTATCACCAGCGGCATCGGATTTCGTCCAAGAGCTGCACCCACCGCGCGACTGGCGTTTTTGTTGCCCAAATCAAGTGCGATGGCGCCGTAAGTCTGGAAATCCCCATAAGGAATGCGAAGAGCGGCCTCAAGAACACGTTTTTGAAACGGGGCAACCGATGACCAATCAATCGGAACAGAAAACTCTTTCCTTTGTCCAATCAGGTATTCAGTGATTTCTTCCATCACCTGACCGATGATTTTGTTCACTGACGCCAGTTCAGCACCTGAGGTACTGAGTGTTTTCGCTGGCTCTTTACCGCAAAGCGCCACCATTGTCAGACCAATTTCGCTGGCTGCCAGGCGAATGGTTCCTATGGGGGTGTTCGTTTTTTGTGCGATCGTGTAATTTTTCAAGATTGTTCGGTCCAAAGTAGAGGGATAGAATAATTCAGATATCGTAGGGTAATCGTAGGGTAAGAGTCAAGCAGTTTTTACTGAGAAGAGATATCCTATCTACAGGGCGACTTCTTTTCTTCTCCTCCTTAGTAAAGAGAGCCGGGGTCGGCGTCCCCGGCTCTCGATGATTTTATCACATACAGGGCACAGGCCTGCTTTAGTAAAGATCCTCGTATACCGAAGTGCGAGGATCTTTCGATTCCATCATCAATTGATGAGTGAGATCAAGAAAGCCATCATCGGCTTAATTGAAACCGATTGATTTCATAAAGCGTTCCAATTCAAGATTGAAGAATTCCTGGGTCTGGTGTGCGAGGATCAAAGAGTATTTTTGACTCAGTTCCAATGAGGTAACACCATTCAAGAAACTCCATGTCACCAATGCCAGGTAAACCACATTGGCTGAAAAGGAAATATCCTGGCAGATAAATCGTTCAAGTCGTGCCTGCATCCCGTCTGAAAGGACTATTTCCACTTGCGGATTAAGTTGGCCAGCCTGGCAGGCTTTGTTCAGCACGTCCAGCAACAGCAACAAACAGCGATCCGCAACATCGGCAACCTGATCATTTTGAATGCTGGAAGCCGAATGGATGCCAAAGATGATCTGGTACTGTGGAGGGTGATCCACCGCCCATTGATAATATGCCCGGCCAAGTGTTCGAAACCTGCATACCTGATCTTCGGGAGGGCACACTTCTAGGGCGGATTCAAGAGAGGAAATAAAGGAATTATAGGCGTCCATAGTCAACGCCTGGATGAGATCACTGCGTCTTATAAAGTACCGGTATAAAGCCGGAGTAGTTAAATTCATTGAACGGGCGATGGCGCCAAGAGAGATTGAATCAACCCCGTTGGTGGCAATTTGATGCCAGGCATACGTTTTGATCTCTCGGCGGGTTGATTCCTGATTTTGTTCTCTACGAATAGATTTCATGACGGTGAGATTTGTTTATTATTGTTAATATGATTAACAGTATATCGTTCCTCTAGTAAATATCAATCATGAAATAATGCTTTTTTCTTGAAAACTAACTAAATCAGGATTTATAATAGAATTGAATGTCTAGACTACATTACTGATGATTAACCAAGGAGCTGGTCATGGGAAATAGCACAACATACGGAGTGGATATCGCTGGTGTTCACCGTGAATTAACCTTGTTTCAGATCAAACCAGGTCTGAGGATTGCCATTCTGAATATTTTAGGTGACACTGAACTGGTGCAGGCCTGTGCGAAAGCGTTGGCCAAAAAACTTGAAAAAATCCCCTGCGATGTGTTGGTAACTGCGGAAACGAAAAGCATTCCACTGGCCTACGCGCTTTCTGTTGAAATGAAAAAGCCTTATGTCGTTTTTCGTAAAAATTGTAAACCTTATATGGGGAATGCCCTTCAAACGGAAACCCTCTCCATTACCACCGGTGAACCGCAGACCCTCTTTCTGGATGAAAAAGATCGTGAGTTGATCAAAGACAAAAACGTGGTCATCGTGGATGATGTAATCAGCACCGGGTCAACCTTGCAGGGCATGCGTTTATTATCCAATAAGGCCGGCGCAAAAATATCTGCCGAAGCCGCCATCTTCACCGAAGGTGAGCGAGCCAAATGGGGTGACATTATCTCATTGGGGCATTTGCCAGTTTTTACAGATTAATTTTTTTCTCTTGAGTTCATTACAAGACCTGACTTAAGCAAAGTCAGGTCTTCTATTACATACTGTCCAGCATTCCGTTGCGCAGGCTTACTTTTTCTGCCACCACGAAAGTCAAATATCCAATGACGATATAGATCACTCCAACCAGCAATTCACCCAGGATTAGTGGGCTTACTTCAGCCCAGCCAGCTCCGGCAAGCGCCAGGCGGGCAGCCTGGATACCACGTGTCATGGGCAAACCAAGCGCAAGGGTTCTGAGTGAAACTGGCAGCAGGCTGATCGGAAAATTCACCCCCACGATCACATAAAATCCAATTTGCAGGGTGGAGGTGATCATCCATCCGTCACGGCTTAACAAAGTGACCGTGCCCATGATGAACCCCATCCCGGTGCAGGTGATCGAGATCAAAAGCAAGCAAAAACCCACCAGCCAAAAATTGGTACCGCTCATATCCAGGTGGAAGATCAATATCGCTACTGGGAGGGCGACCAATACAGTAGTCAAACCATCGATGATGTGAAAAAAAGCCCGCCCAACAAACAAGGGTATGCGAGGCGCTGGGCTGCCAAGTAGATAAGACATGGCTCCAAACTGTTTTTCTCCGCCAATGGTCATGGACATGCCGCTGACCCCATTTAGCGAAGGCAGTAATAAAATATTGCCGATCACGATATAAATTGGGTCGGTCAATCCAACAAATTTTCCCATGAAGAGGAACATGAGCATTGAAAAGAAGGGGAAACCCATCTTGCTGGCAAAATAGTTAAAAGGTGTGCTCCAGGCAAACAGGGCCCGGTAGGAAAACCAGGCCTGGATGAAATACAACCGCGTGAAATGGACCAGTTTTTGGATCATATGGAGCTCATCTCACCCGTCTTGCGGATCATATCGTGAACCTTCCCATCCAGCCAAAGTGAGAAGAACACGATCACCATCGAAATCGCCAAAGAAAGCCCCCAGTTTAGCAGCACGCTCTCAGAGATGGACTCTCCCTTGAAAGCGGATTGCAGACTTTGCAGCGCCCAGCGGATTGGCAGCACTTTGGAGATGTTTTGCATCCATTCAGGCATGATTTGGATGGGGTACATGAAACCGCACAATACCGCCACCGGCAGTTCTAAAAAATCAACCAACGAACCTGAAAGACGTGACCAAACCAAGAAATTTGCCAGGAAGATACCCAGGCTCCATAATCCGAACAAGAGCAGCACCAATGAGATCAACGCACCGGCAAGGTTCACCTGTCCTAATGGGTATTTGAATATGAGAACAGCGGCCAGGAATGCCGCCAGGAGACTGATCAAACCAACCAGCACATTTGAAAGGGTGCGGATCGCCTCAATCTTGCGCAGAGAAGTGGGGCTGCCGACAATCAGCTCAAGGGTGCCTTCGCGCCTGTCTGCACGGATATCGTAGGTTGAACTGAAAACCAGTCCGCTCCACATGCCCATAAAACCACTGCCAATCACCGAATACACCAGGTCGGGTGATTGATTGCCCGCGGCTTTTGAAAGGATCATACTGACTGAACTGAAAACCGCTGGTTGAATAAAGAGCAAAGCAAAGGTGTACCAGTTGAATGTGCGCATACGAAACTGCACGCTTATCTGGCGGCTGATCAGTCTGAGACCGTTGAGGGTCATTTCTTTACTCCCTGGATGATGGCTACATAGACATCTTCGAGGGTTTGATTGCGCACTTCCATTTCTTGAATTGACTTGGATTGCAGAAATGGCCCCAATAACCGCAGAATATTCTCAGGTTCAGAGGTGTGAATGCAAATATGATTGATTTGACCGTTATTAAGCCATTTGACGCTAGAATGCCGATCGAGTTTTGATAATTCGGCTTTCAGCACTTCAATCTGTGAGGAGTCAACGGAGAGGTCAATAACACTTTCCTTGCTGATGCGTTTTTTTAATGATGAAGGCGAGCCTTCTGCCACGAGATTGCCTTTGTTCACAATGGCTATGTGATCACATAATTCTTCCGCTTCAGCCATGTAATGGGTGGTCAGCAAGATGGTTTTACCCAGCGAGATCAGGTTCTTGATGGTGGCACGCAATTCACGAGCTCCCACAGGGTCAATTCCCACGGTGGGTTCATCCAGGAAGATCAACTCGGGATCATGCAGAAGAGCCCTGGCAAGATGCAACCGCTGCTGCATGCCACTTGAAAAGGTCTCGACACGGTCATCCGCACGGTTGGAGAGACCAACCATTTCTAGCAATTCTGCAATGCGTTTGCGCGTCAGATCAGGTGGCAAAGCGTAGAGTTCGGCAAAATAACGCAAATTATCCGCGGCGCTTAATCGGCCATATAGCCCGCGAGCGCCGCCAAAGGTAAATCCGATGCGTTTTCTGATCTCACGCGTGTTCTTGAAGATATCCATTCCCAGAATCGAAATGGATCCAGAGGTGGGTAACAACAGGGTGGAAAGCATTTTTACGGTGGTGGTTTTGCCGGCCCCGTTGGGACCGAGCAACCCAAACAATTCCCCCCGTTTGACAGACAGTGAGATACTTTCCACTGCCAGTGTGGTTTTGGCATGTGTTTGCCAAAAGCCCTTTTTGGTGACAAAGGTTTTACTCAGTTCCTTGGTCTCAATTGCCAGGGTATCCATTAATCTCCTAACCAACTGGACGTTCTATATTTCCCCTCGAAAAAAACTGGATTACACCACGTACGCGCCGCGTTTGGCCTGAGTGGAGAATACTGCAGCCTTGAGGTTGGTTTCTTGCTCATAACGAGAAGAAAGATAGTCAACGAAAGCTGCTGCTTTTGCATTCTCCACCAGGTTGACCGTGCAACCCCCAAAACCAGCCCCGGTTAGCCTCGCGCCAATGCATCCTTCAAATCTTGTAGCAAGTTCCACCAATAGATCCAACTCTGGGCAAGACACTTCGTACAAATCCCTCAACGAAGCATGAGTCTCATACATTATTTTACCAAAAGTTTGTGAGTCTCCACCTTCAAGACATAGAATGGCTTGATCTACTCTTTCGATCTCACCCACCACGTGCCTGGCATGGCGATAAACCGCTTCAGGCATCTGCTCTTTCATAGACTCAAACTGAGACAACCTGACATCCCTCAATGAATGAGTCTCAGGAAACATCGTTTGAAGGATCTTGACCGCGGCCTGGCAATCTGCCACCCTGTCATTGTAAGCGGATGTCACCAGGGTGCGCCGCACTTTTGAATCAGCGATAACGATGGCGGTGTTCTTGGGCAGGGGAACGGGTTTAAATTCAAGGCTGCGCGTGTCAAGCAAAACGGCGTGCCCTTCGATGCCATTGGCACAAGCAAATTGATCCATTAAGCCGCAATTAACTCCGGCGTATTCCACTTCAGCCTTCTGACAATATTGCGAAAGGGTCAGGCGGTCCATTTGCCAGCCGCCCATGGCCTGCCACATCACCGCAAAGGCCACCTCCACAGCGGCGGAGCTGCTCAATCCGGCCCCCATGGGGATGTCAGAGGAAAAGGTACAATCAGCGCCGAATACCAAATAGCCGCCTTGTTTCAAACTCCAAGCCACCCCCGCCGGGTAATGCGCCCAATCAGGCAGCGGCGCTCCATGGCGGTCGGTCTTAATCTCCAAGTCGTTTAACTCAATTTCAACAGACTGGTTAAGGTCGAGAGCGTTTAATCTTAGTAGAGTGTCGTTCCGTGGGTGAGCAGCCAACTTTACCGAACGGTTAATAGCAGCTGGGAGCACCTTGCCGTCATTCTTGTCTACATGTTCTCCTAATAAATTTACTCTTCCGGGAGAAATGACGTTCAAAGAATGTTCACTCATAAGTTCCTTCAATATTAGGCGTATTTTCAATCATCTTCTTTTTTTGGTCATGATTCAGATGTTTGATGGCTCTTTCACGTCTCAAGGCGGTGGAGTGGTCGCTCACTTCTTCTATGTATACCAATTTGACGGGTCTGTGTAATCGCGTATATTTTGCTCCACGGCCGGCGTTATGCTGTTTTTCCCTGCGAACCGGATTGTTCGTCCAGCCCGTATAATAACTGCCATCTTCACACTCGACCATATAGCAATAGAACGCCATGGCTATTTCTTTTTCAACCTGGATGGATCGCCAAATAGTCTGCCCAACAGAGAAGTGGAGTTCTTGGTCTCTTCCTTGCGGGGTGCATCCCAATCGCCGCTGGACCGAAGGTCTCTCCATTCAGAATGGTGTTCCTGAAGATCAGAAAGCAATTGATCCAACTCCTTTTGATCGCCGGCTTCGATAATATTGCGGAGCGTGGCCAGAGAGTTCATCATACCCTCCAAAGCTAAAAGTACGTTCTGGCGGTTTGAGATCGGCAGGGCAGCAGGGTGTGCCTGATCCTCGAAAGTTCTTGCCGCACTACAGGCTTTCGCGAAGGCGATCGAGGTGATCTTGCGGGTATCCTGCCAGCCTGGCTGCCCCACTGTTGTTAGTAGCATTGCATAAGCTGCCAATTTTGGCAGGATTTCAGTCTTTGCCAGGATGCCTTCAGCTTCAAGCGGATCGATAAAGCATGGGCGGGCGCTAACGATGGCTGCCAGGTCGGTGACCAGGCGCACCGCCTCAGTGTGTGTTTCGTGATCTGTTGGTATCAACACTTCGGCATTTTTAAAAAGGTCAGCATGCGGAATCTGCGCTTCTGCATCATTTTCGTGCAGATATAGGCCATTTAACGTTGGGATCATGGAAATTGAGTGTTGATCTGACGAGAGGTATTTCTTAGCCATTTCGGAGAAGAAGGTGATGGCAGGCGTAATGTTGATCACAGTGGCACCTGGTTTCAAATCATCGGCCAATTCCTTTAGAGTCTCTTCTATTTGATCCACTGGCAGAGAGATAACCACGGCATCCGCTTCACGCACAGCTTCTGAAAGGCGGTGAAACAGTCTGTCAAATGCGCCAATGGAGTCAGCCGTCTTTATCCTGGCATTGTTTGAATCGTAACCACAGCGGTAAACATTGGATTTGTACTCTTCCAATGAAAGCCCCAGAGAGACGCCGATACGATCAAGCCCGACCACAGTCAGTTGCAATGTCATATCATCCTCCTAACAGGATCTTGCTTAACCCAATAATGATCGGATTCATGATGGAATTTAAGACATCCACGCCAAATCGCGGCAAGATGAAAATGATTACCAAGAGTATTAAGGGACCGTAGGGTTTGAACCGGGTATAGTATTCAACCCACCGTGCCGGCAGCAGGAATTCAAGCACTTTTTCGCCATCCAACGGGGCCACTGGTAGTAAATTAAAAACCATCAAGACCAAATTGATCACGAAAAAGGTGGCACAAAAAGAGTATAAGGAGGGTAAAAAAGGCGCCAGTTGCAGATCAGGAATGAGTTTTAACCGCAACGGGATGGCCACCAAAATCGCCATCAACAGATTGGAAGCCGGACCGGCGAGTGAAACCCACATGACGGCAGCTTTTGAGTGCCGCCGCAATGCCGCCGGGTTGATGGGAACTGGCTTTGCCCAGCCGAATCCCGCCACTAAAAGCATCAGGCTGCCTAAGATATCCAGGTGCTTAAGGGGATTCAATGTCAGGCGCCCATAACTGCGTGGGGTTAGGTCCCCAAAACGGTCAGCTACAAATGCATGAGAAAACTCATGCACCGTGAAAGCGATCATCAGGGTAAAGACACGTGAGATTAAAGTGGGAATCGTTAAACCAAGCATGACACTTTTTCCCTTTGCAGGTGAATATACAGCGCGCAGATATTTTTCCGATTATATCATGCGGCCACTGGAGATATTTCAAACTGATTTGCGGTAGGGTTATAATACACTCATGCCTTTGGATATAAATGTTGGTGACGTCGTGCGCATGCGGAAAGCTCACCCCTGTGGGGGATTGGAATGGAAGGTAGTGCGCCTAGGCGCGGATATTGGGTTGGTCTGCCAAACCTGTCAGCACCGCATTATGCTATCACGCAGAGATCTGGAGCATAAAATGAAAGGTTTTGTTTCAAAGAATGATTCTCCTCAGAATTGAATGATAAATCCGCAAACAATGTGTTTGCGGATTTATTTTGTGTTAATTCACGGAGGGGGTGATGATTAAGTCCGGTATATCGAAGGGAACTCCGACAAATTTCAGCGGTACCCAGCCTTCCTGAACACCGAAGGCAGTATCCCAGGTGATTTTTGCCCAATCGTTATAGACAGCCAACAATTCCACTTTTGTGGAAGTGGCAACCACCAAAGGAATTCGATCAGTATTGTAGTCAGGCCCTTCGTGAGCCCATACGTCCCCGGTCATTACACCAAAATATTGTTCTGATGTGAGGGTGGGTTTTAGTGTAGGTATGGGAGTGTCAAGTGGTTGCGGGGTTGCCGTTGGCGAAGGTATGGGAGTACCAGATGGTCTAGGGGTGATCGTGGCTGTGGGAGACTCAGTTAAAGTAGGCTGTTTCGGAAAAGCAATCGGAAGTAATTTGATTGAATAAACACAACCAAAGGCCAACAACCCGAGCAAGATCACGGCGCCAATCAGAATCGGCCAAACAGAACTACTTTTCTTACCATTGATTTCAGAAGAAGTGGCAAATGGGTCAAGCACCTTGGGGTCAGGCTCAAGGACTTTTCTCAGTTCTGGCGCAAAATCCGGTAGTTGATCCATATTTCCTTTAAAATGGCTCAAAACCTTTTCATACCGGACGTTTATTTCGTGGATGGAATTTTCAAGGAGTGTTGTGTAGCCTGTAGGTTGAATGCCTTCAACCACAGCCGCAATATATGCGTATTGACCTGTTTTAATTAATATGTGGGAATTTCCATACTGAATATCTTCAAGATCGTGTTCTTCCTGTCCGATGGTTTGTTTGGCAAAATTACGAATGGCAGTCAACATTCCGCTGATCAAATCCATATCTTGAATATCATTTTTTTGTGCCAGTTGTTTCAGTAACAAGCCTGACTGGAGATGAATCAAGAAAACATGCGTGATCGAATAGTCGAAAGTTGATCGGATCAATAAATCAGCTTTTGACACACCTTTTAACTTTGCGCCAGCCTGTTGTACTCTTTGACGAAAACTAAACCCTTGTTTTAATTGTGCATCCAGGCGGCGTCTGAAATCTTGAAAAGCTTCAGCAATGGCTTTGCCGATGGTCTGTCCGATAATGGGGGATAAAGCTTCGACCATCTCATCCCTTGAATCACGAATTTGGTTCCGAATCGCGGGGGATATCACCGGGGCGATCACATCTCCATAAGCGATTGGATCTGACTTAATCCCCTGTTCAAGCGCGGGGTGAATACCCAATTTCATCATCTCAGTTACTTTATGAGGATCTGTGAGATCAACCTGCATGGATTTCATTTCCATTTCGGTTTGCGCAATCTCATCTCGTAAGGATTGGATTTGCTCGCTTATTTTTTGGATGTTTTTTGGAAGTGGGTTTGAAAGGGAGGTTACTTCATCAAGAGAGTGCTGTAATGCAGTGATCTTTTCTTGAAGTCTTGAAAAATCAGGTCTTAATAAGTTTGATACAGATTCATGTAACTCGTGGTTTTTGAATGAATCGGGTTGTTGAGTCATATCGATCATTACCCAGTCTGGCCGCAGTTTTACTTGCTGACTTTTGACATATATAAATCGATTGCTTTCTTCAAGGCAGCAAGCATTTCATTTTGATCACCGAAATTAGTCTTGCGTTCTTGCGCTAAATTTGCTTCAAGTGTTGAGACAATATTATGCAACTCCTGTTCGTTTTTTTCTCGTTGAGTTAACTCAGCTTCAAGAGCTTCTCTTAATTTGCTGTTTTCCAAACGCAAGGAATTGATGGAATTCTCTATCTGTCGAAATCTCTCTTCGGTCTGGTTGATTTGCTCACCGAAAAGAATGTTCCGAATATTCTCAACCTCGTTTTTGGAACCTGTTTGATTAGACTCTGCCATGATATCCATCCTCCTACTTGAGCCATTATTAAAGAAATTAATCGTACAAAATCCTACAATGAAATTATTGTATAATAACCAATAACATAATTCAATAAGGGGAGTATTGGATCATCGTCAATTGTATTAATCGGAGCATTTTTTATGGAACTTGATCGTTCTGTGGTGCAAAGAAAAGTATGTCTATTGGGGGATTTCGCGATCGGAAAATCGAGCCTGGTCAGACGTTTTGTTTATGATATTTTTGATGAAAGGTACATCACCACGATTGGTGTCAGCATTTTCCGCAAACAGATGTCATTGGACCAGCAAATTCAATTAAATATGGTTATTTGGGATCTGGCCAGTGAAGATAAATATGAAGATCACCGTGCGCATTATTTTCACGGCACTTCCGGCGCATTAATGGTATGCGACCTCACCAGACCTGAGACGATTACCAAACTAAAAGAAAAATATATTGACCAAATGCTCAGAAGCAGCCCGGATGTTTCATTGGTCATAGTTGGAAATAAGGCTGATCTGGTTGAACCTGATTCAGTCAGCATTGCTCAGGTTGAAAAACTGGCTGCGGAATTTAAAGTGCCTTTTCAGATTACCAGTGCCAAGACTGGTGAAAATGTAGAGAACGCTTTTATTTCATTGGCCCAACAATTTCAACTCTCTGATGGATAACTCTTTTTTTCAATTCATCTTTACAAAAGAAAAGATTGAGTTTGCGCTTTTCGACCGATCTCTAAAGCTAGCGATCTGGTCAGAAAATTTGTCTGCCTATCTTTCGTCTGAAATGGAGCTTTACACTGGCATGGGGATCAGTGAACTTTTCAGCGAATTGGAAGGTTATGATGATGTATTCACGGAAATGAGTAAAAACGAAACGCCACCGCTGATTTTGGATCGGATCGAAAAAAGAACTCATTCCAATATAAATCCGGGTGACTTGTTTACAGAGCATGAGTTTTATAGTCTAGAGGTCTACTCGTACCATGAGCAGATTTTGTTTATTCTGCGTGATGTAACCAAAGAAGCGAATCTTGAACAAACGATCATGCAGCGCAGGAATGAACTTGACCTGGTCAATGCCAGTCTCATTAAAGAACTTCGA
>CAYYRU010000033.1:19677-28520 GCA_964474095.1 uncultured Anaerolinea sp.
TTTGACTTGCTTCTTCCGATCAAGTATCTGGACAAGGCGCTTGAAATTCCACATTACCATCATGAAAAATGGGATGGCAGCGGTTACCCAAACGGTCTGAAAGGTGAAGAAATTCCTCTGTCAGCGCGTATCTTTTCAATTGTCGATGTTTATGATGCACTAAGCTCAAAAAGGCCTTACCGTAACGCGCAATCCAAGGAATCGATCAAACAATATCTGCTGGATCAAAGCGGCAAGCAATTCGACCCCAAAATCGTCGAAGTGTTTCTGTCACATATTTAACCTTGCTTCAGTTGGTTTCCACTAATACAGCCCTAATTAATACTCTTCGCTCATACGCTTGGGTTTTCTCATTGAACCCCTGGCAGGTCACCAGCGTTAACCAGGCTTCATTCTGATGCTTTAGCATCGCATTAAGGTTTTCTGGTTTGACTGAAAGTACTTCGCGTACTCTGTAGTAATACTTTGTATCAAAGTGATGAACCACGATCACATCGTCATATTCCAGCTTATCAAATCCAAAAAATGGCCCTGGCTGATTGAAGGCGTCCCAAACGTGACCAGTCAGCACTGAATTCCCAAGCGCGGTTGGGAAGGCACTTCCCTCCAGCCAACCGGCCTGTTGCCCCAACCAGGTCACGTCCCAATTGCCATTTTGATTGGGAACACCAGTAATCGGTAGCTCAACTTTCATGGAGGGAATCTCCAGCCACAGGTCTCCCAACTCTTGATAAATAACACTTTGAACAGGAAGCAACGTTGAAACGCCTGGCATAAAACCTGTCAATGGGATGATCGGTCCGGTTTGTGTATTTTTATTTGGAATGGTTGGAAAAGCATCTGTAGTAGAAGGTTGTTCACCTGGAACAACTGGTGTCGCTGATGGATCAGGTGTTTCAGGTGCCGCTGCCACAGCTACCTGAAAATCGATCAGTGTGTTGGTGCCATTGTTGATGGCATTTCCATCCAGGTCGCGGATGGTGTGTGCTCCGCATAAGATCAAGCGGTAATCTCCATTTGGTAAGTTTTGGTTCTGATTGACCTGTATTTGAGCAACTCGATTGTTGGGATCATATTCAATTTGGTCAATGGAGATCAATTGGTCATCACCATTGAGAAGATCGCAATCGTTCGTTTCAATTTCGTTGTTTGCCCCGCTTTCGATCAAACGGTAATTTTGAGGGTTATTTACTGCGTCGTCACTGGCATCGTGCAAAACGTCTTTGTTAAACTCGATAGATATTTCGTGGAAACCAGAGTACAACACCCAACCTGGCTGTGGGAAGGTTCCGTCTCCAAAGAGCACCGAAGGATAAGGCGGAACATCCGGATCAGCCATGGTATGGAAGGTCAGGGAATAATCCACTGGCATATTGTCAGGGGGATCAGCCGTATCTTCATCTGTGACCTTGTCTGCAAACACAGTTACCTGGCATGTTTCATTGAATTGCAGATTGTGGTCTGCCTCAACTTTATACGTGGTTGGACCTTCAGAAAGGAATAAGGGTTGGCTTCCACTTTTCGAACATTGAAGATCCACCCAACCGGTTGCCAGTCGCACAGGTTCTGAAAACGTGACCATTTGGCGATATGTAATATCCACATTAGTGGCATTGTCGGCAGGTGAAGTGGAGAGGACAACAGGCGCGGCATCCGCAGGCGGAGCAATTGTAAACTCGATCTGAAAGTCAGTGGCCAAACCATCTGGTGGATCGATGGCATCCTGATCAGACACTGCATCCGCTTTCAGGTTTACATTACAAGTCTCATTTGGTTCAAAACTGACAACGGGGTCAATGATAATGGTCTGCGTTGTTCCAGAAAGTTCAAAACCATGAAATCCACTCGAGGTACAAACCAAAGAGATTTGGTCGGTCAGAATTGAAACAGGTTCATTAAAATCAAGTGTAATGGTGGTGTTTGGCGAAATATTACTGGATTGATCGGCTGGAATGGAGTAAACCACGGCTGGTTTTGTGTCAGGGTTGGATTCGATCTGAAAATGGATGGTTTGATCCAGATTCATGGCGTCTGGTGGGTCATTGGCATCAGCGTCATTCACCTTTTGCGCCTTCACGACAAAAACGCACTCTTCATCATAGACAAAGTTTGCAACAGGATCCAGCGCGTATTGAGCGTTCGCCCCGCTGAGAGTTGCCGCGTGTGTTCCTGACTGGCTGCAATCCAACTCAAACCAGTCTGTTCCCAGATTGACCTGTTCACTAAAGGTAATGCTGAGGTTACTGTCAGTCTCTACACTGGTTTGTCCGTTGGCTGGGGAGAAAGTCGTGACAAAGGGGGCTTCATCAGGAGCTAAAAGTGTATGAAAGGTTGAGAGAATATCAGCCGGCATTTGATCCGGGGGATCCGATAGATCTTGATCATGCACCTTTTGTGCAAAAATGGTCAAACTGCATTCTTCGTCATAGGCCAGGGGGTTTACAGGTGTAAGTGTGATGTTCGTCTCGTTCTCAGCCAGGCTGGCTTGATGGTTTCCACTCTTTGAACATACAAGCGAAAACCAGTTCTCGTCCAGATCGACTGCCTCAGAAAACGCAAGTTGGATGGTGGAAAGAGGATCAACGGCGGCGGCGCCATTTTGTGGTTGAAGATGGGTGACCATGGGTGGATCATCCGGTTTTGACACGGTGGTAAATTGAATAGACTCATTTTGGGCCATTGAATCAGGCGGGTCAACCGTATCTCGATCATGTACCTGGCTGGCATCAATTGTAAAAGTACAAGTCTCAGAGTGGTCAAAAGGATGATCCGGGATTAATTCAAACATCTCAGGGCCACCTTGTATGGAGGCTGTATGAGTTCCACTGCTTGAGCAGGTGAGTGAGTACCAGCCTGAGCTTAGGTCCACCCCTTCTGAAAAGGTGACTGAAAGTGTCTCATCTAGAGCGATTTCGGAAGATTGATCTGCAGGTGAAATAGAGATCACTTCCGGGGCAAGGTCAACCCCAAATGGAGTGATCGAAAGGTCATCGACCGCCAGACCGTCATCATTGCCGCTGATCGCATCGTGATCTGACCACCTGATCCAAAAGCTGGCTCCATTTTCGATGCTCAATCCGGTGATGGTAGCTGATAGAAGTTGACGGTAAGAACTGTTGTTGCCATCTATGGCGCCAACTCTACCGGTAAAAAGAGTTGAAAATTCGAGTTCAGAAACCTGAGTCCAACTACCAGATGTGATGGAGGTGGCGTCAGTGCTGTACTCGAAGGTGATATAATCCCGGCGAGAGGTTCTGCCGCAGCGCCATTGCTCGCCAGTATAGCTGATAACCAATGATTGAATGAAGCCTCCGGTGTGATTTGAAAAGGATGCCCCAAAGAGCGGTATTAGGTCTGTTGACAGCACACCTCCCAAGGCGCGTTCAGTTGAACCCTCCACCCCATAACTGTAGATATTGCCTGCGCTTTGACTGCCCGTTCCTGCGTTGTAGAGGTTGTCAGCGCTTACCCCGCTTTCTGTCATACTCCAACCCTGAGGCAACGCATCTGACGATCCACTGGAAGCAAGGCTGTCGAAGTCTTGCACGTAGGCGACCCCCAGGGCATTCAACGAGATATCATTATCTCCATAAACTTGATTGGTGTTGGTTGATCCGAACAGAAATGCCATTATCAAGATTGCGGTCATCAATCGAAGAGCCAATCTTCTCATTTTTCCTCCCAATAACCACGTTATCTAGCTGAAAGCAAACCACTCATCAAGTAACTGTCGATGAGTAAAAATATTAATTTCCCCGGTGGCTGCTATTTATGAAGCTGCAATAATTTGGAGGATGATTTATAGAGGGGCAACAAACCAATGCTGAAAGTATAGCAAAAAGAACCTGTCAATTCTATGGAAAGGATGTTCAAATTTGGGAATGCACTTTCATTACTTGATCAAACAACAATCACAAGTCATCCCTTTCTGATTACATCCCTCCTTTCAGCAAATGACTTAGTCTCCGTTATAATGACAATTATCTGTGAAATGAATTTGGAGCTTATTTGCAGTCATTAATTCAGTTTAATAATGTCACTTACCGCCATCCAGGCGCACCTGAAAGTGTTCCCCCGGCGCTTAACAACCTGTCATTCCACATTGAGCGCGGAGAATGGGTGGCCATTTTGGGGGCCAATGGTTCAGGCAAGACCACCCTTGCCAGGCATTGCAATGCCTTGCTGCTGCCGACCAGCGGCAATGTGTATGTGGATGGAAAAGACACTCGCAATATCACCAACATTCCGCATATTCGTTCACGCGTCGGCATGGTTTTTCAGAACCCTGAAGATCAGATGGTGGCCGCGGTTATCGAAGAAGATACGGCTTTTGGTCCTGAAAACTTGGGGGTCGAATCAGCGGAAATCCGCCGACGGGTGACTGCCGCGCTTGAGACGGTGGGTATGGCTCGCTTCAAGAACCGTCCGCCTCACCTGCTTTCTGCCGGGCAAATGCAGAGAGTCGCTTTGGCAGGCGTGCTGGCCATGCAGCCGGAGTGTGTCATATTTGATGAATCCACGGCCATGCTTGATCCGCGTGGCAGGCAAGACGTGTTGGATACAATGCGCCAGTTGCACGAACAGGGCATCACGGTCTTGTTCATCACCCATTTTATGGATGAAGCCGCCAAAGCGGATCGGACCATCGTTCTGCATCGAGGGGAAATGGCTTTTGACGGACCCCCAGCACAACTATTCGTCGATCAAGCTCTTTTAAAGAAGTGTGGTTTGGAGCAGCCTTTAACTTTGCAATTACTGGAGGCCGTTCGAAGTTCAAACCCCGTATTGGCTCATTTATCAGTCAATTTTGAAAAGGCTCTTGAAGAGATCCCCATATTTGATGGCGAATTCTACGTTCCGGGTACTGACGGGAATGGAGATACTTCAGACCCCCTGGTCTTGATAGAGAAACTGGATCACATCTACTTGAAGGGAACACCTCTTGAAAGTATTGCCTTGCAAGATGTGTCACTGAGGGTCAATAATGGCCAGGCGCATGGATTGGTGGGGGCTACCGGATCAGGCAAATCAACCCTTTTGCAACATATCAACGGGCTCTACCGACCCCAAAGTGGGTTGATTCGGGTGGGACCCTATTCTTTTTCAGATCCAAAATTGGATATCAAAGCGCTACGTCGGTTTGCCGGGTTGGTTTTTCAAAACCCCGAAGTGTATTTTTTTGAGAAATATGTGGGTGATGAGATCGCCTATGGCCCCAAACAACTCTATGGGCGAGAGGGCTTGCGAGAACGTGTACAAACCGCCATGTCTTTGGTAGGTCTGGATTTTGAGTTGTTTAAAGATCGAATCACACGCACCCTCAGTGGTGGTGAAAAACGAAAAGTGGCACTCGCGGCGACTCTGGCGGTTGAACCAAAGTTGTTGGTATTGGATGAGCCTACGGCAGGGCTGGATCCAGTTTCAAGGCACAATCTACACCTGACATTAAAGAAATTTAGAGCAAATGGGATCGATCTGATCCTCAGTTCGCACAGTATGGGCGATATTACCCAATTAACCCAGAACATGACTATCATGTCTGATGGACATTCCCTAAAAACAGGAAATACCGCTGCCTTGTTCAATGACGCCGAGCTAGTAAAGCGCGCGTCGCTTGGGCAGCCAACCGTCGTCAGACTAGCCTCCGCATTGAGGGCAAAAGGATGGCCGGTTCCAGTCAGCACCTTGACCAATCGGCAGTTACTGACTGCATTAAGGAAATGCCCCGGGGGAGACAACTAATGAATGAGTTTGATTTCCTCTCACGAATGCCGATCGGACAGTATGTCGCTCAAAATTCGATCGTTCATAAGCTTGATCCGCGTGTTAAAGTGTTTGTGTTTAGCATGATCATCATTGCCATTACCTTTGGTCAATCATTGATTGCCATGTCTTTGGCTTTGGGTATGATTGTGGTTCTGATCTTCCTTTCAAAAATCAATTTGAAATTTGCGTTCAAATCCATCCTGGCGCCGTTGCCATTTTTACTGTTGTTTGCATTAATCCAAACTTTTTTACTTTCCTCCACCAAGAATACTGAGGTGTTGTTCTCTTACTCTATTTTTCGGGCTACCACCTCCAGCGTGACGGCAGGTGTCATTCTGTTGATGAGATTTCTAGGTCTCATCCTGGCGATCAGCCTGACCACCTTTTGTACATCCACATCTGAGTTTGTGCAGGGCTTGCAGCACTTGCTAAGCCCGGTCAACAGAATTGGGATCAAGACCATGGACCTGATCATGGTGCTGCAGATCACGATCCGTTTTATTCCGCTTCTGGCGCAGACCGCGGAAAGGATTGCCAAAAACCAGGCATCACGCGGAGCGGAATGGGGGACGAGAGGCGGAGGCTTTTTTAGCCGGGTGAAACGCTTGTTCCCATTGCTGGTGCCTCTTTTTGTGATCAGCATCCGGCGGGCAGAAGTGTTGGCTCTGGCAATGGATGCAAGGGCGTATGGTTATCGCGAAGAACGCACTTCGATGGCCGAGCTACACTTTTCAGTCGCCGATATACTGTTCATCTTAATAATAATCATCGTCTCACTCCTGATTTTACTGGTATGAGACGATGATGAAAGAATAGCTTTGCAAACTGTGAGCTTACAAGTCGGCACCTTTTTTCTTACCCACTGAAATCTCAAGTAAGGCCGCGCCAATGACAAAAACAAAAATGGCGCAAACACAAGCCTCTGGCAAACCTGAGGAAAGCGCAATTCCTCCCAGCGCTGGCCAAACTTTATCCCCCCAAATCTCTACTACTCTTGAATCTTTGGCATAAAGCAGCCCGAGCATTCCAAGCACCAGAATGGTATTGGTGTAACTGCCTGCAACCCCGGCCGCAATCAAGCCTACCACTTTATTCTTCTTCAGGGCGGTCCAGACCAGCCAGGCGACCGGTCCGATTAAGAGACGAGGAAGCACAGACAGCAGCACGTTGGTGAATAGCGGATCCAACGGGCTCTTGGGAGCGGTGGCCGCCTGATAAAGGGAAGTCAACCCAAAGAGCAGCCCAATACCCGCGCCGACGATCGGGCCTTCCAGGATGGCTCCGATGATGACCGGGATGGAAAGAATGGTGATGGAGATTCCAGCGAATGGAATATAGCCTCCGAAGGGCAGCAAACCCAACACGATGGTGATGGCTGATAAAACGGCAGTGATGACGATCTTGCGTGTTCTACTTTGCGGCATGATACTCTCCTGACCCCTGGCACCAGACACCAAGGATATTATCGGTTTCCAAGATATTTTAGCACACCAATGCCTGATATTTTTTGATTGATCCTGGCCGCTCCATAATACTCCACCGCGCCGGCGCCGGAGATGATGACGTCGAGGGATTCATCGGCCCAGATGGTGGCATTACCAACGCCTGAAAGCTTGACGGAGGTGCGCTGCGATTGCAGGTGTGGAGTTTTATAGCTGCCCGCGCCGCTTAAGTTTAGGGTTTGTTCGTTGACTTTGCCTGCCAGGTCAACCGAACCCACGCCCGACATTTCCACCGCGAGGTTGTTGGCGGTAACGCTCCCGATGGTGATGGTGGCAGGCCCGGAGACTGATAAACTCAGGGCGTCTGATTTTACAGAGGCGGCATCCAGGTTGCCAACCCCTGAAATGGCGATGGAGTTGATCTCTTTCATGCTTAGGTTAAAGGTGGTGACACCTTTATCGATGAAATTAATGCCCGTCCAGTCACGCCAGTCGGAATCGTATGAAATCACCAGCACGCCATCCGTGATCTCGGTGTGAATGCGCGAACGCACCTCTGGATCCGCGTGGATCACCAGGCTCTCAGTTTCTCCCTGGGTGAGAATGATCTTGCCAACCGCGCGAAAGCGCAAGCCGGTAAACCCGGATACCGGGCGAACTTCTTCAAAGTTGTTGTTTTGGTTTTCCATTATGACCTCCGATTTGTGAGTAATTGTATATCTCATATACGTTCCATATGGCTTGCTGGATGCATCGGTTAAAGGCACAACGCCGTCGGTGTTTTGTTTTATAATCACTTCAATCAATAACTCTAAAAGGAGTCTGAATGTCTGCAAATAACCCTCCGCACTGGGACCTGACCAATGTTTATCCCTCGCTTTCATCTCCGCAATATGACGCCGATTTCAAGAAACTGCAAAAACTGCTCAATGAACAGGAGGCCTTTCTAAAAGATAAGGTCTCGGCCGTGGATTCTGCCTCTCCGGCACCATTGATTGCCGAGACCGCAGCCGCCCTGATCGAACGTTTCAACCAGATCCTGATGGTGGCGGGCACGCTGCGCTCTTATCTTGAGTCTTTCATCTCCACAGATTCCTACAACAAGGAAGCCCTGAAAAAGTTGTCGGAGTACGAGCTGGTGGGAGTCAAGACTGATCAGGTCTTCAAAGCCGCGCGTGCCTGGCTTGGAAAGGTCGGTTCCAAGCTGCCAGAAGCTATCAAGCTGAACAAGGTGGTTGAAGCCCATGCCTATTTTGTGCAGGAAGAGGCCAAAGGCAGCCAGTACCTGATGTCTGAAAAAGAAGAAGTGCTGGCATCCGAGTTGAACCTGAGCGGCGGCAATGCCTGGGAGAAGTTGCAAGGTACGGTCACCTCACAATTGAGCGTGGACTTTGAGCTGGACGGCAAGATGCAAAAGCTGCCCATGCCAGCGCTGATCAACCTGCGCGGACACCCTGATGAATCCGTGCGGCGCCGTGCTTATGAGGCCGAGAATGCCGCCTGGGAGACAGTCAAGGAACCCCTGGCCGCCTGCATGAACGGCATCAAGGGCGAGGTGAACACCCTCAACCGCCACCGCGGACGCAAAGATGCCGTCCACAGCGCTATCGACATCGCGCACATTGACCGTGAGAC
>CAYYRU010000034.1:0-21593 GCA_964474095.1 uncultured Anaerolinea sp.
TTAATAATTTTAGTTCAACAAGCTCACGCGGGTACCAGAAGCATGGTGGTCGCGATGACAGGATGTGAGGGTAGTTTTAATGGATAAGGACGCCCGCAAGGAGTGCCCCCTACCATCTGATAATGAATAAACCGCAAGGGGCGTCCCCGCGGGATGAACGATTAATAATTTTAGTTCAACAAGCTCACACGGGCGAGCCGCGGCTCGCCCGTACCAGAAGCATGGTGGTCGCGATGACAGGATGTGAGGGAAGTTTTAATGGGTAAGGGCACCCGCAAGAGGTGCCCCTACCAGTTAATGGTTTTTACTAATCAGCTTTGCGTGAGCCTACCTGATGATCGAGCATGATCAGGCTGGCGGGGCTGGCGCCCATGGCCTTGACCAGGCGGATGAGTTCAGCAGCGTTCTTTTCTTCTTCCACCTGTTCATTGATGTACCACTGCAGCAAGATCTGGGCGGGATAATCTTTCTCGGCCAGGGCCTGCTCGTAGAGGGCAGTGATGGAGGCGGTCACAAATTGTTCGTGTTTGAGCACTTCTTCAACCACTTCGAGATTTGATTTCCAATCGACCTGGGGGCCGGCAATGGCTTTAAGTTCAACCTTGCCGCCGCGATCCACGATGTGGGCAAAGAACTTCATGGCGTGTTCGTATTCTTCCTCGGCTTGAACGTGCATCCATTTTGCAAAACCTGGCAGGTTTTGATCTTCAAACCAGGCAGACATGGAAAGGTAAAGATAAGCTGAGTAAAGTTCCTTGTTGATCTGTTCGTTGATGTTTTTCACTAATGTTGAAGATATCATGTTCTCTCCTTTATGAGTTAAATTCTACTTCTTTAATACTCTTTTTAATACCGTATCCTTATCGAGTTTCTTGGTGCAGAAGAACCAGTCGTAGCAGTGCATCTCGCCTTCCTTGCCCTCCATGCGGTTCTTGGCAACGCCGCAGGAACCGGCGGTGGGGACGATGACGTCATCACCGGGCTGCCAATCAGCAGGGGTGGCCACCGAGAATTCGTCCGCGGTTTGCAGGGCCAGGATGACGCGGTAAAGTTCCGCGAAGTTGCGTCCCAGCGAGAGCGGGTAGTAGATGATGGTGCGGATGATGCCCTTGGGGTCGATCACGAAAACAGCGCGCACGGCTTTGGTATTGCTCTCGCCCGGCTGGATCATGCCGTATTTGTGAGCCACTTCCATGGTGATGTCTTCGATGAGGGGGAAGGTGACTTCCACGTTCTTCATGCCCTTGTATTCGATCTTGTCTTTGATGGTGCGCAGCCAGGCAATGTGGCTGTAGAGGCCGTCCACTGAAAGGCCGACGAGTTTGGTGTTGGCTTTATTGAACTGCTCTTCCATGGACGCGAAGGTCATGAATTCAGAGGTGCAGACCGGGGTGAAATCCGCCGGGTGGCTGAAGAGGATGACCCAGCTACCCTGGTAATCTGCCGGGAAGTTGATCTCTCCCTGGGTGGTGATGGCCTTGAATGAGGGGGCTTTTTCACCAATTCGGGGCATTACATAGGTTTGTACGGTTTCGTTTTCCATTTTCATTTCTCCTTTTTCCCTTACCTATAGATTTGAAATACAACTTGGACATGTTCCAAAATAGAGGATCCTTGAACCATTAATTTCAAAACCCGATTTAGCGTGGATCTCGGCATCCAGTTCGTTGACACAATCTGAATCGAGGTCAAAGATCTGGTGGCAGCTCTGGCAGGCCAGGTTGATGTGAGGGCTGACGTTGCCGTCGAAATGCACCTTGTCATCGCCCACGCTGCCGATGGCATTGACCACACCCATAGCCACCAACACATCCAGTGTGTTATAGACGGTGGTCAGTGAAAGTGATGGATAGCGTGGTTTGAGCTGGTGGTAGACTTGGTCCGCGGTCGGGTGCGTTTCGGTGGAAAACAAATACTCGCCGATCGCCAGACGCTGCGGAGTAACTCGCATGCCTGACTTGTGTAATACCTCTAAAAGTAAATTGGTTTCCATTTTGAAATCATTCCTTATTTGTAACTATTATAACTAATTAGATATTTAATGTCAAGTATGTAAACTTAAAAAAACCTCCCTTTTTGAGGGAGGTTCTCGTCAGTGAAGGATGAACCCTAAGCGAAAAGCGGTTTCAAGTGATCGCTAGTCAGGGCGGATAGATCTTTCAGGATCAGATCTGCCTTGCCCAGCTCGCTAGCCTGGTTGGTGGTGAGCACAGCCAGGCAGGTGCAGCCGGCACGTTTGGCAGCCTCCACCCCGGCGATGGAATCCTCGATCACCAGGCAATTTGCGGGATCCACACCCAACCTCTCTGCTGCCAGCAAAAAGACGGCGGGGTCGGGTTTGCCCTTGAGGTTTGAACCGGCGGCTTCCGCACCAAAATAGTGCCTGATCTGAAGTTCGGTCAGCAGGGCGTCAATGTTGGCCTGCGGGGCGGAAGAAGCCACGGCCTGTTTCAAACCCATTTTCTTGAAACGTTCCAGCCAATCCAACACCCCGGGCAGAGGTTGGACTTTGCCTTTAATATCCTCGCGGAAGAGCACTTCTTTGCGTTCGCTAACTTTTTGGATGAACTCTTCTTCGGGTTCATGCCCGTAAATGGTAGCCAGGATCAGCCGGTTGTTCATGCCAAAGGTGCGCCTGAAAACGTCTTCTTCGTAAGGCTGGCCGACCTCTTCAAGGGCTTGTTTCCAAGAGAGGTAGTGCCCTGCATAGGTGTCGACGATGACGCCGTCCATATCCCACAAGACGGCCTGCAATGTATTGAGAGCTGTCATACAAAAACCCTGCTTTCTCAGAAATTAACCCTTGAATTATAGCTGATTGTTTGCGTCTCTCAGAGAAATGGCAGGCCTGGCGCCCAATGGATGTTTCGTGAGGCAAAAAAACTCCTCCGGCGTCTAATGACCGGAGGAGTTTGTATGTATACTAATGGTTTTAGTTTTCCACCATGAATTTGCCGTTCTCATAGAAGAGCACATCATCCACCCAGATCTGTCCGTCGCGCAGGTCGCAGATCATGTCCCAATGGATGGACGAGTTGGCCTTGCTGCCAGACTCAGGATACCCCTTGCCCAACGCCATGTGGAAGCTGCCGCCGATCTTCTCATCAAACAAGATCTGGCGGGTGAACTTTTGAATGCCCTCGTTGGTGCCGATGGCAAACTCACCCACGTAGCGGCTGCCTTCATCGGTATCCAACATTTGCAGCAAGTATTCTTCATTCTTGGTGGCAGAGGCCTTGACCACCTTGCCCTTTTTGAAGTCCAACTGCACGCCGTTGACCTCACGGGTGTTATAGATGGTGGGGTATGAAAAACTGACATGGCCTTCGATGCTGTCTTCGACCGGTCCGGTGAAGATCTCGCCATCGGGCACGTTCACCTTGCAATCGCAGTTGATAAAGGTGCGTCCTTCAATGCTCAAACGCAGGTCGGTATCTTTGCTGATCAGGTGCACGTTCTTTTTACCCTTCAACCAATTGACCAACCGATCCTGCCTGGCTGAAATGCGCCGCCAGTAGCCCACGGGGTCGTTCTGGTCGGGCATGCAGGCGCCGTAGACAAAATCTTCGTACTCCTCCAGGCTCATGTCAGCGTCCTGGGCAAAAGCGTGCGTCGGGTAGGCCGTCAGCACCCAGCGCAGAGCCCCTGAGGCGGCGCGATCCATGTAGGTCTTCATCAATCCGCTGCGAGACTTCATGGCGCGAGAGACTTTTTCAGATGGAACAGTGCTTAAGGCATGGGTGTTGGTATCCGCCAGAACCCTGATCATGCAGTCGTAGGTGCCGTAAAGCAACTCAACAGGTTTATGGATGTATTCGATCTGTTCGTCTGATCCGTAGCGCATGACCTCCCCTTCAATGCCAGGGATCTCGACCATGAGAAAGGCATGTGCCCCAGCTTCGATGACTTTACGGTTCAAGGCCCTGATCAAGGGTTCCGCTGGGGAATGTGCCCTGATCAACACGGTTTCATTCTTTTTTACCCCCAGCGAGTAATTCACCATCAACTCTGCCAATTTTTCGACGCGTACATCCACCATCAGGTTGCTCCTCCAATAGGGTTTAGATTGTATAACACAACAAAGGTACCGGTACTTAATTAAAAATGAATCAGTCGATCAACAAATCGTTGCGAACCTTCTTGACACGATAAAGATCCTGGTCCGCGCGAGTGATTACATCGTCAATGTCATGGTCCACATCAAACTGGAATTCAGCCACACCGGCCGAAAAAGAGATGGGGATTTCAAAATCTTTATAGAGAAAGATCGAATTATCACCCACGCTCATGATGCGGTTGGTTACGATCTGACCGCCGCTGAGACTGGTTTCAGGCAAGAGGATCACGAATTCATCGCCCCCGTAACGGGCGAAAGCGTCGATCTCACGCAGGTTCATTTGGATCAAACGCACCACTTCTCTGAGCACGGCATCTCCGGCGGGGTGACCGTAGGTATCGTTGACCGATTTGAAACGGTCGAGGTCAATCATGACCACTGAGAAAGGATTGTGGTAGCGTTGTGAGCGCACCAACTCATGGCTGGCCATATCAAAGAACACCCGCCGGTTGTAGATCTCGGTCAGCGGATCAAGGATGGCTAATTTTTGAACTTCCTCCATTAATTGGGCGTTCTCTTTCTCCATGGAAATATCTTGAAAGGTAAAAATGGAGTATTTCTCATCATCCAACACCACGGGTGTGGTCCACACCCTGAGTTCAAGCGGCGATTGGCTGTCATGCCTTTCGATACGGCATTCTTCCACCGCTTTCTTGCCGGTTAGACTCATGATGATGGCTCTGGCCGCACCACAGCGGCTGCATGCGCGGGTGGTGCCACAACCGCCCTCTTTTTCGTCGGCATGGACACACCCCAAAAATTCACCGGGTCTTTGACCCAGAAAATCCTCAAGGTTTTTGTTCTGATTCAGGTTTTTGAAGAAATCGTTGGCATAAACGATCTGGCGGTATTCATTTAAGATCACCATCAGGTCTGGAATGGCATTTGTAATTAAAACCGTGGATTGTTGTGCACACCATTTTTGATGCTGACGAAGCACTCCACTTGATATTAAACGGTCTCCGGCAGCAAAATCGGAATCATAACGGATGATCTTCTCTTCTACCATAAGCGGCTTTCATTTTCAGACAGTTGGGTGAATCAACAACCCGTTTGGATCTATACTCAACGAACAATTAATTATAGTAACTTTTGTGGTTTATGGATATTGTCAGCACGGCTCTCGTTTTGACCAATCGTGCAGATGCACGGATTTATCTGCAATCGCCGTCTTGTAACTTTCGTGATCAGTCATTGTGAATCTGACCTAGTTCGGCGGTTTCCTTCAGGAATTTCTCCTTATTGGCGCCGCGGGCGGTTTTGCCGCTGCTGGTTTTGATCAGCCATTTGGAATCCACCAGATGCACGTAGCGCAGAGCCACGGCGGAACCCCGGGTAACAGTCTGGCGAATGGCATCTGCGATGGCTTCCTTCCCGGCTTGGTCCTGAGTATCCACTTCGGCGACGATGACCACTTCTTCGGTGCCGGTATTTTCATTAAAGACCCCAAATGCCACCACGCGGCCGGCATGCACGCCGGGCACTTCCATGGCCAGTTCTTCCAGATCCATGGGATAGACGTTCTTGCCGCCCACGATGATCATGTCTTTTTTGCGGCCAGCCACAAAGACCTCATCGCCCAGCTTGTAGCCAAAATCACCCGTGAAATACCAGCCGTTCTTGATGGCTTTTTCGGTGGCATCCGGCCGGTGATAGTATTCGCTTAACATGCAATTGGATTGTAAAACCAGCTCACCGATGCCGCGGTCGGGCAGATCAAGTCCGTGTTCATCCACCACGCGCACCTTGACGCCGGGGATGGGCTGACCGGCGGAGAGCATCTTCAGCGAAGGCTGCCCGGGGATGGCGGCAGCAGCCAGTTTCTGACTTTGCATGGCTTCGCGGTCGATCTCGTCCACCATGGGCGCGGAATCAATGCCCCCCTGGGTGACGGCAAAAACATTCTCTGCCATGGCGTAACAGGTACACAGGGCTGACTCTTTTAGCCCATAAGGGGCAAAGCGTTCAAGAAAAGCACGATGGCTCTCATAACGCATGGGTTCGGAACAGTTGGAGATAGCCCGCCAAGAAGACAGGTCGATTTCTTGAAGATCGCGATCGCGGGTCTTTTGGGCGCAAAAGTTGTAGGCAAAGTTGGGGAGCCACGAGAGGGTGCCTTTGTATTTTGATACCGCCTGCATCAGGCGCGCCGGAGAGCGCACCCATTCAAAAGGCGAAAGCAGCACCAGCGGAATGCGCTTCAAGACCGGCATTAAGAAACCGGCGATCAAACCCATGTCGTGATACAGCGGCAGCCAGCTGACAATAACATCACGCTCATTCACCTGCAGGGCCTGGCCGTAGCTTTCGAGCTGGTTTAGCACCGCTGTGTGTGAAAGGGCCACACCCTTTTGAAGGCCGGTGGTGCCAGAGGAATGCTGCAGTAAAACAATATCACTGCCTTTGCGTTCAAGTCCTCTGAAATAAAAGGCATCCACATTTTGAGGTGGTTGAAGCTCATCCGAGACGATCACCTTGCGCACAGAAGATGCCTCAGGCAGGGCGGAACGCACCTCAGCTTCGAACTCGCGGTAGGTGATGACACACTCCGGGCGGGTGATGCCCACCAGGGCGGTCAGGTCGGCGCGGTAGCGCTCGGGTTGAAGCTTTTCAGTGAGGAAGGGCATGATCGAGGGGATGGCCCCGTGCAGAATGGTGCCCCAGTAGGCATAGATCAAATCGAGGCTGTGCTGCATGATCAGTACCACCACCTCGCCGGGTTGAATGCCTTCCAGAGCGAGGGTGTTAGCCCAGGCGGCCGCCCCTTCGATCAATTGGCGGTAGGTCAGCGGCTGATCTTCTTTGCCTGCCAACAGCACGTTGATCGAGACGGAGTCAGGACATTGCTTCCATGAATCCAGTAAAAGGTTTGAAAAGGTGGTCATGGATCAAGCGGCACGGCTTTCGATCAGCCCTGCCAGTTGGTCGAGGGTGTCAAAAACATCCTTGTTGAGCTCTGAATCGTCCAGGTGGACGTTGAAGGTGTCTTCCACGAAGAGGGCCAGGTCCACCAGGCTGAAAGAGTCGATCAACCCGCTGGAAATGAGTTTCTGGTCCGCGGCGAGGGTGCGACCGGGTTGTTTAAGAATGTCGCTGGCGATGTAGGCGCCGATTTTATCAATGATCTCTGGTTTCATGAAATCTCCAAAAGGTGAGGTTGATCTAGCGAATACATTTTAATGCATAATCGCCGCTGCAAAGCTGATTGGCCAGGTTTTGGGTGTGAAGGGCGCGGCCAGAGGCGTTCGGTTGATTTTTTGGTATCGAAGAGAAATCGGTGGTCAAACTGTGAATTACGGCTGACCCAGCACACCTGGAAGAGGCCTACCTTCAAGCCAGTTCACCAGTGACTCTGCAAAAACCTGAGGCGCGGTCAAGGCCCAGTTGTGTTCAGCAGCCAAGCTCGTTGTTTCACCCAGGTCGATCAATTTCATCTGTGCCCGGGGAAGTGTTTCTGCAAGCGAACGCGCACTCTGCTGCATGGCCTTGTATTCATGTTTACCGCAGGTCACCAATACCGGCAGGTTGACCTTTTCAAGCCCTTGCGGCAACCTGTAAGTCTGATTGGCGACCATCAGATTAACAAACTGGCTTTCAGTGGTGGCTTGAAAGGAGGCCTTGAACTGATCAAAATATTGTTCGGGGATGCCCGCGGCGTGTTTCATGTTAAGCCTGATCCACCAGTCGTTGTCGCGGAAGGGCGGCACGGACATTTTGAAAAGCATACCGATCAACCCGCGGGAGGAATACATCCTGCCCCCGGGCATGGGCAAAAGCAATGCCGAAGAGATCATGGCTCCCTTCATCACTTCAGGTGAGCTGGCCAACATCTGCACGGCCACTTGCGCGCCTTCAGAGAGCCCCACCACCACTGCCCGCCCCCCGTGGGCGTGGGCACGGATCAGATCCGCCGTTTTAGCGGCAGTCAGGTCCATGCTGAAAGGTTTGACCTGGGCGCTGGCACCTTGCTCGGGCAGATCGGGCACCAGGCAATGATAATTGGGCAGGCAAGCGATCACATCATCCCACATCCAGCCGGCACAGCCGCCACCGTGCAAGAAGACAAGAGTTGTGTCCTTTTCCGGGTTAAATTCTGCAAAAGCTAATGATTCGGTCATTGATCCTCGGTAATACATGTTATCCAAGTGCCACATCCAAAAAGGTCATCAAGGCAAAACCAAACATCACACCAATGGTGGCGATGTCGGTGCTTTCTCCACGCTGTGATTCAGGGATGAGTTCTTCGACCACCACGTAGATCATGGCTCCGGCCGCAAAAGACAGAGCATAAGGCAAAATGGGGCGCATGCTGATTACCGCCAGCGCGCCCAGCACCCCCGCGATGGGCTCCACGATGCCTGAAAGCTGCCCCATCATAAAAGCCCGGCCGCGAGACAAACCCTCCCCACGCAGGGGCAGCGACACCGCCATGCCCTCGGGGAAGTTCTGTAAACCGATGCCCAATGCCAGCGCGATGGCGCTGGTCAGTGAAGCAGAGGGAATGCCGGCGGCAACGGCGCCAAAAGCCACCCCAACCGCAAGTCCTTCGGGAATGTTGTGCAGGGTGATGGCCAGCACCAACAAGATCGAGCGCTGCCAGTGGGTTTTAATGCCTTCGGCCTGGTTGGTGGCCAATCCCTGGTGCAGGTGGGGCAATAATTTGTCCACCAGCCACAAGAACAACCCTCCCAGCAAAAAGCCGACCACGGCGGGCAGCCAGCCTGGTATGCCACTGCTTTCGGCCATGTCAATGGCCGGTAACAGCAGCGAGAAGAAACTGGCCGCGATCATAACCCCGGCCGCGAAACCAAGCATGCCTACCAACAGGCGGCGCGTCACGGTCTTGCCGATAAATACAAAGGCCGAACCCGCGGCTGTCACCGCCCAGGTGAAGATGGTGGCGAATAACGCCTGCAAGATCGGTGAAAAATTTTCAAAAAAAGCTATCATATTGTCCTCAATTTATATTCATTAATTAGCACATGCTAATTAATATCCTACTATTTTACACCATTTTCTGCCTGGCTTCTTCACGATATTTACAAAATCCGCAGCTTTCAGCCGCCGGCGGTGGTTCCGGTTGTGACAATACTGCGAGAACCCCGCGCAGAAAACCGAGAAAACCAGCCTCGTTCTTGGGGATCTCCTGCCAGGTAACCTCGCCACCGTAGGTGATGCGGCGGTGGTCGGCGCCGTGGGCGATATCCACAGGGTCGAGGTAGAGCAATCCCAATTTGCTGATGGGGCTCAGGCTGAGCGCCTTCTCCGCAGGATGCTCCAACGCGTAGGCGTAAGCACTCAACTGCCTGCCGTAAAACCCTATATGAGCCGGGTTTGGGGTGGAGGTCTTGAAATCGATCACCGCAAAAGAGCCATCCTCAAAGGCCAGAACGGAATCAAAGGCACCCTTGAGATAGCACGAGGCTTCAACCCCCTCAAAAGTGATGGGCGCCGAGTTGATCCATTTTCCCTGCATTGCCACCCGGCCAGGTGGCAGCTCTGGTGAGATGGCCGCCGTGTTTTGATCTGCGTAAAGATCTTTCATTAGTTTGTCGATGCGCGTGAAAATCTTGGGGAAGGCCATCGCTGGCCGTTTGAAGCCCATGACCACATCGAGATAAAAGCAGCGCGGGCATTCGTCCCAGGCAAAGGTAAGCTGTGACGGACTGAGCTTGTAAAGGGTCATTTTTCCTCCAAAAAGGTACTATAAAAACATAGTATATATCAACGTTTACATCAATATTCAAAAGTGTTACTCTAATCATACACGCGAGTTCTTCTTACAATAGAAATGAGGTGGATATGAGTTACTCCTCGAAAAACAACAATGGCATTGGGTGCCTTGCCCTGATCGCTATTCTTCTCCTCGTCGCCCTGGTCCAATCTGGAATGACCTACTTCAACAATAACAAGATCTATCAAGAAGCCCATGCCGCTTATCTTGCCGGAGACTGTTCCAGCGCCTCCAAAGGCTATGACCAGATCGCCAGTAAATTCAGCGTGTTTGATTTTGCAAAAATCAGGCAGAAATCAGATACCGAGTCCAACGACTGTTATCAATTTTCCGCCGCGGTTGAGGCTGGCATCGAGTCGCTCTACACATATAAAGTGAAATACCCCGAGAATCCCCTGCTCGAATTCGCGGGTCGCGAAACCACAAGGATCCTTGAAAACCTTGATAAGTCCCCTGAACTGATTCCTGCCCTTGAACGCGATAATTGCCTGCACGAGGATTTATACTCAGAGGAGAGTTTGTTAGACGAAACCAACACACCTTTATTTGAGTATTTATGCTCTCAATACATGGCCGAACTTGGCGATTCAGATTCAGCCCTGGCGTTTATCTCCAGCCTCTTCTCCAATTACCCTGATTCGCCTCAAGCCGATCAGATCAGGGATGCATTTGCCAACGAAACGACTTATTGCAGCGTGGTGGGTGAGATGGATAAACTTCCCGAATTCAAGCAACATCCAAACGAGTTGGCCAATCTTTACCTGAACTGCGGTGCGAATTATGTGGAGGCTGAAGCCTTCACCCTGGCGGCCGATCTTTACATGGCGTTCGTGGATAAGTATCCGGATCACACTAAAGTGCCAGAGATCAACCAACTGCTGCCTGACCTGTTGATCAAAGCCGCGCGTGCCGAGGGCTCTGGCACCATCCAACGCCCGGATGAAAGTGGCTGGGCGCCGGCAGGCGTGTCACGGGTGGTCATTCAAAACGACTCCCCTCACACCCTGCGCCTGGTCTTCTCAGGCCCTGACGCACGCATCGAAGAGCTGCCAGCCTGCAGCGAATGCACGGATTACACCGGCATCGGTCCTTTATACTGCCCAGAACAAGGTCCCATCGGCTCTTACGACCTCACCCCCGGCACCTTTGAGGTGATGGTCGAAGCCATGGACGACGACAGCATCTCGCCCTTCACCGGAACCTGGGAGCTGGATGACAGCAAGGAATTCTACAGCTGCTTTTTTGTCGTGACCACCATGTATTAGTGAACAATTCACCACTTTGGCCAGGATGAATCTTCATGTAGTTCCAATCAGAGAAAAAAAGAGCCATCCTATTGGGATGGCTCTTAGTATCTCAATAATAATTCACTTAATTGTTCCCTTCCGCGGCGCGGATGGACTTGACCGTGTTGAAAAAATCAAAGAAGACCACGATCTGCATCGCCGTCTGAACGATAAACATAATTAAGACTACAATGGTGAGGTTCGAGTTGGCGGCTGTAAACGCAGCCGGGTTGTTCACCAGACCATTCATGTTGGATAACAGGTTGACATACACAAACCCAGAAAGAACCAGTTGGCCCCAGAAGATGATGACATAGATCAGAGCCAGCACCGGCCGAGTCTTGCGAACTTCCATGCCGGTTCTACCTTCGAGATGCTGCCCAATATAGCGGTTCAGGTCTTTGGAGAGGCCGTAATACGCCACCAAAAACCAGTAGAAATTGAAAAATGGAATAAACAAAAAGCCCACGGCCTGCCCAGCAGTGGTACGCTGCGAGCCATCCTGCACCACTTTCCAGAACTGGTAGAGCAGCACATACATGAGCACGGTGGCAGCCAGGGTAAACAGTTCCCAGCCGCACAATAAACCTGCGGACCAGACCTCACCCGGAAAAGCCTGGGTGGTCAGGTAAAAAGGTACCGCCAGCAAGGTCAGGCAGAACCACCACCAGAAGAGCCTGGTCAGACCTTCGATCTTTACTTTTTGGGGTTGAGTGTAACCCGCGTAAAACACGGGGGCCAGCGGTACCACGGGCGGCACTGTCTCGGGGACTTTTTCACCGACCAGCGAGGCCAGTTCTGTCTGAGTCAGGGGTTTCCACTCGGTCATACCTTCGCGCCACACCAGGGTGCCGGCGCTGATCTTGCCTGATCGGAGCGCTTCAGCGACAGTCTCTTTGCTGACCGGGCCAAAGGGCTGTTTATTCCACTCGTAGTACCACATGCTCACCTCCACTATGGATACAGGATAATCAAATTATACTCTTGTGAAAGAAAAGGATTCCCGCTCCCCCCTCGCAGGAATCCTTTGAATTAACAGATCATCTCGGATAACACGCTTCGACAGGTGGTGGCGTTAAATTCTTCCTCCAAACACATTCAGCATTGGCATTACAAGAATCGCTATCCGTAAATTCGCCGCATACCACACCCGGTTCTCCTCCGCCAGGTTCTTCTGTAGGCGGTGGTTCGGTGGGGGCAGCCTCGCAAAGCGGCAAGCGCACAAAGAACTCATCGAAGGTGCCGCAAGCTTCGGGCTGACCGGCCAGGGTGATGCACACTTCCAACGAACTGTTGTGGATGGGAGGTTCACCATAACAGAAGATGCGGCCGGCGATGTCTGGATGAACTTCGCAGGTGTAACTGCGCTCTCCATCCAGGGTGCGGGCAGTATAGGTGAAATCGGCACCGGGAATCAGCTCTTCGATCGCCGTATCCACGATCATATAAACATCCGTGACGTGGAAACAATTCACGTCCACCAGGTTCCAGAATCCGACGGGGCCGTTAGGCGCCTCACAATCCGATACCAAAATATCTGCACTGCGGCAAGTGCCGTCTGAAAGACAGAAGCTGATGGTCATGCTGCTGCCCGGGCTGCCTGGAATGCCGGAACACATGTAGAAACCCGGCTCAGGAGAATCGTAACAAGTAAGGTCAAAACCGTTGGCGTTCGCAGCAACCAGCGGCAGGTCTGCCGGGAAATAATCAATGACCACCACTGGACCCAAACCGGGGTAACAATGAGGAGTAATGCTGTATGTTGATACTGTTCCCGATGGGATGCACTCTGGCATCAAGACAGACCCTTCATAACAGTCGTCTTCATCCTCAAAGCAATAGCCCACCTGGGCCGGTGTGCCCGGATCGGCAACCAGGTTGCCGCAGATCTGCACGCCGGGCGCCATCCCAATACAATCCAGCAGTCTGCCATCATTGGTAACATTGGTAAGCGCTCGGGTTTCAGGCAAATACATGATTTGAACCATCGGATGCCCTTCAAAACAGAAGGGGTCAACCGTTTGTGCCCCCATTCCCGCTTCGCAATCGGGAGGGTTTTGAGTGTTGGTATGCCATTCTATGGCTTCACCGCTTTCATAATGCCCTGACCAAACGATGATGTAATCTTCACCGTCAGGCAAGGCAGGCAGATGACATTCCGCGGATGTTGGAGAAGTGGTCATACAAGGAACCTCGGCGCCCTCATAAAGGATGGAATCCCAGAAAATGGCTGGTTCGTAATGGAAGTAAACCGTCACCCAACCTTCAGCATCCGGGCAAGACATCGAAAGAGCAACATCCTCTGGAAACTCCATCTCGGCAGGGCAATCCAACGGCCGATCAGGATAAAAATGAGCAATGCCAAAACCAGAGACATATACTTCGACATGGTATTCTGTCAGTTCGTCGTTGTTTTCGGGGATGGGACCTTCACACTCGAGAGCCCGTAAAACTTCGTTGTAGGTGCAACTAAAGAGATTCTCTTCGACATAAGCTTCGTAGACTACATCCTCTTCAGAGGTATCGATCTCGGCGTAAAGCCGCATTCTGCCTTCGGCATTCGGGCAACTCACGGATGACCTGCCGGAAGCCACCCACGGTATTCCATCTTCTGACTCGGGCGGAACAGGCGGCACGCCTTCTGGATCATCAAGCCGTTCGCCATCACCTTCCAATGGGTCTGGCAGTCCCCAGATGTGCAGCTCTTGTGGTTCTATATAATCTGCCGGCAATGCCAGTGTCGCAGGTACGCAGCGGAAACCTACATCGTCCAGCGCCCGATGTGGATCAGCACCCGCGCGTTCAGCCGAGCGCATTTTGTCAGCGCCCGAATACATGCCTCCCCCGCGCACCACTTTCAACTTGCTGTAATATGGACCAATGGGATTGTTCGTCGGTGAAAGAGCATAATAATCTTCATCGTACCAGTCGTTGACCCATTCCCATACGTTGCCCGACATATCCCACCCTTCGTAGGGACTGTTGCCATTGAGATACGAACCCACCTTGACCGTGTCGGCAGGGGCCAGGCAGCCTTCCATATTCACTTTATCACAGGCGGGTTGCTCTTCACCCCAGGGATAAGGTTCTCCCTCAGAACCGCGCGCGGCCAGTTCCCATTCGGCTTCCGTGGGCAGACGCCCGCCAGCCCAGGTGCAGTAATCCTCGGCCATCAGCCAATCGACCCCGGTCACCGGGTGATCGGCATAATCAGGTTTAGCCTGATGAGAAGTGGGGCCGCTTTCATACGTATGTACTGGCAGGCAGCCGCCATCGGCCACGCAGGCGGCATACATTGCATTGGTTACTTCGTGGGTATAGATGTAGAAGGAGCTGAGAATTACCTGATGGATGGGTTTTTCATCCACATTGGCGATATCATCGCTTTCCTCCGACCCCATCATGAAGGCGGCACCGGGGATGAGGACTGTCTCGGCACCATCCGTGTTGGCCGGGATCGGAGCCGCCTCTTCACCTGTAAGCGCTGGCGCTCCCGCCGGTAGTTCGGTCACCAACAGCCCCGGGATGGAGGTACCGCCAGGCGTATTGGGCGATGCAATGGGCAGGTTGCAGCCCGCAAGCAGGATCAACACAGTTCCAAAAACCAGCACCAAAAAATGCTTCTTTTCCATATACCCACCCTTCCTGCGGGAACCCCGCATGACAAGGACGATCAATACCTGCACCCCGACATAAGAAACAGTGAAGGCAAGCTTGAAACACACCCTGCGTCGTCTGCCTGGAAGGGAATGGTGGGATTAATGGATAAAATGATGTGCCAGGGATAATAAACGATCTGCAATCAGTATAGCAAATGCAAACCCTGATTTCTATAAGGAAGTTATCCCGTTTTTATGCAAACAGAAAAGCCGGGATCCAGAACTGCCCGACGCCCAGCAGTGAGAGCGCCAGCGAGGTTAAGAAGATCATTACGCCCAAGGTGATCAACACACGGTCGCGCTTGTGGTAGGTGAGTTTCTCGAGCCAGGTGCGCGGACCGATGCCGAAGGCATTGGACTTCAGGAAGTGAGTGAGGGATTAATACTTTTCTTTCCCAATCACTCGATCCCTTCTGAAAACTCAATTATTCTTAAGCTGATCAGGCTTTGGGGTTAATGGTCTTACTCTGTGCCCTTTTTTGGATTGCCGCGAAAGCAGACACCAGAATTGGCATCAGGATGGCGGCAAAAATCAGGTTTGGACCTGCGGCAGGCAAAAATTCGCCCACCAATGCCTCAACCGGGGAATAGTGATTCACCCAAATATCCGCCATGGAAGCAAATCCGATGCCGAGTAAGTTTCCCAACATGGACCACGCGATCACTGCCGATACCTGAATATTCTTTCCGAAGAGAAATCGAACGCTCAGTACAATAACCAATCCGATCAATAAAGTGACCCCAGTCAGCATCGAAATGGGAGAACCACTGAGGATGTTGTTCGTATCAGGATTGAGAAAATAGAAAACGGCTGAAACACCGATAATCAGAGTACTGATCAATAGAAGGAAGTTGACCGCTTTTTTTCTGTCAGAAAGCAGCCATACCAAACCGGTGATGAATCCAACAAGGCCGTTGGCAATGTTCCAGTGTAGCGATAGCCCTGAACCGATCAGCGCATCTCCAAAAAGACTTCCGATTGTGCCTGTGATTAACCCCACCAACGGGCCGAAAGCGTATCCAAAAAACATTGGAATAATAATGCCAGGCCTCAAATCCACCTGGCTGATGGATGGTACAAGAAACACCGTGTTACCAAAAAGATATGAGAACCCGGCGAAAATGATGACTCCGATCAACATGTAAAATATCTTGGTCCTGCTCAGTACCCATACAGGGTTTCGACTTGTCAACAAGAAAACCACTAATATTAATGTTAAGCCAATGCCAACAAATAATAACCTTATCGCAATGGGTTCATCCAAGTTGAGATTTTGATTAATCATCCTTCCAATTAACCAAACCCCAGCCATTGCTGCAACGATCGCCAGAAGTGTTAGAAGTACGGAGAGAAATTTCTTCATGTCATTCTCCTAAAGGGATGTAAAAAATCAGTGATTACATCTTTAATAAGTAATGTACCACATTTGGAAGTTAGAATCCGATCCCTCCCCCGGTCGTATCCATGATAACCAGATCACCTGACAGAGATTTGAGGCGTTTATCAGCACTGCCACCGTTGATGAAAAAGGAGACCCTGCCGTTGGAATCGAACAAGGCGCCCAGTTCTCCTTCACGGCTCATGCCGAAGGAATCCACCATGCCGTGGATGACATGATTTTTAATTTCGAAAAATACGTTCCAGTTGTTTGGAACCTGTTCGCGGGTCAGGTTGGTGACGAGATTTCCAAAATGATCTTTGCCAATGACCACCCCCTGCCAGCCGCGAGCGATCGGCTGCGGTTTGGGCAGGTCAAAGGTGATCGGATCATCAAATGGTTCTCCGAGCACTTCAAGGGCAGTGCCATGTGAAAGATGCGCGCCAACCGGAGCGAAGATATCGCGGCCGTGAAAAGTGCGTGAGACCTTGGGCAGCCAGTATTGAGGGTTGGTCAACCGAATGTAGGTAGGGGTCTCCCCTTGTGACTGGGCTGCATCAATGACGTGGCTGAACACGCCGTTGTCAGGGCCGATAAAATATTGCCCGCCAATGCGCGCGGCCATAGCGCGGCGTTCGGTGCCCACACCGGGGTCCACCACGCAGATGTGCACCGTGCCCTCGGGGAAATACGGAATAGCATCCACCAAAGCCAGTGAGGCTGCGAAAACGTCCGCGTGTTTGATCTCGTGAGTCAGGTCTGAGATCCTAACGTCTGGCGCGATCGACCAGATGACACCTTTCATCACACCGATAAAAGTGTCACTCGTGCCAAAATCGGATAATAAGGTAATGATGGGCATCGCCTGCCTTCAAAGTGGGGTTACGAAAACCCATTATAGATGATGAGATTGGGTGAGTCAAGCACATCAAATATACTATACGCAATAAATTGCTGAACCATCCAATTTACCAATTTATAAACCCCCAAGACCGTCAAGTTGGAAAAAACGCTTATGAAAAAGCGGGGTATCAAAAAAAAATTACTACCCAGGTTAACAAAGCTCGATCAAAACTGAAATTCAGGATCAATTTGTGAATCGAATCGCTGAGCAACCTTAACCCTTGATGAGTGTTATCCATTACGGTCTTGTCTAAACAACAACTCAAAAAGCCGTTTTGGTTGACATGATGCAAAATTTGGATAAGATTAATCTATCACCTGAAAATCATTTGGAGGATTAGCAATGAAAGATACATTTAAAGTAACAACCAAAACCATTGTCGCTGCCGGCATCGGCGCAGCACTTTTCATGCTCCTGTTCATGTATGTCAAGATCCCTTCATGGGTGCCTGAAACCCAGTTCCAGACCGCCTACGGTTTGAGCGCGTTCTTTGGTGCCCTCTTTGGACCCATCGCCGCCGGCCTAATGGCTTTCATCGGTCATGCCCTGAGTGATGCAATCCAATATGGTTCTCCCTGGTGGAGCTGGGTCATCGCCAGTGGTGTTGCTAGCTTCATCTTCGGTCTTGCCTACAAGAAGACCCGTGTTGAAGAAGGCGAATTCAAGTTTAAAGACATCCTCAAATTCAACCTCTATCAGATCATCGGCAACGTCATTGCCTGGCTCGTCATCGCTCCCCTGCTTGATATCATCATCTATGCCGAGCCCGCCAACCTGGTCTTTACCCAGGGCGCAATCGCCTGCCTGATGAACATCATCAGCGCCGGTGTCATCGGCACTCTCCTGCTCATTGCCTATGCTGCCACCCGTACCAAAAAAGGCAGCCTGAGCAAAGGTAATTAATTCAGCACTTACACCATCACAAATCAGAACCGGGACCGTGTTTACGGCTCCCGGTTCTTTGTCAAAAAGGTGACAATCCTCACCCCCCGGCACTGCCGCAAAATATGTGTGGAAAGGGTACAATAAGTCAAAATCTACAACGGTCAGGAAATACGCATGGGCAAAATTCCCATCATCGAATTTACTAATTTTTCCTTCCAATATTACAGTCAGGCTGAACCCACTCTGCTGAATATCAACCTGAAGATCTACGAAGGCGAAAAGATTCTCATCGTCGGTCCAAGCGGCAGCGGCAAAAGCACCCTCGGACACTGCCTCAACGGGCTCATCCCCTTCTATTACAAGGGCAGCAGCGAGGGTAGTCTCAAAATTAAGGGGCAAGAAACCAAAGATCTAAACATTTTCAAGCTTTCGAAGATCATCGGCACAGTGCTTCAGGATTCAGATGGTCAGTTCGTCGGTCTGACCGTTGGTGAAGACATTGCTTTCGCAATGGAGAATGACTGTATCTCCCTGCCCGAGATGAAAGAACGCGTGAGCAGGGTGTCGAAGATGGTCGATATGGAGAACTTCATCACCTCCTCTCCTTACGAGCTTTCAGGTGGTCAGAAGCAACGCACCGCCCTGGCTGGAGTGCTTATTGATGATGTCGATATTCTGCTTTTCGATGAACCACTTGCCAACCTTGATCCTGCCACTGGCAAGACCGCTATCGAGATCATCGATGACATTCACAAACAGACCAAAAAGACCATTATCATCATCGAGCACCGCCTCGAAGATGTCCTTCACTGCGACGTTGACCGCATCATCGTGGTTAATGATGGGCGCATCATCGCTGATTGCTCCGCTGATGAACTCGTCTCCTCCGACGTGCTCATCAATACCGGCATCCGCGAACCGCTGTATGTGACCGCTCTAAAATATGCCAATGTCAAGGTAACCCCCGAGCTGAAACCCGGTCACATCAGCAGCCTTCAGCTCGAGAGTATCAAGCAAGATTTGCAAAAGTGGCACAGGTCAGTTCAGCTTCCGGCTGTGACGAATAATAATCAATCCATTCTCAAGATCGATCATGTAAGCTTCTCGTATGACGGCATCCAACCCATTCTGGATGATGTGGATATAGACATCCGCGAAGGTGAGATGGTCTCCATCGTCGGCAAGAACGGTGCCGGTAAATCCACGCTCTCAAAGGTGCTTTGTGGTTTTGTTAAAGAAGATAAAGGTTCAGTGCTTTACCAGGGTAGAAGCATCGCCGATAAATCCATCAAGGAGCGTGCTGAACTCATCGGTTTGGTGATGCAGAATCCCAATCAGATGATTTCGAAAAACATGATCTTCGATGAAGTTGCGCTTGGTCTCAGGCTGCGCGGTATCTCTGAAGAGGAGATCAAGCCACGCGTCGAGAAGATCCTCAAGGTTTGCGGTCTTGCGCCTTTTGTCGATTGGCCAATCTCCGCCCTCAGCTATGGCCAGAAGAAGCGTGTCACCATCGCCTCCATCCTGGTGCTTGATCCGCACATCCTCATCCTCGATGAGCCCACCGCCGGGCAGGACTATCGCCACTACAGTGATATCATGGAGTTCCTACGCGAGGTCAACAAAACCGGTATCACGGTCATCCTCATCACCCATGACATGCATCTCATGCTCGAATACACCCCTCGCGCGGTGGTGCTGGCAGGTGGCAAAAAGATTGCCGATGCCCCCGCCTCCGTGGTCCTCACCGACGAGAAGGTGGTGAACGAAGCCAACCTCAAGGTGACCTCGCTCTTTTACCTGGCTCAAATGGCTGGCATCCCGGATGAAACGAAATTTGTACAAAATTTCATCGATTACGAAAGGTCGGTGAAGCCATGAAGATGAAATTGTTCTCTTACAATTACGAAAACACGTTCATTCATCGCCTCTCAGGCATCACCAAGGTGATCTGCTTTTTACTGCTCACCTTTGCAGTTATGTACTCTTACGACATCCGTGTCATCGTGGGGATGCTCATTTTCAGCATTTTCATCCTGCGCGTATCAAAGATCAAGTTTTCCCAAATCCGCTTGATGGTGATCTATGTGCTAATTTTTTTGGTGATCAACTTTTTTATCACCTACCTGTTCTCTCCCGGATACGGCTCTGAAATCTACGGTACCAGCCATGTGCTCCTAAAGATGCCGGGGCGTTATGGTGTCACTGCTGAGCAGCTTTTCTACCAGGTAACTAAATTCGCCAAGTATGCCTCCGTTATTCCCCTGGGCATCATCTTTTTATTAACCACCAATCCAAGTGAATTCGCATCATCCGTTAGCCGCGTGGGTGTTCATTACAAGGCGTCTTATGCATTTTCGCTCACCCTTCGCTACTTCCCAGATATCCAGCGTACATACAACGACATCAGCCAGGCGCAGCAGGCCCGCGGATTGGAAATGTCAAGCAAGAGCAAGCTGGGGCAGCGTTTTAAAAACTCACTTATGATCGTTATCCCGTTGATCTTCTCTACCCTCGATCGCATCGAGGTCATCACCAACGCCATGGATCTGCGCGGATTCGGTAAAGGCAAACGCCGCACCTGGTTTACCTCCCGTAAGATGACCCGTGAGGATGCCTTAGCTTTATCAGTATCCATCCTGCTCTCGCTCATCACGGTTGCAGTGTCTGTATTTATCAATCACAGCCGTTTTTACAATCCCTTCATTTAAAAAGAGATAAACATGAAACCTATCCTTGTTTTTCAGACTGACTTTACCTATAAAGAAGGCGCGGTTTGTGCCATGTACGGTGTGGTCAAAACGGTTGATCGTGAGCTTGAGATCATTGATGGTACCCACGAGATCCCCCAATATGACGTCTGGAGTGCTTCTTATCGTCTTTTCCAGTCCATGCAATTTTGGCCCAAAGGTACCATATTCGTTTCGGTGGTCGACCCCGGCGTGGGCACCCCGCGTAAAGCTTGCGTTGCCCGCACATTCGATGGTTACTATGTGGTCAGCCCGGATAATTGTTCGCTCACACATGTGAAAAAGTGGATCGGGATTGCAGAAGTGCGCGAGATTGATGAGTCTATCAACCGCTTACGGGGTAAAAACACTGATGGTTCCAACGTCTTTCATGGACGCGATCTCTTTAGCTACTGCGCTGCCCGCCTGGCGAGCGGCATCATCACCTACGAACAGGTCGGTCCGGAATATCGCGTTGCAGACATCCTGGAATTTCCTTTGGAAGATCCCATAATTGAAGATACAAAAGTAAAGGGTATCTTCGAGATCGGTGATCCCAACTTTGGCAACCTGTGGACCAATATTCCCCTTTCGATGTTCAGCCAGGCTGGCTTCAATTACGGAGACCACCTTCGGGCAGTTATCCGGCATGAGGGCAAGGTCGTCTTTGATCAGACCCTGCTTTTTGAGAAGTCCTTCGGTTACGCCAAAAAGGGTGAGATCATGATCTACAACAACGAGCTGATGAAGGTCTCAATGGCTATCAACCAGGGCAGCCTGGCAGACACCTGCCATATCAGTTATGGCTCAGACTGGCAAGTGGAATTCTCACGCTGATTGAGATACGCCCTTACTCAATCAAAATATGCGTCTTGCACTGCGGATAGCGGCTGCAGACAT
>CAYYRU010000034.1:21693-26992 GCA_964474095.1 uncultured Anaerolinea sp.
ACATAAAACTCTTTCCCCACATTCGGGCCGGCCTTGGAAACTTGAATTTTGAAGGGTGCCCCGCAGGTTGGACACACCTCCGGTAATGGTGGCGGTTCCGGTTGCACCTCCCTCACTCCCACCTCGGGCAAAAACGGACTGACCTCTTCCTTTTCTTCAACCCGCCGTTTGGTCTTCAAGACGCCCTCAAACAAGGCGCCCAGCTCGCGCGGCGAGTATTCTTTGGAAGCCTCCAACCGCAGCAGCGGAAGTTCCACCGATTCAAACACACGTCGCAACATCTCCCGCCGTTCAAGCGCGGCCGGGGATTGATCGGCAGGGTCGTCGAGTTCAATGGCATAGAGGATGTTCATGCTGACCGCGTCGCAGACCACAAAGTCCACCCGTTTGCACCAGATACGCTCAAAGGCCGGGTCGTTGGGCTGGCCTTCGCGTAGAGTGAAAACCGCCCCCAGCGCCACCTGCGGACACAACACGAAGCGCTCGCCCAAGACCTTGCGCGCGCTATGATAAAGGGCGTGTTCAGCTCGTGAAAGGAACCAGGTGTTCACTTGCAAGGGGGAAGTGCCAGTCTTTGGATTGGAGGTTTTATCGGTCATCGCATACACCTTTATCCGTTTATGGATTATTCATTCACTTAAGTTTACACCCTACTTACCATTAGCTGTCATCGCGAGCTTTGCGTTATTAATTGTGGAAGGGTATAAACCAGGCGGTTCCAAATCTCCTTCTGTCGCATGCTTAGTCAGTGCGAAGCGATCCCCTACAAGGGTTTCTCGTGACTTTTGGGGCATTCGTTGTAGATCAAAGTATTCCACAGAGTTGAAAAAGTAAACATAATAGCTCAAAATCCCCAGCAGTTTGGGAGTTAGTTGGAGAGCACATTCAGAACCGCTGAAACTGCAGGGGATGTAATGTAGCAAGATTGGTTTCGTGGTTTTGTGATTGCCTTACGGTTCGAACACCCCTGATCGGATGATACGCTCCACCAGCATCCCCTCCCCCTGCGGGTCGAGGTGGATGGCGCTGTTGGTGAAGTGCACCTGCGGCACGGCATCCCACAGATCCAGGCAGGTCAGCGCGTTTGCGTTACAAAAATCGGCCAACTGCCCGCGGTACTGGTCATACGCCCAACGTGGATAGTAGAAGTTGTAACTCAGATCGCTGTTCAGTCCATCGCTCACCAGGATCGGCTCATTGATCAAGACCACGGGGATCTCTCCGGCCATTTCCGTCCCAGCCGAGATCAGGTCAAAAGCCAGGTCATCCGCGGACATTTCGCCCGGTTTCCAGTGATTGAAGGTATCGTCGGCTTCCAGGTCGATGGCCGCTTTCTCATAGTCCGTGGGATAGGTCTGGTCCACCCCCGTGGCGGACCACATCACGCCGTAAAGCTGCAGCCTCAGCAGGTCGGCCAGCTCGCGGCGCTGCCCGATCAGGGTGCGCTGCCAGAAGTTGGATTCGCTCTGCAGATCAGGTAGATCCAGCTTGTAACGCCTGATCAGATCGTTAACCGCGCCCGGGTTGTTGGCCACGATGGGGCTTTCCAACTGGCGGTCACGCGGGAAACTCTCCAGCGTCACTGGCCACAGGATCAGGTCAGGTTCATATTGCAGGGCGCGTTCGAGCAGCAGTAAGTCTTTGGTCAGTGAAAGCGTGGGGTAGCCCAGGTTATAGACCTTTACTTTGCGATTGCCAACGGCCAGAGCAGCAGCGTCCAACTGGCCGGACAGGGTTTCCTGCGGTTGGAGCAGGGTGCCCCAGGTTGAGGAATCCCCGATCACGATCACGCGGTATTCGTCCGCGGCTTTGGGGGTTCCAGCGATCTTGTGCGAGGCCAGCATGGCGTCCAGGTTGTAGAGGCTGAGGTTATAAGATTGTGCAGAATCCTCGCCGAAGGGCAGGCGTTCGCGCCCGGTCAGGAGGATATTATATGAAGAGAGCCTGCCCAGCGAGGAGGGTGCCAAGGCTGCCCAAAGCAGATTGAAAGCCGCGAAGAGTAGTATCGCCTTGATGAGTACATTGTGAATGAAGCGCGTCGTCATTGGCTAGGCTCCCCATCCAAAGAGACGTACAAATACCGACAATGAAAGTTCAACCGAAGGCAGGGCAAACCACACCCAGCCCAAAGCCACGAAGCCAAAGGTCAGGAGGGTGGTAAAACCAGTCACTACCTTGTTCAAGGCAGTCCGCTGCTGGATGCGTGCCGAAAGCGGTTTGGTCCAGTCGGAAAAGCGGTTCTGCACGAACAATCCCAGCCCGTGCCACAACCCCCACAGCACGAAGTTGATAGTGATGCCATGCCACAGGCCAATCAGGGTCATGGTGAGCACCTGGGTCAGCAAGATCACCAGCCAGGCCGGTGTGGGTTTCTTGCCTGAGCGCAGAGAGCGCGTCAGTGGGTTGAAGAAATAAGCCCTGAACCATTGCGTCAGGGTCATGTGCCAGTTGTTCCAAAATTGGGTCAGGTTGGGTTTGAGGTAAGGCGCGTTGAAGTTTTCGGGCAGTTTGAAACCCATCCACTGCCCCATGCCAATGGCCAGGTCTGTGTAGCCGCTGAAATCAAAATAGATCTGCAAAGCGTACGCGATCACCAGCACCCAAGCCCAGCCCGCGGATTGAAGTTGAGCGGCGTTGGTGGCATTAAGGGCGATGATGGCAAGGAGGTCGGCCAGCACGAATTTCTTGAAGAGCCCGAGAATCAGCCGGGTAAGTCCGCTGCCGAAAGTTTGGGCATCGGGGAGGAAAGGCTGGCGCAGGTCGCGCAGAAAGCGTTCGCTGCGGTCGATCGGCCCGGCGCTGATGGTCGGGAAAAAGAGTATATAAATGAAGTACTCGTCCAGCGCCATGTCGGGCAGGCGTCCGCTCTGACGGTCGCGCAAGGTGTGGATGAGACGGAAGGCCACGTAGCTGAAGCCCAGCCAGCGCAGATCCAGCGCGGAGGCCAGGGTTGTGCTCTGTCCGCTCCAGCCGCGCAGCAGGGTGCTCGTCAGGGTCGCAAGCGGGGGCAGCTTGAGCGCTACAAACACCATCAACAGAATCACAATTCCCACAACGTAGGGGATGGTTCCAAATCGTCCCGTTTGCGCCTTGCCTTTGGTGGTCAGCCAATAGCCAACCAGGAATACCAAAATGAGGCCAGTTAAAACAAGTAATACCACGGAGGTTTGCGGCGGACGGGAGGGCGTAAGCAACCCTTTGAGGCTGAAGAAACGGGTCAGGGCGATCAAGAGAGCGGTACCCGCGATCAGCGCGCCGCTGACCAGGGTGGCCTTCAGGTTGCGTTCAGTCGGTTTGGAGGTCAACACCCACCCCAGTGAGGTGAGGCTGAGTGTTGCTAGCGGCAGCCAGAAATCCAAGCCGCGGATGGGTAGAGAAGGCTGCAGCCAGAAGATCACACCCACGCTGATCACCAGCAACAGCGGGTTGCGTAAACGCCGCGCGGGCGCCGACAGGCACAGGCCAAATACTGCCAGCGCCAGCGTGATCAAAATCAGGACAGTGGTAAGGGACATCTAAAACCCCTGGTAGATCCACAAGGGTGAGCTGTCAGCGGTGACGATCACCAGCAGCACCAGCATCAAGGCCAGGGCCAGCGCATACAGGTTCTCCTTGGAGAACAAGCGCTTAAGCAACTTACTTTTCTCCGCAGATCAACCAGCTGCCCTTTTCGCTGACCATTTGATATCGGTAGATGGAAAGGTCAAAATCCGTGTCTTCAGCGCCGTAAGAGGCCTTGAGCAGCCCCGTGCAATTCACTTCAGCGGAACCGTCAGGCAGTTCTGAAGATGCGCAGCTGATGCCTTCGAGTTTTAGTTCCACAGATTGGAAGGAATCGAAATTGTTCAGAGCGGTAACTTCATAATCCGCGCAGGTGAGTTGGCTGATGGTATCGCGATCGCGCGCCACTACGGCCTCCCAATAGGCCTGTACGGTGTTGGCCGGTGAATTTTCGATCTTTGAGCAGGCTGTCAGAACAACGGATAGGATCATCAAAGAAAACAAGATCAAGCGCACGGATTTTCGCATTTTCAATCTCCAGGGTGTGAATTTCGTCAACCGATTATACCGCAGCCTTAAGGCGAATGCCTGCCCTGCATCACGAGCGCAACCGCGTCGGCCACCCCATCCACCAGATCATCGGGCAATTCGCCCAGGCGCCGGGCCAGGCGCGCGGTGGATACGGAACGCACCTGCAGTGCATCCGCGGCCATGGGGGATTCGAGTCCGCTGTGAAGCACCGGGGGCAGACGCACCATCCACGGCGCGCGGGCGTAGTCTTCCTTCCATGGGGTCAGCGGTACGACCACCTTCAGCGGCAGCGCCCCCAACGCGTCGCTCGAGACGATCACCACCGTACGCCCGCCCTCTGATTCTGCGGATCTCTGCCGGCTTGCAGTGGAAAGTTGCCAGACCTCTCCGCGGAACATCAGACCCGCCCGCCCGGCACGAAGTCATCAGCATCCAGTGCGGCATAGCCCGTCAGTTCACCATCGGAGTAATAGGACTCGGCCAGTGAGAGCGCGGCGTCGGCCAACTGCTTTTGCCTGTGATTATGAAGGCTCGCCTCGACCCAACGGCGCAGCAACGCGGAGACGCTAAGCCCCTGCTGCGCGGCAATTTCACCGAGAGATTTGAGCTGCTCTGGCTCCAATAAAACCTGTGTGCGAATCAAGTTTTGATTTTTCATACATCAATATTATACATCCTTTTTATCATTCTTATTACGTGTATATTTTTTACATCTCTCATTAAGAAAGTCTCACGAAATTGATAGTTTCATTTTGCAATAATAATTGCTACAATAAAGTTGCAATTTACAATAAAATCTAAGGAGCTGCTCAATGGATGATCGCAACAGGTACATGCTCAAGGGAAAGCTGTCCCGACGAGGCTACGATTGGTGGTGGCATTCTCTGGTAGGCATCAACGCCAAGACCGGGGAAAAGCAATCCTTCTTTATCGAGTATTACGTCATCAACCCCGCCCTGGGAAGCGACCGGGTGATTGCCGGGCAACTGCCCGAGAACCACGCCAAGGGCATCAAGCCCTCCTACGCCATGCTTAAGGCCGGCCGCTGGGGCACCCCTGATGGGCAGCCCGCCACGCAGATCCACAACTTGTATCCCATCAACCAGTTCAAAGCGGACTTCACTAAAATGGACGTGCGCATCGGTGAACACACTGCAAATGAAACCCACCTCAAGGGATCGGTCAAATTGAGCAAGGAAGAAGCCGCGGCCCACCCGGAATACATGTCTGACGCAGGTGAGATGAGCTGGGACTTGAAAGCCGAAAA
>CAYYRU010000035.1:0-1842 GCA_964474095.1 uncultured Anaerolinea sp.
TCAATGGCTGTGCCTGAAATAACCGAGGTGCCCAGCGACAGGCTGGCTTCGCCCGGCGCGGTGATGTTGACGCCCAGGCTGGAGGCCTGTCCGTCGCCAATGCCGGCAACCAAGGGCAGACCGATCGGCAGGCCGCATTCCGCCGCGGCGGAGGCGCTGACCCTGCCGATAATCGTCCCCGGCGGCGCCAGTCGCGGCAGCTGTTCGGCGCGGATTCCGATGCCGGCCAGCAGCGGGCTTGACCAGGCGTTTTGCTGCAGGTCGAACATGCCGGTGGGGTCCGCGCAGCCCCAACCGGTGGCGAACTCGCCGGTCAATTTTTGCACCAGGTAGGCGTGCACGTCCGCGTACTTTTGGGCTTTAGAGAAGATCTCGGGGCGGTGTTGGCGCAGCCAGGCGATCTTGGTGAGGGTCAGGTTCATCGAGAGGCGTTTGCCGGTCAGGCGGTGGAACTCCTCGCGGCCAAAGGCTTTTTCGAGCGCGGCCAGCTGATCACCGGCGCGTTCATCCATCCATAAGATGCCGTCACAAAGTGGTTGGTCGTGTTCATCCAGGGGCACGAAGGTTTCGCGCTGATGAGCGATGGCCAGGGCGGCCAGGCGCTTAATATTGATCTGGTTGACTGCCTGGCGGATGGCCAGCACGGTGGACTGCCACCAATCCACGGCGGGCTGCTCATGCCAGCCAGGGCGGGGGGTCGAGAGACTGATGGGTTGAGAACCCCTGGCGACCTCGCTACCCTGCAGGTCAAAAACGATGGCTTTGCTGGCGCTGGTGCTGCAATCCAGCCCGAGGATGAGTGGGGAGGTGTCGCTCATAATTTACTGGCTCGATGATTAATCATCCTAAAAGTATAGCATCGACAGTCAGGTCTTATTTGAAATACATCCAGATCGATACTCCCAGACCCACCGCAATCACAAACCAGCGCAGGTATTTTTGATTGATACGTCTGGCGATGCGCGCGCCGCCAAAGCCGCCTAAAATGGTGCCCGCCCCCATGACGATGGCGATCGGCCATTCCACCAATCCGCGGATGGCAAAGAAGATGAACGCGATCAGGTTGATCATGGTGCCAACCAGGGCTTTCAAGCCGTTCATTTTAAGGATGTCACGCATACCCATGATGCTGAAAGAGCCCAGCATCAAGATGCCGATGCCGGCGCCAAAATAGCCGCCGTAGGTGGCCACAAACAACTGGAAGAGGAATCCCCAGATGCGGCCGCCCAGCGTGACCTTGCCTTCTTCACTGGTGGGGCGTTTGATCAGGCGGTCGAACAAGCCGCGCGAGGCGAAGAGCAGGGTGGCGAAAAGCACCAAAAAAGGCACGATCTTGCCAAACAAGGCCGGCGGGGTGAACACCAGTACCATCGCGCCCAGCAGGCCGCCAAGGATGCTGGGGATGAGCAGGGTGAACACCAGGCTACGCTCCGGCTTGATCTCACGCCCATAGGTAATGGCACTGCTCAACGAACCCGGCCAGATGGCGGCCGTGTTGGTGGCGTTGGCCACAATGGCCGGGATCCCCAGTGCCACCATGCTGGGGAAAGAGATCAGGCTGCCGCCGCCCGCCACGGAGTTTACCGCGCCGGCAAACACACCGGCCAAAAAGAAAATGAGATAAGACCAAAAAAGGGACATAAAAGCGGTGACTCCTTCGCAGGGGTTGATATCTTATTACAGATCAGCCTTCGAACCAGACTTCCATCTGGCAGGCCTGGCAGTTGAATTTCAGTTTCAAGCGGCGGCCTTCCGCGTCCACCAGCCACAGCGGTTCAGGCAGGCGCCGGGCATTGGGCAGGCGCGGGCAGGCATCCAGTTGATGTTTGAGGCAGTAGCGCG
>CAYYRU010000035.1:1942-4817 GCA_964474095.1 uncultured Anaerolinea sp.
TGATCTCATTCGCGGCTTGAACACCGTCCTCATCCACCAGTTCCAGTTTGTAACCCTTGGAAGTGACAATCAGACACATCTCCACGCTGATCTTGCGAACGGGTACGGCCTTTTCAAGCGCGTCCGTGAAGGCTTTGTCATAATTGCGGTAGATCATCTGACCGCTGGTTAGGCCGGACATTCTGGCGGGGGTGATCCAACCCTCCGCGACGCCATTGACCAGGGTTCCGGCCAGTTCACCCTTGGTGGTGAAATAACTGAGGCCGTCGCCGTTGTGCAAATCCACGGGGCGCTCCAGTTTGAAGGCGTTTTTGGAGATCTCAGTGACCTTGCCCAGTTCCTCGCCTACGTGCTTGGGGGAATCTGGCGAACCGATCTTGCCGCGGCGCCCGTGCAGGAAATAATCGCTGTATCCGCGGTTGAAAGTTTTGGCAGGGTCGGGGGTGAAGCCCGGGTTGCAACTGCCGGAGGAACTTTTGACGGCTTGCAACCGGTTCAACAACCCGCGGTAATGCGCCACCACGTTCTTGACGTAGTTAACGTCTTTCAGGCGGCCTTCGATCTTAAAGGAAGTCACTCCGGCCTCCAACAAGGCTTGAAGATTTTCGCTCTGGTTGAGGTCGCGGATCGAGAGCAGGTGTTTGTTGCGGAGCAGAGTCTGGCCTTCAGCATCCACCAGCGAGTAGAGGTTGCGGCAGGGCTGGGCGCACTGTCCGCGGTTGCCGCTGCGTCCGCCGATGGCGTAACTCAGGTAGCACTGCCCGCTGTAGCTGACGCACAACGCGCCGTGGATGAAGGTCTCCAGCTCCAGGCTGGTGGCGGCGCGGATCTCACGGATCTGCTCCAGGCTGAGTTCACGAGCCAGGATGGCGCGCTGGAAACCCACTTTTTCAAGGAAGGCCACCCGCTCGGGGGTGTGGTTGTGCATTTGGGTGCTGGCAAACAGTGGGATGGGCGGCAGGTCACATTCGAGCAGCCCGGGGTCTTGGATGATCAGGGCGTCCGCGCCACTTTGATAGACCTGCTCGATCAGGGTCAGCGCGTCTTCGATCTCATTGTCGCGGAGCAGGGTGTTGACCACCACGTAGACTTTAGCCCAGTAGCGATGCGCGTAGCTGACAAGCTGGTCAATGTCGGCGGTTGAGTTGCCGGCGGCTTCGCGCGCGCCAAAACGGGAGGCGCCGATGTAAACGGCGTCCGCGCCGCAGTTGATGGCGGCCAGGCCGGTTTCGAGGTCTTTTGCGGGGGCAAGTAGTTCCACAGGCATGCAGGCATTGTATCACGCCGCGTGTGCAACATCAGTCCCACTGACGTGATTTACTCGATACCGTCGTAAGCTTTTTGCAAGTCGGCGATCTCCAATTTTTTCATTTTCAACATGGCTTGAATGACTCGTTCCGCTTTTGCTCGATCCTGGTCGGCGGCCAGCTTGCCAAGAATGGTGGGCACGATCTGCCACGAGAAACCGAATTTGTCTTTCAGCCAGCCGCACTGCACTTCTTCACCGTCCCGGGTGAGCGCGTCCCAATAGCGATCCACTTCTTCCTGGGTGTCGCAATCCACGCTAAACGAAACGGCTTCGGAGAACTTGAACTCCGGTCCGCCGTTGAGGGTGCGTACGGTCTGACCGTTAAGGGTGAACTCCACCACCATGGCCGTACCGGCGGGTTTGGCGGCACCTTCACCGTAATAAGAGATGTCAAGGATCTTTGAGTCTGGAAAAATGGATGTGTAAAAGCGGGCGGCTTCCTCCGCCTGGTCATCAAACCATAAAAAGGGAATTATTTTTTGCATGATCTACTCCTTTTGAAGTATCGTATCACAAATCGGATAAAAATGGTCATAATAAAAAGCAATTCTCCGCTTCTTGCTGCTAAAACCAATAAACACTTAAATCACCCCTGCTCCCCTCTCTATCTTCGGATGGAGAGGGACCGGAGGTGAGGTAGACGAGAATGACCTTGAAATTATGCATTGATCGAAGCAACGCAGCTTGTTGTGCGAAAGGTTCATTCAGTGTTCCAGTCGTGAACAAAAAACACACAAGTCCAGTTTCGATTTCGTGGGAACGCTCTCATGAAATTCTTGTATAATACATAGAGTCCATTTTCTGGTGAGGAGCTGACATGAAGAAAAACTTGTTAAACGCACTGGTTGTTCTCATACTCTTAATTAGCGCGGTGGCTTGTGCCGCCAAACCTGCCTCCACGGCCAGCCCCGCGGCTGCCACCGTAACCCCCACCCCTGATGCGTATGCCATGATCCCGGCGGAGATCCCCGGCGAGGTGGTCTACGTGCCCTTCCCGGTGGCCATCAGCGTGGATGGAAAGCTCGACGATTGGGCCAGAATCCCCGAGATCAAGGTAACCACAGGGTCGCAGTTATCGCCTGATCCTGCTGAGAATGGCGCTTTCACGTACAAAGTCGCTGCGGATGCTGACAATTTCTACGTCACCATGGAATCTTATGAAAAGAACATCGTGGGCGGACAGCACAACGCTGACTTCTGGAATGAAGATTCGCTTGAGTTTTATCTGAATACCACTGGTGACCTTCGAGCCACCAAATACAACGTTGGCATGTTCCAGGTCAACATTAACGCGGGCGATATCGGCAACACCGACCCCAAAGCGCTTACCATTACCGGTGTTTTTAACACCGATACAACAGTGACCGGTTTTGTATATTTAACCGACAACGGCTGGGGCTTTGAAGCCAGTGTGCCGTTAACCGGTTTGGTCACACCTGCGCACGGCACCGAGATCGGCTTCCAGGCACAGGTGAATGGCGCCACGGTCAAAGACCGCGACGTCAAATTGATCTGGTCGAAATTTGATACGGGCGATCTCTCCTGGCAGAATCCTTCCTTGTTTGG
>CAYYRU010000035.1:4917-26811 GCA_964474095.1 uncultured Anaerolinea sp.
CTGCAGATCAATGACCTGAAGAGCGTGCCTTTTGCCATCACGGATGATCTTTACGCGCGCCTTGAAAAAGACGCCATGGCTTACTTCTATGGCAACCGCAGCGGAACTCCCATTGAAGCAGAATTTGCCGGTGAACAGTGGGCGCGTCCTGCCGGTCACACCACTGACAGCGAAGTTACCTGCTGGACGGGTACTGATCCCGACGGCAACACCTGGCCGACTTGCGATTACACCCTGGATGCCTCGGGCGGCTGGTACGATGCCGGCGATTTCGGCAAGTACGTGGTCAACGGCGGCATCTCCGTCTGGACTTTGATGAACCTTTACGAACAAATGCCTGAAGCCTTTGTCGACGGCTCCCTCTCCATCCCCGAGAATGCCAACGGCGTTTCTGACCTGCTTGATGAAGCCCGCTGGGAGATGGAGTTCATCCTCTCCATGCAGGTGCCCGATGGGCAGCCTCTGGCTGGCATGGTGCATCACAAGCTGCACGACGAGGTCTGGGCAGGCATGCCCATGGTTCCTCCCACCGAGGTGGATAACGATAATGCTAATGAAATAATCGGCACCGGCCGCTACCTCTTCCCACCCTCCACGGCGGCCACGCTCAACCTGGCAGCCACCGGCGCCCAGTGCTCCCGAATCTGGCAGGATATTGACGCCGAATTTGCAGGCACATGTCTGGCTGCGGCTGAAAAGGCCTGGCAGGCCGCGCTTGCCAACCCTGATGATTATGCTGGCAACACTCCTGGTGCAGGCGGCGGCAACTATCCTGACAGCGACGTTAGCGATGAATTCTACTGGGCGGCGGCTGAGCTCTTCGTCACCACCGGTAAACAGGAGTACCAGGATTACCTGCTCACCTCACCTGACTTTGCGGTTGCCGCGCAGTTTGACTGGGGCAATCTGGCCACATTGGGCAGCCTCACGCTGGCTTCCACCGCCAACAACCTTCCTGCGGATAAACTGACCGAGATCAAGAACAGCATCCTGACCTTCTCAGATTTGTTGCTCGCGAATCAGGCTGAAGACGGATATTCCGTGCTGATCGACGGTGCCTATCCCTGGGGTTCCAATGGATTGATCCTGAACAACATGATGCTGGTGGCTGAAGCCTACAATATCTCTGGTGAACCGCAATATTTGAACGCGGTGCGTGAAAGCATGGATTATCTGCTGGGTCGCAACCCCAACAACATCAGTTACGTCACCGGTTACGGCACCTACGCCATGCAGCATCCCCATCACCGTTACTGGGCCAACAATCCAGGCAGCGGATTCCCACCCCCACCGGCTGGTGTGGTCTCGGGCGGACCGAATGCCGACCCCACCGATCCTGTGGCCGAAGCGCAGAACCTCAAGGAGCTGCCTGAATCCAAACGCTATATCGATGATATTGGCTCCTACACCACCAATGAAATCACCATTAACTGGAATGCTCCTTTGGTGTGGATGGCCTCTTTCCTGAACTACAGCAAGTAAGATCAAGAACGGCTAACAATAGTGAACCCGGACACGATTAAGTGTCCGGGTTCTTTCTTAATGATTCATCCAATTAGCGGATTCTTTTCAAGATTCCATCGATCTGATCGATTTGATCCTTTGAGAGCGGACCGAACTGCATGGCTTTGCAGTTTTCTTCCACCTGAGCCACGCTTTTGAAACCGGGGATGGGTACGGTCATGGGGCTGCGCGCCCACAACCAACCCAGCGCGCCTTGCGCCATGCTGCGTCCGCCGCTGGTGAGGATCTCGCGAATGGCGGCCAGTTGATCCAACCACTCCTGGGTGGGTTTGCCATCTTTAAAACCAGGATGCCATTGAGCGTGATGCCTGACGTCGTCGTTGGCGAAGGTGCTGTTGGGGGCGAACTTGCCGGTCAGCAGCCCCATGCCCAGCGGGCCGCGGATCATGCTGCCCAGGTTGAGTGTTTGACATAGATCCATCAGCTCATCATTGCCATCCAGTACGCTGAACTGCTGCTGGATCACCCCGCAATTGGGCGAGGTGGCAAAAGCCTTGATGGCATCCGGGCGGTCAGTGCTCCAGCCATAGGTGCGCACCTTGCCGGATTTGACCATTTCTTCAAGCACTTCACGGGCGGCCAGAGCGCGTTCAATTTTCAACCCCCACACGTGGATCAGATAAACGTCCACATAATCGGTTTCAAGGCGGCGCAGGCTGTTCTCAAGACTTTCACGTACGCGGCTGGCCAGGTCGCTGTCTTCTTCCGTGGCGTCGTAATGATTGACTTCTTTGGCTTCCTCATCCACGAGGTAACCGAATTTGGTCGAGATCACCACCTGGTCGCGTTTACCTTTGAAGGCTTTTGCCAGCAGTTTTTCACTGTGGCCGGCGCCGTAATTGGCAGCGGTGTCAAAGAAGTTCACTCCCAAATCCAGCGCGCGTTGGATGGCGCGCAGCGATTCGGCATCGTCCACTCCACTCCAACCGGCAGGAACAGTGTTGAAATTCCAGGGACCACCGACGGCCCAACAACCCATCCCCAAGGCACTGACTTGGATGCCTGATCTTCCTAAAGTTCTGGTGAATGCTGCTTTCATGGTTTACTCCTTCACAATGTTGAATGCTGATGATTATAAGAGGATTTGGCTACTTGCAAAGTGCCAATTCGTTGCAAAAAAGTTAATACCACTTCAGTAATAATATGAATTGGATATCAAAAATGCCGATCCTTGTTATACTCTGTCCATGCGAATCCCTATTGATCCCTCCAGCCCGTTGCCATTATATCGTCAGATTGCCGACTGGCTCGAAGTTCACATCCGCAACGGCAGCCTGCCCGCGGATTCGCGGCTTCCGGCCACCCGCGAGTTGGCCAGGGAATTGGGTCTTAGCCGCATCACCATTGAAAACGCCTACAGCCTGCTGCAAAGTACAGGTTTATTGGTCACCCGCGAGGGCAGCGGCACCTATGTGGATGCATTCGTCTCCCAGAACTCACCTCAAACGCCTCCAGGCGATCTGAAGTGGCCTTTATGGCAGACAGAACAAAGCGCAAATGCTGGTTTGCTGAAGTCTCTTTCTACTACCAGAATTTTCAATGATCCGACGGTGATCTCGTTTACCGGAGTGGCAGATTCCTCGCAATACCCGGTGCGCGACCTGCTGGTGGCGATGCAAACCGTTTTGAGACGGGAGGGATCTCATGCGCTTGATTATGGTTCATTTGGTCAAGGGTTTGCTCCCTTGCGCTCCACTATTTGCAGCATCCTGGCCAGCCAGGGCGTCCACACTACTCCTGACCAGGTGCTGATCACGTCGGGATCTCAACAAGCATTGGCGTTGGTTTGTCATCAGTTGCTGCGTGAAGGGGATGTCATTCTGGTCGAAAAGCCCACCTACAATCTGGCGCTTGAGCTTTTCAGGTGGTTAAAACTCAAGATCATTGATGTTTCCACGGACGAAAATGGCATGCAGGTTGAAACAATCGAGTCTTTGTTGCAGCAACATCATCCCAGGTTGATCTATACCATTCCCAATTTTCAAAACCCCGGCGGCACCAATCTAAGTTTGGCGCGCCGCAGGTTACTCTTGTCACTGGCCGCCCGTTATAACATCCCCATTGTCGAGGATGATTTTGCGGGAGACCTGCGTTTTGAAGGCCGGGGCATCCCGGCCATCAAAGCCCTGGATCACGCAGGGCAGGTGATCTATCTTGGCACCTTTTCGAAGATGCTCGCTCCGGGATTGCGGGTGGGTTTTTTGATCGCGGATGGCCCCATTTTTGAAGCGCTTCAAACTCAAAAAGTGGTTACGGATCTTACCACCTCACCTCTGATCCAGCAGGTGTTAAACGAATATATGACCCTGGGCCGCTATCAAACCCATCTGCATCGTTCCATCCGGCTATATCGCAAGCGCCGCGACTTTCTGGCCGATTCGTTGAAAAAGCACCTTCCACAAGTCGAGTTCCAAATTCCACAGGGCGGTTTATTTTTGTGGCTACGGCTGCCTGAGGAAAAAAATTCGATCACCTTCCTTGAGCGTGCCCGTTCAGAAGGGGTTGAGTTTTCACCTGGTTCGCTTTTCTTTGCGAATCCTGAGGAGGGCACTCGCTTCATACGCCTCAATTTTGCGACTAATGATGAAGAGCGCATTCTGACAGGCGTGCAACGTCTGGCAAAGGCTTTTGATAAACAATAAATTTTTTCTCACTGATTGACTTTGCTTTGATATTTTGTATACTAAAACACAGATTCATATTGAGTTGATCGACAATTGAAGAGCAAGTAATACCGGGGTGTGATCGGTTTTGTCACGATCCGGAAAAACTTGGCTGGAATTGTGTTGGTTTTTGGAGTGGGAGAACATGAAAAGTCCGAAGGCAATTGTGCAAATCTCAACCCGCGAAGAAAAGAATATGCCCCTTCAGGCAAACAAACCTTTGATCAGGCTAAAGGTCAGCGACCGAGACCTGTTGAAACATCTTCTGGATCATGTTCCGGAGTACGTGTACTTTAAGGACATGAATAGCCGTTTTATCAGGGTATCCAAATCGCTGGTGAAATCTTTTGGTTATGAGGACCCTTCGATTGCAGTGGGTAAAACGGATTTTGATTTTTTCTCCGCAGAACATGCCAGGCAGGCATACGAAGGTGAACAGGAGATCATCCGCACAGGCCGCACGCTCAGCATTGAAGAAAAAGAAACCCGTCATGATCAGCCTGATGCCTGGGTGCTCACCACAAAAATGCCCATGTACAACAGCGAAGGCACCATCATTGGCACCTTTGGAATTTCCCGCGATATCACTGAACGGAAACTGGCGGAAGAAAGTTTGCGCTCGCAGGCTCATCGTCTGCAGAACCAGATCGAAGAGATCAACCAGTTACATGAACAACTCAAAGATCAGGCCACTCACGACACCTTGACAGGGTTGTTCAACCGGCGGGTGATGGATCAGGTTCTGGCACAACGCTTGATGGATTGCAAAGATATGAATTTGACCTTTTGTATTTTGATCATTGATATTGATGAATTTAAAAGCATCAATGATCAATTTGGACATCAAATTGGGGATGCAATTCTTGAGCAATTTGGAAAAACCATTCTGACTTCCACTCGGACCGATGATTTTTCGTGCCGGCTGGGGGGTGACGAGATCTTAATGGCTTTCCAAAAAATGTCGGTGGTTGAAGCGCTTCACAAGGCTGAATCCATCCGTCAAAAACTGAGCGATGTCTCTGTCAAAGACGGCGAGAACTGGGTCTCAGCCACCGTCTCGATCGGGATCGCGGTCTATCCGCAACATGGCAATACGGTAAATGAGTTAATCAGCAAGGCTGACGAAGCTCTCTATACTGCCAAACAAAAAGGCCGCAACAAGGTGGCTCTGGCCGCAATCCCTGACGAATAATGACGTACGGAAGGGTACGGACTAATCCTTCCAAACACGTTGTATGATCATTCTCTATATAGGTTCTCACCAATTTAACTCATAATCATAATAGGTGAAGGTGATGTGCTTTTTCGGCGTCATCCTTTTGATTTATTGATTTGACGTACTTCCTCTGGCATGCTATCATCAATATTAGCTATTATCCATTATTGTTCTGAACGTTAACAGCAATTATCGAGGAGAATTCTTATGAGTGCCGAATTTATTTTTCGTATTCTCGGAATGATCGGATTTGCCATCGGGGGAGCTTATTGGGGTAGGAGCATTGGTGAAACAGCACTGGTGAACGGCACCGCTTCAATGACTGTGGATCAGTATTCTTTTGTGATCGCCTCAGCGGGAGCGATCGTGGGATTGATCATCACGCCTTACTTTACGACCCGCCCTGTTATTGGATTAAAAAAGATTTTGGCCAGGGTATCTGCCCAGACTCTGGTCGCGGCTTTGATCGGCCTGATTGCTGGCTTGATCGTGGCCGCCCTCTTTTCGTTCCCAATTTCACTCTTGCCGGCTCCTTTTGGAAAGATCCTGCCATTCATCGCGGTCATGTTGTTTGGCTATTTGGGTGTTTCGATCTTTGCCATGCGTCAGGCGGATATCTTTTCCATTTTTTCCGCCTTGCGAGGAGGAGCGGTGACTCCACCTCGAGAAGGGTCCACAGGTTGGGCTGATCAACGCAATATCCTGCTGGATACCAGTGTGATCATCGATGGACGTATTGCTGACATTTCTCGTACCGGTTTTTTGCCTGGTACGCTGTTGATTCCACGCTTTGTATTAAACGAACTTCAGTACATAGCCGACAGCCCCGACAGCATGCGCCGCCAGCGCGGCCGCCGCGGCATGGAAGTGCTCTCCACGCTTCAAAAAGAGCCTGTCATTCAGGTAAAGATCAGTGATATTGATGTGGAGGGCATGCGAGAAGTGGATGATAAACTGGTGGTGTTGGCGCGCCAGATGCGTTGTCCGATCCTGACCAATGATTACAACCTCAACAGGGTTGCCGAGTTGCAGGGGGTGGTGGTGCTGAACATCAACGAATTGGCAAACGCGGTAAAATCAGTGCTGTTGCCGGGTGAGATGATGACGGTGCGCGTCATTCAAGAAGGCCGTGAGGCTGGGCAAGGGGTGGCCTATCTCGATGATGGCACCATGGTGGTGGTTGAAAATGGCCGTGACTACATGGATAAAGAGATCAACCTCATGGTCACCAAGGTGCTGCAAACCGCCGCCGGCCGTATGATCTTTGGCCGGCCTGAAGAGTCCAATACTACTAATCGCTAGAGGAGTGCCTGATGTTGAAAGTCTATAATACCCTGACACGCAAGACCGAAGAATTCAAGACCCTTAAACCTGGAGAGGTCTCGATGTATGTCTGCGGTCCAACCGTGTACGCCAAAGCTCACATCGGACACGCCATGTCAGCCCTGGTGTTTGACATCATCCGCCGCTACCTGGAATTTCGTGGATACAAGGTCAAACACGTGATGAATTTCACCGATGTGGATGACAAGATCATCCTCAAAGCCAATCAGCAGGGCATGGATCCGTTTGCCCTGGGCGAGATGTATATTCATGAATTTGAAGGTCATTTGCGTGATTTCAATATTCTGCCTGCCACCATTAATCCGCGTGCCACCCGTGAGATGGGCCAGATCATCGAGATGATCCAGGGACTGATCGACAAGGGCTATGCTTACCCGGTGGAAGGCGATGTTTACTTCCGTGTGACCAAAGACCCGCAATACGGCAAACTATCTGGCAGACGGTTGGATGATATGCAGGCCGGTTCGCGCATTGATGTGGATTACCGCAAAGAACACCCCATGGATTTTGCGCTGTGGAAGTCTGCAAAACCCGGTGAACCTTCGTGGACCAGCCCCTGGGGTGAAGGACGCCCGGGGTGGCACATTGAGTGCTCTGCCATGAACCTGGATCACCTGGGTGAACAGATCGACATCCACGGCGGGGGCAACGATTTGATCTTCCCGCATCATGAGAATGAGATCGCTCAGAGCGAATGCTTTACAGGCAAACAGTTCGCGACCTACTGGATTCATAATGGCATGCTGCAGCTGAGCGGTGAGAAAATGTCTAAATCGCTTGGCAACCTGGTCACCATTGAAGATTTCCTCAGTCAGCATTCTGCCAATGAACTGCGTATGATGGTGCTAAATTCGGGTTACCGCAACCCGTTATCCTACTCGGATGACATCTTGCAGCAATGCCAACGCGCGCTTGACCGCCTGCGCTCGGCTCTCAAACCTGCACAAGGCGGAGCGGCCGGTGCTTCAGACGCAGTCATCAAGAATTTGGATTCACAGATTAGCGCCACCCGCCAGGGATTCAACGATGCCATGGATGAGGATTTCAATTCTGCTGGGGCATTGGCTCACCTCTATGAACTGGTGCGTGTCATCAATCAAACTCGCGCTGATGGTGCTACGGATCAACAACTGTCCGCTGGGCAAACCGCCATTCGTGAATTGACCGCCGTATTCGGTCTGGTGCTTGATCAGACTTCCGAAGGTGGGCAAGATATCAAAGGTTTTGTGGAACTGCTGATTGAGATTCGCAAAGAACTGCGAGTCAACAAGATGTGGGCGCTTTCAGACAAGATCCGTGACAGCCTGGTTGAGCTGGGTGTCGTGTTGGAAGACAGCAAGGATGGCACCTCCTGGCACCTGGAGCAGCGCCGGTGAAAGAGTGGATCATTGGCCGAAACCCGGTCATGGAAGTATTAAAAACGAAACGCCGTGACGTCTTTCGTCTGTTATTGGCTGCGGGTCTTGAAGAAAAGGGCCGCATTGCCGAGATCATCCAAATGGCCAGAGGGCGCAAGATCGCGGTGGAACGTGTGCCGCGTGACAAACTGGCCAGCATGGGTGAAAATCCACAAGGGGTGGCGCTGGAAGTCAGCCGCTATCCGTACGTGGATGTGGCTGACATCACCGAACTGGCAAAAAACAAAGGGGAAGACCTCTTTCTATTGATGCTTGATCTAATACAAAACCCTCAAAACCTGGGTTCTTTGTTACGGTCTGCAGAGGCGGCCGGTGTTCATGGTGTACTCATTCCACCGCATCGCGCGGCCGAAGTAACCCCCGCGGTGGTGAGTGCTTCAGCAGGCGCCACCGAACACTTACTCATCGCGCAAGGCAACCTGGTGCAAATTGGCAAGGAACTAAAAAAAGAAGGAGCCTGGATGGTTGGGCTTGAGGGCGGACCTGAAGCCAAACCCATTGATCAGATTCCACTGAATGGTCCGGTGATGATCGTGGTTGGCAATGAGGGGGAGGGCATGCGGCCGCTGGTTAAAGAAACTTGTGATTTCTTACTGAGCCTGCCCATGTTGGGACAGATTGAATCACTCAACGCAGCCGTGGCAGGGTCGATTGTGCTCTATCAAGTGGTACTAACCCGTCAAAAGAAAAGCTAGAATCCGACGATAAAGAAAAACAGCCCAGTTGATTGTGAACTGGGCTGCTTTGTTTTTGTGATAAAGTAGGACTAATCGGGCAGTCTAAAAGCTTTCACAATCTCGCTTAGTTTGCCTGCCATTCCCGAAAGCTCCCCTGCTGAACGGGTGACTTCTTCCACCTGGGAGGCCATCTCTTGCGCTGAAGTTGCCACTTCCTCCATGGAGGCGGTATTTTGCTCAGTCACGGAGGAGATCATTTCAATGGATTGCATCATCTCGGAAGAACCAGCAGCCATCTCTTCTGTCGCGGCAGTGTTCTCTTCTACCACCGCTGAGACTGAATCAACGGCTGAAACCAACTCACCAGCGGCTGCCGACATTTGATGAGCTGCCGAAGCTGCTTCAAGTGCTTGCTCATTGACCGCGTTTGCAGCTACCAGGATGTCTTGCAGAGAATTTCCGGCCTCACTGGCCAGGTTCACGCCCCGTTCCACTTCTTCGCTGCCGTTCTTCATGTTCCTGATGGCCTCTTCCACCACTCTTTGGATGGAAGTGATCAAGTCACTGATCTCACGAGTGGCAATTGAAGATCGTTCAGCCAGGTTGCGAACTTCACTGGCTACCACGGCAAAGCCTTTGCCGGCCTCGCCAGCGCGAGCGGCTTCAATCGCCGCGTTCAATGCCAACAGGTTGGTCTGTGAAGCAATATCATCGATCGTGACTACGATCTGTCCGATTTGTTCTGAATGTGAGCCCATCTCAAGTACTTTGGCGGTCGAAAGATCCACCACCTTTTTGATGGCTTGCATTTCAGATAACGTGGTTTCAACCTTTTCCACCCCTGTTTTGGCGGCAGCGGCTGCGGCGTTGGCTTGGTCAACCACTGTATTGATGTTGACAGCTACTTTTTCTATGGTTCGAGAGAGCTGGGAAGTAATCTCGGCTGACTGGGTGACCGCGTTGGCTTGATCTTGAGCCCCATGAGCCACGCCGTCAATCGCCCGTGAGAGCTCCTCGACTGTGGAGGCAGACGAAGAAACAGATTCCAGCTGCCCGGAACTTGTTTGGGCAATTTCCTGCATGGTGTTCGTGATCAAGCCTGCCACCAGAGAAGCTTGCTCCGCTGATTTTGCCAGTTCTTCTGAGGTTCCATGTACTTCTTTGGCACTCGTGTTCACGTTTCCGATCAGTCCGCGCAGCCCCAGGATCATCTGCTTCAACGCCTGGCCGAGCTGGTCTTGATCACTCATGGCCTTAACATCCTGCGTCAGGTCTCCCTCAGCGATGTGCTGGGCCACCAAAGTTTTATCCTTCATGTAGGTGATCAAATGGGAGAAGGCGACTCCTACCTCTCCAAGTTCATCGTGACGCAGATCAATTTTCGCGGTTTCCTTGCGATTCATGCCTGTCAGGTTAATATCACCAACTGACAGCAGTTGGGCGCCTGTAGTGATCAACCGGACGGGTTTGGTGATCATTTGACCGACAACAAGCCAGATGGCCACCAGCAAAAGGACGATGAGACCGATGGAGACACCCATCACCAGCATGGTTTGGTTCCGGGTGCTTTTAGTGATCTCAACCATCGGGATCAGTATTTGAACCCCCCAAATGGTGTTGGCGTTTCCAATCTTGATAGGCACAACCACTTCGAGATTTTCACCATTTTGTGTGCTCGAGGCTGTTCCTGATTGTAGTGATTTCATGATTTCAGAAGCGGCTTCATCCACATCCCGAATGGAGAGGCCGATGTTGGCCGGATTCCCGGTCTCGGCAGCTATAACGCCGTTGTAACTCAACACGCGCATCGTCGCGGTATGCTCGTATAGATCAAACGCATCCGCTTGTTCCTGCAAGAAACTCAACTCGATATCGGTACCAGCGATCCCGAGCAGTTTGTCATTCACAAGAATTGGGAAGGTTGTGCTGGTCATGAAGATTTCTTGATCCCCCACGCTTTCAATGTAAGGTTCAAGAATGCATTCTTGTTTGGTTTGCATTGAGCATTGGATATAGCTTTTGGTGATTTCTTCTTCATAAACCAGAGTATCGGTGTTCAAGGTGATCTTCCCATCAGGATCTTTGACCAGGTACGGAGTGAAGCGACCGTTTGCGTCACTTCCCGCTGAGTGGATATGTTCTCCATCATTTCCATCGAAACCATTTGGAATCCAGGAGGTCCATAGGCCAAAAAACGTAGGATTTCTTTCGAGGATGGGGATTAACATGTCGATTTGTTGTTCTCTGGATAACAGGCTTGAATCGGTTGAAGTTTTCATCGCGGCCAGGGTTTGTGCCAGCGTGCGGGTCACGCTCATTCCACTCTCGATGCGGTTCTCAATTATTTTCGCTTCCAATTGTGATTGAGCCATGGCGACTTCTTGCGCTTTTTGCGTGCCGTTGGTAATGGCGGTATAGGTAAAAGCCGTGATGATACAACCGCCGATCAATAAGACGCCCAATGCGGTGACCAAGACAAGTTTTGCTTGTAAGGTTTTTATGCCGATATTCAATTTGTTCATGAGAAATTCCTTGCATGGAATGGTAAATAATTAAGCACGTGATATAAAGCCGGGCTTTGTACCACGCCTTGACGTGATTATCGGTTATTGATGGTGATTATTCCATGAGGATGAACTAAAAAAAAAGTAAAAAATGAATGAATCCGGTCAGTTGATCAACCAGACCCAAATGGCCCATAATCCGATCATCAGCATGCCAATAAAAAATCTTGAGACAATGGCCAAACCGCAGCCTTTAACAATTCCACCCGTCGATTTGAGCCCTTCCTTAAAGTTCTTTTTACTGATCCACTCCACGATCAATATGCCTACTGCGGCAAAAAGCAGACCGCCAAAAGGAGGCAGAATAAACGTGCCAGCCACACCAGCCACCAATGCGACCGCGATCGAGATCCATCCGGCGCCGGTCTTGCGCGCCTCACTGCCCATCAACAGGTTGTCGATCAAGTTGCCGCCGATCATCAACAAGGTGATCACACCAAAAACGATGCCCGATGCCAGGTTGAAACCGCTGACCAACCCATAGGCAAGAATGGCCAGCCAGATGATGGTCAGACCTGGAACGATATAGAACAAAAGTGAAAAGAGCCCAATGACCATGATGACGGCCAGAACCGGGACGAACCAACCTGATTGTGCGATCGCTTCCACTTAGTCAATCTCCTTTTACCAAGTATAACGGCCGATTGTTGTAAAACTGTTAATCCTCACCAAATGAAGGGGGCAGGCTTGATCATACTGACGAAAAGAACCCTCCATGCTATTTACGGTCATGGAGGGAAAAAGTTGTTGCTCGAAACCCAGTAGATGATATTTGGAACTGATTAAGCGCCCTTGATCTCTTTCGCGCCGCCCATCCAGGGCAGCAGTACTTCGGGGATCTTGATGCTGCCGTCGGCTTGCTGATAGTTCTCGAGGATGGCGATCATGGTGCGCGGCAGGCCAAGCCCTGAACCGTTCAGGGTATGCACGAGCCGGTTCTTGTTTCCGTCCGTCGGTTTGTACTTGATGTTGGCGCGCCGGGCTTGAAAATCACCCACGTTGGAAACAGAAGAGACCTCCAACCACTCACCGCAGCCGGCGGCCCACACTTCCACATCATAGGTGATCATCGAGTTGAAACCGATGTCACCCGTACACAGGCGTTTGATGCGGTAGGGCAGCCCCAGCCCTGCGCAGGTGGCTTCGGCATCCGCCAGCATCTTTTCCAATTCCTTGGGAGATTCTTCTGGCGTGCAGTAGGTGTACATCTCGACCTTGTCGAACTGATGTCCGCGTTTGATGCCGCGCACGTCGCGTCCGGCGCTCATCTTTTCACGCCTGAAACAGGGAGTGTAGGCGGTGAAACGCTGTGGCAGGCTGGCCTCTTCAAGCACTTCGTCGCGGTACATGCCCGTAAGGGGCACTTCGGCGGTGGGCACCATCCAGTAATCTTCTTCCACATCGTGATACAGGTTGTCAGCAAATTTGGGAAGCTGACCCGAGGAATACAGGGTATCCGCTTTGACCATGAAGGGTGTGTAGCGTTCCGCGTATCCCTGTCGGCTGTGCAGGTCCAGCATGTAGGCAATTACCGAACGCTGCAGGCGGGCGCCCAGGCCGTTGAGGATGTAAAAACGTGATCCGGTCAGCTTGGTGCCGCGGTCAAAATCGATGATGCCTAATTTGGTACCCAGTTCCCAGTGCGGCTGCGGTTCGAAATCGAACTTGGGCAGCTCGCCCGTGGTGCGTAAGACGATGTTCTCACTGTCGTCCTTGCCGTAGGGGGTGCTTGGGTCGGGGATATTGGGAATGGAGGAAAGCTGGTATTTCAGTTTCTCATCCACCTCGCGCACGGTCTCGTCCAGGCTGGCGATCTCGTCACCCACCTGGCGCATGGCGTCGATCTTTTTCTGGCGTTCAGCCGGGTCTTTGCTGGTGCTGATCTCTTTTGAGACCACGTTACGCTCGGCCTTCAGTTTTTCGACCCTGGTCAACAGGTTGCGGCGGTCGGTATCCAGGCTGATGACCAGGTCCACCGGGGTGGAATCCATCTGCCGGTCGCTCAGGCTTTTCTTGACGATCTCGGGGTTTTCGCGGATGAAGTTGATATCTAACATGCTGCACCTCTCTGGTTAAAAGAATACGCCCCGTTCCTGTGCAGGACGAGGGGCGCTCGTGGTGCCACCTGCTTTTACTCTCAAACGAGAGCCTTATTGAACGCGATAACGGCGCTTCCGGCCTTCTTACGGCTTGTTTCAGCCCCTGCGAAGGCGACCCACCCGGCTGGGGTGATCGAGGTGGAAAGGGTTAGGGTACTTTTCCGGCTCGCACCGTCCGCCGGATCTCTGAAAAAGCAGCCTGACCGTTGTCCTCAAGTTGGTCTGTTGGATTGATTATACCCAGGTCATTAGCGCTGTCAAGCGCTTGATTTTAAGTCGCAATGAGGTTCTCGCCTGCGATAAGGCGGTCTTGTTCTTTTGAGCAGGTCTGAAATTGGTAAATAAATTTTCAAGATTCATTGCTTTTCTTGATCAACGGCTGTGGAGGGTGCATCCATGGAGACTCACTCTCAATGATTCCAATTGAGTGGATGATTCGTTGCTTTCTGTGGTTGCAATTGAGCCCTTCGGTAAAAATCCGATTTATTGTCCAGGTGCTGAAACCTTTTCCCTGGCAGACTCTTGCTCATGTTTTGTCTTGTCTGGTTTGTAGTTCTTGATTTTGATCAAGTGAACGCTGACCCCGATGGCGATCGCGGCCAACAGAAGCTTGCCCCACCAGCTATCAATTACCCAGCCGATCGCATAACCGATCGATAACCACAAAAGCGCGATGGTCAAGATCTTTTGTTTAAGTGGGATGCCTTTGCCCTCGCGGTAATTGCGGATATAGCTGCCGAACCAGCGGTTGGTCAATAACCAATCATAAAAACGGGGAGAACTGTGAACAAAAAAGTAAGCAGCCAACAGCAGAAACGGTGTGGTGGGTAACACCGGAAAGAACATGCCCACCACACCCAATACAACACATACTATTCCCAGCACAATTTTTAGGTTGCGCGAGAAGATCTTTGCCATAATGATTAATTCACCTTGTCCATTCCAATTTTCAAAGCGCCGGCGACACCTTTTCCATATTCCGCATCGGCTTTCAGGCAATTCTGAATGTGGCGGATTTTGATGAACTCCGGGGCGTCTCCCATGGCACGAGCCGTGTTCTCGAACAAGGCTTTTTGTTGATCTTTGCTCATGAGCTTGAAAAGCTTGCCTGGCTGTGTGTAGTAATCAGAATCGTCTTCTCTGAAATTCCATTGATCCGCGGCACCGTTCAGTTCGAGGGGAGGTTCTTTATATTCGGGCTGCTCCTGCCATTCTCCAAAACTGTTGGGTTCATAGCCAACTGCGGCACCGTGGTTGCCATCCACACGCATTTGACCATCGCGGTGGGAGGCATGCGCCGGGCTGTTTTTCGGCATGTTGACCGGAATTTGATGGTGGTTGACACCCAGCCGATAGCGGTGGGCATCACCATAGGAGAATAGCCTTCCTTGCAGCATTTTATCCGGTGAAAAACCGATCCCGGGCACAACCGCGGCGGGATTGAACGCGGCTTGTTCCACATCTTGGAAGTAGTTTTCCGGATTTCGGTTAAGTTCGAGCACTCCCACTTCGATCAGTGGAAATTCCTTCTTGTACCAAACCTTGGTTAGATCAAAGGGATTGTACGGCATTTTCCTGGCTTGTTCCTGGGTCATGACCTGGATGTACATCTTCCAGCGTGGGTAATCACCCTTTTCAATGCTGTCAAACAAATCGCGTTGGTGGCTTTCACGATCCTTTGCCACGATCTTCTCGGCTTCTTCATCCGTCAAGTTCTTGATGCCTTGTTGACAGACCCAATGGAATTTCACCCACACGCGTTCATTTCTGGCATTGACCATGCTGAACGTGTGGCTGCCAAATCCGTGCATATGCCGGTAAGAAAAGGGGATTCCCCGTTCGCTCATGGTGATGGTAATCTGGTGCAAGGCTTCAGGCAGGGAGGTCCAGAAATCCCAATTGTTCCTGGCAGAGCGCATATTGGTTTTCGGGTCGCGCTTGACCGCCCTGTTGAGATCGGGAAATTTGTGCGGATCGCGCAGGAAAAACACAGGCGTGTTGTTGCCCACCAGATCCCAGTTGCCTTCTTCGGTGTAAAACTTGACGGCAAAGCCGCGGATGTCGCGTTCCGCGTCGGCCGCGCCTCGTTCACCTGCTACGGTTGAGAAGCGGGCGAAGACCTCGGTCTCCTTGCCGATCTTCGAAAAGACCTTTGCCTTGGTGTATTGTGTGATATCGTGGGTAACTGTAAACTTCCCAAATGCTCCCGAGCCTTTGGCGTGCATCCGCCTTTCAGGGATGACTTCACGATCAAAGTGGGCAAGTTTTTCTAAATACCATACATCTTGCAGCAGCATCGGTCCGCGTGGACCGGCCGTCATGGCATTTTGGTTATCAGGTACAGGCGCACCTGCTGCGGTGGTTAATTTCTTCTGATTTGTCATTCGATACTCCTTTAATCCTTTGGAACCTGGTCAAATATGGTCAAGTTTCAAGTTGACAGAGTGTTATTGAATGTGGTTTGCCTCCTTTTCTGATTTTTCTCTGGCGTTTCTATTTGGTCTTGTTTGAAAGATTGCCTTTCTGGCATTCAGAACAGAGCCCATAGAGGTTTACTTGCGGTTGTAGAATCAAGAACCCGGATGATTTTTCCAACTCGAGGATCTTCGATTTCTCAATTTCCATTTCACCGTCAATAATGGTCTTACATTTTGTGCAAATCAGGTGCGGGTGAGGGTGGGGGCGGTTGCCATCATAGTGGTTATCATCGCGCAGATCGATTTCCAATACCTGGTTCACTTCTTTTAGGAGTGCCAATGTTTTATAGACCGTGGCCAGACTCATGGTTGGAAAACGCTCTTTGACCTTTTGGTGGAATTGGAGCGCGCTGGGATGTCCTTCACTGGCGGCGATCAAGCGTACCAATTCGATGCGTTGGGGGGTCATTCGAAAATGGCTTTTCTTTAGGGATGTGATCAGTTCTGCAAATCGGATCTCTGGATCTTCCATGTTTTCATTCCATCTGAATATTTTGTTATGGATAATGATTATTTATTAGTATAAATTATTATGTGAGTTAATTCAAGCACCTACATCAAGAGATCTTCAAAGTATTCAGGGTTCATTTGGCTTGGTTTATAGGGGAAAATGGAAGATGTATATGCACTTGCGAACGTGAACGCACCCTGGCACTCAGATCAATCAGGAAGTTGAGCGAAGGTGATCAGTTGGGTGATCAGTGAAAGAAACCAGGTCTACCGATTTCGTGTGCGCAGCGGCAGGATGACGCGCCCCTCATTGGCGTCTCCCAACATGGTGACAGCCGTTGGGTTTGAATAAGCGCTCCAGGCTGTGTAAGCCGCCACCAACGCGTTCAATTCGGGGGGGGTATTCACAAGGCCATCCGGCAACTGACCGGTCAACAGTTTGTGGCGGGTGATCTCTTCAAAGAAGATCATCGGATCACGCACATTGAGGTGTTCTTCCTGCAAAAGCAGTTGTCTTTGAATGCGACCTTCGATGGTTTTGGACGGCTGTAGTTTCGCGCCCAGCAGTTCCGCGTAGGCAGCGTCGGGGTGGATTTCCATCAACTGCCGTTCTGCACCTGGCGCCGGCCAGCGCTGAAAACCCGCGGCGGCCAGTTCGCTTGAGAAGCGCAGCGCGCGTTGCAAACTGGCAGTACACACCTCCAGGTGGGCGGGTGTGCGCGTAGTCGTAAATCCGCGCAGGAGCAGCTCATACTCACATTGTCTCAGACTGGTATAGCGGTTTTGGGGAGGAGGCTCAGGCAGCTTTCCGCGTTTGTCGGGGTCCGCCATGATCCCTTCATTTAATGAGATGGGAGAAGTGATGGCCGCGATCACCACCTGGCTTTCATTCAGCCTGGTGATCAGCTCAGGCAAAGTCGTTTCGCCTTTAAACTGGATGCGGCGGGAATCATCCAGGATGGCACACGTGAAGCTTCCGCGGGTGCTGCCCAGGTCTATGCCAAAAAAACGTGTCAGGCTGAGGTCCATACGTGTTTGAGTTTAACCGCAATTTCATATTTACGCAAACAATGCGCCGCCTGCCATGAACCAAGTATTGTTTTCTATATTACAATTACCGCATGGATGAAATCGCTCTGGTGCAAGCCGCACTCAAAGGTGATCTGGATGCCTACAACCGCCTGATATTGGCTTATCAGGACGTGGCTTTTAACGTGGCTTACCGCATGCTTAATGATGAAGATCTGGCCGAGGATGCTGTGCAAAACGCTTTCATTTCGGCCTGGCGCAGTCTTTCTACCTACCGCGGCGGCTCTTTCAAGGCCTGGGTAATGCGCATGGTCACCAACGGCTGCTACGACGAGCTGCGGCGTCAGAAACGCCGGCCGACCACTCCTCTTGAACCCGTAAATACCGAAGACGATGAAGAAAATGATTCCCCCAAGTGGATGGCTTCTGACGACCCGCTGCCTGAAACCACGCTTGAACAGGCTGAGCTTGAACATGCCATCTCGCACTGCCTCGAGAACCTGCCCGCGGATTTTCGCGCAGTGGTGGTTTTGGTGGATGTGCAGGGTATGGATTATGAAGAAGTGGCCGAATCGGTGCGTACCCCGTTGGGAACCGTCAAAAGTCGGTTGGCCCGCGCGCGCCTGAGAATGCGCGACTGTTTGCAGGGGTTCAAGGAACTTCTACCCGCTCAATTTCGTCTGGAAGATGAGGTTCAATCATGAAAACGGCCCCTGCTTCCAGAGATCTATACCAAATATCCGCCAGTCTGGACGGCCGTTTATCCGACGCTGATAAAGCAGCTCTTGAGAAACGATTGGCTGACGATAAAGAGTTGTCAGCCTTGTATCGCGAACTCGAACACAACCGAACTCTTTTGCGATCACTGCCTGCCAAACGCGCGCCGCGGAATTTTACCCTATCTCAGAAATACGCAACCGCAAGACCGAAGCGTTGGGGACTTTCCTCTTTCATGGGGCTTACATCCGCTGCCACCGCGTTGGTCGTGATGCTTTTATTCTTCAGAGTTCAAGTTTTTGGCGGGATGACCACCAAGACGGCAGCTCAGCCAAATTTAGCCCTCCCGGAAGCCGCCAGCAGTATTGCCCTGGATGAAGGCGGCTCACCCATGATCATCACCTGGAACGACTTCAGCCAGGTGCGCGGCATGGGCGGTGGTGGTGGAGATACGCTTAAAGAAAATCCCGCTGGCGCATCCAGCGTGGATACAATCACAGCCGCAGTTCCTGAAGCCGCTCCACTGACCGTGGCAGTGCCAGAACCAGGCACACGCGAGGAACCCCAGGCGGTTACTCAAGCTCCATCTGCTGATTTGGCGGCGACTCCTGATCCATCCACCTTGATCCTGGGGTTGCCGGAACCGGGCACCGAGGGCGAGGTGATCGATCAAGCCTCTCCCAAACCGGCAGGTGGTCTCTTTGCTCTGCCTTCTTCCAGCCTTTGGATGATCGGACTCGGCTTTGTTTCGCTGGTCAGTGCTGCTCTGGCCGTGTTCACCCGCAGGCGGTAAGCTTGCACAGTCACCACACCTTCAAGTATTGTCCGCTTTGCGCCACCCCGTTGGATTTAAAACTTCAAATGTCTGAAGAACGTCTCACCTGTCCGCAGTGCGGGTGGGTGCACTATGAAGACCCCAAAGTGGCCGTTGGGGTTCTTCTCTTTCGTGAGGGAAAAGTGCTGTTGGTGCGCCGCACCATGGAACCTTACATTCGGCAGTGGAGCATTCCGGCAGGCTTTGTGAACGCCATGGAAGATCCACGGCAGGCAGCAGCGCGCGAGTGCCTTGAAGAAACCGGATTGAAAGTGCGGGTGGGGGAGCTTTTTGACATCCTTTATGGCCGCGAACACCCGCGTGGGGCGGATCTGCTGTTGGTCTACCGAGCTGAAACGCAGGAGGGCGAATTGCATGCCGCGGATGATGCCGATCAAGCAGGCTGGTTTGCCCCGGAGGCCCTGCCGCCCCTGGCTTTTGAGTCCACTCGCAAGATCTTTGACAAGATCTTAAAATCAATTCCGTAACAACTCTCCCCTCTTTTTTTGGTACGAATACTGCAACTAGAGGTATGTCTATTATTGATTTAATTCAAAGCGAGTGAGTCCATGCCAAAAATCCTCAATACCCGTTCAAAATACTCCAAGAAAAGCCTGCCCACAGCCAAGCGCGGAACTAGAAAAGCCGCCAAGAATGTGGCGGTCAACAATATGACGGCCGAACAAAAGATGGATCTGGTGGGTGGCTTGATTGCCGTCACAGGTTTGTTAAGCCTGGTGGCTTTTTTTGCCCGCGACAACGGCGCTGTCACGCGTTGGGTGGCGCAAACCATCGGTCAGATCGCGGGTTGGGGTGGTTTCATCATCCCTGTGGGCATGACCATTGGTGGTTTGTACCTGTTGCTACGCAAGGTGGATAAGCTGCCGCGTCTTTCCGCCGGGCGGCTGGCTGGAGTGATGCTGCTTTTGCTTAACCTGCTGGTGTGGCTGCATTTCATTGATGGCGGCGGCATCCAGGCCGCGCGCGCCGGCGAGGGCGGTGGGTTCATCGGATTCCTCTTTAACAGTATCCTTTTCAACAACCTCGGGCCGGCTGCCGAAGTGGTGGTGTTGGTTGCCTGGTTGATCATCTGTGTGCTTTTCATCGTGGATGTGCCCCTGCCGGAACTGGTGGGGCGCTTGCGCGGACTGCGTAAACCAGTGGCGCAGCAATCTGCCATTCCTTTCCCGCGCGAACGCGTCAGACCGGTCGCGCAGACGGCGGCGGTTCCTCATCCGCTGGTCGAGGATGAGGAGGAATCCACCCCGCTGCCCCAGGGATTCAGAACTCTTGACATGAGCACGGAGAACACCCGGGCCAACCAGGTCAGGCAGCGTCGTGAAGAAGCGCTCAAGGCCGTCCAGGCCAAGGGCAGCCAGCAACCCGCTGCGAATGCAGCCGTTGACGCCTCTACCGCGACGCCCTCCGTTCATCTGGGCGTACATGGCAATCGCTCAGACAAACCCTGGCTCATCCCTTCCGTGGCCGATATTCTCGACCTGACATCACCGGGGGTGGTGCAATCACATTATGACAAAGACCGCGCCCGCCTCATCGAAGAGACTCTGGCTTCTTTTGGGGCTCCTTCTCATATTGTTGAGATTTCGCGCGGCCCTGCCGTAACCCAGTTTGGCGTGGAACCTGATTTCATCGAAAATCGCACCGGGCGCACCCGTGTGCGCGTCTCAAAGATCGTCAGCCTGGCGGATGACCTGGCGCTGGCTCTTGCCGCGCCCAGTATCCGCATCCAGGCGCCTGTACCTGGCAAGGCTTATGTCGGCATTGAGGTGCCCAACACCGAGTTGACCCTGGTTTCTCTGCGAGAACTGCTCGAAAACGAGGCCTTCAGGCGCATCAAATCCACTCTCCGCTTCGCGCTCGGTAAGGATGTGGCTGGCAAACCAGTGTGTGCTGACCTGACCTCCATGCCGCACTTGCTCGTGGCTGGCACCACCAACTCCGGCAAGTCGGTACTGGTCAATGCCATTCTCACCAGCCTGCTGCTGAACAACTCTCCCGCCGATCTGCGCCTTTTGCTGGTGGATCCAAAACGGGTGGAGTTGACCGGCTACAACGGCATTCCGCACCTGCTTGGACCGGTGGTGGTGGATGCCGACAAGGTGGTGGGTGCCCTGCAATGGGTCATCCGTGAAATGGAATCGCGTTACAAGAAATTTGCCGCCGCCGGTGCCCGTAACATCCTGGATTACAACCGCAAGGGTGAGGATCACATCCCCTACATGGTGATCGTGATCGATGAACTGGCCGACCTGATGATGCTTGCCCCGGACGAAACCGAACGCAGCATCACGCGCCTGGCCCAGCTTGCCCGCGCCACTGGCATCCATCTCATCATCGCCACCCAACGCCCATCGGTGGATGTGGTCACCGGCTTGATCAAGGCCAACTTCCCGGCCAGGGTGGCCTTCATGGTGGCTTCCAATATGGACAGCCGCGTCATCCTTGACCAGCCCGGCGCTGAAAAGCTGCTCGGTAAAGGCGACATGCTTTACCAGGCACCCGACGCGCCATCCGCGGTGCGTTTGCAGGGCGTGTATGTCTCGGATGCCGAGATCCAACGCCTGGTGGATGCCTGGCGGGTGATCGCCATGAACCGCACTGCCGAAACCGGAGAATCGGTGGATAACTACGTGATGGATACCTACGTTCCCGGCACGCCGCTCAAACAAGGAGAACTCTTCGGCGAAGATGGCTCTTCTGATGATCCACTCTTGAAGGACGCACTCGAGATCGTCCGGCGCGAGAACAAGGCCAGCATCTCAATGCTGCAGCGAAAAATGCGAGTCGGGTATACCCGCGCCGCGCGATTGATTGATTCCCTCGAAGAAGCCGGGATGATCGGTCCACAGCAGCACGGTTCGCAGGTGCGCGAAGTGCTGGA
>CAYYRU010000036.1:0-26448 GCA_964474095.1 uncultured Anaerolinea sp.
GACTAATCCAGCTTTTAGGATCAAAGGAAGTACTGGCCTTGATTTCAAGTGATCATCCCCGGGTTGACCCGTTTTCTTAGATCAATATCTTTTTTTCGCGCGGTTGATGGTTTGAATGGCGTGAGTAAAATCGATGCCGATCAAGTCGCAGTACCATTGGATGGACTCGTAGCGTGGTTGGTTGTCTCGCTGCACAAAAGCCAGAGCCTCTTCGCGGCTGAGCATATTCTCGCGCACCTGGTAGCTCCTGAAGGTGTCGTTTTCGGTTAAACCGGCCATGGTGTAATAAATATAGTTATAAAATGCGGCAGTTCCATCCCCAATACGCCAGGTGGATTTGGTATCAGAAGCGGTCTCCCATTTGTATTCCTCGATCAAAGCTTTATTGATGGTCTCTTCATCCCATAGAACGTAATTGAAGAAATTAATGAAGCGGTGAGGGATGAAGTAGTACGACATGTACGCCCCCAATGTATCCAGCATCGAGGAGTTCAAATATGCAGGGTTGCGCAAGTATTGGTCGAGATAATAGCCAGCCATTTTAGCCTTGTTGGCCAGGCTTAAACTATAGATATGTTTGCCGTTAAAGTTGGGTTTGATTCCGCAAAACCCGTATTTGAAGAAAGTAGCCTCGAATGGATTTTCACACAACATGACCATTTTGCAGCCTGTCTGCTGCCCGATCTTGTTGGCGTAATAGAAATATTGCTTATCTCCCGCCATGAAGAGGGGAATGGTGCCCAATTCGGGCCGTTTGAGCCAGGCTTCGACATTCTTACGGATATTGGATCGTTTGGTAGCCAGATCGGCAGACACCAGGATATTCTCGAGCCCCAGCTTGCCGCACATACGCATCTGATTTCTGCGCCCCAGATCAGTGATCATGCCCCAGTCGTAGGTATAGGTGACAGGATGCAGCCCCATTTCTTTGGTGATGTAGTGCACGCAATAACTTGAATCGCGCCCGCCGCTGAAGGTGATCAACAGGTCGGGGTCATCTGAATGGCTTAAGTATGGTTCGAGTTCGCGTTTGAGTGCTTCGATGCCCAACGGCTGCTGGGGAGTGTATCCGCGGCAGTAATTGCAGACACCGGCCTCATCAAATTCAATAAATGGCATGGTCTCTGGCAGCACGCATTTGGTGCAGCGGCGTAGCGCGTCCACTTTCTTCTTGTTTTCAGGGAATTGATCGGTGAAAAGGTTTTTATGAATGGCAGGCAGCCGCTGGTCTTCTTTGACTTGTGACAGATCGGTGAGGTCTATTATGGCTCGGGCTTGCGGGCGCGGGTGGGCCTTGGGTTCTGCAAGTTCTGATCCATTCAGGTTAAATAGTGTGGATCTCAAGGTAGATAATTCGATCACGCGGCCGGTGAAGGCTTTTTGATTCTGGATCTTGAAATCGGGGAAGAGACTGCGGTATTCCACGTTTTTTTCAATCTGCTGCAGGAAATACTTTTCAGACGCGAAAACGGTGATGCCTTGATCAGGGGCTTCCACCACGTACAAAGAGCCGGTATTGGTAACCAGAACGATCTGGTCCAATCTCGCAAAGAACATGGCCAGCGAGGCGGCGCCTTCCATCTCTTGATAAGCGGAGCGAACACTGTTGATCAGCCCGCCTGTCTGTTGAAAGTGTTTATCGATCAGCGCCAACATGACCTCGGTGTCGAGATCGGTGCAGCGTTGTAGATCCTGGTTGGCAGCCCATAGTTCATCCACGTTGGTGACGATGCCGTTATGAATGGCCAGGATGTCATGTGCGTTGACCGGCTGATTGTTATCGTGTCTGTATTGAGTGCCGTTGGTCACCAGGCGCGAGTGCCCCATAAAAGCCATCGAGGTTCGATCTGGAGAGTTGAATTTGTCTTTGGCTTTCTCAATAAAACTCGAGTAATTTTTGCTTTTGAGCAATCTTGACGCGGATATGGGTTCTTTGATAAATCCAATTACGTTTTCTGATAGATAAGCAACACCCGAAGCTTCTTTTCCACGCGAGGTGGAAAGCAGTGCAAGGGAAGTTAATAATTTTTGGGTTGTCTTCCAGGTTATGGCCGCGTGAGGTTTCAGGATCACGCCGTATATTCCGCACATTCTACTGCTCCAAGAGGCAATAATTGGTTTGGATCTAAATCTTTGAAGTAAGTGCTATAGTTGGAAGAATTATACTCCAGCCTTCTTTGTGCATATTTATGCATAAAGAAATGCTTGGTTTTGTACTGAGTAATCGACACGAAAAAGGGTGTGTGCTTATAAACCTAAGGATGTGTTGGGTTTCGTTTATTAATTCTTCGATCACGAACGTATACGTCAAAAACCCTGGTAGATAAAGGTGTTTATCGGGCTGGCTTGAATAACAATGATGACGATCAATCCAAACAACGTAAAAGCCAATAAAACACTTTTTGCTGGGATGGGGATTTTGTTAAAAATGGTCTCATCCTTCCAATGATATTGCGCCCAATCAATGATCAAGGTGAGAAGTACAGCGATTCCGACCAGTATCCAATTCTCAGCTGGCAAATTTATTGAACCGGGATATTGAAAGAAGGAACGCCCAAGTATTATTTTGTAGAAACTTAATGTATTGGCAACAGATCCTGTAGCAAACGGCACCCAAGCCAGCAGGGTCAAACAGAACACTCCAAAACCACTGAGGATCTGTTTCCATACGGGTTTTTTATTCATCGGAATGTGTGTTTGGGCTCGTTCAATGATCTGGTAAAAGGCATGCATTCCTCCCCATAGCAGCATCGAAGGGGAAAAGTGATGCCATAAACCACTCACCAGCATGGTGATGATTGGCGGCAAGGTGAATGCCATCCATTTGTTGTTTTTGGATTTCATTTTTGCCAAGCGCCAGTTGACTGGATAAAAAATATAGTCTCTCAGCCAATTTGAAAGACTGATATGCCACCGGTTCCAAAATTCAGTGAAAGTTCGCGAAAAATAGGGTTGCAGGAAGTTGGGTGAAAGTTCAATCCCGAACAATAGGCTGATTCCCCTGACCAGGCTGGTGTACCCAGCAAAATCATTGTACAACCAGAAGGCATAGCCGATCAAAGCCAATAAAAGGTTGAAACCGCTGTAATCGGCAAAGTTTTGAAAGAAATCCGCTGGCAACAGTGTCGACAATGTATGCGAAAAGATTATTTTTCTCACTAGGCCGATCATGATCAGCGTAAACCCATCAGATAGCTTTTTTTGATCCACCGTTCGTGGTGAAGCCAACTGAGGCAGAAAGGTTCTGGCGTGTTCAATTGGCCCTGATACCAACTTGGGGAAATAGGCCATGTACAGCGCGAAATCCACCAAATTGTTTGAGGCAGTGATCCTTTGATCTTGAACATCCAACAAGTAAGAAATCGCTTGCAAAATGTAAAATGAAAAACCGATTGGAATTAATAGATCAAGATTAGCCCCAAAAGGTTTGACGAAGGCATCTGTTGCGAGAAATTTCAAACTAGCCAGCGCTAAGACATCAATGGTAATTCCTAGAATTACCCAACCTCTCTTATTTACCTTATTTCCCCAAATCATTTTGGCAATGAAATAATTAAGAATAGTGGTTGTTCCAATGACAGCCACAAACCAGACATTCCAAAAAGCATAAAAAACGTAGGAGGTGATCAAAAGCCAAATGTTTTGCGCCTTATGCGAAAGCAAATAATAGACTACAAGGGTGATCAAAACGAAACCAAGGAATTTGAAAGAGATAATTTCCATAGGTTTATTGACTATCCAGGTTAATCTGTTGGCCAAGCCAGGCACTGAACAATTCAGCCCCACTGAAATTTAAATGGTTCTTGTTATACCATCCATCTTCGGTTACGATCTCGGAAATGATTGGTTGAGAACGGATCAAGGTATTTCCTTGAGTTTGAAGAGACCTGGTTACTGGTTCAACAAAAAGTTGATCGTATGATGTTTCACCGCCTTCAATATAGAAATCAAGGTGAGCTGGGTATATGGGCATTTCGACAAATTCAACTTTGATACCCTGGTTTTGGAATTCCTTGATGGATTCTAATTGATCCAGATCCACAGGATTTAACTCAAAATCATACAGTAAGATCTCATCCACCCCAGACCTATCCATTTCCTGGTTTGTCCAAACTCTTAATCCATATTGATCGATCAATTGGTCCCACCACAAATAATCCTCTTTAAATTCCGGCGAACTCATTTTCTGAAGGGATAGAAGACTTCGATATAGAAGAGAATGGTCAACTAGCCAACCTTCAATTGAGAAGCGGCCTAATTTGTACTGTATCCAGGGGATTTGGCCCAACTCTCTGGTTTCGACAAAAGTTCGATCAAACTCAATGGCAGAAGTTCCAAAAATGATCAAATCTGGAGAATATTGTGCCGCAAGGAACTCCATAATGGTGACGGATGTTTCAACCATGGCTCCAGATAGACCAAAATTGAAACAGTGATAATTTGTGCCGCTTGATTTGCTTAGTTCCAAGGATAGAATTTGGGGGTCAATACCCGCATCCACCATTGAGCTTCCAACCAGGAAACAGTTTATCGTTTCAGTTTTACTTAATTCATTTAATCTTTGAAGTTTAATATCCAATTCAGGATAGCGATCGATCTGCCCAATCGAAAGTGCGGGCAATTGTGAGCGGATGCCCTCAATCCGTAGGATTAACTCATAACCGATAAGAATTAGGAAGAGGCAAAAGAGACTGAATAAAATGGTTTTGAAGGAGATCGATTTAATTTTTAGTGTGCTTGCTTCAAAAATAGATCGCATCATCGTTCCAATTTTGTTGAATGTAAAGATGAAAGGTTCTAATTATTAAGTAATAAGATGTTCTTTAGTTAACGAATGATGCTGGAAAAAACCATTAAATTGACTGGATTAATTCTTGAGTTTTCGATTCAACTCGAAATCAAAGAGCATCGCAAAGAGGTAGCACTGCAGGCTGGAAAAGGTCAGGAAGATGATCACAAAGAGGGTCACCTCTGGGGTTGAGTTCAGTGAGATCCAACGCACGATGAAGCGTATGATGAACCCAAGATCCACCAGGCTGAGGAGAAAGCCCGTCATATAGAACAGCACCAGGGGGTGAAAATCGCGGATGACGTACTTTTGGGTCATACGGTAGAGAAAAAGTCTGAGCAGCAACCAGGATAGTTTGGTGATCATTCTGAAAGGTTTGAATCCGCTCTTCTCTCCGATGTTGTAAACCGGGGTTACCGGCACATCCAATACGGAGAAGTCGTAAATATTGAGCCGAACCAGCAGGTCATTGGGCTGGCCGTAACGCTTGAACATCTGGTCCCAATTGATCATTTTGAGCGCTTTTCGGTTAATGGCGGTGTAGCCGCATTGTGAGTCGGCCACATGCCAATAACCGGAGGCGATCTTGGTCAAGAATGACAGGGCGGAATTTCCAAGATAACGGTCGCGGGGGATGATATTCCAGGCGTCTCCTGTAAACAGGCGATTACCTTTGGCGTAATCCGTTTTGCCTTCCACCACCGGGTCTAGCAGGTTGGGCAAATCAGCCGGGTCCATTTGGGCATCGCCAGCCATGACAACTGCGATGTCGATATCGTTATCACGGCACCATTTGTAACCCGTGGCGATTGCTCCTCCAACCCCCTGGTTAACCTCATGGTTGATGAGGACGACCGATTTATATTTGGGAAGATAAGATTCAACCACCTGTTGCGTATCATCTTTGCTGGTGTCGTTCACAATAACGATTTTATCGACAAATTCAGGCATGGTTTCGATCACACGACCGATCAAATGCCTGACATTATAAGAAGGAACCACCACACCAATCGAATTCTTTTTGTACATAGAACCCCTTACGCTACCCAAAGGTCATTATTTTTTACAGAATGGATCTTTGTTTTTGTAGATCGTCCAGCCCAAGGTATTGTCAATCAATTGAACTTTATTTTCATCGGGCGCAACCTCAGCATTGTCTGCAATTAGAATATAACAGATTTGCTGATTTTCCAACCAGAGAGGATCATTAATCTGACTGGCAGGGTTTGCCGGAATCAACTTGTGACTAAAATCCCTGCCAAAAAGCGGGTAATCAAAACTCTCACCTGTCAATACCACACCAACAATGGAGCCTTCTGGCAAAAGCGAATCGATCTTATCGATGGAATCCCGGATGCCCACGGATTGCATCCCCCTGAGCTCGGCATCGGTTTTATTCCAAATATTGCCGGCTCCGATCAACGGCTTGGCAAAATTCATCATCACTGTGAAGACCATGAACACTACAGCCGCCACAAGGATCAGGTAATTGACAGCTCTTTTCCTGGCGGTAGTCCATAAAACGGATACCAGGGGCATGGTGGCAGTAACTGATAAGACGTAATACCGGCTTTGATTCGGAGTCCAACCATTTTTGAAGAAGTTCAAAACCAAAAACAGATCCAACCAGATCAAAAACGGCCCGATACTAAGAACATCTTTGTTGCGGATCGAAATTATTAAGCTCACGAGGATGGCCGGGATCATCAAAAAGATCATGGGTCCAAACCAGGTAACATCTTCCTGAATTGTCAGCAGAGGCTTGTAGGAAAAACTATTTTGTGGGTAATTCACAATCCCTTCTGCGGAATCGAGGTCAAGATTCAGCCAGCCAAATACTTTGAAACCTGCCACTGCTTTAATGTTGGCAGCCTGATTGTATAGCCACATGGATTTTGACTCCGGGCCGTAATCACGATACGGGATCTCGGTCAGATCAAAGGTTTGATAGATTACACGACCCATTTTATGAACAGCATTTCGCCAAAAGCCGGTTTCCTCATTATTGACCGTTTCACTGATGACTTCGTCCGGACCAAGGGGATTCTTGAAGAAATACGTGTTTTGAATGTAAATGTAAGATCCAAAAACCAGGAAAAATGCAGCCGCTGAGATCACCCAGGTTGATAATAGAATGCGAGTTGGTTTTTGAGATTTGATCCACACCAAAACCAGAAGGATGGCGAGAGCAGGCAAAATTAGAATGATGGTTTGTTTTGTGCCCATTGCCAAAGCCAACCCAAGGGCAGAGATGAACACTTCGGTTTTTTGCTGGTTTTTTAAACCCGAGACTAGAAAGAAAAGTGAGACCATCAATAAGCCCGAGCTGACCAGGTCATTTTGGGTTGATGTGGATTGCAGCACGATCTGGGGCAGGGTCATCCACAAGAGAGCGCTTAGCATTGATCTTTCTCTGGACCAACCGAGTTTCGCTGCCAGGCCGTAGATCGCCAAAGCCGAAACAGGCACGGCAATCCACTGGATCAAGGGCGCAAATCGATCAACACCGCTAAAGAGAACCGTCCATAAAATTTGTAATTGGGCGACGGGTGGATAGATCACCTGCAATACCAGGGGCGTATTCCATGGGGCCATCGATCCGTGCTGCAGCCAGTATCCCACCCGGCTCATGTGCTGGATCATGGCATCGTTGGTGTTGGGCGGCACCCTTATGGCGATGAATGCGTTAAATATTGTGATGCCAACGATCAGGGCAGCCAACCAAATGTAGAGTGGATGTTGTTTGAACAGGGAACGCAACTCACCTGGCAGGGTAATCCACTGTTTCAAGTCGCTGAAGCGAAATCCTTTGGATGAAAATATCAATGTAACAATTAACCACGCGAGGTGCAGCGCAAGCACCATCCATCGATTATTCAGCAAGTTGAGCAAGCTTGCGATCTGGGTCGAGATTACAATGTTGGCAACAGAAAATAAATAGATCGAGAGCAGGGAAGAAAGTCTGCTCTTTAAGTCAATCTTAATGGTCACCAAAATGGAGGTTGCCAGAACCAGGAAAATAGCGATGAAGCTCGTAAGTAAATCCATGAACATGGTTCCTTTGACCTACTTACCGACTGGATTAAGGTCGTCTCCGATTCCCACACAATAAAAGTCAAAACCGGCTTGAATTGCCTGGTCGCGCTGGATCAAGTGCCTGCCGTCCAAAAGGATCGGGGTTCTTATAAGCTTGGAGATTTCCCCCCAATCCAATTTTTGGTAATCTGCATGAGCCACCATCAACACAATGGCATCACAACCGGAAACAATTTCATAAGGGTTGTTTGAGAATTCAGGAACATAAGGATCATTGATCACCAGTCTGGCGTTTTTTTCCTCCAGTTCCTTGACCAATGTTTCGCTTGGACTGTTGCGAGTGTCATCACTATTTTCAAGATAGGCATATCCGAAGATGGCAATTTTGGATTCTTCAACCTTCTTGCCGTGTTTTTCAAGCATGGAGGTCAACTTTGAGACCAGATGGTGCGGCATGGATTCATTCACCGCGCGCGCGGCGGGGATGACGCGGGTTGGTTTCTCATCAGGCATGCCAGCCACCAACAGCCAGGGATCCTTGGGGATGCAGTGACCGCCAACGCCCGCGCCTGGCAGGTGCATCTGGCGGTTGGGAGATTTATTCACCAGTTCGCGCACTTGATACACATCCGCGCCGTATTCTTCACAGATCAAGGCCACTTCGTTAGCAAAGGCAATCTGAACGTCGCGATAACTGTTTTCTGCGGTTTTGACCACTTCAGCCGTGATGATGTCGGTGGTGTTGATATCCGCTCTGACGAAAGTGGCGTACAAAGCCTGCATGACATAGGCAGTTTCAGGGGTGCTGCCGCCGCAGACCCGGCTCATGTTGAGCAGGTTGTTAAGCAGCTTGCCGGGCATGACGCGTTCAGGGCAGGCACCCAGATAATAATCCCGGTTGAGCACCAGGTTTGACGATTTCTCAATCTCGGGGATGATCACATTACGAGTGGTGCCTGGGGCAATAGTGGACTCAACAATGATCAATGCGCCCTTTTTAAGGTGTTTGCTGATCGTGGAACAGGCAGCTCGCAAGGCGATGTAACGCGGTTTATGGTCTGCTTCAACCGGGGTTTCCACATTAATGGTGATGATGTCGGCAGTCGCAAGTTCCGCGGCGTTCACGGTGGCATGAAAGGCTTTTTGGTTCACTACTGATTCCAGCAATTCCTGCAGGCCGGGTTCGATTCCTTGAATTGGAGAAATACCTCGATTGATCTGGTCAACCCGGTCTTGTTTTACGTCAAGGCCAATTACCTTGAAACCCGTTTTGGCCAACAAACAGGCAACAGGAAGACCAACGTAACCCAAACCGACCACCCCTATAACCAATGAGCGGTCTATGATCTTGTTATGTAAAGTTTTTTCATCCATTTTTTTAACAGCTTACAGATTGATGGTTTTGGCCGGCTTCGATCATTTTTTGCGCAAGGATGAGTGCTTTTAGTCCATCCTGTCCGCTGACTGCCACAGGCTGGCTGCCATGGACGGCGGCCAAAAAGGCTTCCTGCTCGGCGCGCAGCGGTTCCTTCTTAGCCAGGGAATACTTGATCACCTTGCCCTCGCTTACCCCGCGCAAGATCTGGAAGGTTTCCCATTCAGAGCCCTTGGCGCTGGAGTTTTCGTAGAAGTACAAGTCTTGTGTCAGGTAATCCACCTTGAACATGCCCAAATCGCCGATAACGATCAATTCACGGATCTTGGTGGGAGTCAGCCAGTTGATCGAGATGGTGCCAATGGCGCCATTTTCCATGCGAAGGGTGGCGCTGAGCACGTCTTCATGCGCGGTGTGGATGCGTCTCTCTGTCTCGGCGTACACGCGGACCACTTCAGACTGGCAGATATGGCGCATGATATCCAATTCGTGGACAGCCAGGTCAACAATGACACCCACGTCGTTGATGCGTGCGGGGAATGGTCCCACGCGATGGGCTTCAAGCGCGTAGATCTTGCCGAGCACTTTCTTTTCAATTTCCTGCTGCAGGGTGATGATGGCGGGGTTGAAACGTTCAATGTGGCCGATCTGTAGCTTAACATTCTTCTCTGCAGCCTTGCGGATGATCTCTTCGCCTTGAGCGACTTCGAGCGCGATCGGTTTTTCCAGCAGCACGTGGATGCCGCGATCGATGGCTTCAAGCGCCACCTCGTAATGCAAAACAGTGGGTACGGCAATTGTGACCGCATCTGGTTTTTGTTCGTCCAGCAACTTGCGATAATCGGAAAAAGCCTGAACACCGTATTTTTTACCCAGAGCGGATGTTTTTTCCACATCAGCATCCGCGATGCCAACAAAATCAACATCGGGCATTTCCCAATAGACGCGGGCATGATTTCTGCCCATGGATCCAGTTCCAATGACGGCTACTTTTGTTTTCATAGTTTATTGACCGCGTTGACGATGGTTTCGAGGTCGGCTTGTGAAAGCTGCGGATGGACGGGCAGAGAGATCACTTCTTTCACCAGTTTTTCAGTGACTGCGAGGGGTTTTTGGCTAAAGCCGGCATCCAGGAAAGGTTTCTGACTGTAGGCGGGCACGGGGTAGAAGATTCCGCTGCCAACACCGGCGTCGTTGAGCATTTTCACGGCTTCGTCACGATCACGACCTTGCACCCGGATGGTATATTGGTGCCAGACGTGTTTGTAGCCTGGTTTGACCTTGGGGGTGATCACGCTGGTGATGTTTTGGTTCAGGTAAGCGGCGTTGTTTTCACGCGCTTTGTTGAAGGCTTCCAGCCGGGCAAACTGGGCCAAGCCGATGGAGGCGTGCAGATCGGTCATGCGCAAGTTGTATCCAAGAGTGTCGTGATAGTAGCGTCTCTCCATGCCGTGATTGCGGATCAATTTGCAGTTTTTGGCGATGGTTTCATCGTCCGTGCTGATGATGCCGCCTTCGATGCTCATCACGTTTTTGGTGGCGTAGAGGCTAAAACAGCCGGTGCCGAAGCTGCCAGTCATTTTGCCATCGAGGCTGGCGCCCACTGCCTGGGCAGCGTCTTCGATGACCACCAGGTTGTGTCTCTTGGCGATCTTCATGATCTCGGTCATGTTGCAGGGATATCCATAAAGATGGACGGGCATAATGGCTTTTGTCTTAGGGGTGACGGCCGCTTCGATCTTGGATGGATCAATGTTAAAAGTGTCTTCTTCAATATCCACGAAAACGGGTGTGGCTCCAGTGTATAAAATGCTGCTGACTGTGGCGAAGAAGGTAAATGGCGAAGTGATCACCTCATCTCCGTGGCCGATGCCGTGAGCCAAAAGGGCGATGTGTAACGCGGAGGTGCCACTGGAGGTGGCCACCGCGAATTTGGTCTGGCACAAACCGGCAAATTGTTCTTCGAGTTTGGCAACCCGCGGACCTTGCACGAGCATGCCCGAGTCTAAGACATCCAAGACAGCCTGTTTTTCTTCTTCACCAATGTAGGGCTTTGAAATGGGGATCATATTTCACCTTTTCGATCGATCAGATTTTGGTTTATGTAATATGGAACAGGCTAAAACTCATTTCAACAAGCGGAATTTGTACTTGAAAGGTAGTGAGCCAGGTATCCGGGGTTTCCAATCCAATTAAAGTGTCTTTACTTCTGTTTCAAACTGATCAACGGGGCAAACCATGATACTGGTGTGGTTATCGAGATTTTTCTTTTGCACCATTTTTTCGCCGCATGGGCAGACGTAACCGATGAGCTTAGCGGGGTTTCCTACTGCCAAACCATAAGCAGGTATGTCTTTGGTTACCACGCTTCCAGAACCGATCATGGCCCATTCGTTGATGGTGACACCGCACCGGATGGTTGAGTTGGCTCCAATCGCGGCTCCCTTTTTGATCAAGGTGGGGCTGACTTTCCAATCTGTCGCGCTTTTAATCGTTCCATCAGGATTAATGGCGCGCGGTCTCATATCGTTGGTAAAACAGACATGGGGCCCAATAAAGACACCATCTTCGATGGTTACTCCGTGAAAAACCGAAACATAGTTTTGAATTTTGACGTTGTTTCCAATATGAACATCGTTGTCAATATAAACCCCCTTGCCAAAAATGCAATTTTCTCCAATGTTCGCGCCTGGCCGAATTTGACCTTGATGCCAGACACTGGTTCCATCACCAATCGTTACTTCTGAAGATACTTCTGCAGTTGGATGGATTCTGATCATGATTCACCCTGAATTATGAATTTTTGCTTCTAAATTATAACACTATGGCAAATCCAATTATGCGTGTAGGTTATATGTGACAATACCATCGAGCCATTTTTGCTGCATAATTAATCAATGGGTGAAGTAAGATTTCTCCCGGCCTTTACATCATCTGGTTCGAGCGTACAATACCATCATATGGCTTGTCTCTTTTCTTATGCCAAACGGATGATTTCGAGTTGGATCCCAAGGCATGACCTTATAATGAAAGCGGATTGATAATTACTGTCTCATTTGTTACTTGAGGTTATTCAATGCAACTGGAACAATGGCTGCTCATCTTGATATTGGTCATTCCCCTGGGGTTTGTGGTTGCCAACCGCCTGCGGATGGACGTGGCAGCTCTCATCATGGCCGCGTTATTGGGGGTCTGCCAGTTTGCAGGGCTGGCCATGTTAGGGCTGGCACATACACCTGGCGATGCCTCAAAAGTGATCTCGGGCTTCAGCCAATCCGTGGTCATCACTTTGATCTCCCTGTTCATCATTACACGGGGTTTGGATAAGTCAGGATTTACAAGCTGGATCACCCGCCAAATACTTCGGATGGGGGGCAACAACCCCAACCACCTGATCGCGTTGTTTACAGCAGCAACTGCTTTCCTCTCTTTGTTCATGAACAATGTGGCTGCCGGCGCGTTGGTGCTGCCAAGTGCCATGGAAGCGTCACGCAGAACGGGAGTGAAACCCAGCAAATTGCTCATCCCGGTGGCTTATGGCAGTCTTCTTGGAGGAATGGCCACCTATTTCACCACGGCCAATATCATTATGAGCGATCTGCTTAAGATTGCCAATCCTCCACAAATACCACTCAATATTCTGGATTTTACGCCCACAGGTGGGTTGATCGCTATCGCGGGCATCCTTTTTCTGTGGTTGTTTGGTAACCGGCTTTTACCTGATCGAGAACCAGAAGCACAACTCTTTCATCAAACCGCCCGTCCTACCGGTGACCAGTTGGAGAAGGTTTACAAGCTTGGAGAGCGTTTATGGTTTGCCCGTCTGGCTGCGGATGCATCGGTGATCGGGCAATCCTTGATTGAAATCGGGTTTGGAGAAAAGTGGGGCGTGACTGTGGCGGCGATCCAAAGGGGAGCGCAAGACCTGGTTTTCCCTGACTCAGATTTGACCCTTCAAGCGCAAGACCAACTCTGGTTGATCGGGCGGGAAGAACGGATTTCACAATTGAAAGCACTAGGGTTGCTTATTTGTGCCGTGGATAAGCAGACCTCACTCGGTAACAGCGGTTTGAACATGGCTGAAGTGATCCTGGCTCCCCACTCCACGTTGGAGGGGAAGACACTCAAGGAGGTGGGGTTGCGTCGACAATTTGGCGTAACTGCCGTGGCGTTGAAACGTCTTGCCCGCAGTTATCGAACGGATGTGGGAAATATCCCGCTGGCGTTTGGAGATTCACTGCTTGTGTTTGGGGCCGAGGACCGCATCCGCTCATTGCAAAATAACCTTGATGTATTGGTTTCTGGAGGGCTGCGAGTGGATCAGCCAATTAATAAACGCCAGTCCATCTTGACGATAGTGATCACTTTGGCGGCTGTTGGGGCTTCGATTGCAGGAGTGCCAGTTTTTCTAAGTATGTTGACAGGAGCGGCGTTAATGCTGCTTTTGAAGATCATCTCATTGAAAGAGGCTTATCGATCCATAGAGTGGCAGGCAATTTTTTTGATCGCAGGCATGTATGCGGTGAGCTTGTCCATGGTTCAGACCGGATTGGCAAACCTGTTGGGGCGAAGTGTGCTCACTCTGTTGACTCCTTTGGGTGGACTGGGAGTGGCGGGTGGTGCATTTGTTTTAACTGCTCTTTTGAGCCAAATCATGGGAGGGCAAGTATCTGCACTGATTACCGGACCAGTGGTGATCAGTGCTGCTCTAGCCACAGGAGTCAATCCGCAGGCAGTTGCAGTAGCTACCGCCATTGGTTGTTCAACCTCGTTTATTACCCCGATGGCTCATCCGGTCAATATCATGATGATCGCGCCGGCCAATTACAAATTCAGTGATTTCTTCCGAGTGGGCTGGCTGCTTTCATTATTGAGTTTTGCAATGCTTCTGGTGGGATTGATTGTATTCTGGCATCTATAATTTCCAATGGATAATCCACAAGGCATTTGAAAGGATCCACCATGCAAAAATATGGATTGAATATTAAAGACACGGCTGAGTTTGATTTCTTGTCTCTGGGGGCACTGGTACATCGACTTGACCCAGGGGTGATCCCGTTTCGCAAGGCGAATGAATGTCAGATCCATGTGTCAGGTGGTGAGTTCAACTGCGCCGCCAATCTGTCGGATTGTTTTGGGCTGAGAACTGGCATTGCCACCGCCATGGTGGATTATCCAATAGGCGACCTGATCGCCGAACGCGTGCGCGCCATGGGCGTCAGGCCTTTCTACAAGCACTTCAGCCACAATGGCGTAAATGGGCCGAACATGGCTACTGTTTACAGCGACCGCGGATTTGGGGTGAGAGCGCCGGTGGTGTTCTACAACCGCAGTAATGAAGCTGCCGCCCTGTTAAAACCTGGCGATATCGATTGGCAGAGCATCCACGCGGGAGGAGTACGTTGGTTCCATAGCGGCGGTATTTTTGCCGCCCTGTCTGAAACCACGGGGGAGGTGATCGTTGAGGCCATGCATGCAGCCAAGGCTGCCGGCGCCGTGACCTCATTTGATCTTAACTATCGCGCCAAATTATGGAACATCTGGGGCGGACCTGATAAAGCCCAAACCGTCCTCCGAAAAATAGTTGAGCAAGTGGACGTGCTGGTGGGCAATGAAGAAGACCTGCAATTGGGATTGGGTATTCCCGGGCCAGAAATGGCCGCAAAATCCAAGCTGGATCCGAGTGCCTTCCTAGATATGATCGGAAAGGTGATTCAGAAATTCCCCAACGTGAAAGTGGTTGCGACTACCATGCGCGAGGTGGCATCCACCAACCGGCACCGCTGGGGAGCCGTAGCCTGGGTTAATGGTTCCACCTTTGTGTCTCCTGTTTGTGATCTGGATGTGTATGACCGCGTGGGAGGTGGGGATGGTTTTGCCTCCGGCTTATTCTTTGGCTTGCTTACGGGTGAATCCGAACAGGAAGCGGTAAATCTAGGGTGGGCACACGGTGCTCTGTTGACCACTACACCGGGAGACACCAGCATGGTAACACTTGATCAGGTGAAAGCCCTCGCCTTGGGCGGCTCGGCCAGGATTCAGCGATAAAGCGATCTCTTTTCGAAGTGTTGGCAATCATGGCAGCGCCTTATTATCTTGCCTATGTATTGATTTCTAACTGGATTATTAGCCTGATTAAATCTGGCATTACTCCTTACGGATTTAATTCTAGATGTAAGAGGGGTTCAATACTGGATCAACACATCCGATTCAGTATATTTCATTGTGTTAAAAATAGTATTAAATCCAATAACTGTACTATAATAATAGTATGAAAGCTGTCCGAAATTCCAATTCAAGTTCCAATACTCAACAGTATGAATTTAAGATCGGCACACGAATCCGCGCCATCAGGAATCAAAAGAATTATTCATTGAGACATCTCGCGGAATTGAGTAGTCTCAACATCAACACGTTGAGTATGATCGAGAATGATAAAACCTCTCCTTCGGTGGCAACGCTTCAACAGATCGCTCGTTCACTGGAAGTTCCCATCGGGTGTTTCTTTGAAGTCGAAATAGAGACCAAACCGGTGGTTTACACACGGCGATTAGAGAGATTCTCCGCTCAAGTTCAGCAAATGTTGATGCAGGAACTCGGCAAAAACTATTCTCATAATGCCATTCAACCCTTTGAGATGATCCTTGATAAAGGTGCCGTCAGTGGAACCAGCCCCATTGTTCATACGGGGCATGAATTTGTATATTGTCTTGAAGGCAGTGTTGGCTATACCGTGGATGGCACAGATTATCAGTTGGAGGAAGGTGATTCGATCATTTTCGAATCACATCTGCCTCACAACTGGATCAATTATGATCGACGATCAAGAATTCTGTTGGTAATCGTGTCTACCGACTCGTCAGAGAAACCTGGCGGGAACCATTTTTTAACAATTGGAGAATGACCATGAAAATTGCATTAATCACGGAAGATGGAAAAACAGTCAGCCAGCATTTTGGCAGGGCTCCGTACTATCTGGTGGCTACCATTGAAGAAGGTAAAGTAGTATCTCGTGCGATGCTGCCCAAAGTGGGGCACAATCATTTTGCTCAAGCCGAAGGTGAACACTCTCATGAACATCACGAGCAGCATGAGCATCACGGCAGCGATGGAGAAGGCCATGCCAAGCATATGCAAATGGCTGAATCCATTTTGGATTGTGAAGCGGTCATCTGTGGTGGAATGGGCATGGGAGCCTATCAAAGCCTGTTGCGAATGAACCTGCGGCCAATGGTGACAGACCTGCGAGATATTGATGAAGCTATCCAGGCTTATGTGGATGGAAAAATGGTGGATCACACCGAAAGACTTCATTAGTCACGGATTGAACTGAATGGATAACCCTTTAAAAGCCATGTTGTATGAGCCGATCATTTACCAGATGCAGGCTGATTTGTGTCATTCGATGAGTCATCCAGCCCGGCTTCAGATCATGCATGCGTTATTTGAAGGGGCAAAAAATGTAGGTGAGATTGCCGAGATCACCCAGCTGAATCAAAGCACGGTTTCTCGAAACCTGGCCATTTTACGACAAAGCGGGATTGTTTTATCTGAACGCCGGGCGCAGGAGATTTTTTATCACGTGGCTAATCCAAAAATGATCGAAGTGTGCAACATGATGCGGGTCGTATTAGCCGAACAGATCAGTCAGCAATCCAGAGTGTTCCCAAGATAGTATTTCTACAATTCAAATACCGGTTTTTACCAAGAACATATCGCGCTAACATATGCAGTTGGCGCGATATGTTTACGAAGACCCAACCAGCGGAAGAAAGGGATTTTCACTCATAGGTTTACATCTGGTAAAACAATGGGTATTATAGTGCGGACGCCTGGAGATGACATGACACCAATCAACCCCCCATATTTGAACCCAAAAATCAGTATCGATGAACGTGTGGCAGATCTGCTTTCACGGATGACTCTTGAACAAAAAGTAGGTCAGATCATGATGTGGGATGCCCGGGTGGACGATCTGTCTTTCATCCAAACCAGGCAGCCGGGTTCGGTTTTGCATATCTTGGGGGATAAACTGACTCGGGCCATGCGTTTGGCAGCAGAAAATCCGTTGGGGATTCCATTATTGGTGGGTGAAGATGCCATCCACGGACATTCCTTTTGGCCTGGAGCAACGATCTTTCCAACCCAACTCGCCATGGCTTGCAGTTGGAACCCCGACCTGCTTGAACGCGTGGCCAGGGTGACCGCCGAAGAGGTGGCGGCCACTGGCATTCATTGGACGTTTTCTCCGGTGTTGTGTCTGACGCGAGATCTGCGCTGGGGCAGGGTGGGAGAGACGTTTGGAGAAGACCCTTTCCTGATTGGCGAATTGGCCGCAGCCATGATCCGTGGTTATCAGGGTAAGGGGCTTGAAGACCCCAGCGCTGTGTTAGCCACTGCCAAGCATTATGCCGGTTATTCAGAAACCCAGGGTGGACGCGACGCCTCAGAAGCCGATCTTTCACGCCGCAAGTTGCGCAGTTACTTTTTGCCACCGTTTGAAAGGGCAGTGAAAGCAGGTGCCATGACCTTTATGACAGGCTACCAGTCCATTGAGGGGGTACCTTCCACCTGCAACCGCTGGCTGCTGCATGAGGTTCTCAAAGAGGAATGGGGGTTCACGGGGGTGGTCGTCACAGATTGGAACAATGTAGGCCGGCTGGTAACCGAGCAACAAGTATGTGCAAATTATGTAGAAGCCGCGGTGGTGGCTTTGAGATCAGGCAATGACATCATCATGACCACGCCGCAATTCTTTGAAGGCGCGCTCGAAGCCGTGAAGAGCCACAGGCTGCTCGAATCGGAAATTGATTCCGCTTGCGCCAGGATGCTGGCCATCAAGTTCCGCCTTGGCTTGTTTGAAAATCCGCGTATGCCAGATGCACAACGCGCGCAGATTGAGATCAACCGGACGGATCATCTGGCTGCCAACCTTGAAGCGGCCAGGCAGAGCCTGGTGTTGCTGAAAAATGACGGTCTGCTGCCGTTGGATATTAGCGCGATTAAATCCATCGCGGTGATCGGCCCCAATGCCGATGATGATCTTTCACAATTGGGCGATTGGACGTTGGGTTCCACCCAGCACCTACCCGAAGACGGCAAGCAGCCGCGCGAAAAGACCGTGACGGTTTTGGATGGCATCCGCGCGTTGGCGCCGCAAGGAACCCAAGTCATCTACCAAACCGGCTGTTCTGTCACGAATGACGATTTGAGCGGCATCCCCGCGGCAGTAGAGGTTGCCGAATCCGCGCAGGTGGTGGTGGCTGTGGTGGGTGATCAACTTGATCTCATTGGCGAGGAGAGAAGCACGGCCACCCTCGAACTTCAGGGCGGACAAATTGCGCTGCTGAACGCGCTCGCGAATACCGGAAAACCCATGGTGTTGGTGCTGGTGAACAGCAAACCGCTGGTGCTGCCGAAATCTGCGATTAATGCCCGGGCGATCATCGAGCTGTTCAATCCTGGCATGCAGGGCGGCACGGCGCTGGCTGAAGCACTCTACGGGCTGTTGAATCCAAGCGGAAAGCTGACCGTGTCCATCCCGGTGCATGTAGGGCAGCAGCCGGTTTTTTACAGCCAGGTGCGCGGACAGCACGGTGACCGTTATGCTGATATGACCCAACAACCGCTCTTTTCTTTTGGCCATGGATTGAGCTACACCAATTATCTCTACTCTAATCTACGATTGAGCATGCCTGTAATTACCATGGGGCAGTCCGTCAGGGTATTGGTGGATGTTGAAAATGCAGGTGTACGAGAAGGCACCGAAATAGTCCAGGTCTATGTGAGTGATCTCGTGACCTCGGTGACCTGGGTCAACAAAGCTCTCAAAGGGTTTGCCCGCGTTTCACTTCAGCCAGGCGAGAAAAAGACGGTGATCGTGGAATTGCCCTGGCAGGCTTTTGAGATCGTGGATGCGCAAGGTGGGAGGATTGTGGAACCCGGCGAATTCGAGATCATGGCTGGACCTTCTTCGCAGGAACCTGAATTGCTTCGAACTCGATTAACAATAAGTTGACCCCCGAAAATAATTGTAAGAGGAATTTATTGTTGTCACATTTTCAGTAGCAAGTAGCTTGTGTCAAATCCAAAAAAACTCCGACACGCTCGTGTCGGAGTTTAGATCACTAATGAAGCGGATTTTATGAAATCAACCACTCTTTGGCTTTCTCGGGGTCATCGAAAGGCATTACTGGCACCTTGGAAAATTTAGAAACGATATCCAGGAAAACCCGACGCGGACCTGCCATGCCCAGGATGGCGGTTTTGGTACGATATTGGCTTGATTTTGAGGAGACTTCTTTAAACAAAGACAATACTTCGGGTGAGACCAATGTGCCGTTGGTGTCGACCAGCACCAGAATATCGCGGTTAGCCATGTTTTCGGTCATGTATTTCTTGACTTCTTCCACTTCGGCTCGTAACTCGTCCAATGACATGTGGTCGTAGCGAGCGACAAAAATGGTTTGTCCCTTAAAAGTTTCCAGCGATGATTTCATTACAAAGCTCCTTGATGGGTTCAATGATGACAACAATTGTAGATTGTAAATGAAAACTTGTTAATCCCGGATTAAGATTGTGTATCGAATTGGTAAAAATTATATCAATGCGTATCCTAAAGTCCTCGAAAATAGGAAGAACAAGAAGAGATATTGAAAAGATGATTTTCAAGGCAGCACTTAATCGTGAAAATGAATTACAATCAACCCGTATGTACTTAATAAATCCCATTTAAAGGTTATTGAATAATGCTACCTTCTGTCTTCTCGCTCAAGCCTGAGTATCGTCATTACATCTGGGGCGGGCAACGTTTGACGCCTGGCACACTGACTGCAGAAGCCTGGGTGATCTACGAAGGTGACCAGGTTACTTCTGGACCGCTGGCGGGTATGACCCTCGGCGAAGTTGTGGACCAGTATGGAGAGCGAATTCTTGGCAGGCGAGCTTACCAAAATCACGGCAGGCGTTTTCCGTTGTTGATCAAGTTGTTGGATTGCAACCAATGGCTCTCTTTGCAGGTGCATCCGGATGACGAACAGGCTGAACGCCTTGAGGGTGCCGGACAGACCGGAAAAACTGAAGCCTGGTATGTGCTGGAAGCCAAAAAAGACGCTCAAATCATTGCTGGATTGAAGACCAATGTGAGCAAAGAGGAATTGTCACAAGCCATTCTTAATGGAACGATATTGGATGTGGTGCAGTATGTGAACGTAAAACAGGGTAACACGGTGTATATGCCCTCAGGCACCATTCACTCCCTTGGACCTGGTCTATTTGTTTATGAAGTACAGCAAACCTCCGACATCACTTACCGGGTGTACGACTGGGATCGTCCACAAACCAGCGGCCGCTCTTTGCATATTGAGAAATCCTTACTAGTGGTAAACCCCGAGGCTGACTGCGAAGTGCATTCACTTCCAAAACAGATCTATGGCGACACGCTTCCTTTGTGTCAGTCTGAGTTTTTCAAGTTGGAAAAGATCCATTCCACGCGAGAGATCAAGTTGGATACTGAAAAGAAATCATTTCATGCCATGACGGTCATTGAGGGCAGCGGCAAATTCAAGTGCGCTGATCAGACCATGACCTTGAAGAAATTTGACTCCTTCGTTGTTCCTGCTGACACTGGAAGTTACACCATCGAACCTGGATCCGTGGGAATTGGGGTACTCAAAGCGAGTTTATAGCAACGAAAACCAAGCGTCAGGGTGTTGTCGGGCTCGTAACTTTTATTTGGGGTATCGAATAGAAGAGCAGTAAGGCTCCCAGCAGGGCGGCAATGGCCCCAAAAAGAAGCAGCGCTGGTGTTCCCGACTGATCCAGTAAACGGCCGCCGATCACGCTGCCAAAGAAGCCTCCCAGGGTGATGCTGCCCGTAACGAAGGTTTGACCTTTCACCCGGTCTTTTTCTTGCATAAGTTCGTTTATGTAGTAAACCGACGCGGGGATAAAAATCGCGAACGATATCGCTTGAAGGGCTTGCCCGATGTTTACCATCCATACAGAGGCTGCCAACAAAAAGATGATACTGCGAAAAACATAGATTGCCCCCGATATTTTTAACAGTTTTCCGCTGTTGATCTTTGCCACCAACCAAGAAAAGCCCAGAAAGGCGGGTAATTCGAGCACAGCCGCGATGGTCAAGGCTACACCAAGATCGGTGTCTTTGCCTTGGAGTGATCGTATGATCTGGGCCAGAAAAGTGTTAATCACGTTATGAAAAAGAAAGACCAACGCTACCCCGATGAGAAAAGGAATGAAGCGGTAATACCTGGTGAGGAAACCTTTTTGGGGAAGGGGTGATTCTTCAAAACTGGCAACGGAAGTTGTTATGGTTGACTGCGTGTGTTGCTCCGCCTTAGGAAAAGTGAACAAGATCAAAGTATAAACCGCGAAAAGTATGAAACATATAATAGGCAGGATATCGGTTGAGTAGCGCTCGACCCAGACTCCCAAAAGTATGGAAAGAACCGCGAAGCACATTGAGCCTGCCGACCTGGTAACCCCAAAATTGATGTCTCGTCCGGCGTTGATATATTGAAAGGTGAGGGCGTTGACCAAAGGCTGCATGGTGATCAATAAAGCCATGACGCCAACGTATAAGATGGATAACAGGAGCATGCTGAGATCAAAGAAGATCATACCTGCCAGCATGGCGAGGCATAATACGGACAGGATCCATAAGGTGGTTTTAATGCCGATCCTGGTAAAGCGGTCGTGAAATACTCCCAGAGCGGGTTGAAGAACAATGGCCAGGATGCTGCTGATAGCCATGATCCAGCCAATATTTTGATTGGAGAATGCTTTTGAGAGCAGATAGACCGAAGCATACGCAGAGATCGGGCAAAAGATCATCCAATAAAAGCCCTGCAGCCCCGCGATCTGCAACGAGAGAATTCGATCAGCCTTGCGATCCATGCTATTTCCTTCAACGCTGGAATGGTGTTGGCATGAATATATCATCATTGTTTTTATCTGTCCAAAGAAACAGGAGTCTACCGTAAACTACCCACTTAAGTTGACCTGGTTTTTGGCTTTCAGGTAGAATAGGTCAAAGAATATTGAGGTGGACATTGGATTCAGAGATTTACCCAATTGGCACAAAACTGGTTTTCGAGAGCGAGCTTCGAGAGAATATTCTTCCCTTTTGGATGAAAAATGCTGTTGATCATGAGTGTGGTGGTTTTTATGGGGCAGTGGATCAGAACGGGAACCCCCACAATGAGATCGAGCGTAGTTCGGTCTTATGCAGCCGCATCTTATGGACTTTTTCAATGGCTGCCAGGAAGTTTGAGGCTCCAAATTATTTAGATATTGCCAGGCATGCTTATATTGAACTGACCACGCGGTTTTGGGATCACAAGTATAAAGGAGTGTATTGGTCGATCGACCGTTTTGGCAACCCAATCCAAAACCGCAAGCATACCTACGCCCAGGCCTTCGCGATCTACGGCTTGTGCGCCTATTTTAACGCAACGAAAGATGAGAATAGTCTGAAGCTTGCCAAACAACTTTTTGAGTTGATCGAGGAACACTCCTTTGATGATCCATGTGGGGGATATATTGAGTCGCGAGCGCGTAATTGGAGCCCTCAAACGGATATGCGTTTGAGTGATAAAGATCTCAACTCTGAAAAATCCATGAACACCTTGCTGCACTTGATGGAAGCTTATACGGCACTGGCTGCTCTTTGGCCTGATACGCGGGTGGCAAATAAGTTGTCATCTCTGGTGGAAATTTTTCTGGACACCATCATCGACATCGAAACAGGGACCCAGAAGTTGTTCTTTGATCGGGAATGGAAATCGTTATTAGATCATGTTTCCTATGGGCATGATATTGAAACCAGTTGGTTGTTTCTCGAAACAGCCAAAATGTCAGGGATGAGTGTGCCTGATGAGAGGATCCGAATCGCATGCTTAAGCCTCGCCCAATCCGTATATGAAAATGGACTTGAGAAGGACGGCAGCCTGACTTATGAATCCGGGCCAAATGGATTTCGCATCACCAGCCGGCAGTGGTGGGCGCATGCCGAGGCTGTGGTGGGCTTTTATAACGCCTTTCAGATCAGCGGTAAACCGCATTTCCTGGAGGCGGCTGGTAGGGTTTGGTGTTACATCCAGAATAACTTCATTGACCAAAAGAACGGGGATTGGTTTAAATTGCTGGATGAGAACGGCAGACCAGTCACCTCGCATTACAAGATTGGTCCCTGGGAATGCCCTTATCATCACGCACGCATGTGTTTTGAAATGATGAAACGTTTACCTTAGCAAAAGCAGAAGGGAGTTGATGTGATCAATAACCATTTGGACACCTGGGTAAAGGATTTTTTAGAGAAACCCCTGATCGCTCGCATGGCCACCGCAAGTTTGACGGGGCAGCCGCATGTTGTTCCAGTTTGGTATGGATGGGATGGCAAAACCTTGTGGATCAGCTCATTCGTTTCCACACGCAAGTTTCGAGAACTTGAACAGAACCCCAAGATGTCTGTGGTGATCGATGAGGTGGATGCGCAGGGCAATAATCGTGTCGTCCTCTTCGAAGGAACGGCCGAGTTGATCGCTGAACCGCGTGAGCTTGTGCGCACACAATCCATCTGGATCTACACCCGTTACATGGGGGAAGAGGGAGTCAAAGCGGCAGAACCACAAAGCTGGAGCAACGATCCTGAGAATCGAATAATCAAATTGACTCCTGAACGCACGATCACCAGGGATCATTGATCTCAGCGCACCCTAAGATCACACTTTTTTACAGCATTCTTATTTCATTACATTTGTGCGGGGATATAATGAGAGAAGGTGATTGACTTTACAGCTCCTCCGTGACATAATATCGGTATCGTTACCGGTATCGATACCGATAGTGTATTCGTTTGATATTTTTTCTGGAATGGATCTTTTTTTTGTCTGGTCAAAGTACCATTGATACAAGCATAAAGAATAATGACTGCAGCTTGGTTTTGATAATTCTCACACAGTGATTCGCAACAAGTACTTAATCCAACCAAAGGAGTATATTATGAGTTCGAGCAAATCATTGGCAAAGGCAGCATATCTCGATACGTCTCTTTCGTTTGTGGAACGGGCCAAGGATCTTGTCAGCCGTCTGACTTTGGAAGAAAAAGTAAGCATGATGAGCCACCCGGCTGCCGGAGTTCCACGCCTAAATATCCCCAAATACAATTATTGGAGTGAAGCGTTACACGGCGTGGGCAGGAGCGGCAGGGCCACTGTTTTCCCGCAGGCGATCGGCTTGTCAGCCACCTGGAACAAGGCCCTGGTGAAAGCGGCTGCCACGGCCATCAGTGATGAAGCTCGTGCCAAGTATCATGCTGCATTGCGCCGCAATGGTTATACAGATCAATACCAGGGATTAACCTTTTGGTCTCCGAACGTGAATATCTTCCGCGATCCCCGCTGGGGACGCGGACAGGAAACCTGGGGCGAAGATCCATTTTTGACTGGTGAATTGGGAGCTTCTTTTGTGAAAGGCATGCAGGGGGATGATCCCAAATACCTCAAGACGGCAGCCTGCGCCAAGCATTATGCCGTGCATTCCGGACCTGAAAAAGACCGCCATACCTTTGACGCGCAGGTCAGCAAACGTGAACTGTATGACACCTACCTGCCCGCTTTCAAGAAACTGGTCACCGAAGCCAAAGTGGAATCGGTGATGGGCGCCTACAACCGCACGCTGGGCGAGGTCTGTTGCGGCAGCAAACTGCTGCTTGAAGACATCCTGCGTGGAGAATGGAAGTTCCAGGGCCACGTTGTTTCTGATTGCATGGCCATTTCAGATTTTCACCTGAACCACAAGGTTACCAAGGACGCACCTGAATCCGCGGCGTTGGCATTGAAAAATGGCTGCGATCTGGGCTGTGATCACGTCTACAGCGAGATCCCAGAAGCCATTAAACGTGGATTGATCAGTGAAGCGGATGTAGATCGTGCCCTGGTACACACTTTTACTACACGTTTCAAACTGGGCATGTTTGATCCGGAAAAAATGGTGCCGTATTCATCCATCAAGACGGATGTGGTGGCATGTGACGAGCACCGAAAACTGGCCTACAAGGCTGCCACCGAATCCATCGTTCTCTTGAAGAACAAGAACAATATTCTCCCCATCAAGCCGACCACCAAGAAAATCTTTTTGACCGGCCCCACTGCCACCAGCCTTGAGGTCTTGTTGGGAAATTATTACGGTTTCAATAATGAAATGTCCACGATTCTTGAAGGACTGACTGGCCGTCTGCCCGAAGGCATGGGGTTTGAATACCATACTGGCGCGCCGCTCAAGCACCCGCGCACCATTAAAGAAACCTGGGCGCCTGGTATGGCGCAATCTGCGGATATTGCTATTGTATGCGCAGGTTTAACCTCAGCGCTTGAAGGTGAAGAAGGCGAATCGCTGCTTTCTGAGCAGAACGGCGACCGCATCAGCATTTCACTTCCACAGAGTCAGGTTGATTACATCAAGGAATTAAATATGGCCGGAGCCAGAATAGTTTTGGTTCTGACAGGCGGCAGCCCGATCACGTTGGGTGAAGTCGAAGACCTGGTGGAGGCCATTGTGTTTGTCTGGTACCCGGGTATGGAAGGCGGCAAGGCCGTGGCGGATGTGCTCTTTGGGGACGTTTCTCCCTCAGGAAAACTGCCGTTGACCTTTCCAAAATCGATTGATCAACTCCCCCCGTTCGATGATTACAGTATGACAGGCCGCACCTACCGCTATATGACCGAAGAACCTCAGTACCCCTTTGGTTTTGGGTTAAGCTATACCTCATTTGCATATTCAGATCTCAAACTGGATAAAGAGGCGGTGAAACAAGGCGAAAGCATTTCGGTCAGCCTGACCTTGACCAATACTGGAAAGATGGAAGGCGCCGAAGTAGTGCAGTATTACCTGAAGGATGTGAAAGCATCCACCATCGTTCCATTGCAACACCTGGTAGGTTTTGAAAAAGTTTCGCTGAAACCAGGAAAGAGCAAGAGTTTGAAATTCAAGATTACCCCTGAGATGATGTCTTTCATCAATGAAGATGGAAAACCCACTATTGAAGCTGGCGAGTTTATTCTTGAAGTGGGTGGGTGTTCACCCAGCAAACGGGCCCAGCAAATAGGCGCCCCCAAACCGGTGACCGCAAAGTTCAAATTACAATAATTTTCGTTTAAGGAGTAAAACCGCATGACACAATTAACCCCCAAACCAGAACACAAATTCACCTTCGGCCTGTGGACGG
>CAYYRU010000037.1:0-26354 GCA_964474095.1 uncultured Anaerolinea sp.
CTTATAATTAGATGTTCCTGAACTCAATTATTGAAAATTGGAAATCACTTATGACCATCTACGACAATTACCAATCCCCCTTTAGCTGGCGCTACGGATCAATCGAAATGCGTGCCATCTGGAGTGAAACCAACAAACGCAAACTCTGGCGCCGCATTTGGGTGGCTCTGGCGGATGCCCAATCGAAGTTCGGGTTGGTAACCTCGCAACAAGTGGCTGAACTCAAAGCGCATGCCGAAGAGATCGACATCGAAACCGCGCTCAAGATCGAAGCGGAGATCCATCACGACCTGATGGCGGAGATCAAGACCTACGCCGCGCAGTGCCCTACCGCGGGAGGCATTATCCACATGGGCGCCACCTCCATGGACGTGGAAGACAACGCCGACGTGCTACGCGTGCGCTCCGCGCTAACAATGGTGATCGAGAAACTCGGCGGCTTGCTTATCTCCCTGGCAAGCTGCATTCAGGAGACAGCGTCCCTGCCCATCATGGCCTACACCCACATCCAACCAGCCGAACCCTCCACCCTCGGATATCGCCTGGCCGTCATCGCCCAGGACCTGCTCGAAGATTGGAATGCCCTCAATTTGCAAAAGGATGCTCTGCGCGGAAAAGGTTTCAAAGGCGCTGTTGGCACCGCTGCGGCATACATTGACCTTTTGGGTGCGGAAAACTATACAAAATTTGAGTTGCTACTCAGTGAGTCTCTTGTTTTACCTTTTTATCCGATCAGCACTCAGACCTGCACCCGCAAACAGGATCTGCTCGTGCTGAATGCGCTAGCCAATCTGGGTGCCACCCTGCACAAATTCGCCTTTGACCTGCGCCTGCTGCAGACCCCCTCGATCGGAGAGATCAACGAATATTTTGGCAAAAAACAAGTCGGCAGTTCGGCCATGCCCTTCAAACGCAATCCCATCAACGCTGAAAAGATCGATTCACTGGCGCGACAGCTTGCCGTCTATCCGCAGGTAGCCTGGCAGAACGCCGCCACCAACCTCTTGGAGCGCACACTGGATGACAGTGCCAACCGCCGCACCATCCTGCCCGAATCCTTCTTGATCTGCGATGAAATGCTTCAGGTCATGACCAAACTGGTCAAAAACATGATCATCAATCATCAGGCCATCCAACGCAACCTTGAGATCTACGCCCCCTTTGCCTGCACCGAACGTGTCATGATGGCGCTCAGCAAGAAAGGCGCCGACCGTCAGGAAACGCACGAACGCTTGCGCGACCACGCCATGGCTGCCTGGCAGAGCGTCCAGTCTGGAAGCAGGAATAACCTGATATCTCTGTTGCAAAGTGATGAGTACATTTTAAAATATCTCTCACCATCCGAGATCACCAACCTGGCGCAGGTTTCTTCCTATACAGGCATTGCGCCCTCGGCCAGCCTGGAATTGGTTGAGAAGATACGCGCACAAATTAAGTAAATACTCATAAAGATCATTTCTTCTGATTTTTTAAGGATACTTGTCTAGACATATTTAAGTTTTACTTGTAAAATCGATCCATCATCGCAACATCACGAGGACAATCCCGCATGAATTTAAACCGCTCGTCAGCAGTTTATCGTTTTGTGATTAAACCGAATTCTGCCAACGACCCCCGCTCCAGCGGTTACCTCGAAGACGCTCACGCCCTCGGTCTCCATCAGGTCCAAGAGATCAGATGTTATGACCTCTACTTTCTTCGGGGCGACTTGTCTGAAGAGGAAGTCAAACTCCTCGCGGATCAGCTTCTGCATAACCCCGTCACCCAAAATGTTGAAACCACCCTCCTTGAGACCACCCACGACCTGAACAATCGATTTGAGACTACTCTTCCCTCTTCACGAGTGATCGAGGTGGCACTGCGTGCCGGTGTCACCGACCCCGTGGCGGAACAGATCACCCGCGCCGCCAAATTGATCGGAGTCACCAACCTGAACGCTGCCTCGACCGGGCTGCGTTTTGTTGTTAAAGGAGAGCAGCTCACCGATGCGCTACTAGACCAACTTGCCAAACGTCTGCTGGCAAACGCGGTCATTCAGTATTACAACCTTGGAGAGATCCTCCCCTCCTTTTCTGAATCCAGCACAGCCAGCAACCAGGTAGAAAACTTCGACTTCGCTGCCATGGACGATCAGGCCTTGCGTGACTTCTCCACGGAACGCCGTGCGGCGCTTAACCTCACTGAGATGCAATGTATCAAGGATTACTGCATTAAAGAAAAACGCACCATCACCGACATTGAGTTCGAAATGCTGGCCCAAACCTGGAGCGAGCATTGCGTGCATAAGACTTTCAAATCCAGGGTCAGCGTGGATCAAAGCGGTGCATATCCGCGGCAATTTCCAGCTGAGTATGAACATCTCTTCAGCCAGACCATCCGCGCCGCCACCAAAGACGTGAACGCCCCCTGGGTGCTCTCAGCCTTCACCGAGAACGCGGGTATCGTCGAATTTGACGGCATCCACGAGATCTCATTTAAAGTAGAAACCCACAACCATCCTTCGGCCATTGAACCCTTTGGTGGCGCCAATACTGGCATCGGCGGCGTCATCCGTGATGTTATCGGCGTTTCTGCCAAACCCATCGCCTCCACGGACGTGTTGTGCTTTGGCCCTGCTGACCTCAAGCCAGATGACCTTCCGGAAGGCGTGCTGCATCCTCGCCGCATCGCCTCAGGCGTGGTGGCGGGCATCCAGGATTACGGCAATAAAATGGGCATTCCCACCGTCAACGGCGCAGTCTGGTATGACCCGGGCTATACCGCCAATCCCTTGGTTTACTGCGGGAGTGTGGGCATCGCTCCAAAGGGCACAAACCCACACGGCATCACTCCCGGGGATCACATCATCGTTCTGGGCGGCCGCACCGGTCGTGACGGTTTACGCGGCGCCACCTTCTCTTCCATGACTATGGATGCTCAAACCGGCGAAGTATCCGGTGCCTCGGTGCAAATTGGCGCACCTATCGTTGAAAAAGGTCTGGTGGATATACTGATGCTCGCTCGTGATCATAAGCTGTATCACGCCATCACCGATTGCGGCGCCGGTGGTCTTTCTTCCGCCGTAGGCGAAATGGCTTCGGAGTGCGGCGGTGAAGTGCAGCTGGCCAGCGTGCCCCTTAAGTATGCCGGGCTCACCCCCTGGGAGATCTGGCTTTCTGAAGCTCAGGAACGCATGGTCATCGCCGTCCCTGAAACCAGCCTGCCCGCCCTTCAAGCCCTGTGTGATGAATATGAAGTGGAACTCACTGATATAGGCCGCTTCACAGATTCAGGCCGTATTAAGATTCTGTACAACGACCAGATCGTCCTCGATCTGGATAATGAATTTTTGCATCACGGTCTGCCCCAACGTCATTACCAGGCCAGCATTAAACCACCGCGGTTCGCTGCCGGGGAACAATCTCCTACCTCGCAAAAGACCAGTCAGAGTTTTGAAACCATCCTGCTAAAACTGCTCAGCCACCCCAACATCGCCTCCAAGGAACGCATCATCCGCGATTACGACCATGAGGTGCAGGGTGGCACGGCTGTAAAACCTCTTTGCGGCCTGATGCACGACGGACCCTCGGATGGCAGCGTCATTAAACCCCTGCTCAGCCCAACCAACCACGCCTTCGTGCTCTCGAACGGATTGAATCCTGAATACGGCAAACTGGATCCCTACCAGATGACCTTGCTAGCCGTGGATGAAGCCATCCGCAACGCGGTGGCTTGCGGCGCCGATCCGGATCGCGTCGCCCTGCTTGATAATTTTTGTTGGGGAGACCCAAACAAACCCGAGATCATGGGCGACCTGGTTCTGGCGGCACAGGCCTGTTACGATGCCGCTTTGTTGAATCAGGCTCCCTTTATTTCAGGCAAAGATTCCTTCAACAATGAATACCTGGGCTCGGATGGTAAAGTACACGCCATCCCGCCCACCCTGCTCATCTCCGCGCTGGGTTGGATGCCCGATTGGCAATCCGCCCTGACCATGGATCTCAAAAAAGCCGGTGATCTGCTTTACCTTGTGGGAGAACATCACCCCTGCTTTGGCGGCAGTCACTATAACCTGGTCAACCCACAAGCTGTGATTGAGGAAGGTGTTCCACTTTATCATACACAGAATCCACATATTTATCGTGCCTTTTACAAGGCCGTTCAACAGCAGTTGGTGGCAGCCTGCCACGATCTCAGTGAAGGTGGTCTGGCGGTTGCTCTGGCAGAAAGCTGCCTGGCCGGCCGCCTCGGAGCTCAAATACAGCTCCTGGAATCCAGAGACCCGTTGAGGAGATTGTTTGGTGAATCATCCGGCTGCCTATTAGTCGAAGTTTCTCCTGAAAATCAGGCGGCTTTCGAAACCGCTCTCGCTGGTTTTCCCTGTCAAAAGATCGGCCAGGTTGTTGCGCAACAATCCCTTCAGGTTAATTCAGGCTCCACCCGGTTGATTGACGTAGCCATCACAGATTTACTGCTGGCCTGGAAGGAACGCCGCATCACAGGAGGTCAGGCATGAAACCACGCGCCTTGATCCTCTTTGCACAGGGAACCAACCGTGATGGTGATGTGGCGCGCGCTCTTGAACTGGCGGGTGCCGTTCCAGAGATCCAACCACTGGTACGCTTGCGCACCCAAAACATCCAGTGGTCCGATTATCAGATGCTCGTCCTCCCCGGTGGATTCTCGTATGCCGATGCCCTGGGTGCCGGCAAATTGATGGCGCTGGATCTTGCGCATTATTTTCTGGATCAGGCGCAAACCTTCGTATCCGCTGGCAAGCCCGTCATTGGCATCTGCAACGGTTTTCAAGCCCTGGTAAAATCAGGCATTTTGCCTGGGTTGGACGCGCAAAATAGGCCAGCCTGGGCTACCTTAACCCATAATGCCGGCAACCATTTCGAATGCCGCTGGGTCAGCTTGCAGCCCATCTCGCAGCGCTGCTTGTGGACGAAAGACCTTGAGCAGATCATTGATTGCCCGGTCGCGCATGGCGAAGGAAATTTCCAGGCAAACGATCTTAACCGTTTCAACCAATTGATTGCCAACGATCAAATCGCCCTCACCTACGTCCACCCGGATGGGCAGCCCGCGGATGGCGAGTATCCGCTCAACCCCAACGGCTCAGTTTTGGATATCGCCGGTATCTGCAACCCACAGGGTAATGTTTTGGGCTTGATGCCCCACCCTGAGGATCACATCTATCCCTTCCAGACACCCGATAAAACTCGCAGGCCAGGTTTTTCGGGATTACCCCTTTTCATCAACGGTGTGCGTTACGCCGCCGGGTTCTAAAGGAGTCAAAATGTTGGATACCAAAACCATCGAACAGGTTTTGCCGCAGGCTTATGAAAGCAGTGATCTGCCGCTCTCAAGCCGTACGAGCGGAAAGGTACGCGATTGGTATGATCTGCCTCAATCGCGCCGCCTGTTGGTGACCACTGACCGCCTTTCGGCCTTTGATCGCAACCTGGCCGTGGTGCCATTTAAAGGGCAGGTATTAAATCAACTTTCAGCCTGGTGGTTTGATAAAACCGCGGACTTGATTGATAACCACATTCTCACCATCCCTGACCCCAACGCGGCCGTGGTTACTGAAGTCAATCCCTTCCCTGTGGAGGTCATCGTCCGCGGCTATATCACGGGTGTCACCGAAACCGCGCTCTGGAGGCGTTACGAACTGGGCGAACGCGAGATCTACGGCTACTCCTTTGGCCCGGGACTCAAGAAAAACCAACAGCTGCCTGAACCCATCATCACCCCCACCACCAAGGGCGGCGCCACCGGTCACGATGAACGCCTGACCTGCGCCGAAGTGGTCAGCCAGAGCTACCTCGATGACACCAGTTGGCAGAAGATCCAAACTGCCGCCCTGGCAATTTTCAAGCGTGGACAGGAAGTCGCGCGTTCTGCGGGCATGATCCTGGTGGATACCAAATACGAATTCGGCCTTGCGCCAGATGGCCGCATCCTCTTGATTGACGAAGTGCACACCCCCGATTCTTCGCGCTTCTGGAAAGCAGATTCCTACCAGCAGCGCTTTGACGCAGGCGAGGAACCCGAAAATTTTGACAAGGAATTCATCCGTAGAGTTTATGCCGATCTCGGCTATCGCGGCAGCGGTGAACCCCCGGCGGTTCCTTCCAGTCTATGGGTGCAGGCTTCTCAACGTTATATACAGATCTACGAACTACTGACTGGGTTAACCTTTGAACCCGCAGGCTATCCAGTTAATCCACGGCTACTCAAGAATTTACACCAGAAAGGGCTGATGGCATGAAACCACTCTTAATCATTCTGATGGGATCCAAATCCGATCTTGCTCACGCGCTTAAGATCTCTGCCGCAGCAGAGCCTTTCGGCTTTGAAGTGGTCATGCGGGTAGCTTCGGCACACAAAACCGCCGCACACGCGCTCGAACTGTTGAAACAATACGAAGCAGATCCGCGCCCCAAGGTGTATGTCACTATTGCCGGCCGCAGCAATGCCCTTTCAGGTTTTACCGATGGTGCCGTCTCCGCGCCTGTCATTGCCTGCCCGCCTGCCTCTGATGCTTTTGCAGGTGCCGATATTTATTCCTCGCTGCGAATGCCCTCGGGCATCGCGCCGGCAGTGGTGCTCGAACCGGTCAATGCCGCCCTGCTGGCGGCCAAGATGATCGCCATTTGTGATCCGCTTATGCGGGATGCCGTGAAAACATACCAGTTGAATAATCAGAATGTGATCCTCGCCGATGACCAGGAAGTTCAGCATTAAGTATTGATAAGAGATTAAAGTTTTCATCGCAGCCCATTTCAAACGATAAAGAGTAACGCATGGTATATAAGGATTCTCCAAAAGAAGAATGCGGTGTTCTTGGAATTTTCGCCCCCGGCGAGGACGTGGCGCGCATGGCCTTTTTCGGCTTATTCGCCCTGCAGCACCGCGGACAGGAAGCCGCCGGCCTGGCTGTATCTGACGGGCAGATGATCCGCCTGCAAAAGGATGTGGGGCTGGTTTCACAGGTCTTTGATCCGCAGACAATCTCCAAAATGCAGGGTGACTATGCCATAGGGCACACCCGTTATTCCACCACCGGCTCTCCTTCTGCCCGCAACGCTCAACCCTTCATGATCGACACACAATACGGCTCTCTGGCACTTGCACATAACGGAAATTTGGTAAACGCCGCTGAACTGCGCAAGAAATTGATGCTTCAAGGCATTGGCATGTCTTCCACCTCAGACACCGAGGTCATGGTAATGACCCTGGCTTGCTCAAAAGGAGACTCCTGGTTTGAACGCTTACAAAACGCCATTCAACAATGGGTGGGTGCCTATTCGTTGGTGATGCTCACCCGTGACCAGGTGTTCGCGGTGCGCGATCCCTGGGGATTCCGTCCCTTGAGCGTAGGCATGCTGCCAAATGGTGGGGGTCACGTGGCGGCTTCTGAATACGGTGCCTTGCGCACCCTCGGCTGCGTGGCTTGCCGCGAGGTGCAACCCGGTGAGATCGTGGCCTTGAGTAACAACGCTCTTACGGTTTTCCAGGCTATCAAGCCAAAAAAAGAAACCGCCCTTTGCACCTTTGAACACATCTACTTTTCACGTCCAGATAACACCTGGGGAGGTAGAAATATTCACCAGGTCAGGCAGCAGCTTGGCGCCAAACTGGCGGCCGAGTCACCCGTGGATGCTGACGTGGTCATCCCAATCCCTGATTCTTCCATCCCCGCCGCCATTGGTTACGCAGAGGCTTCCGGCATTCCATACAATGACGGCTTCATCAAGAACCGCTATATCGGGCGCACTTTCATTGAACCTACCGACACGCTGCGTAAACAGGGCGTTGCTTTGAAATACAACGTCATCATGGAAAATGTGCTTAACAAACGCGTCATTATGATCGATGATTCCATCGTACGCGGCAATACCACCGGGCCGCTCATCCAGTTGTTGAAGAGCGCCGGCGCTAAAGAAGTGCATGTGCGCATTACCTGCCCTCCCATCCAGCATCCTTGCTACATGGGTGTGGATATGGGCAGTTACGATGAATTGATTGCCAATCATTATTCGGTGGAAGCCATGGGCAGGCAGTTTGGAGCCGATTCATTGGCATTTCTTTCGCTGGATAAAATGATGGATGCCATCGGAGCTAAAGACGGATACTGCAACGCCTGTTTTACCGGAAACTATCCACTGGCAATTCCTCAAGGCATTAACAAAAACGGATTTGAAGTTCCGCAGTCATAAAAGGAGCATCACAATGAAAGTTTTACTCATCGGTTCGGGGGGGCGTGAACACGCCATTGCGTGGAAACTCAGCCAATCTCCTTTATTGAGCCAGTTATTCATCGCGCCAGGCAATATAGGCATGGTTACTCTAGGCACACTTGTTCCTCTTGCTATTGAAGACGCCGCGGGTATCGCTGCTTTTGCCAAAAAAGAAAGGATTGACCTGGTGGTGATTGGACCCGAGGCTGCCCTGGCCGCCGGTGTCGCGGATGCCGTCAAAGCAGCGGGCATTGCGGTTTTCGGCCCCACTCAAGCTGCAGCGCGCATCGAATCGAGTAAACGCTTTGCCAAGGAATTCATGCAGCGCCACCATATTCCGACCGCCCGTTTTTGCGCTTTTTCAAATTATGAAGCCGCCTGCGATTTTTTACAAAAGGTGGATTATCCGATCGTGATCAAGGCTTCCGGTCTCGCAGCCGGCAAGGGCGTCATTTTGCCCGAATCGCTTGAACAAGGTCTATCAGCATTAAAAGAGATCATGCAGGAAGGTCAGTTCGGTCACGCCGGTGATGAAGTGATCATCGAGGAGCGGCTTGAAGGTGATGAGGTTTCGCTGCTGGCCTTTTGTGACAGCGAGGTGGTGGCGGTGATGCCCCCCAGCCAGGATCACAAACGTCTTTTGGATGGAGACCGGGGACCCAACACCGGAGGGATGGGCGCTTACGCTCCCGCACCTTGTCTATCTGAAAAACAGATCGATCTGGCTGTTAAAACAATTCTTCAGCCCACCGTGGACGGCCTGCGCCGTGAGGGATTACCCTACGTGGGCGTTTTGTATGCCGGTCTGATGCTGACTGACGAGGGGATGAAAGTATTGGAGTTCAACGCCCGCTTTGGCGATCCAGAAACTCAGGCTATCTTGCCGTTGCTTGAGACCGACCTGCTCGAGGTTTTTCAAGCCTGCACTACAGCCCACCTTTACGACCTCCCCCTCCAATGGAAGGATCAATCCGCGGTTTGCATCATCCTGGCTTCAGGCGGATACCCCGGTCAGTTGGTCACAGGCTATCCCATTCTTGGCCTGGACGCACCCCTTGAAAACGGTGTGCTTTTTCACTCAGGCACCAAACTGGATGGTAAAACAGCCATAAATGCAGGCGGCAGGGTTCTCGGTGTGACTTGTTGGGCTCCTACCCTGCGTACGGCTATTGAACGTTCCTACGCCAGCGCTACGCAGATCGCCTTTACCGGCATGCAATACCGTCACGATATCGGTCAAAAAGGACTGAATTTCGCCAACCGTGCTTCCACCTACGAAAGCGCTGGCGTGGATATTGAGGCCGGCAACCGTGCCGTCCGCTTGATGAAAGATGCCGTGCATTCCACCTACAACGACCGCGTTTTAGCCGGATTAGGTTCGTTTGGAGGTCTTTTTGACGCCAAAGACCTGGGCGCAGAACCCGTGCTGGTGGCCTCCACGGATGGAGTGGGTACCAAAGTGGATCTGGCCGCCAAATTAGGCCGCCTGGAAGGCGTTGGCTTGGATATCGTCAATCACTGCATCAACGACATCCTGGTGCAAGGGGCGCGCCCGCTTTTCTTTTTAGATTACTTCGCTACCGCCAAGTTAAAACCCGAATTGGTGGCAGAGATCGTCACTGGCATGGCTTCGGCCTGCCGCGATTCCGGTTGCGCCCTGTTGGGTGGTGAAACCGCCGAAATGCCGGGGGTCTATCACAGCAAAATGTTTGATGTGGCTGGCACCATCGTGGGTGTGGTCGAACGCGATTGCATCCTGCCCAAAAAAGAATCTATGAAAGCCGGTGATCTGCTGTTAGGCTTCTCTTCCAGCGGACCGCACACCAATGGTTATTCCCTGATCCGCAAGATCATCCGTGACCACGATCTGCTGACTTACCGTCAGGAACTGAAATCAAATCTGGCGGATGCTCTATTGGCGCCCCACCGCTCTTACCTCAACATTCTACAGTCGCTCATGCCGCATATTAAAGGTCTGGCACACATTACCGGCGGCGGATTTATCGAAAACATCCCGCGCGCGCTGCCAGAAGACTTGCAAGCCGTGATTGACTTTTCGAGTTGGCCGGTTCCTCCGCTTTTCCAATGGCTGCAAGCCCAGGGCGGCATCGACCTGATGGAAATGTTCCACATTTTCAACATGGGCATCGGCATGGTAGCCGTCGTGGACGCGGATCGCTTACCTGAGATTCAGGCGGCCTCAACCGAACCTTTCTGGGTCATCGGCAACCTCCAGGCAGGAGCAAAATCAGAGGTCATCCTGATATGAAAAAAGCCAGATTGGTGGTTTTGATCTCAGGCAACGGCAGCAACCTGCAGGCGCTGATCGATGCCTGCCGCAGTAGCAGGTTGCCCGCCGAAGTGGTGGCGGTAGTTTCCAACACCAAAGAAGCTTACGGGTTGGAAAGAGCGAAAAGGGCAGGCATTCCAACCTTCGTGAAACCAAAATTAAAAAGCCAGGAACGTGAAGCATATGACGCTGAACTGGCCGACCTGGTTCTTGCGTCTCACCCTGACCTGGTGATTTTAGCTGGCTGGATGCGCATTTTATCCATGCCCTTTATTCGCCATTTTTCTGAACGATTGGTAAACCTGCACCCCGCTTTGCCAGGAACCTTTGCTGGTGTGAACGCCATTGAAAGAGCATTTGAAGCCTTTCAAAACGGTGAGATCAAGCACACCGGCGTAATGGTGCATCTGGTGCCTGATGAAGGTGTGGATCTTGGACCGGTGCTCGCGCAACAAATTGTGGAGATCAGAAAGAGCGATACTCTTGAAGATCTTGAGGAACGCATTCATCACTGTGAGCATCAGCTTCTGGTGAATACCATTAAAGAATATTTAACCAAATTGGAGGAGAATCATGCCTAAAGCACTCATGTCGGTTTTTGATAAAACAGGATTGGTTGATTTTGCCCGTGGATTGGTTTCGCTGGGTTGGGAACTTCTGGCTTCGGGTGGTACCGCAAAATTACTCGGTCAGAATGGGCTGCCTGTCACCGAAGTGGCGGATTATACCGGTTCACCTGAGATATTGGGCGGCAGGGTCAAAACCCTTCATCCGGCCATCCACGGCGGACTGCTGGCGCGCAACACCCAGGAGGATTTTGACCAGCTTGCCTCATTGGGATGGGCTCCCATCGACATGGTGGTGGTCAATCTTTACCCCTTTGAATCCACCATCGCCAAACCCGATGTCAGCCTGGCCGAAGCCATCGAACAAATCGATATTGGTGGCGTGGCCCTCATCCGTGCCGCGGCCAAGAACAACGACCGCGTGACCCTGGTTTGTGACCCCGCGGATTACTCCTCCGTGTTGCAGCAGATCACCGCTGGCAGCCTTGATCAAACCACTCGTGCAAAACTGGCTCTCAAAGGTTTTCGGCTCACCTCCCATTATGATCTTGCCATCGCCAATTACCTTGAAGGCAAAGGAGCTGAATCCCTGACCCTTTATCCAGTCCAATCCCTGCGTTATGGTGAGAATCCGCACCAGGCAGCCAACCTGCTCGGCTTTAATGCCGGTGACACCCCGCTGGGTGGCGAAGTGCTGCAAGGCAAGGAACTTTCGTATAACAACCTGCTTGATCTGGATGCCGCCTGGCGTGCCGTGGTCAGCTTTAAGAAGAACAGTATCGTCATCGTCAAACACCTTTCGCCCTGCGGCATGGCCTCAGACGAAGATCAATTGAAAGCCTATCAGGCTGCCCTGGCCAGCGATCCGGTTTCCGCTTTTGGTGGTATCATTGCCGCCAACCGCGCAATCGAAGCGGTCACCGCCGCAGCCATCAGCGACCTCTTCGTGGAGTGCATCATCGCCCCCGGTTTTGACGCTGAAGCCCAGGCCATCCTGGCGAAAAAGAAGAACCTGCGCCTGGTGAAAATGCCTAACCTTGAGGTGGAGCCTAAAGTGGAATACCGCTCGGTGGTTCGCGGTCTTTTGAGGCAGGACATCGATTTTGGCGACGTCACCCAGGAAAACTGGCACTGTGTGACCGAAAAACAGCCCACCCCGGCTGAAATGGCCGCAATGAAATTTGCCTGGACGGCCTGCCAGCATGTAAAATCAAACTCGATCGTTTTCGCCAAAGGCGAAGCCACCATCGGTATTGGTGGAGGCCAGCCCAATCGCGTGGATTGCGTTAAAATTGCCAAACAACGCGCCGGTGACAAATCCAAAGGCTGTGTCATGGCATCCGACGCCTTCTTCCCCTTCCCAGACTCGGTGGAAGAAGCGGCCCGCTTTGGCATCACTGCCATCGTCCAACCCGGCGGTTCGGTACGCGATCAGGAATCCATTGACCTGTGCAACAGCAAAGGCATCAGTATGGTGTTCACTGGTTACAGGCATTTCAGACACTAATTTGAGGAGAGAGAATGAACCAAGACTTGTTTGAGCAGTCAGACGCATTAACCTTTGATGATGTTTTGATCGAGCCGGGTTACAGTGAAGTATTGCCATCTGAAGTGGACGTGCATTCACGCCTGACCCGTGAGATACAACTCAACATCCCATTGGTTTCTGCCGCCATGGATACTGTCACCGATTCCCGCCTGGCTATTGCCCTGGCGCGTGAAGGCGGCATTGGCATCATCCACCGCAACCTGGCACCTGCTGAACAAGCCCGCGAAGTCGAAATAGTCAAACGCTCTGAATCCGGCATGATCTCCGATCCCATCACCTTGCCACCCACTGCCACCCTGGCCGAAGCCGAATCCATTATGGCTCGGTTTCATATCAGTGGTCTGCCAGTGGTTGACCCTAAAACCAACAAACTGGTTGGCATCCTCACCAACCGTGATACCCGCTTCACCGGCCCGGAAGATATGTCAAAACTCGTGACCGAGTTTATGACTTCAGAAAACTTGATCACTGCCAAACTTGGCACCACACTTGAACAAGCCAAGCAGATCCTCAAAACCCACCGTATCGAGAAATTACCTTTAGTGGATGATCAGGGCTTTCTCAAAGGCTTGATCACGGTAAAGGATATTCAGAAAAAATTGCAGTATCCCCATGCCGCCACGGATGAACGCGGCCGCCTGCTGGTCGGAGCCGCGGTCGGAGTGGGCTCTGACGTTGAAGACCGCGTCGAAAGGTTGGTCGAGATGGGGGTGGATGTGGTGGTGATTGACACCGCTCATGGTCACACCGCAGGCGTCATCAAGACCATCAAACGTATCAAGGCACTGAAACCTCACATGCCGGTCATTGCTGGCAATGTGGTCACCGAAGCCGGAACAAAAGCGTTGATCGAAGCCGGGGCGGATGCCATCAAAGTGGGCGTTGGCGCGGGTTCCATCTGCACCACCCGCATCATCTCAGGCACCGGCATGCCTCAACTGACAGCCATTTACCGCTGCGCCAAAGTAGCCCGCCCCTTGAATATTCCCATCATCGCGGATGGCGGCGTCAAATACAGCGGAGATATCGTGAAAGCCATCGTTGCCGGAGCCGACACGGTCATGCTGGGCAGCCTACTCGCCGGGCTCAAGGAATCTCCCGGGGAAGAGATTCTTTACGAAGGCCGTCAATACAAGACCTATCGCGGTATGGGTTCCATGGGTGCGCTGCAGGGATACGGCAAGGATCGCTACGGCACCAGCCAGGGCGGACCAGGCAAACTCGTTCCTGAAGGCGTCGAGGGTATGATCCCGCTCAAAGGCTCATTGGATGATTACGTCTATCAGTTGATTGGCGGATTGCGTTCTGGCATGGGTTACGCCGGCGCCGCAACCTTGGATGATCTTCGCTCCAAAACCCGGTTGGTTCGCATCACTGGAGCTGGTCTGATCGAAAGTCACCCGCATGACATTACCATCACCCGTGAAGCGCCAAATTATCAGCGCGGAAACTAATCTCCACATATTCTTTCCTTCTTGAGCAAGGGCGAACTTATGATCGCCCTTGCTCTTTTTGTTGTAACTTTTTGGATGGTTCTCCATCTAAAGATCAGATAACTAAAAAATGGAGTGAAAAGAATGAATACACCTTTGCAAGTTACTGATGCTGAATTTGAGAAAGTCGTTTTACAGTCTGAATTACCCGTAGTAGTGGATTTTTGGGCTCCATGGTGCAGTCCCTGTCGAATGGTGGCTCCCATTCTTGAGAAGATCGCTAAAGAACAAGAAGGTAAACTGGTGGTTGCCAAAGTAAATACGGATGAAAATCCCCAATGGGCCATGCACTATGGTGTTCAAGGAATTCCCACCATGCTGTTTGTTGCCAATGGCAAAGTTGTGCACACCCAGGTAGGCGCTTTGCCTGAACCAATCTTGAAAGACGTTATCGGCCAATTCTTATCACTGGTGACTTCACCCGAGTCAGCAGTCCAATAAAAGCGAGAGGAGAAGAAATGAAAATCAATGAATCAGGTTTAGATCGTTTGATCAGGGTTGTTCTCGGTGTGGTCTTGTTGGCACTATTCGCTTTTGGTGTGGTTTCTGGCACCTTGGGTGTTGTTTTCGTAGTGGTAGGTGCTGTGGCATTAATCACCGGTGTGGTGGGTTTTTGCCCACTTTACACCCTGTTGAAAATCCAAAGCAAAAAACATTAGTCCTGTTTTTAGATAAATACCCAGGGACTGTGATCCCTGGGTATTTTTTAAGGAAACCATGAAACTGACTGAATTTCACGGCAAAATCAAACATAACCGCAGACCGCTAGTAGTTGATTTTTGGGCTCCCTGGTGCACCCCCTGCAAAGTAATGAAGCCAGCTTTATCCCAGGTTGAAAAACAATATGCTGGAAAAGTGGATGTTCTCAAGGTCAATATCGATGAATCCGCAGAAGTGGCGAAAGAATTGCATATTATGAGCATCCCCACCCTGGTGGGGTTCGCGGAAGGTAAAGAGATCCTGCGCCGTACAGGGGTGCAAACTCAGGGCATGTTAGGAGCCTTTTTTGAAGCCACTTCTAACCAAGAAAAACCGGCCATCATGCCTCAAGCGCCTGCGACTCGTCTCTGGCGCACTGTTTTAGGATTGGGTGTTCTGGTTTTAGGTTGGTATTTCGATCGTTCCATTTGGCTCATGGTTTTAGGTGGTTTGATCGTTTTTAGCGGCTATTATGATCGCTGTCCGATCATGAAGTTTCTGTTTCCAAAAATCAAAGGTGTTTTTAAATCTCCCACGAAAACTGCTGGTGAGTAAGGACATAAAACTACATCCCCAGAAAGAGACTTCTGGGGATGTTTTTGTCATTTTTCAGGTTTCAAAAAGTCCTGTAGTTCCAACCTGGCAAAGAGGCGTTCTTTGACATCTCCGGGTAGCTGTGTTGGTTCGTTGCAGCGCTCGTAGATTTCAACCGTCTTACGCAAGGTATTGACCACCACCTGGCAGTTTTCGCAGGTTTTCATGTGCTCTTCAATTTGAGCGCAAATTTCGGCTTGCAATGAACCGTCTATGTATTCCGATAAACTACCCAGCAAGCTGCTGCATTGTTCGCCGTGGACATGTTCACTCATTGTGCACTCTCCTTCTTGACCCGTTCAGCATAATAAGTCGATAATTCCTGCCTCAATTTAAGCCTGGCACGCAACAAACGGGTTTTGACATTGTTTTCACTAAGTTTCAAGGTGTCAGCAGTATCTTGAATCGAAAATCCCTCCAAATCTCGAAGTACAAAAACCGTCCTCAAGTTATCGGGTAATTTCTCGACTGCCGCATCCAGGAATTTTCGCGATTCCTCCGACAGTAATTCACTCTCTGGCAGGCAGCAGAAATCCACGATCTCAATGCCTTCACTTTCTTCATCTGAATTGAATTCATCACGTTCATCCACCGAGAAAATGTTCGGCCTGCGCTTTCGGATCAGCATCAAAGCTTCATTAACCGCGATCCGATGCAGCCAGGTGGTCAGGCTGGACCTTCCCTCAAAAGCTGATATGGCGTTCATAGCTTTTATATAAGTTTCCTGAAGCACATCTTCTGCGTCCTGTTCATTGCCCAGGATTTGCAAAGCCACACGATAGATTCGGGGCGAAGTGCTTTCAACGAGCCTTGCAAATTCTTCTCGATTTCCCTTCTTGATTTCGTGCAGAGAAATCTGGTCGATAATGTCACTCATATAGATGAAATCCTTTACTCAAAGTTACGATACCTTTTCTCAGTCCGTCTTCTTGTAGAAGATCAGTTGATTTTATACCTTTCTAGCTAATCATCATAGTGTACTAAAATAGAAAGTGAACGTTGATCTGAACAAAAAACGTATCGATTTTCTGTTTTTTGCGTCGTTAAGGATAGAGTGTAACGTTGCCAAACGAAGCTGAATTACTAGAAAACGCTCGCTCATTTGACCTGGAGGCTCTTGGCTTGATTTATGACGAGTACAGTCCGGGCATCTATCGCTACGCCATGCGTTTGCTCGGAGACGCCCAAATGGCTGAAGATTGTGTTTCAGATACATTCTCACGTTTCTTAAAATCGCTTCAAATGGGACAAGGTCCGATCACCCATCTTAAAGCGTACCTTTATCGAATCTGTCATAACTGGATTACGGATTCTTATCGACGCCGTCCATTCATTTCAGTCGATTTGGACGAATCGCTTATATTCAAGGATGGTCAGAACGCTGAAGATTTGGCGGATATCGGGTTTGAGCAACAAAAAGTAAGACTGGCGCTTCAAGCTCTAACCCCTGAGCAACGCCAGGTGATCACCCTGCGATTCCTGGAAGGGTGGCAGAATGACCAAATCGCGGAGGTACTTGACAAGCCAGTGGGTGCGGTGAAAGCGCTGCAACATCGAGCCATCTTAACCTTGCGCAGACTTTTGCTGCCTTATGAGAGAGAGAGTGATGATGGAAGAAGATGATGAAATCTCACCTGAACTATTAGTTCAGTTAGAAAAATTACTCAAGGTGGACGAGAGAGATCCAAAGGCTGCGGCTTTTGGAAAAGTCACTTTTATTGATCAGGCCAGGAATTTCAAAGCACCCGTATCTGTGGACGAAAACAGGCGTCATAAGAATTGGAATCAGAAATCGATCTCCAATCAACATTGGCTACGAAAGGAGCGTAAACCTGTTATGTCTACACTAGCTGCGATTATTATGGCCGTTTCACTACTTTTAGGTGGAAGTGGGGTGACCGTTGCAGCCGCTCAAGCAAGTCTCCCTGATGATGTTTTGTATGACATCAAATTGCTTAGTGAAGAAGCATATATGAGCTTGCAAACCACCCCGGCTTCACAGTTCAACGTCGCCCTCGATTTGGTTGATCGCCGTTTAAATGAGATCTCAGATCTCTATGTATCCGATGAAGTTCCCTCGGATGAAACACAAACCAGACTGCGTGAACAGATCGAAGAATCCATTACACTGGCCTTAAACCTTCCGCAAGAACAGGTGATAATGGCTTTTGAGCAAATTCAAACGCGACTTCAAACCGAACAGCAGAATCTGGCCCAAATTCAAAATCAAGGAAATGATCAAGCCATAGCTGCCATGTTTCAAACTCAAAACATGATCCAGGAGAGAGTTCAAATCCTTGACAATGGGATCAAAACTTATTCGCAAACCCAAAACCAGACCGGTGCACCAGATCAACCTGGAACAGGTATGGGACTCAGCCCAACAGGAGAAATGGGTGGTGGTAACCCGTGGACGTCAGGCACCCCCACTCCGGGCAGCAGCTACGGCCCTGGTGAAAATAATAACCCCTGGACGAATGACACTCCCTCCCCTGGCAGCAGTTATGGTCCTGGTGATGGAAGCGGCACCTGCCTGGACTGTTCCCCTTCACCCAATTCGTTTCAGCCTACCCGCACTCCACAAAAGAACGGTGCTCCCGGTGGAACGAATAATCCTGGTGGGCAGAACGGCAGGTAACCATAGGAACATAAACTGACAAGCCGGTTTTTCCGGCTTGTCGTTTTTTAACACAAGAAATTCAACGAATCTTCATCAGTTCTTCACATCTTCTGGATAAACTGATCATCAATAAGTGGAAAATACTTATTAGAAAGATCAAGGAGAAAAATGAATATCAGAAAAATTAGTTTGTTCGTTGGTACTGCATTGGCCGTCGTAGGGTTGGCTCTTGGCTCTACAGGCGTTGTCCAAGCACAGTCGGATGGCCCTGCTGCCTTGGTTGAGCAAAACAACTACGGCTTTGGTGATCGCGGCGCTGGCATGGACGGCCCCATGCATGATTACATGATCACCTACATTGCTGAGCAACTGGGATTATCGGTTGAAGAGATCGAAACCCGGCTCGCAAATGGTGAGACTCTGTCCACCATCGCCCTTTCAACAGGCATGACCTTTGAGGAGTTCACTACCTTGATGAAGGACGCACGTGGTCAGGCCATCGACCAGGCCGTCGCGGATGGCGCACTGACTCAAGCACAGGCTGACTGGATGAAATCACGTGGTTCCTTCATGGGCGGCAACAATTCCATGATGCGCCGCGGAGGAGGCCGCTTCAACACCGGCTCTGGATCTTGCCTCGGCCTTCAATAAAATTGCATGGAATAGCTCGAAGATGAGGATGTCGCAAGGCATCCTCATAATTTAAGGACTGTTTTAGTACTCAAATTTCCAACCATAATCTTCTATAATAGAACTATGAATGAAAATACCAAAAAAATACTGGTCGTGGATGATGAACCCCAAATCGTCAAGGTATTGCAAGCTTACCTTGAAAAAGAGGGATATCAGGTATTGACGGCCTTTGATGGCCGAGAAGCTTTACGCCTCTTTGACCATGAAAAGCTTGATTTCATCATTCTTGATTTGAACCTGCCTTACATGGACGGATTGGATATTTGCCGCGAGATTCGCAGGCAATCAGACGTTCCCATCATGATGCTGACTGCCCGCGTCGAAGAAGTTGATAAATTGATCGGGTTGGAAGTGGGAACAGATGATTATGTAGTCAAACCCTTCAGTCCGCGTGAAGTGGTTGCCAGGGTGCGCACCATCTTGAGGCGGGTCAATCCTGATAGCGCGCGCAGAGATCTGATCATTGCTGGAAAACTGGTGATCGACCTGCAAAAACACACCGTTATGCTTGGAGAACGCTCAATTGACCTGACCCCTACCGAATTCGAGATCCTTGCCACACTTGCCAGGAACCCTAAGCGCGTTTTCTCGCGTTTACAGATCATGGAAGGGGCTCAGGGAGATGCCTTTGAGGGTTATGAACGCACCATTGATGCCCACATTAAAAACCTGAGATTGAAGTTAGAGCCAAATCCCAAAAAACCAGTTTTTATCCAGACAGTGTTTGGCTTGGGATACAAATTCGAAGCGAATGATAATGAAGAATAGCTGGCTGTTTAAACTATTAGGGGCTTTTTTGTTGATCATTATGGTCGGAGGGGTCGTAACATCAACCTTAACCTCCAAGGCTACTCAGTCAGCCTTCAACCTGTACACCACCCGCAGCGGACAAGCCTGGGCAAATCGTGTCGCTCCATTGTTGGCCGAATACTACTCCACAAACCAGAACTGGGATAACGTCAACATATTTATCGAGTCAACCTTTGGTGAGATCACTTCCACACAAGGTTCAGCCGGTATGATGGGGCAGATACATGGTCAAGGACCTAAAAGCCAGTATGGAAATGGCACCATGATGAGTCTGTTGGATCAGCGATTCTTATTAACCGACTCCCAAGATGTGGTCGTTTACGATTCGCTCAATCAAATCACCTCTCAGAAGTTGCCCGAAGCGGAAAGTAAAGAAGGAACGCCCATCCTGGTGGATGATGTCCTCGTGGGAACTCTTCTGATTACCCCTGAGAACTCGGCGAATACTCCGGCCGCTGAGTTCCTCCTATCCGTAAGAAAAGCCGTCATCAGCTCGTCCATTGTGGCCAGCCTGATCGCTTTAGGGCTGGGAACCCTGCTTTTTGTTCAACTGACCGCGCCTATGCGAAAATTGCGCAAAGCCGCGGCGGCCGTGGCTGAAGGCGACCTGGATCAAAGGGTGAACCTGAAAGGGGAGGATGAATTTGCCCAATTGGGCGGCACTTTTGATCACATGGTAGCGAGTTTGGCACAGGCCAAAATGCAGCGCGAGCACCTCATGGCTGATGTTGCCCATGAATTGCGCACCCCACTCTCAGCCATCCAGGGCACCCTTGAAGCCATTCAAGATGGAGTGATGCCCTATGACCGTGAACAAATTGATGCGCTTTACGCGGAGACCACCTTGCTTAACCGTTTAATTGGAGACCTGCGCCTGTTATCGCTGGCTGAAACCAGTCAACTCAATCTGGAATTACGGACTACTTCTCCAGACCTATTGATCGAGCATGTGGTCGAAAGAGCTCAACCTCTGGCACTGGCTAAAAACATCCATCTTGAACACAAAAGTGATATGGTGTTGCCTAACCTGCTCGTGGATCCAGACCGAATCACGCAAGTGCTTACTAATTTGATCCACAACTCACTCAGATACACTCCCCCTGAAGGTCAAATAATTGTTGAAACTGCCTTGGATTCTGCCGCCCATCAGGTGATCATTACGGTTACCGACACTGGTTCCGGCATTAGTTCTCAAGACCTGCCCAATATATTTGATCGTTTTTACCGGGCTGACAAATCTCGCTCACGCACCAGTGGTGGCTCCGGTCTTGGGCTGGCTATTGTTAAGGAACTCATCCATGCCCACCGGGGGAGCGTAAAAGTTGAAAGTCCGGTGATTAATGGCGAGGGCCAAACTCCTCACGGGACCAGGTTTATCATCGAATTACCCCTATCCTGATCAGTTAACTTTCCAATGCCGCTTCGGCGGAACAAAATTCACAAGTGCGTTGTTCACTTTCCACGATAGCTTGATCTGACGACCAGAAAAAGTTTTCTTTGCCTATTTTTTCTGTCAAACCTGCCCGCTCCATCATGCGCATGGCGTTCTCATGCGTTCCGGCAAACATCAACGTACCTCCGTTGGAGGTGATCCGCTGGTGCAGCTTTTCGATGGCTTCCACACCAGCTGTGTCGATCTGTGGCACTCCGCGCATGGATAGGATCAAGGTGTTGGTTTTTTCCAATTTGGCAAATGCTTCGTTGAAAAACCCTACCGCCGCGAAGAACAACGGACCGGTAATGTAAGCTACTTTTACGTGAGAACAGCTTCCCTTGAAATCAATCCCCTTATTTACAAGTTTTTCAGCATCCACATCCTGGATGTTGATGTCGATCTGCGCAATTTGGTTGATGAACATCATGACCGTGATGACAGATCCGATAAGGATGGCCTGGGTCAGGTCTAGTGCGATGGTGGCCAGCATGGTGATGCTGAAGGCGATGATGGCGGTCTTGAAACGCTTCTTGAAGATGAAACGGATCGATTCCCATTCGTTCATACGGTAAGCCGTCACCATGAGCACCCCTGCCAACGCGGCCAGGGGTATTTGCGCCATTACCGGAGCCAACAGGAACATGGATAGGAGCAAACCAACGGCGTGAAAGATACTGACAAGACGGGTTTGACCGCCTGACTTAATCCCCACGCTCGACCTGGCAATGGCTGCGGTAGCTGGCACTCCCCCAAAGAACGGAATGATGATATTTCCCACGCCTTGCCCGATCAATTCCTGGTTGGCTTGCAAGCGCGTGCCGGTCATATTTGAGGCCACGGTTCCGCACAAAAGGGATTCGATCGCTCCCAAAGCTGTGATGGTCAGTGCCGGTCCAAGCAATTCACCCAGACGCTCCCAGGGGATGTTCGCGATTGACAAGCGGTCCGCTAATAGCAAGGTTTGAGGGATCTTGCCGATAACCGCCACCGGCCATTTCGTGATGACATTTAGAAGGGTCGCCAGAATGATCCCCAAAAGCGAAGCCGGAAATTTCGCGTTCCATTTCTTGGGCCAGGCAAACATGGTAATGATCACCACCGCCGCCAGTAAAATGGTGTGCCAATCGGGTGTAAATCCGCCTCTAAAGTAATTAACCAACTTTACCAACGAAGATTCGGTGGCGGCGGTTTTCACCCCAAAAAAATTGTCGATTTGTCCAATAAAAATGATCAGCGCGATGCCGGAGGTAAACCCGGTGATCACTGGCGACGGTATGAAGGCGATGAAGCGACCAAGACGTAATAAACCAATGACCAACAGGAACACGCCTGACATCAATCCAGCCACCCAAATGCCATTTAGGCCGAATTTTTGTGCCAACACAATCAAAACCGCGCTCATGGCTCCAGTCGGACCGCTGATTTGAAAGGGAGCGCCGGAAAGCAATCCCATGAGGATGCCAGCCAGAATGGCGGTAACCAACCCGGCGGCAGCGGTTGCCCCTGAAACGACACCAAAAGCCAAAGCCAGCGGAAGTGCCACCGCTGCGACTGTGATACCTGCCATGGCGTCCTGTTGCAGCTTACGCAGGTTGTAACCTGAAAATTCACTTATATATAATTGTTTTAAACTACGACGCGGCATTTTGAACTCCGTTTATCCGTGATGCGATCACGGTGATTTGACCTCTAAAGAGCCTTACAGACACATAAGCGCCAATAATACTCCCGTGGTAGTTATTTCGCCAGAGGTCAAATCAGTTATGATATACTGACTTGATCAAAGGATAAGTGACTACTATTATGACCGGGAAATTCAGTTCTGCCACAGCCATCGCCCATCCCAACATTGCTTTCATTAAATACTGGGGGAACCGCGATCAATCCCTGCGTCTGCCGGAAAACGGCTCGCTTTCCATGAACCTGGAAGAACTCGTGACACGCACCCGGGTCACCTTTGATCCTGCCCTGACCTCCGATCTCTTCGACCTGAACGGCATTCGTCAAAGCGGGAACGCCTTGCAGCGGGTATCCTCTCATCTCAACCTCATCCGCGGCATCCGTGGGATCGCCACTCGCGCCCATATTATGAGCGAAAGCAACTTCCCGGCTGGCGCTGGCATTGCTTCTTCCGCTGCAGCTTTTGCCGCGTTGACCGTGGCTGCCGTGCATGCACTTGGCATCGAAATGGTCGAGAAAGACCTCTCACGCCTGGCCCGCCGCGGATCAGGCTCTGCCAGCCGCTCCATTCCAGCCGGATTTGTGGAATGGTACCGCGGCAGCTCAGACGTGGACTCGTTTGCCGTCAGTATCGCCAGACCGGATCACTGGAACCTGGTGGATTGCATTGCCGTGGTCGATAACACTCACAAACCTACCGGCTCCAGTGATGGTCACAAGCTGGCATCCTCCAGCCCTTTTCAATCCGCCCGTGTTGCGGATGCTGACCGGCGCCTGGATCGCTGTCGGGACGCGTTACACAATCGCGATTTTGCCACACTTGCTGAAATCATCGAGGAAGATAGCAACCTCATGCACGCCGTCATGATGACTTCTCACCCCGCTCTCTTTTACTGGGAGCCGGCCACCCTTGAGATCATGAAAGCTGTTCAAGCCTGGCGCAAGACAGGCATCCCCGCCGCTTATACCATTGATGCCGGCCCTAATGTGCACGTGATCTGTGAAGCTGGCGCGTATGAGAATATTAAGCATCGGCTTTCGATTTTGCCAGGGGTGAGACAAGTTCTGGTTGGACATCCTGGTGGTCCGGCAGCAATCGTGTAATCTTTGTAACAATCCATGACTTTTCACATCATTAGAATTGACCTTAATGTATACGGTTAAGGAAAATCATCCTCAAAACGGATATAATATTGAGCGTGTTCTGTTAACAATGGAGAATAAATGAGCAATATCGGAAGCACCTTATTGACCATCCTTGAGTTTATCCTCGCTTTTGGGGCGCTGGTCTTTCTGCATGAACTAGGGCATTTTTTGGCCGCCCGCCTGAACAAGATCGATGTTGAGGAATTTGGCTTTGGCTATCCTCCGAAAATAGTCAAGTTGTTCCGCGCCGGCGGCACCGACTTCACCCTCAACTGGATCCCCTTTGGCGGTTTTTGCCGCATGAAGGGAGAAGCCGGGGACATTCTGGAACCGGGCAGTTTTGCTTCAGCCAATCCATGGCGGCGACTGATCACCCTCTTGGGCGGCCCTTTGATCAACTTGTTGGTGGGCATGCTGCTCATCGCTTTCCTGTTCACTCGCACCGGGGCGCCCGACCTGACCAAAGTCGAAATTACAGACATCGCGCCCAATTCACCCGCGGCCGAAAACTTGATGGTTGGCGACTTGATCGAAAAGATCAATGACACCCCCATCACCAGCATGGATAAACTCACAGAAGTGGTCAACCAGTATCTTGGAGAAGAAGTGACCATTGCTGTCAGTCGCGATTCTGAACTCCTGCAATATGAGATCACTCCCCGAGAAAATCCGCCTGCCAATGAAGGCTCCATGGGCGTGGTCATTTCCAACCCAACCCGAAAGATCTCCTACATTTCGGCGATTCCGATGGCCTTCGTGAGCACCATGGACCAGGGTTACCAGTTGTTGATGCTGCCCGTGCGCTTGATCAGCGGTCAAATAGCCCCACGCGATGCCAGAATGGTCAGCGTCAAGGGCATCTACGATATCTTCTCGCAGGTGAAGACGGTTGATCAACAGGAAGCGGCCGTTGACCCAACCCTCAAAGGACTAAATATCCTGTCCTTCTTCGCGATCATCTCAATCGCCTTGGGTTTTACCAATCTGCTGCCCATCCCCGCTCTGGACGGCGGTCATATCCTCTTTTTGATCCCCGAGATCCTTTTCAAGAAGCGCGTCAAACCAGAACTTGAGGGCAAGGTTCATTTTATCGGCTATGTATTGTTAATGGCCTTAATGGTCATCATGGTAATCAACGATATCATCAACCCGGTCGTATTGCATTAGGAAAAAGCAATGGAAGAAAATCTCGAAAAGATCAAGTTTTCAGAAACTGCCGCCGCTCTCAAAGACACGGATCATCCCTTTCCAGCCCGCTTGCTGAGAGGGTTCTCTGACCTTTCACCGCGCGACCTTAAGGAATTCATCAACATCTGGCCAGAGTTGCCCTTGCAGCGCAAACGTTCTGTGCTCGAGGATCTGGAAGAACTGACCGAGCTGGATACCCTGGTCTGTTTTGATGAGATCGCTAAAGTGCTGCTGGATGATCCTGACCCGGTGGTCAGGGTAATTTCCATCCGCCTGTTGTGGGAATGCGAAGACCACCATGTGGTGCCTGCCATCATTGAATTAATGCTTTCTGATTCAGACGAAGTCGTGCGTTCCACTGCGGCCTCACTACTCGGACGCTTTGTCTACCTCGGCGAACTGGATGAGATTCCAGACAGCGCCAAGATCGCTGCAGTGACTAATCTGTTGGAAGTTGCCAACAGCGATGACCTGCCCTCAGTACGCATGCGCGCCCTTGAATCACTTGGATATTCCAGCTCTAACAAAATCACCTCCTTGATCAAACACGCCTACGAGTCCAGTGAGACCCTGTGGATCGCCTCCGCTTTGTGCGCCATGGGTCGCTCCGCGGATGAACAGTGGAACGATTACGTGCTCGAAAAGCTCGAGTCAGGCGATGAAGAGATCCAGTTTGAGGCCGTGCGCGCTGCCGGTGAGCTCGAGATCGCCGCCGCCTTGGAACAGTTGTTTGCGTTGGCTGAAGAGGGTGATAGCGAGAGTGAAGTTCGCCTGGCTGCCATCTGGTCACTTTCGCAGATCGGCGGACCCGAGGTCAAAGATAAGCTGAAGGAACTCCTTGAAGAGTCAGAAAGCGATCAAGAATCCGAATGGATTGAAAAAGCCCTCGAAAACCTTGAACTAGGCGGCGATGCCGGTAATATGGATTTCCTCAACTTCAAACCCCAGGACGATGAAGATCTTGAAGACTTCGACGAGGACGCAGAGGACGATGAAGACATTGATGGTGATTATGATCGCCTCGATGATTATGAAGAAGACGATGACGAGGATGAGGACGAATAATCCGGTCTGACCGGGTTGTTTATTGACCCCAGCCTTCAACGAGAGTGGTGTGCGCGATGCCCGGTGACCCAATGCTTGAAGTTAGGCAAATCCGCATTCTGGTGGACGGCCACGTGCAGGGAGTGGGGTTTCGCTACTTCGTTTACGATTTCGCCCAATCCAAAGGCCTCACAGGCTGGGTGCGCAACCGTCACAACGGACAGGTGGAGATCAGCGCCGAAGGCCCCTACTGCGACCTGGATGAATTGCTGGACTACGTTAGAAAGGGTCCGAGCCGCTCAATGGTCACCGAGGTCAA
>CAYYRU010000038.1:0-25824 GCA_964474095.1 uncultured Anaerolinea sp.
TGAGCCGATGATGAGGTTCGAACTCATGACCTCCCGCTTACAAGGCGGATGCTCTACCAACTGAGCTACACCGGCAGGTGTACTAATTTGTTAAGCTTCAGTAAAACCTGTCAATAAAGCGTGCTAGATTATACCAAAGCATACTGGCTTCGGCAAGGTTAATCAGCAAATCATCAAAAATAAAGCATTCACCCGCAGGTGAACTCGCTATTTATATCAAACCCGGATGGAACCGTCAAGGATAATGTGTTCTATTATAAAAAATCAAGCACGGCCGGATTTTTTTAGGACACACAAAGCTTCGGCGGTAATAAATGGATTCAAATGTACTCCACTTGTGCCTCCCCAATCCACGAATGAGGTGCCATTTTTTATTTCATCCGTTACCTGGTAGTACTTTGTGTTTGCGGGAAACCCTCCATCAGGCAAGCGCTTGGACTCCAGTAAATCGAGGGCATCTTTACAGCGAGGATCAGAAAGGTGCCCGGTCTCGGCTAAAGCCCGCAGCCCCCACAATATGTCATAATGCCAGGTAAGCGGATAAGAGAGCTGCGTAAACACCGGATTGATGACCTCATGATTGGAGCTTCGTTTATAAAGTGAATGAGACAAAAAAAATTCCACAGCGCGATCTACGACAACCTTTATCCTCGGATCACCTGAAACCTGCCACCAGGCATTCATCGCCCGCAAGGGAGTAAAGCTCTCATGGAACGAAGAGTGTGAAGCAGAAGGATGCTTGTCACAGTTCCAGCCGCCGTCAGGCCACTGCCACTTTAGAAGCAACTCAACCAGTCTCTCGGTCCTTGAATCGGCAAGCCCCAATTTCACCATCGAAAAGAGAACACCACTCTCCTGACAGGCGCAGCGCCGCCAACGTCCGTTGATCAGCGGAACCGCTTTTAAGCGTTTGGGGTCCAGCATCCAATCAAAATCCTGCTCTGCCAAAGGCCGCAAAGAATCATCCCCGGAGGGATAACCCAAGTCAGCCAGGACGAGCAAAGTCCAGAAAGCCCCCTTCCATTTCTGGTAGGCATGCCAAGGAAATCGTCCATCCGCTCCCCTTGGAGCGAGCATGGTTTTAACCACATCCCATTGTCTGACTTCCTGTTGAAGCTGGATAACCTCAGCAGAATCTGCCTTTGCTCCCAGATAATCAACAGTTAATCGGTAACGCACAGAAGGTGGCCCCTCTTTTAGTAATCTGGCAACCGGCGATTCCATTCATGCCTCCCTAAGGATTGCCCGGATTAATGCAATTTGCCTGAGAAAACGGTAACGGCTTTGCCACCCACATAGGTTCGGTCGCCGCTCATACGCACTTTTACCAACCCACCTCGCGCTGAGATCTGATGACCGGTCATTTCATTTTTACCAAGCTTCTTGCACCAGTACGGACCTAAAATGCAGTGCGCCGACCCGGTCACCGGGTCTTCATTTATACCCACCCAGGGGGCAAAATAACGTGAGACAAAATCAATACCGGGTTGTTCAGACCTGGCCGTCACCACCAAACCCCGCCCTTTGCGGTTCTTGAGTGCTTGAAAATCCGGTTTTAGCTGACGGATCGTGTGTTCATCAGGGTATTCAAAAAGCCATTTTTCGCGGCTGACACCCACGTAATCTGGCACCGCCCCCACCGCGCGGATGATTTCTTCGGAGATCTCTCCATCCACCAGCGGCGCGGACGGGAAATCCAATTCAATGATCTCGCCTCTTTTTGAGGCCGTCAACCAACCAGAGAGGGTCGAAAAACGGATGGTATCAGCAGGTTTCACCAAACCAGCCTGCCACAAGACGTGCGCCGTGGCCAGTGTGGCGTGCCCACACAACTCCACCTCAACCTCAGGGGTAAACCACTGCAAGTGAAAACCGCCGGTCTGTGGATGCACAAAGGCCGTTTCAGAGAGGTTCATTTCACGCGCCACGGCTTGCATCCAGGCTGCCTCGGCTTGATGGTCCAGCAGCACCACCGCCGCCGGATTGCCCGAGAATGGTTTGTCAGTAAAGGCATCCACCTGGAAGGTTGGTATGCTCATCCTGCCCTCCTTTGATTAATCCCTGACCTCCCCGCCGTGGAAGGACAATCGATAGACGATCTCTTTTTGATACGAAATGGCCTCTTCACCTTCAAACGAAAGTAGTGTGCCCCGGCATGCACAATGATAATCGAAATCTCCGTCACTGAAGGACGCCGGTCCGCGGTAGGGGTTTTTTTCTGGTACCTGTGATAAGGAGGTTTTTAGAAATTGACCGAAGCCATCCGGCACTTTTGCCACCAGCATTTTGCCATAGTAATTCATGCCCCAGATGGCGATCCCCTTATGCCAGACGGCTTCCTGACCGATAAAATGAAAGCCGCCCAACCACGTATCAATATAAAGGTAGGGATCCTCGGCATACTGCATGTCATGTGAGGCCGGCCGAGAGGTTTGATCCGCCGGTTTGCCAGAGGCGTAGGTATTTATTTTTGCCTTCAACAAAAACTGAACTAATTCTTTCGATGCCATAACACCCTCTTTAATTAATAGAAAATAGTTTCTCGGAATTATGTTCTAATTATAACAAATATGCTACAATTTGGGTATGGATCTTTTTGAGCACGCCATGAATGAACGTCTTGCCACTGAGGCACCCCTGGCAGCCCGTTTGCGCCCACGCACCCTGGACGAGTTCGTCGGTCAGGAGCACATCATTGGCGAGGGCAAGCTGCTGCGGCGCGCCATCACCGCGGACCGCCTGTTCTCTTCGATCATCTTCACCGGCCCACCGGGCACCGGCAAGACCACCCTGGCACGTCTGATCGCCGCGCACACCCAGGCGCAATTTGAAAGCATCTCAGCTGTGCTGGCGGGGGTGGCCGAACTACGGCGGGTGATCGCTGATGCCACCGAACGACGCAAACTCTATCACCGGCGCACCATCCTCTTCATTGATGAGGTACACCGCTGGAACAAGGCCCAGCAAGACGCCCTGTTGCCGCATGTGGAATCAGGCATGATCACCCTCATCAGCGCCACCACCGAAAACCCCTACTTTGACGTCATCCCGGCGCTGGTCTCACGTTCACGCATCTTCCAACTCGAAAGCCTGACCCCGCAACATCTGAACACCATCCTCGACCGCGCGCTGACCGATAAAGAGGTGGGTTACGGCAACCGCGCCATACAGGTGGATGAAGCCGCCCGTGAGCACCTGACCGAGCTGGCCGGCGGAGACGCACGAAACCTGCTCAACGCCATTGAACTGGCTGTCGAAAGCACCCCGCCCGACCCTGACGGCAGCACCCGCGTGACCCTCGAGGTGGCGCAGGAATCCATTCAGCGCCGCGCGTTGCTGTATGACCGCATGAGCGACGCGCATTACGATACCATTTCCGCCTTTATCAAATCGGTACGCGGGTCAGACCCCGATGCCGCGCTGTATTGGCTGGCCAAGATGATCCTGGCCGGCGAGGATCCTCGCTTTATTCTGCGCAGGTTGATCGTGCTCTCGGGCGAAGACATCGGCCTGGCTGATCCACGGGGATTGCAGGTGGTTGCCGCCGCGGCCTATGCCTATGAATATATCGGCATGCCTGAAGGCATCTTCCCCATCGTGGAAGCCACCCTTTACCTGGCCACGGCACCCAAATCCAACTCGGCCTTTGCTTTCCATGCCGCCAGAGAGAACATCGAGACCAACGGTGTGGGCGCGGTGCCCACCCACTTAATGGATTCCAACCGAGACGCCAAAGGCTTCGGCCACGGCAAGGGTTATCTTTATCCACACGTTTACGAGGGGCATTTCACCCCGCAGCAATACCTGCCAGACAAACTGGTGGGCACGCATTTCTTCAAGCCATCTGACCAGGGCTATGAAGGCCAAATGGCGGATTGGTTGGTCCGCTGGCGTGAAGCCCAGGAGAAAGCACTCAAAGAATCCGGAAAGCAAAAAGGGGATCAGGCATGACCATCATTTATCTTGTACGCCACGGAACCACCGACCTGGTCGGTAAAATGTTATGCGGCACCACACCGGGCATTTCGTTAAATGACGAAGGCCGCCATCAAGCCGAGAGAACAGCCCATTATCTGGCGCAAATTCCGATCAAGGCGCTCTATTGCAGCCCGATCCAGCGCGCGGTCGAGACCGCCGGCATCATTGGCAGGCAGCTTGGCCTGTCGGCTGTTCAAAAAGAGTATCTAACAGAGATCAATTTCGGCGACCTGCAGGGAACGCAAGCTTCTATCTTGCGCGAGTTACCCTTATGGAAACACTTCATCCAGCACCCCTCGGATGTCACCTTCCCCAATGGCGATAACGTGGCCGAAGTGCAGAAACGCGCGGCAAGTGGTTTGGAGGAACTCGTTCAACAATTTGCCGAACATGATGAAATCGTGTGTGTGGCTCACGGCGAGGTCTTGCTGCTGGTGATTGCTTATGCCATTGGTCTGCCCTTGGATGAGCTGCACCATCTTTCGATTGACACCGCCAGCGTCACCAAGATCGAATGGTCCGCTGAACGCAAGAAACTGCGTTACTTAAATTTCCAACCCATTTGATCAGTTACGCATCCAGTCCGATATCCAACGGATTTGTCCGACCCATTCTTCCGCGGTGGTCTCTGACATCATTTTTTCAAGAGCAATGATCAATTCCCCAATGGCAACAGTCCGTTGATTGGCCAAAAGGATACCCCCGTGATATGGATACTTATTAGCAAGGACTACAAAATCTTTGATGTTGAATGTGAAAAGAATCCGTTGATGAGACGTTGCCCATAATAATTGCATTTCATCGCTGGCATCTTCATAAAGTTCGTTATTTGGTGTGCGTGTTACATCGAACCCATCCATTTTTAGGGTCCGATAGAGATCTCTTCGCGAAGAATCCATGTCCAAATGAAGGTTAGGGCTTGTCATGATCCCTTGCAATTGCTTCATTTTCTTCGATCAACGCATCCACCGATCCTTTATGAGCATCGTAAAATCCCAAGGCTTCTTTCACCATTTTGTGTGAAATATCATATTCCCTGGAAATTTGTTCTTCGGTTTCCTGCCATTGTCTGGCGGCAATCACGATGGTTTGCACTCGGATGCCTTTCCCTCTTATCACGGGCACAAGTTGATTGGATGTATTCCTCTTATAAGTTATTGATGGAAAATCCGGGTCATCCAATTTACCTTTTAAGGAGGTAACCTTCTCGGTAAGTGACCAAAGGATCAGTTGGTTTAGCGAAATGTTTTGCTGCGCGGCAATCTGCTCGGCTTCCTGTTTCAAATCCACTGGCAAATTTAATGAATAGCGTCCGTTCATACACAACTCCCATTTTGCTGTCTTATATCATGTCTTATGATACATCACACTGGAAGGTTTGTCAAAATGAGATAATTATGGACTTTATCTGGTGGAGAGATGCGCAATCGCCTTTTTGACAGCCACTGCCCGGTGGCTGAGTTGGTTTTTCTCTTGCATGCTCAGGTCAGCCATGGTCTTGCTAAGCTGTGGCACCCAGAACAAGCGGTCATAGCCAAAACCGTTATCACCGCTCTCCTGTTTTAAGATCTCTCCTTTAACTTCCCCTTCAAAGAATTGGGGGGGCTTGCCGGGTGCCGCCAAAGCCACCACGCAGAAGAAACGCGCCAGCCAGGGGGTGGGCTTGCCTTGCAGCTCTTCAAGCAACCTGGCGCGGCGGTCGGCGTCTGTGGCGCCGGCGATGGGCACATAGCGCGCCGAATGCAATCCGGGGCGGCCGTCCAACGCTTCCACCTCGAGCCCGGTATCATCCGCCAGGGTTGGCAGGTTCGCCAGCTTGCAGAAAGCCTCCGCTTTCAGGGCGGCGTTCTCGGCGTAGGTGCCGCCGGTCTCTTCCACTTCAAGTTGGATCCCCAGATCGGATGGAAAAACCAGCTCAATTCCGCTGCCCCCAAATAACGCTGCGATCTCTTTTTTCTTGCCCTGGTTGGTGGTCGCGATCAATAATTTCATTTTGCATCCTTAATATTTATGATATTGTTCATAAAAAATTGACTTCAAGTTTTTGGTATGCTATAATTTTTTTATTGAAATTATATCCTGTATGCGATTGATGCCTTGGCTAGTCAACGATATCCATTAAGAATTAATGTTGGTTTCTTCCATAACCTACCGGTTGGAAGTTATCGAGACATCCATTTTGAAGAACCCGAGATTCATCTGCCCCCGGATCTTGACTTAAAACAATTCAAAGGTTCGGTTCATATTTCTCGCACGCCGCAAGGCTTGCTCTTTGAAGGTATCTTCGACGCCATCAGCCCCTCTGAGTGTGTCAGATGCCTGGAACCTTTTGAACTAACACTTCACATGGAATTTGATGAAGTGTATGCCTACAAAACCGGTTCATTTACCGAGTCGGGGTTATATGTACCAGAAGATGGCAATATTGATTTGAGTCCGGTCGTTCGAGAATATATGATGCTCGAAAACCCGATCAAACCAATTTGCAAACCTGATTGTCAGGGGTTGTGTATTGTCTGCGGTGAAAACCTCAACCTAACCACATGCGAGCATCAAGCCAAAATTCAGATTGATGAAGCATAAAACAGGTAAATAGGCAAACCGCCAAATAGTTACTGGCAATTGAATAATCGATAAAGGAGTTGTTTTGGCTAACCCTGGAAGGCGGGCGCGAAGCACTGAAATCCTTAACATGCTGCTTGAAAAAGCAGATATTCAAGGCTACCTGACCACCGAAGACCTGATGGAATTCTACCCCGACGTCAGCAAAGACGCCGAGCGCATCGAGTCGGTGATGGTGGCCCTGCGCCGGCATGGCGTTGAAATTCTCGACGGCGACCTCGAAACCGATCTTGCTGTCGAGGATGATTCATTACCCACCTCCGACATGGATACCTTCTCAAACCTTGAGAATATCTCCTCTGATGACACAATTGGCCTTTATCTTAAAGAGATGTCACGCGTGCCGCTGTTGAGCGTGAACGAAGAACTCGAGATCGCCCGCCAAATCGAAGACGGACGTTCCAGCAAAAAAGAGATCGACCGCTCCAATGGCGGATGCCCAACTGAACGCAAAGTGGTGCTGCAAAACTCGGTGGATGAAGGCTTGCAGGCCAGGGAACACCTGATCAAAGCCAACACCCGCCTGGTGGTTAGCGTGGCCAAACGTTACATGGGGCGCGGCGTGCCGTTTCTGGATCTCATCCAGGAGGGCAACCTCGGGCTGATGAAAGCGGTGGAGAAATTTGATTACCATCGCGGATTCCGCTTCTCGACTTATGCCACCTGGTGGATCAGGCAAACCATCACCCGCTCCATAGCCGACCAGGGACGCACCATCCGCGTGCCGGTGCACATGGTGGACCGCATTCGCCAACTCTATAAACTGACTCACGAAATGGAACAAACTCTCGGGCGCGTGCCCACCACCAGCGAATTGGCCGAAAAGCTGGACCTGCCCATGGACAAAATCGAATGGATGCTGCAGGTGTCGTGGCTGCCGCTTTCTCTGGAAAGCCCCATCAATGAGGACGAGGAAGATTCTGAACTAGGTCAATTCGTGGAGGATCAACTCACGCCCACCCCCATGGAAAGCACCTATGCCAAACTGTTGCGTGAAAAGATCGACGAGGTATTGGACACCCTGCCCCCCCGCGAAGCACGCATCCTGCGATTGCGCTTTGGCCTCGAGAATGGCCACAATTACACCCTTGAGGAAGTGGGAGAGAAATTTGGCCTGACCCGCGAACGCATCCGCCAGATCGAAAGCAAGGCGCTGCGACGGCTGCGGCATCCGCGCCGCTCAAGGCAGCTGCGCGAATACCTTTAGTAAAACCAAACGGGAGGCCTGGCAGGCTTCCCGTTTTTTTTAGCTGTCATATACGTTATTAGGCCTGAACCTATGCCATTCCCTTTTCCCACTGCGCCACCGCTTCGCGGATCAACTGCTGCACTTCAGGATATGGAATGGCATCAATCCCATCAAATTTTTCGGTGCCAATCCACACATCCACACCTTGATGACTGTTCTCGATCAGTTTAATACCCTTTTCTTTCAACGGGTTACCTTCGAGCATATCATCAATGATCAAGCTGATCTGACCGGCAATGGTTTGTGGTTTTTCAATACCTGACGGGCTGGCAACCGCCGCCTTTTCTTCTTTTATGGCTTCGGCCACGGACCAATTTAAAACTGGTTCAGGCTCAAGCTCTTCAGAGGCGGCTTCAACTGGCCTGGTTATCACAACCGGCTCATATTTTTCTGAAGAAACCGTCTCTGCCCAATCGGACCAGAGACCCATCAGTTTATGCACCCGGCCTTTTTGTTCGGCCGTCAACTCAAGAAAGTTCCGGTAGAAGGCGCCGTCTTGCTCAACCACCACCTTTGGACCAGCCGGGCTGTACCAAAGGCTGACGCCTTTCGCAAAGCCTTCTTTTTCCATTTCAGCAGGTAAAACTGGCGTCTCAGGTGCCGCGGAATGCGTTTCTCGAGAAGAAAAAAGGCTTGATACCAGCAAACCGATCAATAAACCGATGACTGCGGCCAAAACGAGAAAAATCGGGGTAATTTGCATGCCTACCTCAAAAAAATAAATGCCCCAAAGGATTCAATCTAGAATAATAATACAATATTCCGATCTGGTTTTGCCCAATAGATTTGTTAGGCCGTTCTTGACTGACAATTTGGGCAGTAATGCGTTCCCCGCTGCCCCACCACCATGCGTTCAATGGGTGTTCCGCAGCGCTTGCATGGGTTTCCATCGCGTTGGTAAACGTTGAATTGATTTTGAAAATCTCCGCCCCGATAGACCCAGTCTATGCTGGCGCCGTTGCGTTTGATGCCCTCCTGCAGCACGCAGCGGATGGCCGCCAATAAATGACATGCGTTTTCGTAATCAAGTTCACTTGAAAGCGTTTCGGGATGAATGCAGGCCAGGAAAAGCGCTTCGTCAGTATAGATGTTGCCCAGCCCGGCCAAAAAAGATTGGTCCAACAGCAATGGTTTGATCTTTCGCTGGCTCTTGTTTAACTTTCCTAGAAACGTGCTGGCATTCAGATTGGCATCAAAAGGCTCAGGTCCCAACCCCCCGGTGACCTCGGTAACATCATCCACCAGCCAGACCCTGCCAAACTTGCGCGTGTCATTGAATACCAAACGGCTGCCATCGGTAAATAAAAAGATCACCCGGTCATGCCTGGCGTCACGGCTGCCTGGTTCTCTTTCAAGAAACAGGTCTCCGCTCATGCGCAGATGCACCAACAACACCTGGCGATCCAATTGAAATACGAGGAATTTTCCACGCCGCTCGACGGTGTGGATCTTCTGCCCCGCGATCTCTTGCGCAAACGCTTTCGCGGTGGGCTGTGCTACGCTGCGTTCCCAAAGCACCTGGGCCTGCCGGATGGTTTTACCCACCACCCCCTCGCGGTGAGGATCGTCAGCAGCCCGCAACCCGCGTACAATGGTTTCTACTTCAGGTAGTTCTGGCATGTCTGCCCAGCCGGGTTACTCGTTAAAGAGTTCGCCCACGCTGCGGCCTTCGTTGGCGCGTTGGATGACCTCACCCAGAAGCGGTGCCACAGAGAGGATGATCAACCGGCCGTTAAATTGGTTTAACTTGGCCTGGGGCACCGGAATGGTATCGGTGGTGATGAATTCAGTCACAGGTAATTTGACCATCCGATTAACCGCTTCACCAGAGAATACGGGGTGCACAAATACCACGTAAATGTTCTTGGCCCCATTCTCTTTCGCCAGGTTAACCGCTTGTGAGATCGAGCCGCCGGTATCCACTTCATCATCTACGATGATCACGTCGCGGTCCTTCACATCGCCGATGATGGTTAAGGCCTGGGCTTTTGAATCATTGGCCACGCGTCTCTTTTCAATGAAAGCTAACGGCACATCCAGCGAAACGGCAAAGTTTCGCGCCTTCTTGGCGAATCCCAGGTCGGCGGTCAGCACCACCGGCTTGGCCATCTTCTCGCGTTTAGCTTTCAGGTATTCCACCAGAATGTAGAACGCGGTCAGCACGTCACCCGGGATGGAGAAAAAGCCCTGAATTTGCCCGGCGTGCAGATCAAGGAACATGTAGCGGTCAGCACCGGCCACTTCGATCATATCCGCCACCAGACGCGCTGTTATGGGAATGCGCGGCTGATCTTTTTTATCAGAGCGGGCATAGCACAAATAAGGCACCACTGCGGTCACGCGGGCCGCAGAATCCAGGCGCAGGGTCTGCAGCATGATCAGCAGTTCCATCAGATTGCGGTGCACTGGCACCGACGTGGTTTGGATCACATAACAATCTTGTCCACGTACGCTGGAATGCAATTGAACAAATAAATTGTCGTTCGGGAATTGGATGATCTCCCTATCGCACAACGGCAGATCCATGTGAGTGGCAATGCGGTTGGCCAGCTCAGGGCACGAAGTTCCAGCGTAGAGTTTGATGTCTCCATACTTCATGCGGTCGTACCGTGTGGAATGTGTAATTGGCATAAAACAAACTCCTCTACTCTTAATAGCCTCGCCACTCAGAGCGCAGCACGCTCATCACGAGAACGTTGATATATTTTCCATTTTTATACATGGCCTCCCGCAAGAGACCCTCCTGCACAAAACCGGCTGCCTTGTAAGCCGCGATCCCGCGCGGATTGGTTTCAAATACATACAAATAGATGCGGTTAAGGTTCAGATCATCAAAACCCAATTTGAGGGTCAGACTGGTGGCTTCGCGTCCATAGCCTTTGTTCCAATACTCTTTCTCGCCGATGAAGATGCCAAATTCGGCTTCGCGGGTGATCGCATCGATCTGGTGCAACCCTGTGTTGCCGATGTAAACCCATTGGCCATCCTGCAAGACTTCGATCGCCAACACCTGCCCGCTGGTGGAGGGAATGGTCTGTTGATGCTCAAACCATTTTTCCTCTGAAGCCATCGATAACGGTGAGGTTTGCAATAGAAAATTGGTCACGTCACGGTCATTCAACCAGCGCACGCAGTTGGCCAGGTCACTTTTTTCAAGTGCGCGCAGACGCACGTTTTTTCCAACCAGCATCTTTCCTCCAGTTTCCTTTTATGGGATCAAGCGGGTCGGTCCGCGGAAGAGGAAGACCGATTCGCGGATATTGTTGACATTGAGCATGACCATCATCAAACGTGCCAGGCCAAGACCAAATCCACCGTGTGGCGGGCAGCCGTAGCGGAAGAAATCCAGGTAGAACTGGATGGGTTCGAAGTGCAGACCCTTTTCGAGCGCCTGTTTCTGCAGCACTTCCACGCGGTGCTCACGCTGCGCGCCGGTGGTGATCTCAAGACCGCAAGCGATCAGGTCAAAGCTGCGCGTCAGGGTGGGATCTTCAGGTTTGCGCATGTGGTAGAAGGGACGCACCCCGATCGGCCAATCCGTGAGGAAGACGAAATCGTGGTTGTATTTTTCTTTCACATAAGCCGCGATCTCGCGTTCGCCAGCAGGGTCGATATCACCTTTTTTATCAGCCGGAACCGTCCAGCCGCGGCTCTTAAGGATCTCCACCGCTTCACGCATTGGAATGCGCGGGAAGGGCACGGTCGGCACTACCAGATCCACTCCAAATTGTTCCTTGATGGCTTCTCCGTGGGCTTCTTTGACCCGGGTATAGATGTAATTGAGCCAGTTCTCTTCAGAAGCCATCACATCTTCGTGGCTGTCGATCCAAGACATTTCCATATCCACGCCGGTAAACTCGGTCATGTGGCGGGAGGTAAACGAGGGATCCGCTCTGAAGACCGGGCCGATCTCAAAGATGCGTTCAAAACCAGCGGCCATGGCCATCTGCTTGTAGAATTGAGGCGATTGCGCCAGATAAGCCTTGCGTTCGAAATAATCCAGCGAGAAGAGCTCGGCACCACTTTCGCTCGGAGCACCGATCAATTTGGGAGTGTGGATCTCGAGGAAGTTGTTCTTGGTCCAATACTCGCGCATGGCCAACTCGATGGTGGTCTCCACCTGAAAGAAGAGGTTGTTCACCGGGCGGCGCAAATCCATGTAGCGCCAATCCAGACGGTAATCGATGGTGGGCAGGGTTTCGCCAAATGGGTCAAACGGCACAGGAATATCCGCGGCGTTTTCAACCACCAGCGATTCAAGCTGAACTTCCAGCGCGTTTAGTTTAACCACAGGGTTATCCACCACCTTGCCGGTGATGGTGAGGGCCGATTCAACCCCCAACTTGGCGATCTCTTCAGCCAGGGCTTCATTATTGGGTTTCCAATGTGCCACTTGAGCCAGGCCGCTTGGGTCTCTCAGGATCAAGAATTGCATTTTCTTTTGATCTCTCAAAGTTTGCAGCCAGCCCTTGATCACCACGGTTTGGCCAATAGCGCTTCGTAAATCCTTGATGAGTGTGCGTTCCATAGAATCTCTCCTCGAATAAGATGATAAGTTCGGTTATTAATGGTTTCCTTGCGTCAACTCGGCAACCGCGCTTCCCGGAGAACGTCGCCGGGCAAAAACATCTTCCATGACGCGATTCACCTTTTCGGCGGATGCGGTATTCTTCCAGTTTATTGTTAACGTATATCGCAGCACTTCATCAAACTCGTGCTGCAGTCTTTCTCGTTCACGCCGGGCAAAAAGTCCGCTTTTCAGCAAATATTGCCTGTGGTCTGCGACAGCCTTGATCAACTCTGGTACGCCGCTCTCTTCGATGGCGATGGTTCTGATCACTGGCGGAGCCCAACCTTCAGAAGGATTCTCAGGCTCATCACCGGTGAAATCGCCATGACCGGCTTTGCCGTTTGCCCGATGAGAGTATCCCAATTCCAAATTGGCTCTCAGCGCCCTCTCAGTGTTTTCAACCCCGGGCTGGTCAGCCTTGTTGATCACCAAAATATCCGCAATCTCGAGGATACCTGCCTTGATGGCCTGGATGTCATCCCCCATGCCGGGGGACTCCACCACAAGGGTGGTGTGCGCCAAGCGCGCGATATCCACTTCAGACTGCCCAGCGCCCACGGTCTCGATCAGGATCAAATCAAAACCAGCGGCATCCAGCAGTTGTACCACACCAGCAGTGGTGCGGGCCAACCCACCCAAAGCACCGCGTGACGCCATGGAGCGGATGAATACACCCGGGTCGCCGCTCAGGTCGCGCATGCGCACCCTGTCGCCCAAAATGGCGCCGCCTGTAAACGGGCTGGAGGGATCAATGGCCACAATTGCCACTGTCTGCTTGTTTTGCCTTCTGATCAACTGGGCCAGCCGGTTGACCAATGAAGACTTGCCAGTGCCTGGCGCGCCTGTGATGCCGATCAGGTGAGCCCTGCCCGAGTGGATAAAAGATTCATCCAGCGCCAATCTGCCTGCGCTGGTATCGTTTTCCACTTCGCTGATCAATCGCGATAACGCAAGTCGATTTCCTGAGAACGGGGAATCAACCATCTTCATCCAGGTTACACAACCACTCAAGCCGCGACGGCGGCTGCGGCAAAATTTCTTACTTCTTCGATGACCACCGCGGTGGTTGTGCCAGGGCCGTAAACCGCGTTCACACCAGCCGCTTTCAATTCTGGCACGTCCTCTTCGGGGATGATGCCACCCACGAAGAAGCCAACCTTATCAAGACCAGCTTTTTTGACCGTGTCGATCACTTTGGGCACCAGCACCAGGTGCGCTCCTGAAAGGATGGACAAGCCGATCACATCCACATCTTCCTGCAGCGCAGCTTCCGCGATCATTTCGGGGGTCTGACGCAAACCGGTATAGATCACTTCCATGCCTGCATCACGCAATGCACGGGCGATCACCTTCGCACCACGATCATGACCGTCTAATCCAGGCTTTGCGATCAAAACACGAATTTTTCGATCCGCCATAGAATTCTCCTCGAAAGTTGGTTAATTCAATTATACCGCTTCACCCCCACAGTAATGGTCGAATCAGGCATGTATTTGATAATCAAATATCATAAATCCGCCAAAATCTTTAAAATAAACAACCAATTACCCTAATGGATATATAATGGTAGAAATATTAATTCAATTGGGAGGATCCATGTCAAACCAATATCCGCAATACCCTCAATATCCGCAGTATCCATCTCCGTACCAGCAAATGCCTCAAAAGGATAGTTCCCCGGCAATTGTCAGTTTGATTTTTGGGATCTTAACCTGGACGATATTGATCTGGATCGCCCCCATTGGCGCCATCGTGGCGGTCATCACCGGCCATGTGGCGAAGAATGAGATCAACCGCAGCAACGGCACGATCAAAGGCGGCGGAATGGCAACAGCCGGGTTGATCATGGGGTACATTCAGCTTGGTTTGGTTGTTTTGGCTATCGTTGGTGTACTCATTTTCCTGGCTGCGTCTGGTTTGGCTCTCTCCGACGTTATGAATAGCAGTTGGTATTAATTCGAGGCATTGTTCTTAAGACTGATGCGACCTTCTATCCATTACCACGTATATCTTACTGAAAAGAGATTGGTAATCAATAGGAGAAAAAATGACAATACCTGAAAATTCAACCCCGGTCACACTGCCCCCACTGCCTGTGGCCAAAAAAGATAGCGCCCTGGCCATCGTCAGCCTGGTTTGCGGTTTGGTCGGCTGGACCGTTTTACCCCTGATCGGTGCCATCGCGGCCATCATCACCGGTCACCTGGCCAAGAAAGAGATCAGAGACAGCGCCGGTTCTCTCGGCGGCAACGGCATGGCCATTGCGGGTCTGATCATGGGATATGTGCAGATCGGCTTCGTTTTACTGGCCATCATTTGCATGCTGACATTCTTCCTTGCCCTCATGCCGGCTATTGAAAACGATTTTAGTATCTACAGTGCCTTGATCCCCGCCCTGGTCTAACAAGCCACGCACCCCAAAAAAACCGGATTCGTTATGAAACCGGTTTTTTTATGTTTGTATAAAGATTGAGAAATTGGATAAGGCAATTATGGTACACTTACGCCATAATACGAAAATAGACCAAGGATAAAACCTTTATGCCTGCCATTTACCCATTTACCGCCGTTGTTGGACAAGAACGCATGCGCCGCGCCCTGGTGCTGAACGCCGTTGACCCGCGCATTGGAGGCGTCTTGATCCGCGGAGAACGCGGCACCGCCAAATCAACGGCTGCCCGCGCCCTGGCCGCCCTGCTGCCGAAAGTAACCACCGTTGAGAACTGCCGCTTTGGCTGTGACCCCGACAAACCCGCCACCTGGTGCACCGAATGCCGTGACCGGGTCGCTCAGGGTGAATCGCTCAAATCTGTTTCACGCCACACTCCATTTATCAATCTGCCGGTTTCAGCCACTGAAGACCGCGTGGTTGGCACCCTGGATATTGAAAAAGCCATTCAAAAAGGCGTGCGCGCCTTCGAACCCGGTGTTCTGGCTGCTGCCAACCGCGGATTGCTCTATATTGATGAGGTCAACCTGTTGGACGATCACGTGGTGGATGTGCTCCTGGATGCCGCCGCCATGGGTATCAATATCGTGGAACGTGAAGGCATCTCCTTCATGCACCCCGCCCGCTTCATCCTGGTGGGTACCATGAACCCGGAAGAAGGCGACCTGCGGCCGCAACTGTTGGACCGCTTCGCCCTTTCGGTGGAGATCAGGGGCATCCGTGATGCGCGTGAACGCGTCTCGATCATGGAACGCAACCTGGCCTTTGAAGCTGATGCCTCGCAATTCAGACAAGACTGGCAGCCAAAAGAAGATGATCTGTCAGCTCAGATCGAAAAAGGCCGCCAACTGGTGGATCGCGTAACCCATACCAGCCAGAACCTGCTTTCCATCGCCGCCCTGACCTCCTCATTGAACGTGGACGGCCACCGCTCCGACCTGGTGATCTTGAAAACCGCCCGCGCTCAGGCTGCCTTTGACGGCCGCACCTCCATCACCGACCGTGACATCGCCCTGGCTGCCGAACTGGCTCTGCCCCACCGCCTCAAGAGCGGACCCTTCCAACGCGAAGAGATGGGCATGGAAGAGCTGCAGGAACGTATTGAACAGCTTTCAGGCGGCACTCCTTCAGGCACCAAGCAGCAATCCACCTCTGAACTCAGTGACGAAGAGTCTTCTTCCCCAAAAAAAGCGTAACGCCGGAACAAACCGGCGAACAGACGCCCGAACAGGGGCAACCACAACCCACCCCACAGAACGTATTTGACAAGAACGACGCCTTTTGGTGGACGGGTGGTCAAAAAACGGCCGTGGGTGAAGAATTTAACCCCCGCAAGCTCGATACTCCGCTGGATAAGATGATGCGTTCCTACGCCGGCCGTCGTTCGGTCACACGCACCGAGCGTAAGCGCGGCAGATATATACAGTCACAGCCCGCCAATGGCCGCACCAACGACCTGGCATTTGACGCCACCTTGCGCGCTGCCGCACCTTTCCAGCGCGACCGCAGCGAGATCCGCGAGCGCAACAAGGTGGCTTTCGCCATTCGCCCCGTGGATTACATGAAAAAGATCCGCGTGCGCAAGGCCGCCAACCTGATCCTCTTTTTGGTGGACGCTTCCTGGTCCATGGCAGTGGCCGAGCGCATGGCCGCGACCAAGGGCGCTATTCTGTCACTGCTCACTGATGCCTATCAGCGCCGCGACCGGGTGGGATTGATCGTGTTCCAAAAGACCAAGGCCACCCTGGTACTGCCGCCCACCAATTCGGTGCTGCTGGCACAAGAAGCCCTGGCCGACGTGCCTGTGGGTGGCAAGACCCCGCTCAGCGCCGGTCTGATGATGTCTTTGGAAGTGCTTAAGCGAGAAAAACTGCTGCACCCCGAGATCATGCCGCTCTTGATCGTCCTCACAGACGGCGCCGGCAACGTTTCATTGGGGCACAAACCCCCTCAAGAAGAAGCCTTTACCTTTGCCGAAATGATCGCCCAGGAGAAGATCCACAGCGTGGTCATTAACATGGAACACGCCGCCTTCGACCAGGGTCTGGCACAGGCGCTGGCAGACCACTTAAAATCCCCCTGCTATACCATCACCGACCTGAAGGCCGAAAGCCTGTTTGTAACCGTGCAGAACGAGATCCGCCAGGTGAATGCCAATCCGGCCATTGATTTTAAGTAACCCCCAATATCGACCCTTTTTAAGCGGTTTTCTGGCAAAGGTGAGTTAGAATTAGCACATGGTTCGTGATCCAATTAACCTCACCAAGTTGCGCTCAATTCTGATCTTCATCATATTGGCGACACTGCCCTGCTACCTGTTGGGGCTGATCGTGCTGTGGATCGGGAATTCCATTAAGAACCAACCCACAGCCACCCCCACCCTCGAGGTCACAGCCACACAGGAGCAGTATTACAACGGTCCTACGACCACACTGCCGCCAATCCCCACCAGCCCTGGTTTCCCGACCCAGACACCCACCATTACGGTGTCTCCAACGCTTACTCCCACTTTTTTAATCCCATCCAACACTCCCACTGTGTCGGTCACCCCAACGCTTACCATGACGATCACCGAGACGCCCACGCAAACCGCAACTGAAACACCAACGGTGACCGCAACCACCATTACCCCCTAGAGGAACATGGACCAAATCAAACCGTTCTTGATCTCAATGCTTTCACAGCCGGGGCTTTCAGGATATGAAGAACCGGTGGCAGGCCTGATCGCTGAAAATTGGAAACCCCTGGTGGATGAAATTTCAATATCCCCATTGGGCAGCCTGCATGCCTGGCGCAAAGCCGCCGGCAAAGAGAAACGCCCCACCTTGATGATCGCCGCCCACATGGACGCCATCGGTCTGATGGTGAAAAAGATCGAACATGGGCTGCTCTTCGTTACCAATATCGGCGGGGTGGATCCACGTCTGCTGCCCGGTCAACGGGTCACCGTTCACGGAAAAAAGGATCTGCCAGGTGTGGTGCAGTTCATCCCCGACCGCCTGATGAACGGTTCTGCCAACAGCAAGGTACCTGGTTATGAACGCCTGTTCATTGACACAGGGTTGAGTGAAAAAGAACTGGCTGCCCAGGTCAAACCTGGCGACCTGGCCTCCTTCGCCCAACCCCCCTTTGAATTGGAAGGCGGTTACCTGGCCGGACACAGCCTTGACAACCGCGCCTCCGTGGCCGCCGTGAGCGTCTGCCTGGAAGAACTGCGTAATTACAATCTGAACTGCAACCTGGTGGCAGCCGCCACCACGCGTGAAGAGACCAACGCTGCCGGCGCCGCTACTTCCAGCTTCGGAGTGCGACCCGACCTGGCCATCGTGGTGGACGTGACCTTTGCCAAAGGCCCTGGCGCCAGCGATTACCGCTGTTTTCCGCTCGGTGAGGGTCCCTCCATCGGTACAGGCCCCAACAATCACCCGGCGCTGGTACGTCAATTCAGCGACCTGGCCGATGAATTGGATATGCCCTTCTCACTCGAAGCCATGCCGGTCAGTTCCGGCACGGATGGCATGGCCATCCAGGTGAGCGCCAGCGGAGTTCCGCTTATTGTGTTGGGTGTGGCCATCCGCTATATGCATTCCTCGGTGGAGATGGTCGCCATGAAAGACATTCGGCGCACCGGCAGGTTGATGGCGCGCTTTATCGCGGGTTTGACCCCTGAGACCTTCACCAACCTGTTTGAGGAGGAAAAGAATTGAGCCCTCAAACCGTCAAACCCATCCGCGTGGATGGCAAACTGCTGGCATTGCTGGAAGAATTAACCAACACCAACGGCGTTTCAGGGGATGAAGGCGCCATCCGCGCCATCATTCGCAAACAAGTGGCCCCCTTTGCCGACGAGATCAAAACCGATGCCATGGGCAATCTGCTGGTCATCAAACATGCCAGCCAGCCCCCTACCCTGCGGGTAATGATGGACGCCCACATGGACGAAGTGGGATTCATGATCGTCGAGGAAGATGGCGACGGTATTTTTGCTTTTGAAAAAGTCGGCGGCGGGGATGAGCGTCAGATGCTCTCAAAAGCCGTGCTGGTGGGGCCTGACAACCTGCCTGGCGTGATCGGCTGCAAACCCATCCACCTGGTCGACCATGATGAACTTTCCTCACCCGTACCGCTTTCAGGTATGCGCATCGACCTCGGCCCAGCGGGCAAAGGCAAAGCAAAACGCGGTGATTTTGCCACCTATGCCACCCGTTTTATACGTTCCGGTGACGCAATCTTTGCCAAGGCCCTTGATGACCGTATGGGCTGCGCTACTCTAATCGAATTACTCAAGCACGTGCCGTCTCATATTGAGTTTTTGGCTGCCTTTAGCGTGCAAGAAGAGATCGGACTGCGCGGCGCCAGGGTGGCTGCCTTTGATTTTCAACCTGACCTGGCCATCGCGCTGGATTCAACGCCCGCGGTAGATATGCCTCGCCCAGACGGCCGCGAGAACACCCAATATAACTGCAAACTGGGCAACGGCCCGGCCATTTACCTGGCGGATGCCGGAACGCACTCGGATCCGAGGTTGGTGAACTTCTTGACGCGGATCGCTGATGAACACCGTCTGACTTATCAATACAGGCAGCCGGGCGGCGGCGGCACGGATGCCGGCGCGCTGCACCTGACCGGCAAAGGCTTCCCGGTGGTGTCAGTTTCCATCCCCGGCAGATACGCACATACAGCGGTGATGATGGCCAGTCTGCGCGACTGGCAAAACACCCTGCTGTTGCTGCAATTCGCCCTGCAGGCTATGACCCCCGAATTAATCACTTCAGATCGACCATGAGCTTTTGGAGTCTTCTATGATATCCCTTTTGAAGAAATTGACTGAAACTGCCGCACCCTCCGGTTATGAGTCCGCGATACGCGAAGTGATCCGAGCTGAGATCAACCCATTGACCAGCAACATCCGCGTGGACGCCTTGGGCAACCTGGTGGCCACCCTTGGCAAAAAGGGCCCAAAGGGACTTAAGGTGATGCTTTCAGCCCATATGGATGAGATCGGCGTCATCGTCAGCCATGTGGAGAAAAACGGCCTGGTGCGTTTCTCAAATTTAGGCACGCTGCTGCCGCAGTTTCTTTCTGGCAGCCGGGTGAAATTCTTGAACGGCGCCCAGGGTATCATTCATTTTGACAGGCCTGATGATCTCACCAAGATCCAGGGACTCGAAAAACATTTTATCGATTTAGGCGCTGCCAGCGACCGCGATTGCCCGGTCAAGGTCGGGGATGTGGGTGTCTTTGACCGCGAGCTGACCGTGCTTGGCAAACGCATCACCGCCAAGGCTCTCGACAACCGTGTTTCATGCCTGGCAGCCATTGAAACCATGAAACGCGTCAAAAACTCACCCCATGAACTTGTTTTCGTGTTCAGCACTCAGGAAGAATCCCATTCACGCGGCGCCACCACTTCCGCGTTTGAGATCGACCCGGAGCTTTCCATCGCCCTGGATGTAACCCCCGCCAGTGACATTCTGGGGGTCAAGATGCAGGTCAACCTCGGGGATGGCCCGGCCATCAAACTGAGGGATGTGGGCATGATCGCCGATCCGCGCGTGGTGCGCTGGATGGAAGCCGGCGCTGCCGCCTTAAAGATCACCTGTCAGCGTGAAGTACTGGATATTGGCACCACTGACGCGCGCGTGATGCAGCTCAGCAAGGCAGGCATGCCTGCAGGAGCGCTTTCCATCCCTTGCCGCTATGTGCATTCACCCTCTGAATTGGTGGATCAAAAAGACATTGAACAAAGCATTCAATTGTTGACCCACCTGCTTTCAAACCCAATTGAACTCAACTAGTTCCGACCAAGAAACCGGTTTTTCTCAAACAGGTATAATTAGGTCGAAGTCACTTGTGAAAGCTCGCAGGAACAGACAATATGCCCAAGATAAGCATTCTGAAAAAGATAATGGAAAACGGGGCGGGGGGAAGAATCCTCATGATCCTGACCGTGTTCGGCCTGTTGATGCTCTCAATATGGCTGAGCGGCCCAAAACCGGATGAAGATGCCCTGGCGAATGTCAATTACAGCCAGACGCCCACCCTAACCACCAATAATAATCTGCAACTGCCAGGGACTGAGTACGATCCAAATGTTTCAGGAAACCAAGTGACCACCGGGCTGATCGTGGGGGTGGCGGCCATTTTCATCCTCATCGAGGTTGGCACGATCATTGAGATGCGGCGGCGACCCTAAAGCAAGACATCAAGATATTGATCTGCGATCCGCCGAATATCAAACATTTCCACCGCGCGAGCTCTGGCAGCCACGCGTATTTTTTCTTGATCAGTAAAAACTTGTTGGGCGGCATCCGCCAGAGCGTGCAGGTCAGGTTTTTCGAGTTTCCAGACGTTTGCGCCATAACGGGCGATGCTGCCCGCGCCACCGCTGACCAGTTCAGGCAGCGAACCGGTGTCATAAGCGATGACCGGCAAGCCGCAAGCCAGCGCTTCAATCACAGAATTGGGACAGGCCGCGTTAACATCCGCTGAAAAGAGCATGTGGGCTGCCCGATCAATGGCCGGGATCTCGGTACGTTTGACCACCCCTCTAAAGTTGAGATCCACTTCGCAGCCGGAATATTGCTGTTGCAGCGCTCGTGGAACGCTGCCCACCACCATCAATTCAACTTTGTGATTCAGTCGTTGGCTGAGAAGTTGACACATCCTGACTGCTGAATCCAAGCCTTGTTCGTACCCGCTGCCCAAGTGGCCTTCCACCAACAACACGCGAACGTGATCCACTGGGGGGTTCTCACCCCCCATGGGTGAAAATTCCTCTAAATTAACGCCGTTGTAGATCACCCGCCCGGGGGCTTTGACCTCACCGCGAACCCGTTTCCACCAATCCTGTGAAAATTGGCTTTGATAGATAATGCTGTCTGCCATGGAGCGGATGGTGGTTAAAATGCGGTTGTTGATCTCTGCCCGCAAAAAGTGTTTAATGCCTGTATTCGTGACTCGATGCACCCAATTCATGCCGTTCAGGCGCTGCACAATGCGTACCCCATTGCGTTTGACCTGCAGCAACTTGCCGATATGCCTGGTTCCGCCGTTTACCAGCACCACCGCGTTGGCCGGATCAAAGACATCGTGGCTGATGCGGTACCCCCGGCTGACAAGTTCGAGTTCCAACCTTGATTGGAATGAAGCCGGGCCGCCTAATCCGAGTTTATGAGGAATGATACAAATGGTCTTTTTCATTTATGAATTGAGCTAGAGGGAATAGTTCAAAATACCCCGCACGATGCGCTCAGCGGCGTGTCCATCGCCATAGGGGTTTTCGGCGTGCGCCATCTCATCGTAGGCTGCTGAATCATCCAACAAGCGCCTGGTCTCGTTAACGATCCGCTCAGGATCAGTGCCCACCAGTTTTAACACGCCAGCCTGCACACCTTCAGGCCGCTCGGTTTTTTCACGCAACACCAGGGCAGGTTTGCCCAAACCAGTGGCTTCTTCCTGGATGCCACCAGAATCGGTCAAAATGAGGGTGGAAGCTTTCATCAGGTGCACCAGCGAAAGGTACTCAAGCGGAGGCAGCAGTTCAACTCCTGGTGTATCGCCAAGCAATCTTTTTACCGGCTCAGTGATGTTTGGGTTTAAATGCACCGGATATGCCAGGCACAACGCATCGCCATAGATGCTGGCCAGCTGCTTGATGGCACGACAGATGTTTTCGATGGGTTCACCAAAATTTTCACGTCGATGCGCGGTGATCAAGACCAGCCGGCGTTTCCCCTGGGCTATCCTCAACTGCTGCAGGTAGCGCGTCACTTCTACTGGCGCCGGCAAACTGGAGATCTGCTGCAGGGCATCAATGGCCGGGTTTCCGGTAACCAGAATATGCTCTTCTTGAATGCCTTCCCTCAGCAGGTTTTCGCGGCTGATTTGCGTGGGTGCGAAATGCAGGTCGGCCGTTACCCCCGCAATGCGGCGGTTGATCTCTTCTGGGAAGGGTTGGTGTTTATCCCCTGTGCGCAGGCCGGCTTCGACATGTCCCACCAGGATGCCGCGGTAAAACGCAGCCAGGCTGGCTGCCATGACCGTGGTGGTGTCGCCTTGCACCAGCACCCAATCAGGATGCTCATCCGCCAGGATGGGGTCGAGATTCTGCAATATCTGTGCCGTAAGTTCCGCCAGACTTTGGTTGGGCCGCATCAGGTTTAAGTCAATATCCGGTTTGATCTTGAAAAGGTTGAGCACCTGGTCAAGCATTTCACGGTGTTGTGCGGTCACGCACACCCGCGCCTCTATGTTCTTTTCAGCGGACAACGCCTGCACCACCGGGGCCATTTTTACGGCTTCGGGGCGGGTTCCAAAGATCGAAAGCACGCGTAAGGGTCGCATGATCAGCGGTTCTTGGTGTCTCCCAGTCGGATCAAGTTGAAACCGGCCTTTTTCCACTCATCCATATTGAACAGGTTTACACAATCAAACACGAGTTTACACCCGGTATGTTGTTTCAATGCGGCAGGGTTGATCTCTTTGAACTGGCTGTGTGCCACCAACAACAGGATGGCGTCAGCGTCTCTAATCGAATCGGTAAGCACTCCGCTCACTGAAGCGCCGCTCAAATTGAAATCCGGTTTATACGGTTCGCAAGCCTTCACCCTGGCCCCGGCTTTAACCAGCAATTCGGCCACTTCAACCGCCGGGCTCTCGCGCAGATCATCCACGTCAGGTTTGAAAGCCAGCCCCAACACGGCAATGTTTTTTCCAGACAGGCTTCCTAGTGTGTCGGTTAGCATTTTCATTACAAAATGAGGTTGACCGTCATTGACCTGGCGAGCGTTTAAGATCAGGGGGGTGATCTCTGGGGCCGCTTCCACCAGGAACCAGGGGTCCACACTGATGCAGTGCCCACCCACACCCGGGCCGGGATTCAGGATCTTTACCCGCGGGTGCTTGTTGGCGATCTGAATGGCTTCCCAAATGTCCACGCCAAAACGATCCGCCAAACGTGAAAACTCGTTGGCAATGGCGATGTTGATGTCGCGATAGGTATTCTCCATCAGCTTGACCATTTCGGCGGTAGTCGCGTCTGTCAGATGGATGTTTCCTTCCACAAAAATGCTGTAAAGATCGCGGCCGGCTTCAGCAGAAGCCTGGTCAATGCCGCCAATTACACGGTCGTTACCGATGAGTTCCTGCATGATCCTGCCAGGCAGCACGCGCTCCGGAGAGTAAGCCAACAGGAAATCACTGCCGGCTTTGAGCCCTGATCTCTCAAGGATGGGCAGCACCCGCTCACGGGTGGTCAGAGGGGGTGAAGTGGATTCAAGCACCACCAGGTTGCCCTTGCGCAGAACAGGCACGATCGATTCCGCTGCCGCGTCTACCGCGCGCATGTCGGCTTTTTTACCATCATAAAACGGGGTTGGGACGGCGATCAGGAATACGTCCGCTGGCTCGGGTGCTGAAGTTACCCGCAAATTAGCGCTATTTACGGCTTGTTTGACCACTTCAGCAAGCCCGGGTTCAAAGATATGCACTTTGCCTGATTGCAGGCTTTTTACCACCTCGGGGTTGTTATCCACCCCGGTAACCTTGAGCCCGCGTGCGGCAAATGTGCTCGCGGTGGGAAGGCCAATGTAACCGAGGCCAATCACGCAAATGGAATGTATCTGCATGGATGATCCTTTGCAACAAAGATAGGGTGATTATGCCACAGGATGAATCGCTTGGGGAGGTTGGCTTTTCGTCCCAGTCAGGCCAAAGCTTTTCAACTTGCATCCATTTGGGCGCCGTGATACACTTTTTACATGCAGAGAGTCGTTGTGGTGGTCTCGCCGGATGAAGAATTTCTACATCAGATCCGTTCTCACCTCGAAGAAGGGGGAAGGTTTCAAGTAACGACGGCTGCCAATGCACATGAAGCCTTGACTCTGGCAAACAGTAACTTTTATGAGATCGCCATTCTCGATGATGAACTGAATGACATTCCCCTTGCAGCATTTATTCGAGACCTGGCGGCTTTGCAAACTGATCTAAAAATCTTGGTCTATTCCCCGGCGAACAAATATCACCATTCCACTCTTGAAAATCTTCCGGTGAATGCGTATTTATCCAAACCATTCTCTGGTCCTGAGATCGGACAAGCCATAACTCACTTATTCAACAATACACCGGCTGTCATTGAGTCACAGCACCAACATATCAATGACCTGATGAAACAATGGCTGAGCCATGCTGACCATGGAAAAAAGATTACTTCTGAGATACTCAAATCTTCTTCCGCTAGGTCTGTATTGATCTTCATCACAGGTGAGCTATACGCCCAGGCTGGAGAAACAGATCCATCTCTACTTGAAAAGATCAACCACTTCCTGACGGTTTACTGGAAGGAGGATGAAAATAGCGAACTGACACGTTTTCTAAAAGTGGATGGCGGTGACAATGACCGCCTGGTCTACGTCATCAGGTTAATAGGCAACGTAACATTGGTGATGGTCTATCCACCTGCAACCAGTCTTCACCAGGTGCGCCGCGAATTGCATACAGTCAAGGGTGATTTTCAAAAGAAATACCCCACCACAGCTGAGTTGCGTCTTGAAATTGCAGATCAAACCCTTGAGACAATCCAAAAACGCAATCAGGAACTTGAATCATTAAACCCCTTTACTGAAGCCATTTCACAAACTGAGTTGGATGCGCTCAAAATCTTGCAAAACCAGCGCAAGCTCGATACCCCGCCCGCGGCCATCACCGAAGAGGAAATGACCGCGCTCAACATCTTGAACAACCAGCGCAAACTCGAAACCCCGCCCGCGGCCATCACCGAAGAGGAAATGACCGCGCTCAACATCCTCAACAACCAGCGCAAACTCGAAACCCCGCCCGCGGCCATCACTGAAGAGGAAATGACCGCCCTCAACATCCTCAACAACCAGCGCAAACTCGATACCCCGCCCGCGGCCATCACTGAAGAGGAAATGACCGCCCTCAACATCCTCAACA
>CAYYRU010000039.1:0-18559 GCA_964474095.1 uncultured Anaerolinea sp.
CCGCCGGTGGGTTTCATGCCCGAGCGGGGGAACCACTCGTTGATGATCGAGTTGTAGGTGTTACCCAGCAGTTGGATCGCACCGTGATGTTCGAAGACGGCATAACGATTCTCGGGAACATCCACCACCACCATACCTTCGGGGACTTTCGCATCAGCGTTCACCTTGAAACCGGCGACGTATTCGAAGACTCCCTCGGGGGCGTCGTTGACCATGAAGCACACGCCATAAGCGCATTCTCCCTGCATGGGGATCTCGTTGGCGCGTTTGTTCAACGCTCCCCACATTTGGGGGATTTCCTGGTGCTCATTCTTGCCGCGGTACTTCATGCCCATCACTTTGAATGCGGGCAGAGTGTCAAATTTTACGGGTTCCATTTTATTCTCCTGAATGGTTTCTGTAACCTTGCCGCCTTCCAAATCACACTTGACCGGGATTTGAATCTCAACGACCCGTTCGGCAAGGGGGGTCTCGGGGGTCTCTCCGAGATAGACCATGCGTGTTTCTCCACAGCTTTGATAGCTGTTTACCTGAATCCAGTTCAACAATTCGGCATGTGGCACCTGGCCGCTGCTGGGCCCAAGCAGGCAGGCTGCCAGTGGAAGGGCTTCCAAACGGTCCAGTTTCACCGGGGAGGCTTGCAGTGCCGTTTGAGGGGTCAGGCTGCCTTCCACCACCACGCCCAGGTGAATCTCCACCTTGTTCAAATGATCGCGGTCGTTCTCCAGCAGGCTGATCCACGGACCGATGACGTGCAGGTGCTGGTCAAGGCTCCAATGGTGGATCAGCTGGCGCAGTCCTTCGCGCGCGTCCTCAGCCTGTTCTTCTGAGGCAGCCCGTGAGCGTGCCCAGGCAACCGTCATGGCTTGGATGGGCTTCAAGATCACGTCATGACCGCTGCTGCCTTCCGTTTCGATCTGCTCCAGACGTTTCTCGACCCTGGCGAGCCGGGCTTGCTCTTCTTGCACACGCAGTTTCAACTCAACCCTTTTGAGCCGCAGCATGCCGCGCAGTTCTGCAGCTGAGAGGTCTCCGTCGACCAGATGTTTGATCTGTTCGAGGCTGAACCCCAGGTCTTTGAGTGCCAGCACGCGATTCAATTTGTGAAGCTGCTCCAGTGAGTAGTAGCGGTAGCCGCTGAAGCGGTCGATCCACACTGGTTCGAGCAGACCTTCTTGAGCGTAATGTCTCAATGTCTTCACTGAAACGTGGGCGATGCGTGAGAAGTCTCCGATCTTGAACAACTTTTCCTCCTGATGGCCATCAGTGGCTAAAGCATACAACCTCCCCTTGGGGGAGAGTCAAGGGTTAATTTAAATTCATTTTACCCTTTCATTTGAGAGTTGATAAAGAATATCAGCCAGTAGGTGCGAATGGTACGAAAATTGATCGGATCCATTGTTGCCATAAAAGAAGTTTGTGCTGCACCTGCTGCTTCACCTGCTCGCCGGATTGGGTGTATTGGTGTTGTCATCGGTCATGGGTATACTGGGTTACCACGGCTATGAACAGCTTTCATGGTTCGACTCGCTGCTAAACGCCTCCATGATCCTGGGGGCATGGGGACGGTGATCGTGATTACCACCGCAGGCGGAAATCCGTTTTGCATCCTATTAAGCCATTTTTTCGGGTATGGTGTTTCTCGGCATGATGGGCATAATAATTGCACCCATAATTCATCGCTTTCTGCACAACACACACCTAAAAAAAAGCGATGTTAAGTGTATTGGCCTTTAATTGCGCGTAGCATAATTACAAACTTGTGGGTTTCATGCGGTCAAATCCTCTATATAATGAATATAGTGGCAGACCCGGTTGAGGAGGAAACATGGCTAAGAGAGTATTAACTGGATTGATCATCTGTATGTTGTTGTTGATGGCTGGGTGTGAATTAACCCCCGCTGGTCAACCCGTGCAACCGACGCAGCAGGGCATCTCAGATTCAAACATCGCCACCCTCTCCGCGGTTTCCACCCAGATCTATCAGGCCACCCAGGCGGCGGTGCTCGCGCCTACCTTAACCCCAACCGCTGAAATTATTGTTGAACCAACGTTCACTGCCACGGCCACTACTGCGCCAGGCACAATTGTGATCACTTCGGTGACTGAAAAATCACAAACCTCTGCCCTGGTGACCTGGGATGTTGCTGGCGATTTCCCCTCCGGTTTTAAAGTGGTCTGGACGGATCAGCAGGGCAACCCCACCTATCCAGAGAGCAATTCACTGGCTGTAGGCAGCTCCACGGCACGTTCGGCCTTGATCAGCGTCAACCCGGGCACCATCTATTATGTCAGGGTGTGCCGTTATATGTATGAGGCCTGTGATATTTACAGCAACTTGAGTATTTTTGCCATCACCCCTGCCACGGCCACACCCGACCCGGGTCCCGCCAAGACAGCTACGGCGGTGGCTGGCATCAAAACCGCCACAGCCGCGGCCTTGCCCATTAATAAAACCGCCGCTGCTTCCGGCACCACTACCGACCCGAACTTCAAGATCACCCTGGTAAAGGGCGGCGAAACCGGCAAGGCTTACATGGCCTGGACGGATTCAAGCAACAGCACCAAGGGTTATAAGATCGTATATTCCAAAACCTCCACTACGCCCACGCTGGGCACCTCCTCATATTTCTATGTGACTGACCCGGCCGCCCGGTCGGCTTATGTGGATGGCGAGTCTGGTACCAAGTATTATTATCGCGTCTGCCGCTACGATGGTTCCACCTGCACTTCCTATACCCCCACCTATACCTTTACCTTCCCGACGGATACCTCAACGATCGCCATTTCGAGCATCACCAATACCGGCATTGGCACCGCCCAGGTCAACTGGTCGGCTTCGGGCACTTTTACCAACGGCTTCAAGATCCTCTACTCTAAAACCACGGCTCTGCCCACATTGTCAGACAGTGTGGTTGTGGTCAGTGATGGCGCGGCGCGTTCGGCAACCATATCAGGTGATCCATCGGCCACCTATCACGTGAGGATCTGCAAGTATTCCGGCAGCACCTGCACCCTCTATTCCTCTGTGATGGACTTCACCTTCTCGGATGATACCTCCACCATCAGCATCACTGGCATCACAGACACGGCCACCGGAGCCGCCCAGGTGAATTGGGATGCCACCGGCACCTTCCCGAGCGGATTCAAGATCCTGTATTCCAAAACTACGGCGCTGCCCACCCTTTCAGATAGCGTGGTGGTCGTCAGTGACGGCAGCCTCAGGCAGGGCACCATTACGGGCGATCCTTCTGCCCTTTATCACGTGCGGGTTTGCAAGTATTCCGGCAGCGCGTGCACGATCTATTCGGCGGTCACAGACTTTACTTTTGCCGACGACCCGGCCACCATTGCCTTCGAAAAAGTACAGGATAACCCCACCACCCCTGGCACCATTGACGTGGGCTGGACGGCAACAGGCACCTTCACCAACGGCTTCAAGCTCCTCTATTCCACCACCGAAGCCAGCCCCACCTATGAGAATGCTTCTTCCGTCACCATCTCAGATGGCGCCGTTCGCGTGGGTTCCATCACCGGAGCCGCGAACACCAAGTATTATCTGCGTGTGTGCAAATTCAGCGGCAGCACCTGCGGCGTGATGGGTGATGTGGTCACCTTTACCACCGCCAGCACCGGCATTGTGCTGGCCGCCACCGCTGATCGAGACGTGTACAACTGGACATTGACCCCGGATGTGGATCACGTTGGCGGTTACCGCCTCTTTTGGAGCGCCGGCCGCATCACACCCGAGTGGACTGCCCTGCTCGATCAACAGGCTTCCAGCGCGGATAGCGACCGCAGTATGACACTCGCTCCTGCGATACCAGATGCCACCTACGTGCTGCGTCTGTGCACCTGGAACACTGCCGAAAGCAAGTGTGACGCTTTCTCCAATACGCTTGAGGTGGCACCCATACCCTGATCGGAGTGCGGATTCCAATAAACTAACGGGCGGTCCTGTTTGTCAGGCCGCCCGTCTTTTTATTCGCGTGTCATTTAGAATTTATCGCGTGGCTCCGTATCGCGTGTTTGCCAGCGGGATGACATTGATCACCGGCTCTTCATACGGGTGCGCTTCGCGTACCATCAGAATGGTCTCGGCCAGATCTTCTTCGCGGACGTTAACCTCGATCTTGCATTCGCTGCCGATGAAGAGCTTGCCAATCTCACCAACCGCCGGATTGGCGCCTTCCAATGGGCGGTAGGTGCCCTGCACCTGGGTGATGGAGGTGCAATGGTCGTACTTGCCGATCTCTCCGGCATGAGCTTTGGCAAGCACTTCCAGCAATTCATCCACTGCGTCAGGCGGGCAAAAGAACTCTAATTTGAAGAATGGGCTGAAACTCATCACTTTTCCTTTCTTATCTAAAGATCGCGCCGACCGCGTAACCCAATAAAGCAAACACAAAGCCGCCTGCCATGCCTAATAGCGGACGAAAGCGGCTATACCATTTGGCCGGTCCGCTAGAAGCGCCTCTTCTGCCTCCCAACAAGCCCAATAACGCACCTCCCGCGATGGCCAGCAATAGAGGCAGCGGCCAGTCGGGCAATGAAGGTTGCAAAAAACGTCCACCGATCAGGCCGGCGATGGTTCCCAGCGGGGCTGAAAGCAGCACTCCCAGCGGGCGCTTGACCACCAACCCCACCATCATTCCAATGATCAGGCCGCCCAGCATCCCAAGCAGCAGGGATTGGGTCTTGGCGGCAAAATAGCCGATCAAAATGGCTGAAAAGGCGATTGCGCCAGCTTCTGCCGCGGTGCGCGCGATAAAAGTGCCCACACCCAACCCGGCAATGCCGGCTCCGGCTTGTTTGAGGGTGTCTTTGATCTGGCTATCAATCGGGGCGGCATCCAGCGCGTCATTGATCTGTTTGGGGGTGGTATCTGGCCGGCTCATTCCGCTCATCACTGGTGGAGTGTTCACGTGTGTCACACTGACCGGGCGGCTCTTGGGCGGTTCGATGGGGGCGCCGCACGAAAGGCAGCGGTTGGTTCCAGCGGGATTGCTGGCCCCGCAGTAGACACAATCAAGAGAGTTTTTGGACATGTTTTGATCACCTTTGTGAGTTTTGGCTTATTAGTCATAATTATACCTACATGCAAAGATTCCATCATGCCCTGCACACGCTTGAATCTGCAATCCATCATGAGAAGGAGCGTAAAAATGGGTCGGATTTAACGCGGAACTAACGCGCCGGGTATTGACCTTGGAGTAGAATTCATGCCTGGTACGATGAAATGCATGACATCGTGACAAGGAGGAGCGTATGATCGTTACCGAAGGATTGACCAAGACCTTCATGGTCGGGAAAAAGAAAGACCCCTTTACCGCCGTGGATCATTTAAGCCTGGACATCAAGGAGGGTGAGGTCTTTGGCATTTTAGGCCCCAACGGGGCTGGCAAAACCACCACCGTGCGTTTGCTGACCAGCCTGATCGGCATCACTTCGGGCAGGGCGGTGGTGAATGGGTATGAAGTTGGCAAACAAGACCAGGCCATCCGGCAGTCGGTGGGCATTCTCACCGAAACTCCTGGCATGTATGAGCGCCTGAGTGCCGAGAAAAACCTCTCGATCTATGCCAACCTGTATGGCGTCAAAGACCCCAAAGGCGCGGTCGAAAAATACCTGCGCATGCTTGGGCTTTATGAGCGCCGGTTAGACGAAGCGGGCGGCTTTTCGAAAGGCATGCGCCAAAAATTGGCCATTGCCCGGGCCTTGCTGCACGAACCGCGCATCCTCTTTTTGGATGAACCCACCAGCGGGTTGGACCCTGAAGCCTCACGCCTGGTACGTGATTTTATCGAAGAATTAAAAACTGAGGGACGCACCATCATTTTGTGCACCCACAACCTGGACGAAGCCGACCGCCTGTGCGACCGCATCGCCATCTTCAAGACCCGCCTCATCGCCGTGGACGCGCCTGCCAACCTGCGCAAGCAGCTTTACGGCCGCAGAGTGGTCTTTCACCTGGTGCATGCCACAGACGAGTTCAAGTCACTGGTGGCTGGTCTGCCATTCGTGAAAGATGTGCAAAAGGTGGATGACAGCCTGCTGGTCGGTCTGGATCATCCTGAACAAGAAAATCCCATCATCCTGCGTAAACTGGTCGAAGCTGGCGCCGAGATCCAGTTCGTGGGAGAGATCAAACACTCACTGGAAGAGGTTTATCTGCAAATGATGCGGGTGGAGGAGAAGTAAGCCATGTTCAACTTTACGCGAGTTAAAACCATCATCAGCAAGGAATGGGCCGAGATCTTCAAGAACCGCGTGGTCTTGTTTACCATCATCCTTATGCCGCTCTTGTTCACCCTCATGCCGTTGGGGATGTTGTTCTTTTTCGGCAACAGTTCGGCCATGCAGGCCGGAGATTCCGCTGACGTGCCGGCGCAGTTCATGGCAGTGTGCGGCAATATGCCCACCATGGACTGCATGAAGGTGTTTGTGATCAATGAGTTCATGCTCATGTACATGATCATGCCGGTCATGATCCCGGTGGCTATCGCGGCTTACAGCATCGTGGGCGAAAAAACCACTCACAGCCTCGAGCCTTTGCTGGCGACCCCCATCTCCACCGAAGAATTACTGGCGGGCAAAGCTCTGGCAGCCGTCATCCCCGCGGTGATCGCCACCTGGGGCTGCTTTTTGCTGTTCATCCTGCTTTCACCGCTCACGGGCATCAGCCGTGCGGTGCACGCCTATATCATGGGTCCAACCTGGGTGTTGGCGGTCTTCCTGTTGGGTCCGCTGATGGCGGTGGTGGCGGTCAATTTCGCCATCTTTATCTCATCGCGCACGGCCGATCCGCGTGTGGCTGAACAGATCTCGGCGGTCTTGATCGTGCCGATCATGTTGGTGTTATTTGGTCAAATTGCCGGAATTGTGGTCTTGAACGATAAATTGATCTTGCTTACTGCCCTGGTGTTGGCCTTGCTGGATGTAGGTATGATCTGGGTGACCGCCCGGCTTTTCAAACGTGAAACCATTCTAACCGGATGGAAATAATCGAGGAAAAATGAAAAACACGAAATCATTCTTATTGTGTTTACTTGGTGTCATTTTACTTTTGGGATTGGTCATCACCCCAGCCCTGGCGCAAACCCCTGAAGCGGTCTTCAGGTTGAACATGAGCCGCGATTGGGGCTACGGCGCCGGCGCGGATATCAAGGGTTTGTTCTCCTTGAAAGTCATCGGCCCAGAGAACCTGTCGATCAGTTCAGTGACTTTTTATATTGACGGCGAAGTCATGCAAACCGTTACTGAAGATCCGTTTAAGTTGCAGTTCAACACCTCTCAATACGCCTTCGGATGGCATGACCTGACCGCTGAAGTGACCACCAGCGACGGGCAAACGTATGTCACCCCCGCCAGGCATATGAACTTTGTGACCTCCGAGTTTGAGTCGGAATCCATGAAAAACACCGTGGGGCCGATGCTCCTCTTGATCTTGGGTGTGGTGATATTGGTGGGAGTGTTACAGTTCCTCGTTATGCGCAAACGTAATCCGCAAGGGGTAGAGCCGGGCACACAACGTGATTATGGTTTCGCGGGCGGCAGCATCTGCCGTCATTGCGGCAGACCCACCCCCCGCCACATCTGGGGATTCAACATTGCCGTAGGCAAGTTTGATCGTTGCGAGAACTGCGGCAAGTGGTCTGTCATGCGGGCGGCTCCGCTTGAAATTTTACGCGCGGCAGAAGTGGCTGAAAAAGCCAATGACAAAGAACAACTGCCTGTGGCTGAAAAATCGGAAGAAGAGAAACTGCGTGACCTGATCAATCAATCCAAATTTGACCAGAAGTAAACTCTTGAGAAGAAATTGGGCTGTCTGACAAAGTAGGGGCGTATAGCCATACGCCCCTACAAAAACTGGTAAAAATTCGTATCCAACCGCATCTTTGCGGTGTGTTTCTTTTTTTGGTCCACCCCTATCTTGTTTCGTTGAGTAACCTGTTATTGATTAATACAACCCTTGCAACCATTCGCTGGGGTCGACCTGCACCCCGCCTACCAGCACTTCCAGGTGCAGATGCGCCCCGGTGACCCGGCCGGTGTTGCCCACCATGCCGATGATCTGACCGGCGCTCACCAGGTCTCCAACTTTCACGTCGATACGGGATTGATGCCAATAGCCGCTGTAGACGCCGCGCCCGTGCGAGAGGATGGTCGCGTTGCCGCGCACATCCAGCAGGCCGGCAAACACTACCACACCATCGGCCACGGCATGCACGGCGGTGGAGGTGCCACCCGGATAATCGATGCCGCTGTGAAAATAGATCAGATCGCTGTCATTGTAAGAGCGCAGCAGCCCGTAACGTGAGATCCAATCCGGTGCTTCAGGAACAGGCGATTCAAAACCAAAGGTCCACATTTTTTCGGGTGGGGCGTCTTTGACCAATTCCATCATCATTTCATACTCCGGCACGGTGATCGCCGGATCAATAAAGCTGGCATCAACAATGATCGGGGTATCCGTTCCATACTCCCAGGTTTTGACCAGCAGGTTTTGCTGGATCGAGAAGGTCGAACCGTCGGGTGTGGTCTTGGTGAGCACCATGGCTGCCATGCCCGGGCGGGCAAAGCGGTGCACGCCTTGCAGCGCGACCAGTTCACCATTATCGTTTTGGAAAAAACTCAAGGGGTAAGTGGTGGAAGTGTAATTCGGCGAAAGGCCCAGCGAGTCGTTGACTGAGAGGATGAGACTGCCGCTCAAACTGGTTCCATCTGCCGGGGCGGAGATGGTCAACTCGGCGGTTTTGCCTTGAAAGAGAGGGTAGGGGGTGATCTTCATATCTGCTGCTGGCGGAAGGGAGACGCCAGCGACTGCTTCTGCATCTGGCAGCCAAAGTGAAGTATTGGGGATCAGCATTAACGTATCGCGCAGTTGGTTCTGGATCAAGGGCGTCCATTCATTGACCCCTTGTTTGACCGCCAGTTCCAACCCGGTCATGGAGCTGCCCACCTGCACTTCTTTGACCGCGGGTTGTTCGGTGTACATGATGTAAAGCGGCTGGCCGGCATAGACCTGGTCCATGTTGATGATGAAGTTCAGGCGCTGCAAGAAATCCAGCGGCTGCTGCAGGCTGCCAAAATAGGCGGCCAATGACTGCCCAAAAGGCATCTTCACCTTCATGGCTTCGCCTTGTACATCCAAAAAACCGGGAATGTAGATCTTCTGTCCGGGGTAAATATAATCAGCGTCGGAGAAATAATTGTAGATACGAATGCGATTTGCGGTGGTGTGAAACGCCTGGGCAATCGAATCAAGCGTGTCGCCTTCCTGCACTTGATATTGCAAACCCTGGCCTTGGGCGGCGGCAGGCTGCGGACTGAGCAGTGAAAAGACAAGCATCGCGATCAAACCGGCAAAAAGAAGAACTTTTCTTGGCATTTTTAGCATACCCACTATTGTAACGGTAAAACCGCAACCTGACAGCCTTTATTCGTAGAATAAAGCAAGGGTTTATCGAAGAAGTACAAACATGAGAATTCCGGGATAAAGCATTTGTAGGGGCGTATAGCCATACGCCCCTACTTCTCAACTTAAAGATGGCAGTCTTGCGTTTAATCAGAGATTTGCAGGCTTTGAATGAACTGATCCAGGCAGTCCAGGCCGGGGGTGAAACTGCCGTCAGGGGTGGTGTTAAGTTTGTCGATCATCTGCACGTAATAGGCATCCATGGCGGCATCAAAGTCGGGGTTATTCTCCATGGAAGGGGCCGGGATCCCGTCCGCGGGGACGGCCGGATTGTCAAATGAGGCTTGCAGGTAAGCGGCATTAACGGGCAATAAAGCGCTCACCCAGTATTTGCCATCCGTGGTCATGCCCTGAAAGGAATAGAACAGGTCGTGGTTGTTGACCGGAGCGTAATACTGGGCGTATTCGGTCAGGTAACGCACGCCCTGGCCGTTCTGAAAATCGAGGTACTTAAGCTGCGCAGAAAAGACCTCCGCGGCAGGGAAGATCGGCAGCAGGGGGATCGGGTCAGGTGTGGCCGGCTGGCTGGCCAGTACATTTTGCATGGCTGCCACGCGATCAGACACCACCTGATTCATGGCTGTGAATTCAGCCACGGGGTAGACTGTCAACCCGCCGTTGGTGGAGCCGTTGGGGTCAAAGAAACTGCCGGAAAGGGGATACCCCTGGAAGGAGATCTTGCGGTTTTGCGGATAGTACTCCATCGGGCCATTCATCTCGTCATACGGAACCGCGTTGACGATGATGCCGCTGACGCTGGCAGCCAGGCAGGGAGGCAACACCATATACACACCGCCCTGGTTATATTCGGTTCCGATCAATGGGGGTTCGGTGGGGGCCGCGGTGGGCAGGGGCGGCTCCGTGGGAGCGGCCGTGGGGACCGCTTCGGTGGCGGCTGCCTCAGTGACCGGGGCGGCAGTTTCTACGGAAGCGGGGGTTTTCCAGGTGATGTCAAATGGCAGGCTGCAAGAGATCAGAAAGACACAAATGAGGGCGAGCAGGGCGATTTTTTTCATTTTTTTGGTCCATTCACGAGAGTTAGCGATTATTATGTTTAAGAATAGCATAAAATTGCACAACCAGAACTGGTTAAATCAAGAACCGGCCTGCGCCGGTTCTTGTAATAATTACGCTTCAGTCTCTGTGGCCCAGGGGTAGATCTCTGTCCCTTTGGCGGCTTCGCGGATGGCCGGGTCAGGCGAATAAAATCCCTGCCGTTCGGGGGGCAGCAGGGCGGCGATCTGCCGCATAATGTTGTGCCCCATGTCATCCAATTGCTCTCTGCCTGGTCTGGCACCTTCGAGCTTGGCAGAGGCATCAAAGGGTTTTCCGAACTTCACCTTGACATGCACCCGCTGGCCGAGTTTCACCCTGCCAAAAAAGTTCAACAGATCATCCAGCCCTACTGGCAGGATGGGAGCCTGAGTTCTCCACACCAAAAAGGCCGTGCCCGGGCGGGCGGGGCGCAGCACCTGGGCCCAACTTCCGCCTTCAGGGAAGATGGCCAATGTGCCTTTTTGTTTCAAGACCTCTTCAGCGTGCTGCAAGGTCTGGCGTGAGCCGGTGCCGCGATAAGTGGGGATCACCCCATACGCCTTGTTTAGCCAACTTACAGTACTTGGAGCGTTTGGTGTCTGGGCGCCGCCTACGAATTCGATCGGCCAGGGCAGGGTGTGGATCAATGCCAGTGGGTCAAGAAAATGGAAGTGGTTGGCCGCGATCAGCAAAGGCCCTTCAGAAGGCAGGTTTTCGCGTCCTTCCACTTCAAATTTGGCCAGAATGCCAAAAGCGGCGGCGATGCCAGCCTTGAGAATGGATCGAATTGCGCGGCGTCGGGGATATTGAATTTTGGGTGTCATGAGAATATTATAGCCTTGTTTATAAAATAAAACCGCCAGGGGCAACCTCTGGCGGTTTTCGTACTTAGTTGAAGGTCACCGGATCCTGCGGGGTCACCTTTTTGACCCGCATCAAGAAGAATAAACCGATCAGCAAAAAGGCAACCACAGAACCGATGGACCAATACATCGAGTGTTCTTTGGCCGCTTGTTCGATGAATCCGTGGTTTTCATAATAATGGGTCATCACGGCATAGATTGAACCAAACACCAGCGGGCCTATGAATGTAGAGGTTCGACCCGCCACTGACAAAAAGCCGAAGAACTCTGTGGTTTTCTCTTGCGGAGAAAGCTGTGAGACCATGGTGCGGCTCACGGCTTGCACGCCTGAGAGTGAGAAACCAGCGAAGGCACCCACAAAGTAGAACACGGTCTTGTTGGTGGAGAAGAAGAGCACAGAAACCACCGCGAGCAACATGACCAGGGCATAGGCAATGGCCTGTTTGCTGCTGTACTTGTTTGAGATCCAGCCGAAGAGATACGCCCCGCCGGCACCCGCGATCTGCAGGATGATGATCAGGATGATCAATTCGGAAGTTTTGAACCCGAATAGGATGGCGGCGATGATGGCAGCGTTATCCATCAGCATCATAATACCGTCGTTGTAGATCAAGAAGGCGATGGAATACTTGATGAATTCCTTGAAGCGTCTGACGTCCTTGAAGGTTTGGCCCAATTTCTTAAAGGCGTGACCCAGGGTAGTTTCCCCGGCTAAGAGAACTTCAGGTTCATTAATTTGCCGCACCTTTAAAAAGAGGGGAATGGCGCTGACCGCGAAGTAAACGGCCGTGATCACGAAGGATAACCTCACCATCAAGGCGCCACCGATCAATTGGATGGGAATCAGAACCAAAATCAGGCAGCCGATGCCGCCCAACATACCCATGGCCCAACCCTTGCCCGAGATTTTGCCGATGGTCTGAGGGGTTGAAACATCCACCAGCAGCGCATCATAAAAGACCTGCGCGCCGCGGTAACCAATCTCGGCTAAAATAAAGAAGATCATACCCATGATCACATCGCCGGCTTGCACAAAGAACAGCAATGCGGTGAAGATTACCGAGAGGGCGCTGAAGAAGAACAGGAGTTTCTTCTTGGCGCGTGAAAAATCAGCCACGGTACCAAGAACCGGTGATGCAATGGCCACCACAATGGCGGCAATGCCCACGGCCAGGTTCCACAAAGAGGGCCCGCGGATGTTATCCACTACCACGCTGGAAAAATAGGTTGAAAAAACCGCCAACAGTACCACCGAGGCGTAAGCAGAATTGCCAAAATCATAAAAATACCATGCCCTGCGGGCGGTTCGAGCTTCTTTTGTTTCAGGAACGGAAGGGATCATATGCATCTCCTGGTATTTCAGTTTGCCAAACCTTTAAAACAATCTACCACAACCTTATTAATAACACTTAAACTACTGAATCGTTGCAGTTTTTCTCAAGTATTCCTAAAAATCACGGAGTTGGTTAAAATACTTTAGAGACTCTATGAGCTATAATGATGATCATTCACAAACGTTGGGCACAGCACTTATTCTGGCTATCAGCCAGGGTCTGCCACCTTCCATCGGGCATCCTGTTGCGGCTGCCCTTTCTTACATAATCGGCAACCGCTTGCTGAGCCCGACCTTTCGCGCCATCAGCCAGAATCAGTGGGTGGCTCACGATGGAAAACTTACACCGTCACAACTCAGACAAAAGATTCGTCAAGTATATCAAAACCAGGGCAGATTGCTATATGATTTCTATCATAACCTCGATCGGCCTGCCGAGATCAATAAACTGGTGAGCCTTTCTCCAACTTTTCAAAAGATGGTTCAGGAATGCATGTCAGGCAGCATGAAACAAGGCACCCTGCTCTTGATGCCGCACGTTTCGGGCTTTAATCTGGCCGGTCTTTATCTGGCCCAGATCGGATTCCATTTTCTGTCATTGGCCATCCCCAACCCAAACCACGGATATGCCTGGCAAAACAAGATCCGCAATGACCGCGGCATGGAAGTAGTGCCCATGGATATTCAGGGTATCACCCTCGCCAGAAAGCGCCTGCAGAGCGGAGGAGCGGTATTGACAGGCGTGGACCGTCCCTGGCAAGAGACCGATCACCGCCCGTTATTTTTTGGCCGCCCGGCTGAACTGCCGGTGGCTTATATCAAACTGGCCCTGCGTACCAAAGCCCGCGTTTATGGGGTTGGCTTTCGTACCAACCCCGATCACTCCTGTGTGGTGGATCTTTCACCCCAGATTGAAATGGAAACCAATCAAGATCCGAACCAGGAACTGTTGATCAACGCTGAAAAAGTCTTAAAAGTCCTCGAAGGCTTCATCCGCGTCGACCCGACCCAATGGATGATGTTCCTGCCCGTTTGGCCTGGTGTTGAAAATGAGATGCCCAGGCTATGAACTCAAAAAACCGCTCCCTCCAAGTATTGCTGGTGGTAGTTCTGCTGGCGGCCTTCAGCCTAAGCGGATGCGCGCTGAGTGAGTATCTTTCTCATTTGAACATCACCCCAACCACGATCCCGACCCCAAATTTGCCGACGGCAACCCCGCCAGACCCGACCAGGCCGCCCAGCTTGCCTGTTTCATCTGCCACGCCGGCTGCGACTGAACCTCCTGCCAGTACTGCCACCCCCACCCCCACGGATCTCCCGACCGCCACCGTCACAGCGACCCTCGCCGCCTGCGCCGAGACCGTCGGCAACATCCAACAATACCAGGTACCTTCTGGCGCTCTGGGAATTAACCTGCCTACTACGGTCTATCTGCCGCCGTGTTATGACCCGCAAGGCTACTACCCGGTGCTTTATCTGCTGCACGGACAGGCACAAGACGACCGCTATTGGATCGACCTGGGCGTGGCCGGGATCGCTGACGAAGCCATCAACAACGGCATGACCCCCTTTATCATGGTTTTCCCATTTGAGGAGCGCAATTTTGACGATAACACCACCTCAAAATTCCCCGATGCCATCCTCTACGACCTGATCCCCTGGGTGGAAAGCAACTTTGCTGTCTGTCCTGACAGGAGCTGCCGTGCCGTTGGCGGCATATCCCGTGGTGGCGGCTGGGCGATAAAACTGGCCATGCGAAACTTTGACCTCTTTGGCTCGCTGGGAGGGCATTCCTTTGGCCTCATGATTGGTGACACCTACTACATTGAGAAGAACCTTCAAATTCACACCGTCGATGAGTTCCCGAGAATATATCTTGATCGGGGTGATAAAGATATGCTTTCTAAAGATATCGATTATTTTGAAAGAACACTCAGCGATTTTCAGGTTCCTCATATCTTCAATATCTATCCGGGTGACCACACCCGCTCTTATTGGGCTGCCCATGTCAAGGAATACATGGATTTCTACATGGCGGCCTGGGCGTCTTCTCCACCTCAACCATAACGCCTTCCCCCACGGCTTGATATAATCATCTTGTCGCATAACCCATTATTTGTGAAAGGACATTTATGCCCTCTTCTTTGACCCCTTTTTTTGAAGCCAAAGGCGTGGCGGTGATTGGCGCTTCTTCAAACCCGCGCAAGTTAAGTTACGGCATTTTGAAAAACCTGATCGATTTTTCATATCAGGGGGGCATTTACCCGGTAAACCCGGGTTCGACGGAGATCCTGGGCAAGCCCTGTTACGCCTCCGTGAGCCAGGTGCCAGATCCGGTGGATCTGGCCGTCATCATTCTGCCGGTGGCCGCCACCCCATCCGCGCTCGAAGAATGTGGAAAGCGCGGAATCAAGGCCGTGGTCATCATCTCGGGTGGGTTTAAAGAGACTGGCGAGGCCGGTAAGGCACTTGAAGAGCAGTGTCTTCAAACCGCACGCAATTTCGGCATGCGCATCATCGGACCCAACTGCGTGGGCGTGGTCAACCTGCATAACGGATTGAACACCACCTTCATCAATGGATTGCCCGACGTGGGCGGCATTGGTTTTGTCTCACAGTCAGGCGCTGTTTGCGGCGGCGTGGTGGACCTGGTGAAGGGCAAGAAGATCGGCTTCTCAAGCTTTACCAGCCTGGGCAACGAAGCGGACGTCACTGAGACGGATGTCATCGAATATCTTGGCGACGACCCGCGCACGACCGTCATTGTCACCTATGTGGAGCAGATCAAAGACGGCAGGCATTTTCTTGAAGTGGCGCGCCGGGTCTCGCGCAAGAAACCCATTGTGCTCATTAAAGCTGGCAAAACCAGCGCCGGCGCGCGTGCGGTTTCTTCGCACACTGGTTCGCTGGCCGGTTCCTACGCTGCCTACCAGGCGGCCTTCAAACAGGCCGGCGTGATCGAGGTGGATTCTGTGACCGACCTGTTTGATGTGGCCATGACCCTCGATTTTCAACCTCTGCCGCAAGGTAAGCGTGCGGTCATCCTCACCAACGCGGGAGGGCCGGCGGCCCTGGCTTCAGACGCCCTTTCAGCCAGCGGATTCACGCTCGAAGACCTCGAACCCGCCACCAGCCAGGCGCTGCGTACCAAGTTGAACCCTGCCGCCCAAATCGGCAACCCGGTGGATATGCTGGGCGGTGCCGAACCTGCGGATTACGCCTTCGCGGTTTCCACTTTGCTCAAAGACAATCAGGTGGATGTGATCCTGCCCATTTTAGTGCCGCAATCCCTGGTCAACCCGGTTGAGGTTGCCAGGGCCATCGTGGAGGCCTCTCAAGGCTCCAAAAAGCCCGTGCTTACCTGCATCATGGGTGACATCTCGGTGGGCGATGCCCGCCTTGAACTGCAGGGCAGGCGCTTCCCCATGTTTGCCCAGCCTGAATCCATGGGCAAGGTATTGAAAGCCATCTGGGAGTATTCAGAGTGGTGCAAGACTGCCATTTCCACCCCCGAACCGCTGATGGGAGTGAATGGCCCGGCAGCCGCCGGCATTTTGAGATGCGCGGGCGAGAAAAAGGTCTTTGGTGAAGCCGAAGCCCGGCCGGTCTTTTCAGCCTACGGCTTGCCCATGATCAAAGGCGGCCTGGCCAAAAATCCCGTCGAAGCCGCCAGCCTGGCGGAGGCCATTGGCTTTCCGGTGGTCATGAAGATCGTCTCGCCGCAGATCCTGCACAAATCAGACCTGGGCGGTATTGCCTTGAACCTTCAGGACGAGACGGAAGTGATCAACGCCTATGAACGCATGTTCATCGACATTGGAAAGAAAATGCCAGAAGCTAAATTGGAAGGCGTGATGATCGAACAAATGGCCGGGCACGGTCATGAAGTGATCGTGGGCATGCGTCGTGACCCGGGGTTTGGACCGGTGCTCATGTTCGGCCTGGGCGGGGTGGCGGTGGAGCTTTTTAAAGACGTGGCCTTCAGGGTAGCCCCCATCTCGGATGAAGAGGCCCGTGCCATGATCTTTGAAACCCGCGCCGGCCGGCTCTTGACCGGTTTTCGCGGTGCCCCGCCCGCTGACCTGGATGCCGTGGTGGATTGCATCCGCCGCCTGGGGCAGTTGGCGCTGGATTTCCCGGAGATCGAAGAGGCCGAGGTCAATCCGCTGTTGGTGCACCCGCAAGGGCAGGGAGCTCTGGTGTTGGATGGACGCATTATCCTTGGATAAATTACTTTAAAAAAGTGTTAAAAATCTAGTTTTTTTGCTATAATGAAATTGATCTTCTGCTGGTTGCCCCCCTCAACCAGTGGAAGATCCTTTTTTAACAATTCTCATATTTTCCTCTTTCGATTTGTTAATTTTCGGGGGGTATAAATAAGACAACAAAAATTTAGGTGACCAAAAGGAGGTCTAATATGAACACCAACATTCTTCCTTTGAAGCGCCGAGGCAACCTGCCACAAACCCGGCGCGAAGGCGACAGCCCGGTGATGGCGATCCAGAATGAGATGAACCGCATGTTCGACCAATTCTTCGCCGATCCTTTCACGCTGCTGCCGCTTGCTTCCACTCGCAGCATGAGCGATTTCATCCCCCGGGTGGACGTCAGTGAAACAGATACCGCCATGCTCGTAACAGCGGAACTGCCAGGCATGGAAGAGAAAGACATCCAGATCACGCTCGAAAATGAGGCATTGCTGATCACTGGAGAAAAGAAAAGCGATCTTGAAGAAAAAGGCAAAAACTTCCATCGCGTGGAACGCACCTACGGTTCCTTCCAAAGGGCAATCCCGTTGGTGAGTGAGATCCAGCAAGACAAGGTGGAAGCGGTCTTCAAGAATGGTGTGCTGAACATCACCCTGCCAAAGACACCGGCCGCCGCCAAACAAAGCCGCAAGATCACGATCAAGTCGAGTTAGCCCAGCGGGTTAACCATATCGGACGCGGAAAGGTCATTCATCCTTTCCCGTCCGTTTTTATATTCCTCCTGTTCCTTAAAATCATTAGAGAATGGTAAAATCGCCTCATCATTTGGAGGGCGAAGCATGCTTGAGAATAATGACTGGCAGTTAATGCGCAAAAACCGCGATCTGTGGGATGAAATGGTTCCCATCCACCGCAATTCTGATTTCTATAGCGTGGATCAATTCATCGCGGGTGAGAATAAGCTCAACCCGCTCGAACTGGGCGAAGTGGGCAGCGTGGATGGCAAGAACCTGCTGCACCTGCAATGTCACTTTGGGCTGGATACCCTCAGTTGGGCACGCCTGGGCGCGCATGTCACCGGGGTGGATTACTCGGAGAAGGCTGTTGAAGCGGCTGCCGACCTGGCCGCGCGCTGCAGTCTCGACGCGCGTTTCATTTGCAGCAACCTCTACGATCTGCCTAAAAATTTAATGGGGCAGTTTGATATCGTTTATACCTCTTATGGGGTTTTGACCTGGCTGCCAGACATTCCGCGTTGGGCGGCCATCGCGGCTTCATACGTCAAGCCGGGCGGCTTTTTCTATATTGCCGAATTTCATCCCTTTGCCATGGTGCTGGATGATGAAGGAGACAGTTTACGTTTCAGGTATCCGTATTTCGAGAAGAATGCCCTGCGTTTTGACGTGAACGGCTCTTATGCCGATGCAAGCGCCAGCCTGAAGACCAAGGATGAATACGGCTGGAACCATACCCTGGGCGAGATCGTCACCTCACTGATCGAGAATGGCTTGCGAATTCAATTCTTGCATGAATACCCCTTTAGCGTTTTCAAGCAACTGCCCTTCCTGGAGCCAGCAGCAGGGGGCTTGTGGCAGTTCCCGAAGGCTGAAAAGCCCGTGCCGCTGATGTTTTCTCTTAAGGC
>CAYYRU010000039.1:18659-25579 GCA_964474095.1 uncultured Anaerolinea sp.
CTTCGTGCATATGACTTGAAAATTAAACAGGTTCTTCGTAGCGTTCGGTTGGGCCGTAATATAGACCAAACAAGGCGTACACACCTGGCTTGGTCACATCGGCACACACTACATATTTGCCTTCTTCGTTGGGCATCCAGCTTCCAGTGGAGGGAACTTTGACCCATTTTCCGTTTTGCAGAAGGCGGATCTCAGGCGTCCAATAGAACTGATATCCCCTGAAATCGTGGCAAATGGTGGTGGGCTCTGTCACCTTCACACCGTTCCCTTTGAGTTCAAGCCCATCAGGGGCGGGATTGAGGGTCAGGTCAACCAGTACTTCGCTGCCGCCAGTCCAATCGTTTGGAGCCACCCCCATCGGGCCAATGATGCCGGCTTTGACGCTGCTCTGGGGCAGCATTAGCAACATCCCGACCAGCAGTAACACGGAAAGAACGATCATGATCCTTCTATTCATTTTTCCTCCATATGTCTAATTCAAACGGATAAAGTGGTTTGTCTCGCAAGAAACAGGGTTTTTCATTACCTATTAAATGTGTGACACAGCAGAGGCGATGGAAATAGTTGGTCGGGTTGGAAGAAGTCTTTTTGATGTGCTTCCTTTTTCCCTTGATGTTCTCTCCTTTCCGGATTGTTAGAATATGATCCTGATGAAAAAAACCAAATGGTTGAGATGAGTTACTGGCAAGCACAATTCAGGTCTACAATATCATATTACCACTTTTACCCCCAGCTTGATCAAAAAAAACCAATTACGGCGTGATCACTTGCCATTCGAAATTTTGTCCCCGTTTGGCGGCAGTCACGGGCAAAACGACCTTGCCATCCCGCAAAATGGGTGAGAAGGATCCTTCGATCAGAATGCGCTCGTCAAAAGCCGGGCGCCGCTGGCGCTCATTTTCGATTCCGTCAAAACGGATATAACGTGTCAGCTCGATTTGCGTATAGACACCTGATAAACCGGACAACCCCGGCATCCAGGTGATAATGCCGTCGTTGCCTTCAAAGCGTAATCCCACGGCAGCCAGAGCGCCGATCACACCGCAACCGCTGCCCATGATGCTGGCCACTACTAATCCGTTTTTTCTTCCCAAAGTCAAAGCTTCCTGCCGTTGCAGGAGCTTGAGCTGCGCCGTTTTTCCCCAGGCTGCCACTTCGTGGCTGAACTGGTTCACCGCTGCCAGGGTGTACCCGGGGTTTGAACCTGGTTCACAAGATGCCAGCAGAAATTGCCGGCAGGCCAGGTCGATCTCACGCCCTCTCTCGGGTGCGGCGTCAAGATACAGGCAGGCGGCGCAATTGCTGGAGGTGCAGGGCACTGTTGGCTGCTGAATGAGTTGATGCGCGCTGATATTCACCAGTTTGGCCAACGCCAGGTTTTCAAGCTCCTGACCCAATGCCAGGGCCAGTTTGGAGGTGTCACCAGCGTCTGTGGAGTCGGTGTCGTCGATGCCTAGAAGAAAGTACATGCTGTCCTCGGGGAAGTGAGATCAGCTTGATTGTATATTATTTTTCGCGATCCTGGCGAACTCAAGCAGGAGATGCCCCTTCAAAAAGAAGAACTCCGGTGTGATGTTCACAACCCGGAGTTCTCCTTTGATCTTTCACCGCTTACATTGGATCTGGATCATAGCACATATACTTTCCGCCCCACGGATACCAGCCCCATACTTCTCCGGGTGGGCAAACAATTCCTTCACCAGATTGCGGCTGCGCGGTTGGCGCAGGTGTGGCGGTGGGCATCACGAACTCGCAAATATTGGCCAGAATATTGGTCGGCTTGCCGTTAAAGATCCAACCGCAGGTATTGTCGGTCATCCACAGGCTGCTTTCGCTGAGAGAATCCACAAACTCAACCTTCGATGGCTCGATCCCCATCATTGAACTCCACACCCACCAGGCAAACAGTTTATTACCTGGCACCAGGCTGGTTTTGAAAGCAACTTCAATATTAGATGCGTCCAACGGCTCGATCCTCGCCCAGACCAGGTCGGCATCTGCACCAGTTCCAGCATCAAATATCAACGTCTCATATCCGTCAGAAGGTAGAGAATCTGGAACGTGGGGTTTTTGACCTCCCACGTCGCCATTTTGATCTTGCCACACTTGAATTCCGTTGGTCGTCCAGCCGTTCGCAGACAGGCCGCTTGCCAGGATCAATATATCCCCTCTTGAATCAAGATCGGTGTCAATTTCGATCCCATAGACCAGGCCTTCGTTGATGTTTCCGGCAGCCCCTTCAAAAAGCTCGATCTTCACGTATATCCAATTGGCGTCAGCTCCCATGCTGGCAGCCACAATATCCAGGGCGGGGTAAAAAGTGCCGTTTTGCTGGTCCGCTGGTCGTTCAAATTTGGCTTTATTCCAATTATCACAGCCGCTTCCAATTAATGTTGAAGCGCCCAAAAGAATGCGCTCCCCGGTATTGCAATCGCTAATACGTTGATCTCTTTGGTAAACAGGATCTGTCGGATGAATCGTATGCACGATCTCCACCACTGGGGGAGGGGAATCGGTAGTCACCACCTCTACGGTCGCGGTGGGTGCTTCGGTTTGAATGGGATTTTCCGTGATGATCTCAGTTACTTCAGTGGCGGCTTCTTTTTGCGCAGGCGGCGGCTCAGTGGGGTCAGGCGTCGAGACCGCTTTGGCTGAGAAGGAACAACTCACCAGTAACAACATACAAAGGGTGGCGAAGATTAACCGGCTAACTTTTCTCATTTTTCCTCCATATTACTCGTCAAGTGAATCGCTTGATTTTTATTCACGATTTGAGTTAAATAGTTAATAAGGTCGTCTAAACAATTGAATGACAACACTTCTCTGGTGTTGGGATGTTCAAGTAGGAAATGCCAGGTCCATTGATCCTTGACACGGGCTTGCCACATTCGCAAAAGGTAAGCATGCAATTCTTTTCGTTCAGGCAAGTTTTCACCTCGCACTGCGAGCTAAGATTGATCTAACTTCAAGCATAATGATCGGGTGTCAAAAAAACGTCAAAACTCATGACAGACCGCAAAAACTCCTCAGCCACGATCCGCGCAAAATTCTTGGGTAATGCCGAAATTTCCGTTAATGAAAAATTGGTTGCAGATCTTTCGACCATTAAAACGAGGGGTTTGTTCATCTACCTGATCCAGGAAGGGCAGGTTTCACACAACCGCTCAAAATTGGCCGCCTTTTTCTGGCCAGATTCTCCAGAACAAACCGCCCTGCACAACCTGCGTCAGGCCATGGTGGTGATCAAGAGAGCCGTTGAGACAGCGGGTCTTGATGGTGAATTGATCCAGGCCAATCGGGATGAGATCAGGTTTCTGCCCTCAGTGACCCTTGATGTGGATTCAGTGAAGTTTGTCTCTCAGGTTTCTCGCCTGTTGTCATGTTCTGATGGTTTTCCTGAGCGGGGTTTTCCGATCGCTTCGTTAAAACACGCGCTGGATCTCTTTGAAGGGGAATTCTTAAAGGGTTTTTACATCCCTGACGCCGACCTTTTTGAGGATTGGCAGGCCATTCAACGCGAGGCCATCAATCAGCTGGCCATACGCGCATATAACCGTCTCATGCAATATCACACCCTTAGAAATGAATGGAACCTCGCCCTGGGGATGGCGGAAAAATTGGCCGTTCTGGCTCCGTGGGACGAGGATGTGCACAAAGAACTGATTACCTGCTTATTGATGCTTTCTCAAAAAAGCGCCGCCCAAGCTCATTACCGTTCAACGCTGAAGTATTTCACTGAAGAACTGGGCTTGCCGCCGGGGGATTCCTTGTCTCAGGCGTGGCACCTGATCCAAAACTTTGATCCGCGAGAAAGCGCACCAAACCAAGCAGTTCATTCGATCCAACTTCCAAAATACGCCATTCCATTTGTCGGACGATCACAAGAGATTGAAACCCTGGAAGCGTGGATTTCCTCCCCCGAAAGCAGCGTCTTGACGATCACCGGCCCCGGAGGGGTTGGCAAGACCCGCCTCGCCATCAGGCTTGCTGAAATGCAGGTCTCCCTTTTTAAAGATGGAGTACATTACATCTCCATTGCCAATTGTTCAGATCAGGATCAAATTGAGGCCAGGGTGTTTGGGGCTATCCATGGCCTTTCACAACATGGATCAAGTGCTTTTGAACAATTGGCAGATTGGGCATGCAGACGCAAGGCACTGCTCGTTTTTGACAACGTTGAAGATACCCGGTCAGCCGCTGTTTTTGCGGCAAGATTGATCGAAAAAGCTCCTAAGCTGGTTATGGTCTTCACTTCTTATAAAAACCTGGGTCTAATTGGCGAGAAGGTTCTGGCTTTAACAGGGTTGCCTACCCAGCCAGGAGCGACCCGAGAATCCATACCTGAAGCACTGCAGCTTTACCTGTCTCATTTGAATTCCGATCCGCGTCCTGAACAGCAAGACGCCGGGGGCTTCGAGATCATGCTTCAAATTTGTCAATTGGTGGATGGAATCCCATTGGCGATTGATCTGGCTGCTGGACAGAGCCGGCATATGCCTGTTCAACAGCTATTGAGTGAATTGCAGCAAACCATGGATGTATTGCGCCTTGAAGCGGCCAACCTTCCTGAACGGCACCGCAGCATCCAGGCTTCTTTTGAGAGCATCTGGCGGCATCTCTCGCCTGAACAACAAGGCGCGCTTTCGTTGCTCACCGGTTTTGAGACGCCTTTCTCGATTGAAGGCGCGCAAGCGGTTTACGGCGTTGACAGTAAAGAAATTTCGGAGCTTATGAACGTTTCTCTCATCAATTGGGATGGAAGACAACGCTATTGGTTCCACCGAACCATCCGGCATTATGCCGGCATCAGACTGGATCTAAATCCAGGCGAGGCCGAAGCTTATTCAAACCGGCACGCATCCTGGTTCTTGGGGCGCATCAACAGTTTATTCGACAAGAACGAAATGGAGGCTTTTTCATCTTGTCTGAATGCGGTTGAGAAAGAACTGGAGGATCATATCCTGGCAGCCGAGTGGCTGATCCAAACAGCAAAATGGAAAATGGCAAAAGAATACCTCGTCGGACTGTATCATTATTTTGAAGGGCGCGAGTTATATCGCGAGGGAAGCAGCTTCTTTTTACGAATCGCTGATCTCTGCCGGGAGGATCCCGAAGCGCTCGAATGCCAGGTACTCTGCAGTGCCAGGGCTGCGCAGTTATTGGTCAAAATTCAACAGTATGAACTGGCTGAAGAACTGGGTTCCTTTGCTTTGGAAACCTCCAAACGTCTTGGCTGGCACACTGAAACCGCTTTTTGTCTCAATTTTTTCTCGACTTTGTCTTACAGTCAAAGAAGTTCTTCTGAAGCAGAAGCCTGGGGCATGCAAGCCCTGGCCTGGTCAAGAGAGCACCAAATCCTCCACGAAGAGGCGCGTGCCCTCTATAACCTTGGGTATACCCGCGTCAACAAGGGCGATCTTAACCAGGCGGCCGATGATATGGCGCTCTGTTTGCAGCTTTCCAAAGCCGCCAGTAACTGGCTGCATCGATTGAAAGTGATCAATGTTCTGGCCGATATTGCTTGTTATCGCGGCGAATTGGAACAAGCATTGAGTTATTTTGATCAATCACTGGCGATCTCAAAAAGCATGGGCAACCTTTTTTCTGAAGCATTGATTGCCAACAATATCGGCACGGTCTATATTGAACTGCAGGATTTTGATAAGGCAAACAAATTTCTCAATATGAGTCTTGATCTCTGCCGTAAGATCCTGGATCACGAGGGCGAGGCAGTTGCTCTTTCCAACCTGGGTGAGGTGGCATTAAATGAGGGCAAGTACGATCAATGCATCCAGCATTGTACACTTTCGTTAAACATCAGCCGCGAAGTTGGCTCCAATTGGGGTGAAATGTCCGCTTTGATCATTCTGGCCGAAGCCCACCGAAAAACAGCAGATCTGGCCTCCGCAAAAATGGAAGTGATTGAATTCTTGGAGAAATCCATAAAAACAGAAAGCAATAACTTCTTTTATCGGGGGATAGTCGAAGCCGGTTATCAGCTTCAGGTCGTGAATAAGGTCGATGGATTGGCAGACATTCTCGTTGAGGCCATGAGATCGGATGGAATGGAAGACTACACCCGCAAGGCGGCTTCTGAACTGTTGAAGACTCTGCCGCCATTCATGGGAACACCCCGGCCGTTCACGCAGCTTGAAATTCTCACTTATTTTCGAGAACGATTGGCCGCCTAAAAACACTCATGTTTGAACGCAAGCCAAGAATCAGCGGGTGAATACCCAGCTTGAACTGACCGAATCCAAAAGCCGCTGCATATCGCTCACCGCGTCTGGGATCGTATCCGCGGGCATGAAGGTGAGCGTGAAGGCGGTGTCGTTGTGCACGATGAAGAGCGTGATCGTTCCAGTGATACCGGGGATGCCGTCCACGCGCATGGCCGGCGTGTTATCACCGATCGTCACTGGGGTGAGCGCCAGGGATAACCCCGGGGCTTGCGCGGCCACGGTGTCCGCCGCGAACTGCTCCAAACTCTTGCTGCCGGCAGGTTCAAAACTGAGGCTTAACGAACCGGCCATGGGTTCCCCTTCTCCGTGGGGCGGGCCGCTCACGGAATAGGTATTGGGGATCATACTGGTTTGAGCCGTGAAGTCTGCCGGATAGAGGAAACAAAGCGCGAAAGGATTAGCCGCTTCATCAAGCGTGAAGAGCAGGTGGGCGGCATCCGCGCTGGCACAAACCGCTGCGGGGGTGTCTGATGGAAGCACGGGTTGGCTGGTGGGTGTAGCCTGGTCGGGTGGGACGGCGGGGGTGAAGGTGCCGGTGGATTCGGGGGTGGGGGTCAGGTTAATTGGGTTGGAGCACGCTGATGAGACCATGAAGAGGATTGCCAGTAAGAAACCGATCATTCTGCGCATGGGTTTCATCGTGAACCTCCTGTTTGAATGACTTAATCATACAACTTA
>CAYYRU010000040.1:0-9666 GCA_964474095.1 uncultured Anaerolinea sp.
ATGCAGGTCAGGATAGGCAACAAATCCCTGTATCCTTATCCCAGCTACCAGGTCAGGGTGCGCTATGAAGGCGAGTGCCGTGAGATCCCGCAGAACCGCATTGACCTGATCGCCATGTGGCTCACGCATTTCAACCCGCAAAACCTTGAGGATGCGCTTTCGCTCTATGAGAAGGAATGCCTTTTCAGTGAGAGTGGCACGCAATACTGGATGCCGATCCAAAAAATTGTGTTGACCGCCCTTGAGCGGGACGTGCCCGCCGGCGACGAGGTGGACCTTTACATCCGCTGGATCGGGATCAACCGCGAAAAGATCGAGATCGACTGGGTCTTCTGGATCGTCGATTTTCTGGAAGTCTAGCCTTTCCAGAGACGGATTCACTGCCGTGAAAACCATCAACGATCGAAGCATGTGCCTGAAAAATCCGCCGCTTGTGCTATACTCCGGCTTGTGAGTTCAAACAGAAAAGCCAAATAATCTGAGTTGTTCCGGGGTGAATATGTCAAAGATCGCCATCCTCTCTGATCTGCACGGAAACCTGCCCGCCCTTGAAAAAGTGCTGGACGATGCCAAAACCCGCCAGGTGGAAAAAGTCTTCTGCCTGGGTGACCTGATCTCAGGTCCTTTGTGGCCTCGCGAGACCCTTGATTTTTTGATGAAGCAAGACTGGATCTTCGTGCGCGGCAATCACGACCGCCACCTGGTGGAGCGCAGCCCCGAACGCCTGGGCGCCTCGGATGGCTATGCCCGCCAATGTATTGAACAGACCCACCTCGATTGGCTGGCAAACCTGCCGGCTTCACTTGTGGCCGAATATGAATTCCTGCTCTGCCACGGATCACCCTACAAAGACACCACCTACCTGCTCGAAACCATCGAGAACGGACGGGTGCGGCTTTCAACCCCAGATGAGATCAAAAGCCGCCTCAACGGCGTACAGCAGTCCGTGTTGCTGTGCGGGCACTCGCACACCCCACGCCTGGTCACGCTGGATAATGGGCTGACCATCCTCAACCCAGGCAGCGTGGGCGTGCCCGCCTATGAAGACGATTCCGCGGGTTATTTCGTGGTCGAGAACGGCTCGCCGCACGCGCGTTATGCCGTGCTCTCACGCCACGAGAACGGCTGGAAGGCCGAGATCATCCTGGTGCCCTACGATCACGAACTGGCCATCAGGCAGGCCGAAAAGAACAAGCGCCCCGATTACGTGCTGGGCCTGACCGGTTTCATGCGCGGCGGCTCGGTGCCTGTGTTTAAGCAGTAGACCGATCTGAACTGATGGAAAACAAGTTGAATACTAAATCACAGATAAAAAAAGACCCCTCCATCCTGGTCGCAGCCCTTAAGACCCTCACGCTTTATCTGACCGCCTTTGGAGACGCCAATGACGCGGAGGATCACGGCTATGGCGTGGATGCCGAACGCATCCGCCAGGGTGCTCGCGAAGGCATCCACTCCCTTTTGCTGCAGCACCCCGAACTCTTGTCCTTGTTCCCAAACCTGGAGCACGATCTTACAACCCAGTTCCTGCATAATTTTGGCTGGTCAGAGGTTCGCAGCGCGCTGTCAACCAAGTTGCAAGAAATGGAAACGGCGGATGCTTCACCCCGCAACCCTGCCTCCTGCGCCATTTGCTCTCAGATCAATGAAGTTGAATCTGCGGGACAAAAATATGGCTGGCCTGAAAATGATACTTTTCTTCCGCCAGCCTCAGCCTCACTTGTGGAGGTGCGTGAGCTGACCCCAGTCGACAGCCGCACGCTGCACCTCTGGCAATGCCCATGTTGCGGCACCTGCTACCTGTATAAGACCGATTATGAGTACCTGGTCAACGGCACCGAAGACTCGCAGTCGCTCATCCGTCTCACCCCCGAACAGGCCGCTTTCTATCTGGAAAATTGATGCTCGATAGTTTGGTTTATTCGGTGGACCATAAAACACCTTCGAACAAAGAAGTTCGGGACCCTGTTTGAAGAATCCCGAACCTTGCTCTAAACCTGATTGCTCCAGCACTTGCCATCCATCACCAATGGCTAATTGATCGGCGGCACCGCAGGTGGAAACATAGCAGGCGGCGTAGTCGCGGATCTCCTGGCCTCGCGGATGGCGCTGATCCCCTGAAAGAGGGGCACGATTAAAATGATGCGCATCATGATGTTAAAAACAGAAGGCGAACCGCCGCTCATGAAAATCAAGACCAGCCCCAGCACGGAATCCACCAGGTACACCACCAGCGCGGCGATCAAAGCCCACAGACTCTTGCGGCCCACCAGGATCCCCATCGCCAGGAAGAACCCGCCGTATACCAGGCTGAACCAGCCGGCACCCAGGCTTTCGAGCAGCTCAGACCGGACCAACAACGACAAGATGCCCAACAGCAGATTGATGCCCGCGATAAAGTAGATCACCGCGGCGGCGGTTTTGATGCGCGTCTCGGGGCTGGATGCCGAGCCCGGCAGCGGCTGCCCATTGCGGGTCACCTGCAGCTCTGACCCGGCCAAGTTGTAAGCCAGTTGCACCTTGACCAGGCTGCCGTCATTGAGTCGAAATTCCTGCCCAACTCTGAGCGCGTCGCGGTCTTCAATGCGGCCGATGATCAATCCGTCCAGGCGCACGGTGATCTCCTTGAAAAAAGCCTTCCAGCTCACTTCCAGCCTTTTCGGCCCGTTCGGTTCAAATGCGTAGGTTTGTTTAGGCATGTTTCACTCCGATGAAATGATATTTGATGAGATTAACCCTGAAAGATCAGGCCTGTTGCGTTAACATTCTTGCCATTTTGACGCCCAAGTCAAAGGCTCTTCCCATCAGAGCCGGATCCTTTTCAGCATCACCGATCTCGTTGGTGGTTCCGTAAGCAAAACCTGCCAACCTTGCCTGCATAAAGCGCGCGGTGGTCTCAAAGGTGTGGATGGCGTTAATGCCACCTGAGGTATAAAGATCGCTATCGCCGTAAACAAAGATCACACCAAAAGGTTTGCCTTTGAGCATATCCTGTTGGTTCTGCCATAATCCGTACCAGCGGTCGATGCAGGTTTTCAACTGTGCATTGATGTTGAACCAATAGATGGGGGAGGCCAGCAGTAAGCCATCCGCGGTGGCCAGTTTTGGGTAGATGGTCTGCATGTCATCCTGCAACACGCATGAGACATGTTTACGCAGACAACCATTGCAGTGATTGCAGGGCGCGATGTTCATGCCGTGCAGGTGGATGGTATCCACCGACACGTCCGCCTGGCGCAGAGCGTCCGCGGCTTTGGCGGCCAGCACGGCCGTGTTGCCCTGCCTGCGCGGGCTGCTTTCAAGGATCAATACATTTTTGGACATTGTTTTCTCCGGTCTTTTCAAGTAATTTGTCACTCAGGCACTCAGGCGTTCAGTCTTTCAGGGACTCGGTAACCAGGCGCTTAGGCCTCAGGATTGAGGAGTTTACATATTTACCTATCACTAATCACTCATTACTGATTACTGATTACTGAACACCCAACGCCCATTTCGCTGCCAGACTGACCGCGATGGCGTACAAAAAGCTGGCAAAGGTGCCGATGATGATGTATTCGGCCTCTTTGCGGTTCTCGCTTTCCTTCAGCTCGCCGAAACGGAAGACCGACTTGGCGGCCACCAAAAAGCCGATGCCGGCGTATTGACCGGTCATCACGAAGACAAAGATCAGCAGGCGTTCGAGCCAGCCGATCAGCCTGCCGCCGTGAGCCAATCCTTCCACCGCCGCTTTGCCGGTTTTCTGATAATGCTGTTTGATCTGATCCTGCAAGGGTTTTACGAAATACCCGATCACGAAGCCACCCGCCAGGGTGAGCAAAAGGATGGCGTTACCATAAACTGCCAGGGTTTTGGTTGTTGCCGGAAAGATCTCAAACCAAAAAGAGGTTTTGCCCATGGGCAGCAGCACCCATCCGATCAGCAGCCCCAGCACCGTCAGGTGCAGCACCTGGTCAAGCAAAAAGAATCCCAGGCGGTCCTTTTTCAGACGGGAGCGCAGCCAATCGATCAACAGGTGCGAGCCCAGCACGATCACGGGGATCTGCCAGGCCGCCCAGACCCCTGCCAGGGCGTAAGCCGCAACGGCGCACAGGCAGGCGTGCAAAAGCAGCACCCAAAAAGAGCTGCGTTTGTTTATTGCCAGCCACTCGTTCTGCAGCAGGTAATCCCCCACCAGGTGAGAAAAAAGCAGCAATAGAACAAATTGATAGATCATTGGTGCCATATCACCCCTCTTCCCGCGTTTGAACGTGTGCCATCAGCTCTTCAATGGCGGTTAACGAGCTTTTCACCTGTTCCCAGCCTGCCACGTTGAGGCTTTTTGAAATGGACGGCTGCTTAACCCTGGAAGGCCACCATTTTGCCGCGGTTTCTGATTGGTTGTATCCATGCAATGCCCAAAAGACCGCTTGTGACTGACTGGGTTTCCATCCGGTCACGATCAGATCCAACAAGACCACCAGGTTTTTAAGTGCTTCTGCCATTAAGGCATCTATAGGATGTGAAAAATCGACCGCCATTCGCTCACGCTTCATTGATTCCAATAAACGGCCGGAGACTAAATAGGCAGGTCCGTCGCCAGCAGATACATTTTCGGCGGGGATGAAATTCACAGGCCCCACACCGATCGCGATCCGCGTATCCAAACGCTCTTCCTGGAATTTGAACTGAAAAAAAGTACGGATGAAAAGGCAGATCTCCACCGCCTTCTCTGGAGAGGTGACCACCGCCTGCCATCCATCACCGCGATAATTACTGATCGCATGGGGGAAGGCGTCACCCCAGCGATCCTGAAGCATGCTGCTCATGGTCGGAAAAACCTGATACAGACCAAGGCGTCGGTCAGCCTTCAGTTTGGAAGATCCAACAATATCACCGGTAATCACAGCCAGGCATTTTTGCATGCAATTCCTCTTGAATCAGAAAGACTCGCCACCCTCTCCTGTTATACTGGGGGACATAAATCTCTGGATGGAGTAGACCAATACCCATTATACAAGATAATTATAGCCAATTCAAGTTATATTACTTATTTATAACCTATTTGGTTATTTTTTAGGTTTATAGCCAAAATAGCCATAAATATCCCAGTATTCACGAAGCGATCACAAAGGAACGAACCCCTTTTTGAGTTATGTGATTAACCATGGTGCCAATAAAGGCTCTATCACTTATTGAGACAGGTCAAACTCGATGGAAAGGTCTCGTTCGAGCGGCAAGGTGAGCCTGCGGGCTGACATTAAGCTGTTGATCGAGCAGCCATCAACCGTGGGCGTCACAATATTGGATTTGGCGCATAAAGCACCGTTGGGGCCGATGTCCCAATCGCCGTTGGCATCCATGGGTAGGTAGAGCGTCCATTCACCTTCTTCATTGGTAAATGTGTAATCAGTTGGCGAATCTGGCGGGTCAACCGGCTTGACGGCCACTTCCACAAAAGTAGCGGGGTTCTGCCCTGAAACGTAGACATGACCATGCAGTATCTGGGCGTTGCTGACTTTAAAGATGGGCACGCTCTGCAGGCTGCCGTTGATCGTCAGAAACTCGGCCAGCATCCATCCGCTGCGAAAATCGCCGGTTTGCACCAACACCCAGGTTCCGGTGGCTTCCTGCCCGATGATGTTAAGCGTGTTGTCTTTGGTATAAAGTCCAACGGTTTCAAAAAATCGACCCGGGCCTTTGCGCAGGTAAAGCGTTTCGGTGTTGATCACCGCCGGCACCATCACCACCGGCATGACCGCAGCTTCTTCAGTGGGAAGAATGCCAACCTCAGGTTCTGGAGTAACAACATTCTCGACCGGGGGCTCGGTCGGCAGCGGGATCTCGGTAGCCGGCACAGGCAAGGTATTAGTCGGCGGGATGGCAGGCGTGGCCGCTTTTTGGGCACCCAGATTGCAGGCCGTCAGCAGCACAATCCCCAGCAGGCTGATCGCGAAAATTGCAGCTCTTTTCATCTCGTCTCCTGTTCTTCCTCATTTCCGAAGGATTTCACATTCATTGTACAACGCCGCTTTGAGTTTTCCAACGGATTATCCGATTATAATCAGTATCAATGGTTGATCAAAAACGGGGTGGATTATGCATACTTATACCACCACCGTGGGTTAAATCTTCACAGAAAGCAGAGGGACTATGAAAAAAGTCTTGCTCATTGTGGTCATGGCTCTGTTCCTTGTTCACGGAACAGCCCAGGCCGTGCCGCCGCCAGTGCTTACCACCAACAATAATCTCATCGAAATCGACTTTCCAACCAGCGTCACTTTTAAAGCGGATTTGGAATCCAGCACGGACATCGCAAAAGTGAAACTGCATTACGGCACCGTGCAAGATACCTGCGGCAACGTCAGCGCATTGGCCTTGCCCGATTTCACCCCCGGTACCGACGCCTCCGTCGAGTGGACCTGGGATATGCGCCAAAGCGGCAGCCTGGTGCCCGGCGCCACCCTGTGGTGGTATTGGGAAATCGTTGACAGCCAGGGAAACTCAGGGTTTTCAGACGTCCTTGAACAAACCTGGATCGATGACATCCATCCATGGAAAACCCTCTCCGAAGACAAGATCCGCCTACATTATTACTATGACGACGCCGAATACGGCGAAACCCTCAAAGACGCGGCGGTGTCTGCCCTCGAGCGCCTGAACGAAGACATTGGCATGACCACCCAGGACCCCATTGACCTGTATATCTACAGCACCAATGAAGACCTTCAGGAAGCCATCCTCTACGAACCCGGTTGGACAGGCGGCCTTGCCTATTCCGAATTTAATGTTCTGTTGATTGGCATTGAGCCATACAATCTTGAGTGGGGCATGCGCACCGAAGCCCACGAAATGACCCACATTCTGGCCGGGGATTATACTTTTTCATGCATGACCTCTTCACCCACCTGGCTCGTTGAAGGGTTGGCGGTTTACGGTGAAGGCGGGCCGGAACCCATGGAAGCCGATCACTTTAACCAGGCCGTTGAAGAAAACACGGTTTTGTCCTTTAACGTGCTGTCGGGCGGCTTTTCTGAAGACCCCGATCAGGCCGACCTTTCATACAGCCAGTCATATTACATGGTGACCTACCTGATCGAAAATTACGGCAAAGACAAGATGCTTGAACTGCTGGATGCGATCAAAAATGCCGGAGAGCTCAATGAATCACTGCAAAGTGCTTATGGATTCGATGTAGCTGGTTTTGAAAAAGAATGGCGCGCGTATTATGACCTGCCTGCGCTTGACGAAGTAACCGCGGCGGCCACTCCCCTCCCAACCATCATCCCCACCATCATACCCATCCAGGGAGCGCAATCAAGGCCAGTTTCGGTCAATCCCGCTGCCACACCAGCCACCGCACTTGATCTTCAAAACACTCAGGAACCCGCCTTAGATCCATCCGCTGAAGTGCAGCCTACCCCCGATGACTGGATCTCCAAATTCAGGCAGGCGGCGCCAGCATGGCTGCCAACCGCGCTGCTGTTGGTTGCCGGTTCGTGCGTGTTCGTGGTGATCATCGCTTTGATCGCCACCCGTAAAAAAGGAGGCCGTCAATGAAAAAAATCATCCTGCCCGTTCTGGTGATCGTGCTGCTCTTGGCCTCGATGCTTACCATCCAAAACCAGGTCGTAGCTGAGACCCCCACCCCTTACCCGGCCTTCCCGACTGCCACGGCCTATCTGCCCCCCGAAGAAACAGGCAGTGCTGAAAACACCTATACCAACGAGGATTACGGTTTCACGATCACCATTCCGAAAAACGTCGAAGCCGTGGATGAGGCTGAAGGCAGTGGTACTTTTCAAAGTTACACCATTGGCGGAGGATCCGTCTATGGGTTTTCTTATCCAACCGCCATGGCTTCGGGCCAAAGTTTGCAGGAAGTCGCCTTATCGGCTTATGAATACCAAATTGCCTCCCTGTTCAATCCGATTATCATCGCTGACTTTGAAAAACCTTTGATGAACGGTGGATCCTATTGGTACACTCAATTCACAGCCGAACTGAATGAGGGCGAAGACCCGATCGAGATCCGCTTGTACACCTTTATTCACAACAACCTGGCCTCCACCTTTCTGTTTTACTCCATTCCCCAGAACATGAGCCTTTTTGAGAAAACCATTGAAAAACTGGTCAATTCGGTCTCCTTCTTCTCCCCCACCGTGATGGGATATCCGCGCAGTCAAATCTTGATGCTTGAAGGCGGCGAAACGGATAATCCAGACGAGTACGACCCGGCCACCACTCACGGCTCCGGGGATTACCTGATCTTTGAAGGCCTGGTCACCTACGACAAAGACCTTGAGATCATCCCCGCCCTGGCTGCCGGTTGGGATATCAGCGCAGACGCCACCGTTTACACCTTCCATATCCAACCCAACGCCGTTTTCCACAACGGCAAACCCGTCACCGCCAATGACGTGGTCTACTCGTGGGAACGCGCCGCAAACCCCGACACCCAGTCAGATACCGCCTCCACCTATCTCAATGACATCGTGGGCGTCAATGAAATGTTGGCCGGCACGGCAGATCACATCTCCGGCCTGAAAGTGATTGACGATCACACCCTGCAGGTGACCATTGATTCACCCAAACCATACTTCCTCTACAAACTGACCTACCCCACTGCTAACGTGGTGGATCGCGAGAACATCGAGTCGGGCGCTGAATGGTACCGAACCCCCAACGGCACCGGTCCTTACCGCCTGACACGCTGGGTCTCGATGGAAATGATACTGTATGAACGTTTTGAAGATTATTATGGTGAGAAACCTGCCATCCCTGCCATTCTCTACACCCTCTACACTGGCGATGAATTCCGCATGTACGAGGAAGGCAGCGTGGATATGGCCGGCGTGCCCTCTTACAACATTGACCGCGTAACCGACCCGACTGAACCCCTCAATAAAGAGCTGGTGACCAGCGTTTCGTTGTGCACCTACTACGTGAAGTTTGACGTTGCCAAGCCTCCCTTTGATGACGTCAAGGTCAGGCAGGCGTTTAACCTGGCATTTGACAAAGAGAAATACATTGAGGTGGTTGGCAATAATTCCAGCATCCCTGCCAAGGGGCTATACCCGCCTGCCCTGCCCGGTTACAGCCTTGACTTGCAGGGGTACGAATTCGATCCGCAGCGCGCACGGGATTTGATCGCTGAATCGAGTTATGGTTCAGTGGAAGCCTTCCCCGAGATCGTGTTCACCACCAGCGGCTACGGCAGTTATGCCAGTTCACTGGCAGCCGCCATGAGCGAGATGTGGCAGAAGAATCTCGGCGTCACCATCTCCATTAAAAATATCGACCCCGAGATCATGTTAAACAAGGAAACCGAAGAAGAATATGGGCAGTTATCCACTGGCGGCTGGTGCGCCGATTACCCAGATCCGCAGAACTTCGCGGATGTGCTGCTGCGTAGCGGTGCCGAAATGAACGACGGCCACTACAGCAATCCTGAACTGGACCGCATCCTTGACGAAGCCGCCGTGGAACCTGACGTTGAAACACGTATCGCGCTCTACCAGCAAGCCGAGCAGATCATCGTTGAAGACGCCCCCTATCTTTTCCTCTTCCACGGCAAGAACTATGAACTGGTCAAGCCTTACATCCTTGGCTACGTGGATTCTCCGGTGAGCACCTATCCACTCTTCCGTTACCTCTCGATCGATCAGGATTACTGGCAGTAGTAGAGCC
>CAYYRU010000040.1:9766-25528 GCA_964474095.1 uncultured Anaerolinea sp.
TCCCTGATCCGTGGTTTGGAGGAGAACGGCCTGGTTGAACGCACGCTTGACCCCGAGGATAAACGCGCCGTCAAAATCCGCATCAGTCAAAAAGGCAAAGACCTGGTCAAATCCACCGGGCCAACACGCCTGAAATTGATGAATGACCTTTCTTCAGGCCTGAACGCGGATGAGAAAACCCAGTTGATCCAACTGCTCGAAAAACTGCGCAAATCGATTCACGACAATACCAATTACGATTTCACGTGCCATTCTCTGCCATCCGACTTGGATGATGTGGAGTGATCCGCACGGTTCGACCTTTGAGAGGAGCAATGATTAATGCTGAAACTTTTTAGATATTTCAAACCCTACCTGTTATTGATCGTGATCTCGATCGGATTACTGTTCGCACAGGCCATGGCAGACCTGGCACTGCCGAATTACATGTCTGACATCGTCAATGTCGGTATTCAACAGGGTGGTGTGGAGAACGCGGTTCCAAGCGCCATCCGCGCCAGCCAGATGGATAAACTGCTGATCTTCATGACCCCTGAAGAAAGATCCACTGTGCTGAATGATTACACCCTGGTCGATTCCAAATCGGCCGATTTCAATACCTATCTTGAAAAATACCCTGCGCTGGCTGATCAACCGGTCTACGTCTTAAATGAGATCAGTGCTGAAGAACTGGCCAAGATCAACCCCATCACTGGCAAATCCCTGCTGGTGGTTTCGATGCTTGATTCCGCCGCGCAGGATCCAGCCAAAGCGGCCGCCCTGGCGGAATCAGGTTTTGACTTGAGCAAAATTCCCGCGGGCATGGACTTGTTTGCGGTGCTTCAGAAATTGCCCGCTGAACAACTCTCACAGATGACCACCGCCATCAATGAGAAGTTCGCCTCCATGTCAGACAGTATGATCACCCAGTCCGCCGCCTCAGCCGTCAAGACTGAGTATGAAGCCCTCGGCATGGACGCCGCCAAACTTCAAACTGGTTACATCATGCGCATTGGCGCGTGGATGCTGCTGCTGACACTGGCCACGGTGGTCTGCACCATCATCGTCGGCTACCTTTCGGCGCGCATCGCTGCCGGTCTCGCCAGAGATATCCGCCGTGACGTGTTTGCCCGTGTGGAAGGATTCTCCAAGGAAGAGTTTGAGAAGTTCTCAACCGCTTCACTGATCACCCGCTCCACCAACGACATCACCCAGATCCAGATGCTGGTGATCATCATGATCCGCATGGTCTTTTACGCTCCCATCATCGGCGTGGGTGCCATCATCCGCGCCGTGAACGAAAGCCCGTCCATGACCTGGTTGATCGGCCTGGCCGTGGTGATCTTGCTGGTCGTCATCATCACCGTGTTCACGGTAGCCCTGCCCCGCTTCAAACGCATCCAGAGCTTGATCGACCGTCTGAACCTCGTCACCCGTGAAAGCCTGTCAGGTATGATGGTCATCCGGGCATTTAACGCCCAGGCCTTTGAGGCCGAGCGTTTTGACAAGGCCAACAAGGATCTCACCGATAACAGCTTATTCGTGAACCGCATCATGGTGGTCATGATGCCCATCATGATGCTTTTGATGAACGGACTGACGGTTTTGATCATCTGGGTTGGAGCGCACCAGGTGGCTGACGCGGCCATGCAAGTGGGCGATCTGATGGCTTTCATGCAATATGCCATCCAGGTGGTTTTTTCCTTCTTGATGCTGTCGATCATGTTCATCATCCTGCCGCGCGCCTCTGTTTCTGCCGGCCGTGTCGCTGAAGTATTGGATGTTCACCCCAAGATCGTTGATCCCAAAGAACCCAAGACCTTCGACACCAAAACCAACGGCCTGGTGGAATTTCGCAACGTGTCTTTCCGCTACCCCAACGCCGAAGCGAATGTGCTCCACAACCTCAATTTTGTGGCCAAACCCGGCCAAACCACTGCCATCATTGGCTCCACCGGATCAGGCAAATCTTCTGTTGTCAACCTCATTCCCCGCTTTTTCGATGTAACCGAAGGTTCGGTGATGGTGGACGGGGTGGATATCCGCGAGGTCAGGCAATCAGACTTGCGTGAGAAGATCGGTTACGTTCCCCAACGCGGCATGCTCTTTTCAGGCACCATTGAAAGCAACTTGCGCTACGCCGCTGAAGACGCCAGCGAAGAAAGCCTTAAGAAGGCCATCTCCATCGCGCAGGCGGAGGAATTTGTCTTCGCCAAGGAGGAAGGTCTGCAAGCTGAGATCTCACAAGGCGGCACCAACGTTTCAGGTGGACAAAAGCAGCGTCTGGCCATTGCCAGGGCATTGGTTAAACAACCCCCGATCTATATCTTTGACGATTGTCTGTCAGCACTCGATTTCAAGACCGATTCAGCCTTGCGCCGCGCCTTGAAAAAAGAAACCGGCAACAGCACCGTCATCATAGTCACCCAGCGCGTCTCGACCATCAAAACTGCCGAACAGATCATCGTTTTGGATGAAGGCGAGATCGTGGGAAAAGGCACACACCAGGAATTAATGAAGACCTGCGAAACCTATCGTGAAATTGCCGCTTCGCAGTTGAGCAAGGAGGAATTAGCATGATGCACGGTTCACAATCTTCGACACCCAACAGACCGGCACGCGGACCCATGGGCGGCCCCCCTGGTGGAGGCCCTGGCGGCCCAATGATGCGCGGCGGTGAAAAAGCGCGCAATTTCAAAGCCACCATGGCCAAATTGATCCATTACTTGAGCGAATATAAAATCTCGATCATCGTGGTTTTCATTTTTGCCATCGCTTCAACCATCTTCATGATCATCGGCCCCAAGATATTGGGCAAAGCCACCACCAAGCTCTTTGAAGGCATCGTTGGGCAGATTGCCGGCTCCGGTTCGGGGATTGATTTTGTCTACATCGGCAATATTGTGATCACCCTGATGGCATTGTATCTGATTTCGGCAGCCTTCAGCTACATCCAGGGCTGGATGATGACCAGCGTTTCCATGAAATTGACTTATCGCTTGCGTCAAGAGATCGCGGCCAAGATCAATCGCATGCCTTTACGCTACTTCGACGGCACCAATCAAGGCGAGGTACTCTCGCGCGTCACCAACGACGTGGATACCGTCAGCCAGACCCTGAACCAGAGCCTGACCCAAATGATCACCTCCGTGACCAGCATCATCGGTGTACTGGTGATGATGTTCTCGATCAGCTTCATTATGACCCTGGTGGCGCTGGTGATCCTGCCCATCTCGGCAGTTTTGATCAGCCTGGTGGTCAAACAATCACAGAAATACTTCAAACAGCAGCAAGATTATCTTGGTCACGTCAATGGTCACATTGAAGAAATGTTTGGCGGGCACGTGGTCATGAAAGCCTTTAACGGCGAACAAAAAAGCATCGAAAAGTTTGACCAATACAATAACACCCTCTATTCCTCGGCCTGGAAATCGCAGTTCCTTTCAGGCATGATGATGCCCATCATGAACTTCATCGGCAACCTGGGTTACGTGGCCATCGCCATCTTGGGCGGCTACCTGGCCGTCAAAAAAGCTATCACTGTCGGCGACATCCAGGCCTTCATCCAATACGTCCGTTCGTTCACCCAGCCCATCACCCAGGTGGCCAACATCTCCAACGTGCTGCAGCAAACCGCGGCTTCAGCGGAGCGCGTGTTTGAATTCCTGGCTGAAGAAGAGGAATCCGCCGAGACTTCCAACCCCATTGCAGTGGATTGCGTGGAAGGCACGGTCGAGTTCAGGAATGTGCATTTCGGTTACAACCCAGAAAAGATCATCATCAACGATTTCAGTGCCAAGATCGCCCAGGGGCAAAAAGTGGCCATTGTTGGTCCCACCGGTGCCGGCAAAACCACCATGGTCAAGCTGCTGATGCGCTTTTACGACGTCAATAGCGGAGCCATTTTAGTGGACGGTCACGACGTGCGCGAATTCACCCGCAAAGACTTGCGCGATCAGTTTGGCATGGTGCTGCAGGATGCCTGGCTCTACAACGCCTCCATCATGGAAAACATCCGCTACGGACAGTTGAACGCCAGTGATGAAGAGGTGATCAAAGCCGCCAAGACCGCCTACGTGGATCATTTCATCCGCACCCTGCCGCAGGGCTATCAAATGGTACTGGATGAGGAGACCTCCAACATATCACAAGGTCAAAAACAACTGCTCACCATCGCACGCGCCATCCTATCCAACCCGCGCATCCTGATCCTTGACGAAGCCACCAGTTCGGTCGACACCCGCACCGAAGTGCTGATCCAAAAAGCCATGGATAACCTGATGCAGAACCGCACCAGCTTTATCATCGCCCACCGTTTATCCACCATCCGCAACGCCGACCTGATTCTGGTGATGAACAATGGCGACATCGTTGAACAAGGCAGCCATGAAGCACTGCTGGCGAAGAACGGCTTTTATGCCGAGATCTACAACAGCCAGTTTGATGCCGCTGATCTCTACTAAACCAATCATTCCGTTCTCAAAAGGTGCGCTTCTGGCGCACCTTTTTTGTTATATCGGGGGTTATTATTGAAGAAAGCGGTAAAATAACGCTTGAAATCGTTGTCATTTACAGGTTTGTAGCCATCATTTTCTGAAGGAATTTGTGACATGCTTAATAAACCCAATACCACCTCCATTGATTCTCCTCGATGGAAGACGAACCGCGTCACCTCATTGTTGATCATCACACTCGGGTATGTAATTGCCGTTCTGGTTGGATTGATCGTTTTTAACAACGCCGGCCTTAACGTTTGGATGAATTTACTGGTCGCGGATGTGGCCGCCACCCTGATAATTTGGGTTTGCAGCCTGGTTTTGAGCAACGCTTCTTTTTACGACCCTTACTGGAGCGTGCAGCCGGCAGTGATCCTGCCGCTATTAACCCTGGGACAGACAAAAATCAGTCTTCCGGCAGTTCTGGTTGGCTTGATGGTCATGATCTGGGGCACACGCCTGACTGCCAATTGGATCACCACCTTTAAAGGACTGCACGAACAGGATTGGCGTTACGACCTGATCAAGAAACAGGCTGGTCCCTTTTACCAACTGGCCAACCTGTTTGGCATCCAGTTGATGCCAACTGCCATCGTTTTCGCCTGCATCCTGCCGGCGGTAAACCTCATTCTGACGGCGCCGAGCTTCTCCCTTTTCGTTCTGCCGGGGCTGCTGATCAGCCTGACCGGGTTCGTGTTGGAAACGATCGCCGACCGCCAGATGCGTCTCTTTCGGCAAAACACCAACGACCGCTCGATCATTATGCGCCAGGGATTATGGAAGCATTCGCGCCATCCCAATTACCTGGGTGAGATCTTGATGTGGTGGGGAGTCTTTCTGGTCAGCCTGGCAGTCAACCCGAGCGCCTGGTGGCTTGGCCTGGGAACCGTGCTAAACACCCTGCTCTTCTTGTTTATCAGCATCCCCATGGCTGAAAAACGCCTGGCAGGCTACAAAAAGGGATTCGAAGAGTACCGCCGGAACACCCGCATGCTGCTGCCTTTCGCTAAAAAAGTGGTTCGGTGAACCCCACAATCAACGCAAAAGGAAATATAAAACTAATCCCAAGGTCACAAGAACGAGCAGGATGATCAAGATTGGATTGATCGTGCTGCCTTCGCTGATGACCGGGTTTTGCTGCTCCATCTGGCGCCTGAAATCATCCGTGGTTTCATCGATGAAATCGTCTTCAACCTCGATATCCTCGGCGAGCAAATCAGGGGTGGATTCAAAAACATGCTGGATGAAATCATCATAATTGTCACCCAGCCGCTCCTTCAGCAAGTTCTTTGTGAACTCTTTTACAGACGGGTCATGATCAATAAGACCAATACGCGCGATCGCATTGTGGACACTCGCGTAATCTGATCTGGCAATCGCCTTCAAGATCGCGATTCTTTTGGCCGGGTTCTTTTCAGCTTCAAATAAATTATGGAAACCGCGCAGGTGATAGATCTTATCGATCCCAAACGGAGATTCCTCTTTGTGATGACCATTGCGTTGCGCGATCTCATCTTCATCTGGTGGGATCAGCAGCCATTCCTCATCGCTGCGCAAAGTCTCGGCACCCAACCGATTCAGCAGAGCTTCCGCCTCCTCCACCCCGGCAGCTTCATAGAGCGCCTGGTAGGCCTGTTCTTGCACTTCTTCATCCGGGTCTAGGAGGATAGCTTTGGCGAGCATCTCATAACTCAACGCATTCCGACTCTCGGCCAGAGCAGCGGCAGCCTGAACACGCGTCTCCACATCCATGGGGTCACGCAGCGCGTTGTAGATCTGCTGCAGATCCTGCGGAATCCGCCAGTCGCGCACCTCGGTGGGAGTTCCAACAACTTCTGCTTTCTCCCCAACGATCTGGCTCAACAGACACGGGGTCAGCCAGGGATCTTCAATAGGAACTCCATCTGACCCTTCGACTCTCAACATGTTTTCGAGATCCCCTGCGTAGTACTGAGATAAAAGGGCTTTCACCTTCGCTCGCACTTCAGCATCAGGGTCATAAAGAACGGCATTCAAAAGGTAAGCGATCCGGTCTGGGTTGTTTTCATCCAGCAGCAGATGCTCGGCTGCCTGCAGCCGGTGCTGCGGATTGCCCGCGCAACGCAGTTCATGCAGTGCGTAAGAATACTTTTGGATCCAGGCAGTGATGTTGGCGTCGTCCATACTGTAACTCATCCTTTATGGTTGATACTTACCATATTCCAGGCAGCAGCCTGAAACGTGTTTTCTGAGTATAGGCGGCATATCCGGGTAACTCGTTAATCAGGGTTTTATCTTCGAGCGCGGTGCGTAAGATGGTGAAACCTGTCATTATGCCGACCGGAACATATGCCCACCAGGAGCCCAGCATGATCGGGAACATCAATGCCACCAGAATACCGCCAGCGTACCCCGGGTGCCGGACAATGGCGTAGGGGCCGCTGTCGATCACCTTGTGTCCGCGGTCGGTCTGAATGCGCACCACCGCTGAGAAAAAGCGGTTAACCGCCAGCGCCCAGGAGCTGAAACCAAACCCCGCCAATGTGAGCATCAAGGCTGCCAGATACAGCCACATTGGAATTGCGTCGCTCCAATTGAAACGCTTATCCAGGCCAGCGGTGATGTAATAGGCAGTGGGCATGGCCAGCGCCACCAGGGGCATCAACCATCGATCCCAGGGCTTGACATCTTTTTTCTCGGCATAACTGCCCCGCTCCTGCACCAGGTCCGGATGGATTATCGCGATGACGACCCGGCTGATGATGGATGCGCCGTACGAGATTCCCAAATAAACCCAGGCCTGCCACCAGCGCCCCGTGCCTGCCAACAGGAACATGAGAAGGGGGAGCCCAAAAAAGAACAGGGCTCCCCGAATGATTTTGCTCAACACGCTTTTTCTAGTCTCTCCCATTGTCACCCCTTTCATAAGAACTGGCGCTTATGGTTGATAATCGATCTTGAGATAAGAGATCAGCCAGACTTCGTTGATTTTTTGCAGGTTCAGGGTCAAATTATAATGGTCCACGCCGATGACGGCGTTGCCTTCCATCAAGGCGATCTCTTCCTCAACTTCGAGGTTGGTGAATTTGTACTCTGTGAACTGGTATTGACTGATCTGCCTGTCCCACTCATCACTTCCGCCGACCTGCGCCTGCAACTCGGGTGAGAGCATCTCCCAACTGCTGCCGCTGTCGCCGTTTTGCACGTTTGCCATGAAGGCTTTGCTCAAATCGTTTGCCGCGGTGGAATCTTTTAGAGATTTGCAAGCGGTTAATAAAAATATCAACAAGAACGAAATGACCACCAGGGTCATGCTTTTTTTATTCATATCTCACTCCTTATCAAGACCACCAAGTACTGGCTTGAAGCTGTCTTAATTATATCTGGTCTGTCTGCCAGGATTAATCCGTGATCTGCACATCAATGATCTTTTCCGCGTTGCTGGTTTCTTTCTCCGCTTCCCACTGGGCGAATTTCTTGAGATCGTTTCTGATCTGTGCCAGCACAAAGGTCAACACGGCCGCGTCATCGATCAACCCCGCCAGGGGAAACCAATCCGGCATCAGGTCAATGGGTGACACAAAATAGATCACCGCGCCCACCACCAACACGATTGATCCCCACGGAATGGCCGTGTATTGTTTACTGAAATAGGCTTGTAACAGCCTGAAGACCATCTTCAAGTTTTCCCACAGATCAGCCAATGGACCGCTAGGTTTCTCCTTGCTTTTTGCCTTTTTCATGGCGTCATCGAGCAGGCGTTTTGACTTTTCGGGGTCTTTGAGATATTGCTCTGCACGTGTTTTGGATTTTTCAGCAGCTTCAGATACTTTTTCTGGATCAGGTTGGTAAGTCATTTTCATCCTTAAGTGTTACTCTACAGATAATGGAAACTCAGACAAATAGTTAATAGGATAAAACGATACAATCCCAAGGGAAGTGAACTTCCCCTTGATGGGTGAAAATTTTAATTGACAAAGACTGGCCGCCAGATCCAACTGTTCCTTTACCAGATCGGATTCCAACGTGCAATGCGGTACCCATCTATCAGGCTGATAATATGAGAAAGAGGGAAGTTGCTCTGATTTCAAATGTTCGTGGTATTGTTTATGAACGGTCAGTAATTGGATGGTTGGAATGGGGGTGAGATAGATCACGTTTGAGTCGGTTGGGAAAAGCCCGATCGATTCCAGCTTGACCGGCAGCTGCGCGACCTTGGTGGCGAATTCAGAGGTCACCCTGAGCAGCTTTGCAGAATCCACTTCACCAAAGACAGCCAGGCTGACATGCGGACGGTCTCCCATGGCGCCTAATACCGGCTTGAGACCGAGTTTGTACACTGATTCCCGGAAGGCCAAAATTTCTCCTTCCGATTGGTGATCAAAATACAATTGAACCGCGTAACCCTGTGATAAGTCTTCAGCCATGGTTGTACCCGTCCTTATGCCTTCTTGGGCAGCAGCAGATAGACACCCACAGCCATCACCAGCAGCCCGGCAACTCTTGCCCAGGTGATGGGGATGGGCGCGGCGCCGCCCCAACCCTTGGCATCCACGATCACTGAAAGGATCATTTGCCCAAGGATCAGGCCAGCCAGCCCCACGGCGACGCCGGCTTTCTGCATGGCAAAAGAAACGCCGGTGACGATCAGAATTCCCAGCGCCCCTGCAAAGACCAACATTACCAGGGCAGTTGCTGGAAGCTGCCAAAAACCTTTACCCTTGATGATCAACAACACCAAAAAGACCAAAACAGCGATCAAGCCCCCGATGACATTCATCAAGACGCCGGTCTTAAAACTGCCGATCAGGCTGCCGATCCTTCCGCCAAGCGTGGATTGCGCACCAATGGCGATGCCGGTGACCAATGCGGCCATGACCCCCAGCAGCACGAGATTTGTCAAAATGATCCTCCGTTTAGTATTCATGCCCTGATTCCATGATCGGTCGATTAATTCTTTCGGAATTCATCCATATATTCTTTAATTGTCGGCAACGCCGTTAGCCGGTCATAGAAGAAGTTATTGACCAGGTTGATCACCATGCTGCGCGCTCGCTCAGCTTCTGCCGTCAAGATCTGTTTCCCCGATGGGTTGGCAAGCGCGTCTCTCAGTTTTAATAAGTGACCAACGATCTCACTTTCTTCTTCACCCTCCAGTGCTTTGACCACCTCAATGATCAGTTGATCGGTGGATTGAACCAACTGCTCGCGGCTGATACTTGTGCCCGGGATGCTGGCATCATCGATGGTTCGGATGAGAGACCATACCTGGTAGAGCATGGTGGCCGGCTCATCGAACAATTCGCGTAAGAAACCTGCCTCTGCATATCTTCCGGTCAGACGGAAGATGTTATACATGCGTTTGGCCACTTTTCCATAGTTGACGTCTTTGGTCAGGTATTTCTTGATCTCATGCTCCAGGCTGACCACGTAGTCATCCAGGGCGTTGGCCGAAACATGCTGTGCCAGCTTGGAGAAAATGGGCACCGACGCGGCGTCCAGGTAGACCTCTTGAAAATAAGGGTCGAGATAGCCATCCAGGGGGGTAATGCTGCCGTCAGGCGCTTCCCAGGTGACATCCAGCATGTTACTGGCGTTGGCCAGTTGCTTGCGTAGGGGGTCGGCCACCACCCAGTCTAATTTGCACCAACCCGGGTCGCTGCTGACTTGTTGCCATGTGACTGCAATGGCCGAGCCTTCAGGGGTAAACCCCTCGATTTTTCCGGCCTTGATCTGATCAGGCCGCCAGGCGATGGCGTTGCCCGCTTTGAATTTTTGATCCCCCACGATCATATCCACCGGGTAGGAACCGAATTTCACCTCGATCAACTGATAATTCGGCCCCTGCAGGGTGGAGACGCACTTGTCGTGCATGATACCAGCCAAAGTCTGACAGGCTTCTTCGCGAGTGGCCGCCAAAATATTGATACGTTCAAAATAATCACAGTCGCCAGGATACAATTGGATCTTGGATTGTGCCGATGACCCGGATAATGCCAGGGCGGTTTCCACCTTGCCTGGAATGTCTTCAAACTCAACGATCGCACCAATTCGCTTGAAGTAGCTCAGCTCCTTGTCGCTGAAATCCAGCATGCTGAACTTGTGCCCGAATACGCCGCTGCGGGTATTGATGGTGACATCGTCCTCTTCCACTGAAGCGGCCATGGTCGTCAGCCATTGCAGAGCTTCTTCTTCCTCGATCTCCACGCCCAAACGACGGGCTGATTGTAAAATTCGATCAAGGTCCGTTTGTTTTTCTGTGATCACTTTTGACATGCTCGTTCTCCTGAGGGTCAACCCACGCGACAAATGGGTGTGCCAATAGTATAACAAATATCACAATCTGGGGTAAATGGAGGGTTTTTACTCTTGTTGGTTGTTTTGCGGCATTTGCCGCAAGATCATGGAGAAAATTTCAGCCTGATCCTGCGCGTCAGCCAGGGCGTTATGGGTGAGGTGGCGCTCTTCCAGAAAATGCTTGCTCATGTGCTGCAAGGAAGTCTGACCCCAATCAACACCGGTTTTCCCCATGAAATAGGCTTTAATATCCAGCGCGCTGTGCCCAAACGGATTGAATGCCAAATAGCGATGAAAATAATCGTTTACGAACATCCAGTCGAAGGGCGCGTTTAACGCCACGAACACGGCTCGTTGGTTTTGATCGGTTAGCCCCTTAACCCAATCCGCGAATTGCTGCATGGCCGTCTTCGGAGGCAGCCCTTCTTTTTTGAGCGTATCCAACGACAAACCGTGGATCGACATGGCTTCGTCAGAAAAAGCCTCGCGGTCTGGTTGTAGTTCCACATAAAACGATCTGGAAGGATCTCCCACGACGCTGGCGCCTATGGAAAGCAGGGCATAGTCCGCGGGGATGGGACCTGCGGTTTCCACATCCACGCTAATGTAAATTTCTTCAGGCATAGGCAAAATTATACCTCTCGATTGTTAGAATTATCTTTGTTCAGTGCGGATAATATGTTAGAGCTATAAGACGCAAACCCTACATACAAGAAATGTCGTGGTGGTCATTGATAAGGGAAAAATTTTTCGATAAACTCTGAAGGCGACATTACAGGAAATTTATGTTCTTTGAATGGCAAAAAATGTTTAAGATTGCCGGTTACCAGTGCGTTGGCTCTACTGCTGATAAATATCTCCACAAAAGGAACATCATCCTGATCAGTAATAGCCGAAACGGGAATGTCCTCGACCTCCTCAATGAAAATGCCAGTGAGTTCGATGAAAGTGATAAGGTTATTTACCTTGGCTTGTGAAATCCGGAATTCGGGTCGAGATAATACCTCTTGATATTCCGATATGATCCGATCATCATATGCCAGCCGAACCTGATTATCTAGGAGAAGATCAATGATCTTGCTCGGGAATCCTGTTTCCTTCAACAAGCCGCTTACCAAAACATTGGTATCCAACACGATCAATATCAACCCAAATTCCCCCGACGCGACTTCTCAATGATTCCGCTGATCTCTTCTTCGGACATTTGACTTGTGTTGTTTGTCTTGGCATTTTTGCGAATAGACCTGACGGCCATCTGCGCCCGAATTCTTGAAACCATCAATAACAGTTCCTCCACGTTCTCTTTTTCGGGAATGTCGATCAACAATGCAAATGGTTTACCGCCATTTGTGACCACCAATTCGCCTTCACTTGTCAGCTGTTCTCTCACTGCGGAAGGCTCATTCCGTAAATCTCTGTATGGTATGAATTGCATTTCTCTCCTCGTAGCGCTTTTCGCTACGTTTATTATACAACTCATAAATCCAAATATCAATAAGCAACAAGGTCAACTATGTTGGAAATACTCCGCGATGAAATTGCCAATCGGATAATTCGCAAGGTTTTTGAATTCAACCCAATATTTGGGCAAGTGAATCCGAACTTGACCTTTTTTCGCATTTTAGGTTATTCTAAAGTCATGTCTTTTATGAAATCGGATGATGGATCCAAAGAGTTCAGGCAGGGCAACGCGGCTTTTTTAATCTTTGCCCTGGTGCTCATGCTCATGCTCACCATCGCCGTGCTGCTGCCGCTCTTCCCAAATGACTTTTTCCCCTACGTCCGCATCGGGCAGCAAATTACCCAAACCGGAGCCATCCCCACCACCGAATTCATGACCTTCACGCGCGCCGGCGAGCCTGCGGTTTACCTGTATTGGCTGCCTTCCATGGCGTTCATGTGGGTTTACAAACTGGGCGGGGTTACCTTCGTCAGCCTACTCACCGCCTTGTGCGTGGGGGTTTTCTACGGTCTGCTATGGCTCTGCCTCAAAGAACTCAAGGTGGGAGCCTTAACTTCAGGGTTTGTGCTGCTGCTCACCGGTCTGGTGGGGGTGAACTATTGGGCCACCCGGCCGCAACTGCTGACCTATCCGCTCTTCGGCCTGGCTTTGTGGATCCTGCTGCGCTGGCAGAAGCGCGAGGAACGCCGCATATGGCTGCTGCCATTGCTGGCCATGTTGTGGGCAAATTTACACGGTTCCTTCATTGTGCTCTTCTTTTTATTGGCCCCGGCACTGCTTTTTGGCAGCGGCAACCGTAGAAAACTGCTGCTGGTGGCATTGCTCAGCCTGGCCGCTACTTGCATTAATTACTATGGCCTCGAACTTTGGCGCAACATGTTTTCCATGGTCAACAGCCAATCCATCCGCGAGTTCAGCGTTGAATGGCGCGTACCTGTCAACGACGGCTGGCAGGCCAACCTGTTTTACGCCACCCTGCTGGCCATCCCCGTATTGACCGCGCTCACCGGGGCAAAAACCAAATTCCTATATTGGACCTGGTTCCTGGGTTTTGGCTGGATGGCACTAACCTCTTCCCGCTACGGGGTGTGGTTCCTCCCCATCGAAGCCCTGCTGCTGGGATGTATTCTGGCGCCCTTTTTTGCCCGCTATCTGGAAGGCAAAGAAGTCTTTCAGAATCGCAAGATCAACTTCATCTTGGGAACAATCTTGCTATTATTGCCAATCGCTCTCCTCCCTGGATTGCGCGCCTCCTGGTGGCAACAGGCACCACCGGTCTACAGTGAGACCACCCCCGTGCAGGCCACCGCCTGGCTGAAGGAACATCCCCAATACGAGGGCAACTTGTGGAGTGATTTCACCTTCTCCACCTACCTGACTTACGCCCTGCCCGAACGCAAGGTCTTCATGACCAACCGCTTTGAAGATTTTCCGCCTTCTCAGTTCATCGATAACAAACACATCGCCGAAGCGGATCACGATTGGCAGTCACTGCTGGATCAGTACGGCATCAACCTGCTCATGCCCAGTCTGGACTTGCAGCCGGACTTGATCGCCGCCGCTACAGCTTCCCCCGCCTGGCAGGAAATCTACCGCAATAATCAAACAGTCTTGTTTTCGCGCGTTGAGCCCATCCCCGCCGAGGTGCAGCCGTGAACGGCCAAACTGTCGTTCCAAAAAAGAAATCCACGTTAAGCGGATTTCTCTTTCTTAGCCTGGTCTTAACATTGATCCTTCTTATCGTGTTCCTGATGCCGCTTGAGCCCAGCGATTTTTGGCCTTACCTGCGCATCGGCAGTGAGATCATGCGTACAGGCAACATCCCCGCCACCGAATTTATGACCTACACCGCTTTTGGTCAACCGGCCAACTTTTCATATTGGCTGTCATCCTTGATCTTCCTGGGCACTTACCAGGCAGGCGGGCTGGCGCTCACCGCCACGTTGACTGGCCTCTGCGTGGCGGGATTATATGGCCTCCTCTGGGCGTGCCTGCGCCAACTCAAGATCGGGCAGCTTTCAGCAGCGCTGATCGTGCTGCTGGCCGCCTTGATGGGCAGTAACAACTGGTCCACCCGGCCGCAGGTGCTGGCTTTTCCATTGTTTGGTTTTTGCCTCTTGATCTTGATCAAATGGCAGGCCGGTCATCAGCGTTGGCTGTGGTGGCTGCCGTTGATCACACTCGTATGGGTCAACCTGCACGGCTCTTTCATTCTAGTCTTTGTGCTGATGCTCACCGCCCTGGTCTTTGGTGAGGGCAAACGGCGCTGGCTGCTTTTTGTGCTCGCGTTCAGCCTGGCGGCCACCTTGCTCAACCCGGCTGGTTTTGGCTTATGGAAAAGCACCCTGGGCATGATCGGCAGCGACCTGATCAAAACTTACTCCTTTGAATGGCAACCTCCCATCAATCAAGGCTGGCAGATGAATCTCTTTTTTGGCTCCCTGTTGGTGATGGCGGTGGTCAGCGCTTTCAGCCCCGCGCGCACCACAAAAATGTACTGGGTGCTCTTTCTCGGTTTTGGCTGGATGGCGCTCTCGAGCGCCCGCTACATTCTCTGGTTTACCTTGATCGAAGCCATGCTGCTGGCACAGTTGGCCAAACCCTGGCTGGAGAGATTCATCGATAAACGCCCATTTTTCACCAACCGCGTGGTGAATCTTGTTCTCGGAATGATAATGTTGGCCTCCACCCTGGCATTCTTACCAGGTCTTCGCCAAAGTTGGTGGAAGCAGTCTCCCGCCAACGTGACCGACACCACCCCCGTCAAGGCCGTGGAATGGCTGGCTCAACACCCTGAACTGCCCGATCATCTTTGGGCGAACTGGGCGGCTAACATCTACATGACTTACGCCCTGCCCCAACGCCAGGTATGGATCACCAATCGCATCGAAGACATGACAGAAGATTTGCTGCTGGAAAACAAGAAACTGATGCGCGCTTCCTATGATTGGCCCCAGATCCTGGATAAATACGCCGTTCGCCTGTTGCTGCTCGACCAGACCGTGGACCAGCCATTGCTAACGGCGGTGACAAACTCTTCAGACTGGCAGGAGATCTACCGCGACGAGACTTCGGTGATCTTCACAAAATAGTACCTATGTGTTGGTAAAAGAAAACCCCGTCCAGTAGGCGATCCATGGATCGAAACGGACGGGGTTTTCTATCAGAAGAAGCTTTACTCGTAACGCAGCGCTTCAACGGGTTCCAGATTGGCCGCCCGGTTGGCGGGATAGATGCCAAAGAACAGACCCACCGCCGTAGAGAAAAGCGTGGCCAGCAAGATGGCATTCAGACCCACCACGGGGGTGAAAGGCGTGCCGCTGGCAGCCGCGATCTTGCCGACAATAAAGGCGATCAACCACCCCAGACCGATGCCGATGATGCCGCCCAGCAGGCTGAGCAGTGAAGACTCGGTGAGGAATTGCACCAATATGTCGCGCTTGCGTGCGCCCAGTGCCTTGCGCAAACCGATCTCGCGCGTGCGTTCGGTCACGGACACCAGCATGATATTCATGATGCCAATGCCGCCCACCAGCAGCGAGATGCCGG
>CAYYRU010000041.1:0-25202 GCA_964474095.1 uncultured Anaerolinea sp.
CTTGGAGGGCGACCTCCTGGGAGAGTAGGTCGTTGCCAAGAGACTTTTTTCTTTTATAAGTCCCCTAATAAATCAATTGAATGAACTTAAACAAAGCGTGTAATTTGACGCTTGTTTTTGGTTCGATTAATCAGGTTACATGCCAGATAAGCATGCAACCCTTTTTTAGGTTAAATGGATTGTTATGATTACAGCTTAATGACAATTGGCGCTGAATCGTGATTGAGGCAAATCGATGGCTGAATTACTCTGGAACCAGATGGTGACTATGGTGGAGTAACTAAACTTCCACATTTCATTTGAAAAGATCAACCCCACTACTTCTGGCTAGATAGGAATTGAAAAACCCCAGCTCGTTTGACCCGTAAAGCCAGGGTGGATTAACGCTCCCGGTTGGTTCGGATGAAATTACTGAGAGATACGAAACCAGAGCCGACAGGCATAATCAAGTTGATCTACGTTCTAGTTCGTGCAATTGTTGACCCTTTGATTTTAAAAATGTCAATCGAGTATAAATCTCCTCAGAAAATTAATGCTCGAGTAATGGTTAAATTGGGTGGAATTATCTTAAAAAACGCGGTATAATTGTAATGTTCGATTTACAACTGGCAATATCAGGTTCAAGAATCTTCGAGAGGTGAAGCGAGAAGTTATGGTCCGCAACACACAAAAAGTTTTTGTGCCCTAAGACTGCCGGTGAGAATGCAAGGCAGTTTTTTATTCCAGTATCCCCCGGCGAAGGGAGGTGAGAACCTAATGGCTTCAGTAGTTTTACGTCCGAACGAATCACAGGATTCATTGCTGAAACGTTTCCGCAAAAAAGTAGTTAAAAGCGGTGTCCTCAGCACAATCCGCAAGAAGCGTTGGTTTGTATCCAAGAGCGAAACCCGCCGTGTGGAGAAGAAGAAAGCGATCCGACGCATTAAACGCCGCCAATTCACCAAGATCGGCGAATAATTCAGAAGGTCGGTTGCTTTTGCTGCCGATCGGCTGGCAAGGAGTTTTATGGCCAAAGAAGAAGACAAGATTCAGGTTGAAGGCGAGATCATCGAAGCTTTACCCGGCACACAATTCAGGGTAAAACTCGAAAATGGCCATGTAGTGCTCGCCTATCTTTCCGGCCGCATGCGCAGATACTACATTCGAATTCTGCTCGGTGACCACGTCAGGGTCGAAATGAGCCCTTACGATCTTACCCGCGGCCGCATCGTCTATCGCCAAAAGAAAAACGAACCCATGATGGACGAACCAACCCGATAGTTATAAATCACCCCGGAATCTGATTGTAGATTCCGGGTTTTCTTAATCACACACCCCGGAATCTGGTTGTAGATTCCGGGGTTTTACTCTTAATGATCTGGTTCATGTGAATATCTCGTTTAGAGCAGATTCCCGAATTCAAGAACAGAATTCGGGAATACAAAACGCACCCCGGATTCTGGTTTTAGATTCCGGGGTTTTGCTCTAAACAATCAAATTGAACCTAACTGGAGTGATTTTTATGCATAATCTTGAAAGTGTTTTGACCTGTAAAGGTTCATATCCAATTCAGTGTATTCCCGAAAATGAACCAGTGAATTAAAGTATTGCAAAACATAACTTTTTTCCACAAATGTTTGTTGATCTGGTAATAAATACTCGCGATAACTGGAATACTCCCATTGCTGGGGTTGATCCACCAGGCCTGCTTTTATTGGATTCAGATGGATGTATTTGACACAATCGATTAAGTATTCTTCGTCCTGGATATGATTTGACTGATATCGACCTTGAAATAGCGGGCCGATTCTATTTTGATCCGTGTTGATGGATTTGGTATACGTCAAAAGAAATGGTTGCAGCCCATTTTGTAGAAAACCAGAATTGTCAACTCGGATCAAAACATGAAAATGGTTAGGCATAAGACAATACGCCAAGACAGCGGCGTGAGGTTGAAAATACCGAGCCATTTTGTTGAGAAAGTAGTCGTAATTGCGCCTCGAAAAGAAGACAAGGCCTTTATTGACTCCCCGATTATAGATGTGATAACAATTGCCGACTTCGAATGGTTCAATTCGTTCTGGCATATCTCATCCCCTTTCAATCGAATCGGAAAATTATCTAAAATGAGTTTACACCTAAATTTGAATTGATACTTATCAAGTCGACGACAGCAAACACACACTCTGTTACCTTTGTTAACCACGGGGTTTTGCACTTAATTGTCTAGTTCGAACGAATATCTCGTTTAGTGCAGATTCCCGAATTCAAAAAGCAGAATTCGGGAATAAATAAGCACCCCGGAATCTGATTGTAGATTCCGGGGTTTTGTACTATATTACCTGATTTACGACAATTTCTCGTTTAGAGCAGATTCTCGAATTCAAGAACAGAATTCGGGATTAAAAAGCACCCCGGAATCTGGTTATAGATTCCGGGGTTTTGCACTGTGTTATCTAAGTCGCGAGAATATCTCGTTTAGTGCAGATTCCCGAATTCAAAAAGCAGAATTCGGGAATATTAAATTATTCTGATGCTGTGTCACCAGGCTTGGTGTACGCCATGGCGGCCATTTGTTTGTAAAGTTCCCACTTGCGCTTGGCAAACTCACCAGCTTCGGTCATCAGCATTTCAGCGCGAGCTTCATCGCTTTGAACGAGCATGCGGTAACGCGTTTCATTATAGGCATAGTCTTTGACTGCGACAGATGGTTCACGGCTGTCGAGTTGGAGAGGATTCTTGCCTTCGTCCACCAGGGCAGGGTTGTAACGATAAGTCGGCCATAAACCGGTCTGGGTGGCCAATTTCTGTTGTTCTAGGCCTTTCTTCATATCGATACCGTGGGCAATACAATGGCTGTAGCAAATGATCAGTGAAGGACCATCATAAGCTTCTGCTTCAAGGATGGCTTTAAGTGTCTGCTGATCATTGGCGCCCATGGCAACGGTGGCAACGAACACATAACCGTAAGACATGGCCATTAAACCGAGGTCTTTCTTGCCCAGCCCTTTACCCTTGGCAGAGAACTTGGCGACTGCGGCAAGAGGGGTGGCTTTAGAAGATTGTCCGCCGGTGTTGGAATAAACTTCAGTATCCAAAACCAGCACGTTCACATTGCGTCCGCTACCCAAAACATGATCCAGGCCGCCGTAGCCGATGTCATAAGCCCAGCCATCACCACCGATGATCCAGACACTCTTTTTCACCAGGGCGTCAGCAACGCTGAGCAACATTTTTGCTGAAGCATTCTTGCTCTTCAGTAATTTGGCTTTAAGTGCCTCAACACGTTTGCGTTGTTCACGAATGCCCATGTTGGAAGATTGGTCGGCATTGAGCAATTCAGCTACAAAGCTATCACCGAGTTCGGCGCCCATGCCCGCCAGCATTTCTTTGGCGAATTCGTTTTGCTTGTCGAGGGTCAGTCGCATGCCAAGACCAAACTCAGCGTTGTCTTCAAACAATGAGTTGGCCCAGGCGGGGCCACGGCCTTGATTGTTGACAGACCAGGGAGTGGTGGGCAGGTTGCCGCCGTAGATCGAGGTGCAGCCAGTGGCATTGGCGACGACCATGTGATCGCCGAAGAGTTGAGAGACCAGTTTAATGTAGGGAGTTTCACCGCAACCCGCGCAGGCACCCGAGAACTCAAACAATGGCTCGATCAACTGTGAATTCTTAACCGAAGTGGGTTGGAAGAGATCAGGATCAGGAGCCGGCAACGAAAGGAAGAAGTCCCAGTTTTTGGCTTCTTCAACACGCAACGGGATCTGCGGAGCCATGTTGATGGCTTTGCGCAGTGGATTGGTCTTGTCTTTGGCAGGGCAGTTCTCAACACACAGGCTGCAGCCGGTGCAATCTTCAGGGGCAACCTGAATGGTGAACTTCATACCAGGCAGTTCTTTAAATTTGGCATCGATGGATTTGAAGGTAGCAGGGGCGTTCTTCAATAAAGCAGGATCGTAAACCTTCTCACGAATGACGGCATGCGGGCAGACGAAAGCGCATTTTCCGCATTGGATGCAGAGGTCAGATTCCCAGACGGGGATCTCAAGAGCAAGATTACGTTTTTCATATTTGGTGGTGCCGGAGGGGAAGACACCATCCACGGGGAAGGCGCTGACGGGCAAATGGTCGCCTTTAAAGGCGATGATGGGGCCTAGAACATCCACCACAAAATCTGGCGCCTCAGTAGATACTGGCGGACGGCGGGTAATTTTGCTGGTGGCTGATGCAGGCACCTTGATCTCGAACAAATTAGCCAGAGTTTGATCCACGGCGTCAAAGTTTTGTTTGACAACCGCTTCACCGCGTTTGCCGTAGGTCTTCTTGATCGATTTTTTGATCTGGGCAATGGCTTCTTCACGAGGTAAAACGCCGCTAATGGCGAAAAAGGCGGTCTGCATGATGGTATTAACGCGGCCACCCATGCCGGTCTTGACTGCAACCTCATTGGCGTTGACCATGTAGAATTTCAGTTTCTTTGTGATGATATCTTGCTGAACTTCCTTGGGTAATTTATCCCAAACTTCATCTTTGTCGTAGACACTATTAAGGAGGAAGGTGGCGCCTGTGGCAGCATATTTCAGCATATCCAGCCATTCAAGGAAGGAGAACTGGTGACAAGCCACAAAGTTGGCATCGCCATACTCGATCAGGTAAGGTGCGCGGATGGGTTCGGGGCCAAATCTCAAGTGAGAGATGGTCACTGAACCAGATTTTTTGGAGTCGTAATAGAAGAACCCTTGGGCATCGTTGGGGGTGTCTTCACCAATGATCTTGATGGAGTTCTTGTTCGCACCAACAGTTCCATCTGAGCCCAATCCGACGAATACACAGCGGACGGTCTTTTCGCTGGCGATGGAGAAGCACTCATCGTAAGTGAGGCTGGTGTTGGTGACATCATCATTGATGCCGATGGTGAAATGGTTCTTGGGGTTTGCTTTGGCCATTTCTTCATAGATACCTTTGACCATGGCTGGGGTGAACTCTTTTGAGCTCAGACCATAACGGCCACCGATCATCCTGGGAGCAACCTTGAACGGCGCCTCACCAGCAGCCACGGATTCATTGACCGCGGTAACCACATCCTGGTAGAGAGGTTCGCCAATGGCACCGGGTTCTTTGGTGCGATCAAGCATGGCCAGTGTTTTTACCGAGGATGGCAAGGTTTTAATGAAATCAGACACAGAGAATGGGCGATAAAGCCTTACATTGACCACACCCACTTTATGGCCTTGTTTATTCATATATTTGGCGGTTTCTTCGGCAACTTCAGCACCAGAACCCATGATAACGATCACTTCAGTGGCATCGGCCGGGCCGGTATAGTCAAAGAGATGATATTTACGGCCGGAGATCTTGGCGAATCGGTCCATGGCTTTTTGCACAATGGCGGGGGTTTTCTGGTAGAAAGTGTTGCCAGCTTCGCGCGCCTGGAAAAAAACATCCGGGTTTTGCGCGGTTCCACGTACGGATGGGTGCTCCGGCGACATGGCTCGTGTGCGCAACTCTGTAACCAACTCTTCATCGATCATCTCGCGGATCATGTCATCATCAAGCTTTTCAATCTTGTTGACCTCATGAGAAGTGCGAAAGCCGTCGAAGAAATGGCAGAAAGGAACCCGAGATTCCAGTGAGGCTGCGTTTGCGATCAGGGCATTATCCTGGGCGGTTTGCACTGAATCTGACGCCAATAATGCAAACCCGGTCTGCCGGGCGGCCATCACATCTGAGTGGTCTCCGTAAATGGATAATGCATGCGTGGCAAGTGTGCGAGCAGCAACATGGAAAACCGTCGGGATCAATTCACCGGCGATTTTGTACATGTTCGGAATCATCAACAATAGACCTTGAGACGCAGTGAAGGTGGTGGTGAGCGATCCGGTCTGCAATGCGCCGTGAACAGCACCAGCAGCGCCGCCTTCAGACTGCATTTCCATCACAGATGGAACGGTTCCCCAGAGGTTCTTTTTGCCGGCGGCAGCCCAGGCATCGGCGTGTTCGCCCATGTTTGATGACGGGGTGATCGGATAGATTGCCACCACCTCGGCTAAACGATAAGCCACACTGGCTACTGCTTCATTTGCATCGATCGTTATCATTTCTCGTTTCATTGTTCACTCCATTAAAAAGGGTAAGGGGCGCAAAAAAAACCCCAGATTCTCATCAGGTTGTTTATACATTATAATCCCAAAATTCTGCCCTTAGAGATTTTTTTGTGAAATATCTTGATACTGTGGATGTCTCTTGCTATTCCATTTGATCTTTGGCGAGATATAAGATGGCCAGGGTTTTACCATCAACAATTTTCCCGATCTGAATCAGCTCTGGCAAATCAGATGCAGGTATCTTGTGAACGTTGATAAACTCGTCTGGATCAGGCGTGAGAGGAGCAGGAAAAAGTCCCTTTGCTAGAAAACAATACATAAACTCATTGGCATAGCCGGGGGTCATGAAGAAGTTTCCCAACGATATGATCTCTTTGGCGTCCATGCCGGTTTCTTCGCGCAGTTCACGCCTGGCGCAAAGCGATGGGTCTTCCCCGGATTCAATCTTACCCGCAGGCAATTCAAGTAAGGCTCTGCCAGCTCCGATGCGATATTGTTCAACAAAATATAAGTTCTTTTGATCATCAATTGGTAAAACGGTAACGGCATTTTGAATATCGATCATTTCAAAATTCTTTTCTTTTCCGTCGGGCAACACCGCTTCGAATTTCTTTACGGTGAAAAGGGGGTTTGAGTAAACGCTGCGTTCTTTTTTGATTATTGGGTTCATCTTTCGTCTCCTCGCATAGATTATAGCGTTGTTCATTCCATTTACTCGCTGTTAAAAATAAAAACTGGCGGAGAATGATCCGCCAGTCTGTGAGGATGAGACGAAGTTATGGAATTTGCAGAACCTGACCAACCGTGATGACTGATCCGGGCTGCAAACCATTGGCCGCATAAATGGTGTTGGGGTCAGCATCTCCATACCAGCAGGCAATACTGCCGATGGTATCTCCGGCTCGCACAGTATAGGTGGCCGGGTGTGCCTGGCGGGCGCGAGTGCCTCCGAAGCTGCCAGATTGGGGAATATTCAAAACGGTGCCAGCGGCTGGTTGAGATTGATAATTCATGCCATTGGCTGAATACAGAGCATCTATGCTGACATCAAAACGCCGTGCCAGGCACCACAGGTATTCTCCTGACAGAACGGTATAAGTTGCGGGCCGTCCAGGGGTGGGTGTGGGGTAGGCAATTTTGGTTGGGGTGGCGGTTGCCAATACCACGGGGGTGTTCCCTGTTGTGGGTGTGGTTTCACCACCCACCGCAGGAGTGGTATTCATGGTCGGCAGGGTTCCTGTAGTGGGCGTATTAAACAGCAGGTCGGGAGTATGCGTCACCATCGGAAAGCTATCTTCCGTGGCTGATTGCAGTGCCATGGCAGTCTGCGTTTGTTTCAAGATATCAGACATGATCTGTGGTTGTGTGGCAACCGGAAAGGGGATCCCATTAGTGGTCGCTGTTGGGGCAACTGTGGGTGAAACAGAGGCAGGCCTCTGGCAGGCTGCAAGCATAAAGCTGAAGGTGGCAAGAATGATAAAAATCCTGACAATTTTTTTACTCATGTTATTTCTCCTCGTCCATTCACAATATAGGCACTGCCATTTGTATACCGCTAATGCAATGCTGCCCCACGTTCACGATGGTAGCATATGCCCAAAACAGCGTCAAGCAAGGCCAATGACAATTGTGTTGCATGACTTGTGCCAAAAGCGATCTTTTTCTCCGACTATTGAATTTCCTTTTTTGTGTGGAACCTATTAAAATCCCGGTTGACCAATCGTTTATCAAACTTTTATTAGAGTCTTCACGCAACTATTGACATCCTATTTTTGTTCGGCATACAATAAAAGCATGGAATATAAGGACTATTACAAGGTTCTGGGTGTGGAACGTGACGCCACTCAGGAAACCATTAAAAAAACCTATCGCAAGCTGGCGATGAAATATCACCCTGATCAGAACAAGGGTAATAAGCAAGCTGAAGAGAAATTCAAAGACATCAATGAAGCCTATGAAGTCTTGAGTGATCCAAAAAAGCGGGAACGCTATGACCAGCTTGGCTCTTCTTATTCTCAATGGCAAAACCAGGGCGGCCGTGCCGGCGGATTTAACTGGAACGACTGGGTGACTAACCAGGGCGGCCGTGGCGCCACCGTTGACCCAGGTGGTTTTGGTGAAGGATTTGGTGGCTTTTCCGATTTTTTTAGCGCTATTTTTGGCGGCATGCCCACTGGTCGCGCAACTACTCGTACACCTGCGAGACCGCACGTTATCGAACAAAAAGTGCAGATCACTCTGGATGAGGCTTATCGCGGCACCCAAAGGCAGTTTGTTATTGGTGATCGCAAGATTGAGGTTAAAATTCCAGCCGGCGCCAGCAACGGCACTAAGGTCAGAGTCGCTGGGGCAGTTCCATCGGCTTCTTCATCACAAAGATCAGATTTACATTTGATCATTGAGGTCATGCCTGACCCGCGCTATGCGATCCAAGGAAGCGACCTGGTCACCGAAGTGCGCGTGGATCTTTATTCTGCCGTACTTGGAGGAACGGTTACAGTTTCAACCCTTTCAGGTGACGTGCGATTATCCATCCCGGCTGGCACCCAGCCTGGGCAAAAAATTCGTTTAACTGGCAGAGGATTGCCCAAATTGAAAGAGCCACAAAATTTTGGCGACCTCTACGCCTTAATCAAGATCGATTTGCCGCGCAAACTGACTGACAAACAACGCAAGTTGTTTGAGGAGTTAAAAGAATTATAGGTTGAGTGGAACGAGGAAAAAGATGAAAAAGCGAGTCACACTATTAATTACCCTTCTGACCATATTTGTTTTGGGAGCCTGCCAACTCTCACCAAATTTGAGCGGTTTAGTAAATCAAGCGAATCCCAACCAATCTACTTCTGAGCCACTTCCGATCGTAAAATATTCCTTGCCTGACGGCACGGATGTGATCTCAGACAGCACCTTGACTTCTATTTATGAAAGAGTCAATCCGGGTGTAGTGACCATTTATGTGCAAACCGCCCATGGGGAAGGCACTGGCTCGGGTTTTGTCTATGACAAAGATGGGCACATTCTAACCAACTATCATGTAGTTGAAGGAGCCACCTTCATTGAAGTAGATTTCCCAAATGGGTTGAAAGTGGAAGGGACTTTACTTTCGACTGATCTCGACTCAGACCTGGCTGTAATCCTGGTGGATGTGCCGGCAGACCAGCTTGTACCTCTTCCGCTTGGCAACTCTGATGAAGTGAAAGTTGGGCAGATGGTGGTGGCCATTGGCAATCCATTTTCGGCATATTCAAGCACCATGACCCTGGGGATCATCAGTGCAAAAGGCCGCATTCTGGATTCCATTCGCACCAGTTCTGATCGCTCTCCGTTTACCGCTGGGGATATCATCCAGACCGACGCGGCCATTAACCCTGGCAACTCAGGCGGACCGCTACTGAATATGAATGGCGAGGTGATCGGCATCAATCGTGCCATCCAGACCACCGGCACCACCACCCAGGGAACGCCTGTCAACAGCGGCATCGGATTTGCTGTTTCAATCAATATTGTAAAAAAAGTGCTGCCTACCCTGCTGATGGGAGAAAAATACGATTATCCTTATTTGGGCATCTCCAGTTCTCCTTATGAGTACACCCTCGAGCAATGGCGTGCTCTGGGTCTCAGCCAAACCAGTGGAGCTTACTTAACAGACGTCACCGCAGGTGGACCCGCAGAACAGGCAGGCTTGCGCGGCGGAACCATCCAGACGGATTATCCCAATTTGTTGGCAGGTGGCGATCTGGTCGTGGCAGTTGATGGAAAGCAGGTGATCGTCTATGGTGATCTGATCGCCTACATTTTTACCAACAAGTCTCCCGGAGACTCAATTACCTTAACCATCATCCGGGGTGGCGAAGAAATGGAGGTGACCCTCACGCTTGGTAAACGGCCGTAAGGTGGTTTTGATCTTTATTAATTGAGGAGGATTTCATGTTAACGGAAACAAGCTTGCGGAATATCCGTGGCTTTTCTGCTGATCAACCAGTGGTTAGCCTGTATTTGAATACAGCTCCTTCCATGGGGAACGCAGAAGCTCATCGACTTCGTTTGCGCAACATGCTCAAAGATTTACCCCTCGTCAAAGATGCAGAAGCCATTGAAGCCTTTTTTAACCATCAATATGATTGGTCTGGGCGCGCGGTTGCGATTTTTTCATGCGCTCCAGTTCATTTTTTTGAGTTTATTCCCCTTTCGATTGAAGTTCGTGACTTTATCAAGATCGCTTCCAGACCTGAAATAGAACCCCTGGAAGATCTATTGCAAGACATTGACCAGTTGGGTGTTATTTTGGTCGATAAGCAGGGAGCCCGTTTATTCTATTATCAAATGGGTGATCTGTTGGAACAGGAAGGCGTTTTGGGGGATGAGGTGAAACATATCAAATCGGGCAGTTCCACAAGTTCGCATGGTTTACGCGGTGGATCAATGGACGGGGCCAGAACTCTGGACGAGAAAATTGACCGCAACCTGCGGCAGATTCGTGATTTCGCGACCAGGTTCTTTGTAACTCACAAAGTAAAAAAGATCATGATCGCGGGAAGTGAAGATAATATTGCACTCTTTAAGTCGAGCTTATCCAAACAGATGCAAGCCATGATTGTGGGTACGTTTTCCATCAGCATGGCGGCCTCGCACGCTGATGTTCTGAACAAGATCCTTCAACTCACACGTAAAATCTAAACATCCAACGACCCCCGAATCAAATCAAAGATCGGGGGTCGTTTGCAAGCATATAATTTTTGATTGGCGCTCAACCGCCAGATCAAGTTATTTTGTATTGGTGATGAGATAAAGCAGATCTTGATGTAAAGTCTTCAAGGTATCCAACGCGTCATCCGGTTTGGTGACCAGGTTGCCATTAGCGCTTTCGATTTTCTCTTTAAACCCGCTCAGAGTATCAGCATCCAGGCCGGCTTTTTCAAGCTCGGTTAAGTCATCTGAAGCATAGCCAAGTGCCTGGCGGGCGGAGGATGGTTCGTGCATGGCCAGACTGGTGCGGGCGGCGTTGACATCCGCCTGGAACTTGTAGATCAATCCATATTTGGCTGATTCAAGCAGGCTTAGCGCTTGTTCATCAATGGTGGCCTGTGCGGTGGACAGATCCGATTGTGCTGCATCCAACTCGGTTTGAAGCTGGCCTGCTTTTTCGGTGGCGGCAGCCAGATCGGTTTGGGCGGTTTTTAAAGCGTTGGCTTTGGGTTGATAAATCAAGAAATAAGTTACTAGCGCACCAACTAAAAAGCATACCAATCCGGTGATGACCCAAGGCAGGGCGCGATCCACGAGACCTTTTTTGGCAGGCGCGGCAACTGCCTCAGTTTCTGTTTTGTTTTCAGTCACATCAGCGACAGATTGATCTTCTTCCTGTAAATTCTTTTCTGGCTCCATGGATTTTATCCTTTCATACTCGATTCAATTATTATAATGAATTAAGTATAACCCCCATTGATCAACATCTTGTTAATTTTCTGAGATTTGGTTTCTCTGATCAGTAATGGTTTGGATTGCTACGGGTATAATCCACTTATATGGAATCCATTGATAAACCCAACACAAACGATAACCGGCAAATCAGGCGTGCCTCGGGCACGGTTATGTTCGCTTTCATCATCGGGCAGATCTTCAGCCTGGGTTCGAGTATTTTGATCTCTTGGAAGTTTGGCACCAGCGTGGAATATGACGCATTCATTGCCGCTAACAAGATTCCAGACATTATCTATCAACTAGTGGCTGCCGGGGCGTTGGCTTCAGCTTTTGTGCCCACTTTTACCGGGCTCCTGACCAGGGGGGATCGCGAACGCGGATGGAAACTGGCCTCAGCTGTGGTCAACTGGGTGACGGTTTTATTGATCACCATTTGTACGATCTCGGCTATTTTCTCGCCCTGGATCGTGAGGAACGTTCTCAACGCGCCCTTGTTGAATCACGGCGTGGTGGATTCCAGCCTGGCCGATCCGGCAAAATTTCAATACACGGTCAATCTGCTGCGTATTCAATTGATCGCGCCCATCCTGTTTGGAATCAGTGGTTTGTTGATGGGCATCATCAACTCGCATCAGAGTTTCTTGTGGCCCGCATTGGCCCCGGCCATGCTCTCGGTGGGCAAGATCGTGGGAGTGCTCTTCCTGGCGCCATCCATGGATATCTATGGACTGGCAGTCGGCTTTTTGTTAGGCGCCTTGATGCATGGTTTGATCCAATTGCCGGCTTTGGTCAAATTGCCCAAGGTGAAATACTTCTTCACGCTTGGTAAAGACCTGCCAGAAACGCGCGAAGTGGTGCGGCTTATGGGGCCTCGTGTGTTGGGTGTGGCCTTTGTGCAGTTGAACTCTCTGGTCAACACCATCATTGCTTACGGCCTACCTACCGGCAGTGTGGGGGCGATCGGATATTCATTTGGTTTAATGATGATCCCCGAGATCGCCATTGCCCAATCCATGGCGATCGCGGCGCTGCCAACCTTCTCTGCGCAGGTGGCAAAGGGGAGGCCTGAAGATATGCGCGCGTCACTCTCGGCCTTGCTGCGCGGATTGCTGCTGCTGGCCATCCCCGCTTCGCTGGGGTTGATCTTCTTGCGTGTGCCACTCATCACCCTGCTTTACCAGCGCGGTACATTTGACAGCCACTCCACCCAGATGGTAGCCTGGGCACTGCTCTTTTATGCCGCGGGCCTGGTGGGGCACTCGGTGGTGGAGATCGTCTCACGCGCCTTTTACGCCTTGCACGATACGAAAACCCCGGTATTTGTCGGTGTGGTGATGATGAGTTTGAACGTGGTTTTGAGTCTGTGGTTCGCCGCGCTCTTCACCCGCTTTGGATGGATGCCGCACGGTGCTTTGGCCCTGGCCAACTCACTGGCCACATTTATTGAGATGTGTGTGCTGCTTTTCTTTATCCGGCGCAAGATCAGCGGGCTGGAAGGCCGGCACACCCTGGACGGTCTGTTGAGAGCCTTAGCTTCCGGCATTCTGATGTCTGCCGCGTTGTTGGCCTGGCTCAAGTGGACGCAGCCCCTGCCGGTTTGGTTGGTGGCTATCGGCGGGGTGGTCGTGGGCGTTTTGATTTACTTATTTGGTTTAATCCTGTTCAGGGTACCAGAACTTGGCTTGATTCGGCAGTTAATTTTTAAGTTTACTGAGAGAATGGGAGTTGGCAAAAAAGGAGCCGCATGAGTCTGATGATTAGACCCGCGATCCCGAAAGACGCCGCGGTGGCTGCCTGCCTGATGGCTGAAACTAGTGGGGATTTTGGCGTGCAGGTGTTGGGGCTGGGTGATCCAGATTTGCAGCTTAAAGCCCTGCGCACCTGGTTCAAAGAACCAGGCAATCGTTTTAGCTACCAATATTGCCAGACAGCTGAGAAATACGGCACACCTGCGGGGATATTATTGGCTTTCAAAGGTACCCAACTGCTTGCGTTGGAATGGGCTTGCTCCAGGCGTTTGTTCTCGATCTACGGTTTCGTGGCCGGTTTGCGCATGGTCCGGCTGAATGCGGCTTTGGTGAATGCCAGGGAGGCCGAGAAAGACGAGTACCTGATCGCCCATTTGGCAGTAGATGAGAATTTTCGGCGTCAGGGAATCGCAAAAGCGCTGCTAGAAAAGGCGGTTGAAGACGCGCGTTCTTACGGCATCCAGAAACTGGTGCTTGAAGTTGAAATGACCAACCAGAAAGCACAGACTCTTTATCAGCAATTCGGGTTTGAAACTGTGGAAAGAATCTACTACAACCCCAAGGCGCGCAAGTTTGACTGCCCCGGATATTTCAAGATGCGAATGCGAGTTTAAGGAGGAGGGACCATGAATGATAATGCTGGCAAGGAATTCATGCTGCGAACACGCAATGAGAACTTAAGTATTTCTCCGCAGGCAGGCGGGCAGGTGCCCCAACCGCCGTTGGAATTACCCATGCCGCAAGGAGCGCACGTTATCCCACTAAAAGCCCACGACCAGATCCAGTTGGCTGATATCAGCTTGCGCACCGCTGTTGAGAATCGCAAGACCATTCGTAAATACGCCGAAAGCCCGCTCAGCCTGGATGAACTGGGCTACCTGTTGTGGGTGTCGCAAGGGGTTAAACATGTATCCAGCCGGCCTTCTACCGCGCGCACCGTGCCTTCGGCGGGAGCCAGGCATGCCTTCGAGACTTTGCTGCTTGTCAACCGGGTGGATGGGCTGACCCCCGGGCTCTACCGGTATATGGCCATAGAAAACGGTTTGGTGGATCTGAAAGCTATAGCGGATATTGCCGGAAAGATCACGGCTGCCTGTCTCGGTCAACCCCAGGTCAGCGGCAGCGCCGTAACCTTTATTTGGGTGGCGGTGGTGGAGCGTATGTTCTGGCGCTACGTGGAACGCGGCTACCGCTACCTGCATCTGGATGCCGGGCACGTCTGTCAGAACCTGGCACTGGCCGCCGAACAGATCAACAGCGGTATATGCCCGATCGCGGCTTTTGACGACCAGGCCTTGAACTCAGTCCTCGGGTTGGATGGCGAAGACCAATTTGTGATCTATCTGGCGCCATTGGGAAAAAAGGGGTAACGGTTATTGAACCGCAACCCTTTTTAACGATTATCACGATCATTTGTCTTGATAGACCTTAGGGATTAATTGCCCACGCAGGGTCAGTGAATGTAACAGGATTGTCTCCAAATACCACGACATCATCCACGGGGTAATCTCGCAGGAACTCACCCAGATTCAATGTGTTTTGCCTCAGATCGATATAGTATGTGTTGTGATAATGAGAAGCGATCATCGGCACTACACCGCGGACAAAGGATGATCCGATAATTAAAAGATTCCGGTCTGATTCATTGGTGAATTGAAATTGATAGATTGAGTTTTGTAAATCGAAAAACTGACCATAGTATTCCTGAAAAGGTTTAGTGCTGTAGTGGTTGATCAAATCTTCTTGCTTTTGTTGGAGAGGATATATCCCTCCTTCCAAAAAAACGATGTAAGGTGGGAGATCGAGATCGTATGCCTGAAAGAGATCACCCTTGATCGGAAATAAACTTTTACGAGCCAGTGAACCCAGCATAAGCGCTTTATCAAAGGTGATCTTCTTGTCAAGGAGAAGCGGCGCTGTAATCTGGGGGTAGTTCTGTGCCAGCATTTGATGTAACAACAGATAAGATTCTCCGAGTCCCTCCAACGAAAGATGATGATCCGTAGCGTAATAATACTTAAGATGGTCGGAAAACTGATCGATGGGTAGCACTGACACCTGAAGATTGATTGGTTTTTTGGCTTCAAAGTAGGTCAATGCCTGGCTTTGATCTGAGTTGAAGAAATAAGGATTTAGAGGGTGCGATTCTGAATTCGCCAACCGTTGAAGTTCAAGCACGTAAAAATTGATACTTGGATAATCGCGAATAAGTTGTTCGTAATTTTGGATCCTCTGATCAATGGCGTTTTCAACAGAATCATCATAAGTGTCAGGCGGAAACAAGATCTGGCTTTGATCCCGAGTGACATAAAAACCCGAATGCATATCGGTCGGGATGATTTGATCAGGTAAAAAGGCATAGGTAAGTGCTATTACAGCCCTTTCTGCGGCTTTGGTGTTTTTTATTCCCATTAACCGAAATGGGAATTGATCTGCTGCAGCATTTTGCAGAGTAATTTGGTACTCTCCCTCAGAAAAATTCGGTAGGACAAGATTCATTGCTTGATTTGTGCGGAAGCGACTTAATGCATCTACTACTTCTCTCAGAGAAGTTTTTCCAAACGCGGGGAAATCTGATAAATTCCTTTGCTCGATGATTGAAAAGTGAGGTCCGTCATTCCCTTTTACCAGCCAATAGATAGGAACGGCTAGAAGTGAGATAAAAAAAAGGATTATCAAATATCGTCGACAAAAATTCATTACAACGTTTCCTTAATTTAAAACTTCGCGTACATAAAAGCGGAAAAGCCATTGGATAGAAGGGACATGACTGTAATTATAAAAAGGATCAAGTAACCGGCATCCATGAAGATTCTGGCGCTAGAAAATCGAGATAGAAGTTTCTTTTCAAGATTAGAAGCGATGGGCAATGCCACAAAGATGGAAAAGAGGAGCAACGGGATATAAAAGAGTATGTTCATCGAGCGCAGGTTCTGAAGACCTGTCCAGCTGTTAGCTCCAAACAAGGCAGCAAAAAACGGTTTCCATTGGGAAATTTGCGGAATGCGGAAGAAAATCCAACCGATCATGATCAATAGGATCGTGATGAAATGTTGAAAGAAAGTTGGCATCTTGCTGAGCCATTTACCCCAGCGTGAAGTTTCAAGAGCCAGGATGACACCAAAATAAAGACCCCAAAGAATGAAATTCCAACTGGAGCCGTGCCAGAAGCCGGTGAGGAGAAAGACGATCAAGATATCGGTCTGCAAACGGAGAAATTTTTCTTTGCGACGTGCGAACTCAAGGGGGATGAAGAGAAAATTCCTGAACCAGGAAGTCAAGGTCATGTGCCAACGACGCCAAAAATCGGTAATGCTTTTACTGATATACGGATAGTTGAAATTCTCGGGTAATTGAAACCCAAACATTTTTCCAAGTCCGATGGCCATGTCAGTGTAACCAGAAAAATCAAAGTAGATTTGCAATGTAAAAGCAATTACACCCAACCACGCAAGGCCTGCTCCAAGTTCGGCGTAATCCGCATTAAATACTTTGTTGGCGACAACGGCCAGACCGTCGGCCAAGATCACCTTTTTTGCCAATCCTCCAATGAAACGCCGGGCTCCCTCCATCATCAGAGGCGCATTGATCCACCTGGATGACGAAAGATCGGAACGAACCTGTTCATAACGGGTAATCGGACCTTGAATGATCTTGGGAAACATGAGCATGAAGTTAGAAAATTTGAAGATGTTTTTTTCAGCCAGGATGCTGGATTGATAGACATCGATCAAATAGGCAACGGCTGTAAAAGTGAAAAAGGAAATTCCCAAAGGCATGGTTGTGCCGATCAGCCTGGTCTGAATTTTCCTCGAAATGGCAAACAAGGCTGAAAAGAAGGTTACATACTTGAAGAATATCAAGATCAGGATATTAACTATCAACCCCAACCATAAAACGAGTTGTGCTTTTCCACGCTTCTCTTTTTGTACTAAACGACTAATCCATCTGGCAAAAACATAATTGAGTAATATCAACAGAAGCATTGTCGGAAGGTGAATAAAATCCGTCCAACCAAAAAACACAACCGATAGAACCAACAAAACGATGTTTTTCCATTGTCCTGATGGAACAAGATAGTAAACGAGGAGAAATGCAGGTAAAAAGAGGAAAATGAAATAAATGCTAGAAATATTCATTTATTGTTAACCAGGGGTAATCCTTATTAGAGAATCGCGGATGAATTATACCCTGATGATGAAAGGCGTAGAACCGCAGCAGATGATAAACCACCAATCGGTTTGAGCAGGAGCCAATCACGCGGTGTGATAATTTGATTATAAGGATTTACTTATTCACTAATTGGTACATCTGGGTAACCATTGAATGAGCGTGTTACTTGAAAAACTGAGAAAGAATATGATCGTCCACGACACCATTTATATTATTTCTTTTTGGCCTGTTTTTCTTGATACATGGCGGCATCAGCTTCTTTCAATAATTCTTCGATGGGTTTCGGCTGCTGCCACGAGAAATGCGCCGCTCCCTGGCTAACATCCAGAAGATATTCTCGCGGGTGCTGGTTGACATACTTCGTTAATTGATCGCGAATGCGCTTGCGCATGATTTCGCTGGTGTTTTCCTGCGTTTCAATCGCCAGCACCACAAATTCATCACCGCCAAATCGGGCGATCACATCTGATGAGCGGAAAGAGTTCTTGAGCACCTGCCCCATCTCTTTCAGAGCCTGGTCACCGGCGGCGTGACCGTTTTGATCATTAATACTTTTGAGATTGTCCATATCCATAAAGAATAGCACCGCGTTCATCTTCATGCGCAAACAAAAGCTGCAAAGTTGATCAGAGAGCACATAAAATCCGCGTCGATTTGATAAACCGGTCAGGTCGTCTTCAAGGCTGAGCTCCTGCAACTCCATCTCGATCTTCTTGCGGCGGGTAATGTCATGCAACACCAGCAGGTAACCCATGACAAATTTTTGTGGGTTACGCAGGGTGCTTACGGTAACTTCAAAATGCATTGCCTGATGGTTCTGGGAGAGTGTTTTTTCATAGCAGTATTCCCCCTTGGCGGTTTCGATCACTTCCAGGTCAAGCAGGTGAGGGGCGATCTTTTCAGGAGTAATGCCCACGGGAGTTTTATCCCAGCCGAAAATGGATTGGGCTCTGGGGTTTGAATCCACAAGGCGAAATTGATCATCCAATACGAGCACACCATCCCCCAAAATTTCGATCAGAGTGTCGCGGGCGATGGGAGCCAGGTCAAACAGGCGGTAACGTAATATCGCATAACTGATGGCGAAAGCCCACAAGGTGTAAGTGAAAGGGTTCAGATCCAATTGTTTCAATGTTGGGAAAACTTCCACCCCTGTCAAGTAGACGATGTAGGAGGCATACAGGATGGCGGAGACCACCAGGATGATGTTCGTTTGTCTGCGATAAATCGTGGAGGTGTGTTTGCGGCGGTCGAAAAGCATAAAGGTGGCCAGGGTCACCATGATCAGGTTAAAAGCCACCACCACATAGTAAAGGGGACCTTTTTCAAAAGACAACAGGGGAATCAGTCCAGTGGTATCCACCGCGACAGAACTGTAGATCAAACCCAATCTGCCGTCAAAAAGCTTCGCCACCAGGCAAATGACCGGAAGCATGAAGAGCAGGATCACATTCCTTTTCGTGATCCACTTGTCGTTGCCTGTAAAACGGCTGGTATAGATCAGATAAAGACTCGGGAAGGACAAAATGCCAACGTATTCCACTTTGTTCCAAAAAACCATGCCTGCGAGATCCAAACTGCTCAACTCAAAACCGTATCCGAGGATATAGATGGACATGGATAGCATGAAAATGGCAAAGCTTTTGGAGCCCTCGGTGTTACCCTGGTTAAACGCGTAAAAAGCGATCACAATGATCAGGACTGCGCAGATAAAAACAATTAGTGAAATAAAATTCATTTCCATGATCTGGATCCGATCCATTTTTCGATGGTGAGCATCAACTGCGATATCAGATTAAATCAGTATAACCACCTGAACTTCAGAACCCGTAAAGATAATCTTAATTTTCTGTTTACTTTTTGAAAAAATTTGTTCAAAGAATCCCTCATATTGAGCAAAACAAGTCGTTATCGGCTGTTAAAACAGAAAGGTGAGTCAAAGCTCACCCATCTGCATCTATCCGATTGTTGGATAACGATCAAGCCAGAATTTGCATCATCTGGATGAACTCTTCTGACAAATTCTTCTTGTTGGTAACCACTTCTTCAATGGAGATGGGCACGATCTCGCTGCCGTTGTAAGCCGTCATGACGTTGCTCTGACCGGCCAGCAGGAACTGCACCGCCGCCACACCAAAGCGGGTCGCCAGTAGACGGTCAAACGGGGATGGCTTTCCACCGCGCTGGATGTGGCCCAGGATGGTGGTGCGGGTGGTAAAACCGGTATCCATAGCCTCGAGGCGGGCACCCAACTCGAGTGCCTGGGGCTTGTAGCCCTCAGCCACCACGATGATGGCGTGGGTCTTGCCGCGACGATAGGCTTCTTCAATGGCCTGACCGACTTCTTCGGGCGGGGTCTTGTGCTCGGGGATGAGCACCATCTCGGCGCCGGTGACGATGCCGGCCTGGATGGCGAGATAACCCGACTCGCGTCCCATGGTCTCTACCAGGAAGGCGCGATTGTGCGAAGAGGCGGTGTCGCGGATCTTGTCGATGGCGTCCACGATGGTGTTGAGGGCGGTATCGACGCCAATACACATCTCGGTGCCAAAAATATCGTTGTCGATGCTGGCGGGCACGCCCACCACGGGGATGCCCTTGGCGACCAGTTTTTGGGCGCCATTCAGTGAGCCGTCACCGCCGGCCACGATCAGCGCGTCCATGTTGGCGTTGTTGATCTGGCGTACGGCCTCGCGCTGGCCGCTGGGTTCGCGGAACTCTTTGCTGCGGGCGGTTTGCAGAATGGTGCCGCCGCGCTGCAAGATGCCGCTGACATCTCTGACGCCCAATTCTCTAAAGCGACCGTGGATCAGACCCTCATAGCCTTCATCCACGCCGAACACTTTTATGCCATAAGCGGAACAGGCACGCACGACTGCCCGGATGAACGGGTTCATCCCGGGAGCATCACCACCAGAGGTCATGACCCCGATGGTTTTGATTTTTGAAGTATTCTCTAACATTTTCTAAATCCTGTAATTGTCTAGACGATTTCTACCTGAACGTTCTCTGAACCGACCAATTCTACCAGCTTATTGAGTAATTCGGAATTGGCTGCGGTGGTGTCGTTGGGGAAATCCAGCAGATGCCGGCGGCCTTGTTCAAAAATGAGAAAACAATAGCGGTCTTCGCCCGGGAAGGAGTTGAGCAAGCCGTGCACCCGGCGCATGCGGCGTACGTCGCGATCTTTCTCGCCGCTGGATTTAAGCGTGACCGTAATCAACTGCTTATTCTTTTTGCTGCTGCCCGCCAGGTAAGGCGAGCGAAAATCAGGCGCCATGATGACAGGTGGTTTCGCGACCGCCTCCGCCACCGGCGGGCTGAGGGGCTGCACTTTGGCCGGAGGTTCCGTTTTCACGGAGGTCGCGGGGGGCTCACGCAAGGCCTCAGTTTTCTGTACTGTCGCCTCGGGGGTTTTGCCTTCAGGCGGCGGGGGTTTCAGTTGAAAGAGCGAAGCTTCCTCCGGGGGCGGTGCCAGGTGCCAGTCATCCGGTTCGGGGGGCGGGCTGCCAAACTCAGGTTCATCCACAATGGTTGCGGGCAGGTCGAATGGGATTTCATCCGGGCTGCCAGAAAACGCAGCGGGGGTCGGGGCGGGGTTGGCAGCTTCGTGATCAGCGGCCAGGATCTCATCCGTCAGGTCATCGGGGGTAATGGGGCGGATGACATCCACCAGGATTTTTGGGTCGCCCGAGGCGGCATCGACTTTGCCATCGGCCAGCAGCACCGATTCCATTTGCACAAAAGTGGCAAATTTCTCCCAGACCTTGGGGAAGATCACCAGTTCGACCGGACCCTGCAGGTCTTCAATGGTAGCGAAGGCCATGGGGTTGCCGTTCTTGGTGGTAAGGGTGCGCAGGCGGGTGACCAGACCGGCCACCGTGACCTTGCTCTGCGGCGCGGCTTCTGCCAGTTCCGAAGAGAAATGGGATACTTTTTGGCGGATGTAGGGCAGGTAAGGGGTGATGGGGTGATCAGAGACGTACAGGCCGATCAATTCCTTCTCCCATTCGAGCTGTTCGCGGCGATCGAGCACCATGCCCTGCGGCAGTTGCAGGTCTTCTTCGACACCTGCAGCGCTGCCAAAGATGCTCATCTGCCCGCTTTCGGCGGCCTTGATGTGGCTGTAACTGATGGAAACCATGGAATCCATGACGGCCATCAGCGCCTTGCGCGGACCGAAGCAATCGAGCGCGCCCACGCGGATGAGGCATTCGAGGCTGCGTTTGCCCACGCGGTGCAGATCGACGCGGCGGATGAAGTCGTTGAGATCTTTGAAAGGACCGTCAGCCCTGGCGGCCAGGATGAGATCCACGGGGTCGCGGCCCACGTTCTTGACGGCCCCCAGGCCAAAGCGAATGGCCGATTTTTCACCTTCGCGGTCTTCAATGGTAAAGTCCCATCCGCTGGAACACACGTCCGGCGGCAGCACCTCAATGCCCATGCTGCGGCAATCGGCGGCGTAGAAGGCCACCTTGGTGGCATCGCTCTTCGAGACCGAAAGCAGGGCGGTCATGTATTCCACGGTGTAGTGGGTCTTGAGGTAGGCGGTTTCGACGGCGATCACGCCGTAATCGGCGGCGTGGCTCTTGTTGAAGCCGTAGCGGGCGAAGTTCTCCCAATCTTCAAAAATGCCGAGGGCGGTTTCTTTATCGATGCCATTGGCTACGGCGCCCAGGGCGAATTTTTCTTTGTGTTTCTCGATCTGAGCGACCAGTTTCTTCGAGATGGCCTTGCGGAAGTCATCGGCATCAGCGGCGGTGTAACCGGCCAGCCCCATGGCGGCCAGCATGAGCTGCTCCTGGTAGATGGGGATGCCGTAGGTCTCGGAGAAGAACTTTTCCATCTTGGGATGGCGGTAGCTGATCTTCTCTTCGTTGTGCATGCGCTTGATGTAGGAGGGAATGAAATCCATTGGGCCGGGGCGGAAGAGTGCCACCATGGCGATGATGTGCGAGAGTTCCTGGGGTTTCATTTGCACGATATAGCGGGTCATGCCGTTGCCTTCGAGTTGGAAGACGCCGGCGGTGTGGCCGCGGCCGAGAGATTCAAAAGTGTCGGGGTCATCCAGCGGGATGTTGTGCAGGTTGAGATCGACCCCGTGGCGGGCGTTGATGAGGTCGCAGGCGCGCTGCATGATGGTGAGGGTCGAAAGGCCCAAAAAATCCACCTTGAGTAGACCGAGCTTGTCGACGATCTTCATCTCAAACTGGGTGACGGTCTTGATGGGCGATTCCTCGGCGCCGCTGGTGGGGCGGTGCAGGGGAATGTACTCGACCATGGGGATGTCGGTGATGACCACGCCGGCGGCATGGGTGCCCGCGTTGCGCGCCACGCCTTCCATGCGGTTGGCGGTGTCGATCAGGTCGCGCATGTAATCGGCCTCGTGGTAGATGTTGCGGAAGGCTTCAGAAGCCTCGAGGGCGTTGGCAATGGTAACCGGTTTGTCGGGGATGACGGCCGGCACGGCCTTGGTGACACGATCCACTTCGGAGAGGGGCACATCCATGACGCGGCCGACGTCGCGGATGGCGCCGCGCGCGCCCAGGGTGCCGAAGGTGATGATCTGGGCCACCTTGTCGGAACCGTATTTGCGGGCGCAGTATTCCATGATGAGGGCGCGCTTGTCATCCTGGATGTCGAGGTCGATATCAGGCATGGAGATGCGGTTGGGGTTCAAGAAGCGCTCAAAGAGCAGTTGATGGCTGAGGGGTTCGATGAGGCTGATCTGCAGGGAATAGGCCGTGATGGAGCCGGCGCCCGACCCGCGGGTGTTGTACCAGACGTTGTTCTCTCGCGAGAAACGACACAAGTCCCAGACGATCAAGAAGTAGGCGTCAAAGCCCATGTCGTGGATGATCTTGAGCTCGTAATCCAGCCTCTCGCGCACTTCGGGGGAGTTGGCGCGCGAACCGTAGCGTTCAAGCAGGCCTTCTTCACAGAGTTTGCGCAGGTAGCTCTCGGCGGTGAAGCCATCGGGCACGGGGAACTGCGGCAGGTGATACCCCTTGTGGATGAGATCCACGTTGCAGCGCTCGGCGATGAGCAGGGTGTTGCTGAGGGCATCCGGCAGGTCGGGGAAGAGCGCGGCCATTTCATCCGGAGAGCGCAGGTAGTAGGAATCACCGGTCATGCGCATGCGGTTGGGGTCGCTCAAGAGCGAGCCGGTCTGGATGGAGAGCATGATATCCTGCAGGCGGGCGTCGGCGCGCTCCACGTAGTGCACGTCGTTAGTGGCGATGTATTTGGCGTTGTAACGCTTGCCGAGATCCACCAGGGTGCGGTTGAGGGCGGGCAATTCGGCGATGTCGTGGCTTTGCAATTCAATGAAGAAGTTGTTCTGGCCGAAGACGCTGTAGTACCAATCGAGCATTTCGCGCCCGGCTTCGACACCCTTGTTGAGGATGGTGCGCGGCACCTCACCCGACATGCAGGAGGTGGTGGCGATGAGCCCCTCTGAGTGGGCGGCCAGGAAGTCATGATCCACACGAGGGTAGTAGTAGAAGCCTTCGAGCTGGGCGGCGCTGGCGATCTTGAGCAGGTTCTTGTAGCCGGTTTCGTTCTCGGCCAGCAGCACCAGGTGGTAGGAATGTTTGTCTTTTTGGGAGTCGCGGTCGCTCATGCCGCGGGCGGCCACGTAGGTTTCGAGCCCAATGATGGGTTTGACCTCGGCCTCTTTGGCGGCCATGTAGAAATCGATCACGCCGAACATGGTGCCGTGGTCGGTGATGGCCACCGAGTCCATGCCCATGCTTTTGACCCTGGCGATGAGCTTTTTGATGTTGCTGAAGCCATCCAGCAGGGAGTATTCGGTGTGAACGTGGAGATGAGAGAAGGAGGGCATGGTGACGCGAAGGCTCCGGAAGGGTACGAATAAGACTTTTTCATTATAGCATTTTGGGGTGGTGCCGGATTGAAAGATTAAGGTTGGCTGGATGATTTTTAAGAATGAAGAAAGTCGTGAATCGGGAATCGCTAATTTTGAAGCGTGAGTAATAAAGCAGGTTATGCCATTAGTGTATGTTTCAAGTGATCTGCTTATTCATTACGGGAAATAGTATTCACCTTTGATCGTATTCATCTTTTTCAGACCAGTTCTGCGGGTTGAAACGGATGTACTCAGTGATGTTGGCGTATTCCTCGTCCGAGGTGATGATGTGTTCGTAGTAGTTGCGGTGCCAGATGGGACTTGAGGAAGGGCCACGCAAAATGTTGATTTGTTTTGTGACAGCAGATTTGAATGCCCCGATGATCGCGGGCAATGAATTGGATATTGGAAGGCCAAATTGCATGATTGAGTTCGTAGGGGCACGGCGCGCCGTGCCCGTACAAAGGGCCGTATTTTGTGCGAAACGCTCATTATCAGGCTCTCTTACAGGCTCATCACGCAGTTGAATAATGCCATGGATGTGATTGGGCATGACCACAAATTCGTCTTGATCAAGTATGACTCTTGGACGAAGTTTTGCCGTCTTGAACCATTCCTCCACGACGATTTTTCCAAAGGCATTGAGATGCATTTCACCATCAAGGATTTCACCAAATAGCCTCTGCATTTGATGGGTGGTGATGGTCACAAAGTAATTGCCCTCCTCGGAGTAATCGTAACCGGGCAGGCGGATGGAACGGCGCTGAGGTCTTTGGTGGTGAGGATCAAGGGTCATACAGAATCAACCTTTTTTGGCATCTGTGGCTGATCGATGAGATGAAATGATTTTAGTTTGATCTGTCAGGGGTTGCAAGCGAGATGCGGGAGGGAAATTGATCAGATAATGCG
>CAYYRU010000042.1:0-24516 GCA_964474095.1 uncultured Anaerolinea sp.
TGCTGCCAGTTGTCTTCCACAAAACGGATGTCGTGTTCGCGTTGGTTAATGCCCAGCGCTTCAAGGGATTTCAGGTACAAACCAATCGGGTCGCCCGGATCCGGTTTGAGGATCACCTGGAATTGATAATGCTGTTGAAAGCGGTTGGGGTTTTCGCCGTAGCGTCCGTCGTCGGGGCGGATGGAAGGTTCCACGTAAGCCACGTTCCAGGGTTCAGGTCCTAACACCCTTAAGAAGGTTCCGGGGTTCATGGTACCCGCGCCGATCTGGTTGTAATACGGCTGCCAGATCAGGCAGCCCTGGTCAGCCCAGTATTTTTGCAGGGTCATGATCACGGATTGAAAATCAAGGGGTTGGCTCATACGTCCTCCGAAGCGCGGGGTATTTTTAAGTGTTCCAATTATACCCTGACGGCATTCGAATGAGGTTTTTTTCTTCGTTTCTATTGAATTTGTTTTAAAAACTCCGGCGTCTTCAGCTTGCGTTCCAACAAGAAGGTCAGGTAGTGGTTCATCAAGCCTTCGATCTCGTCGCGGATCTTTTGCGTTGGGCTGGCCTTCAGCGCGGTGCCGTAATCGCTGCGTTGAAAATGGCGCAGGAAGCGCAGCGCGTCCATCGAGATCAGGCGCGAATTGTCGCTGCGCGCGCCGCAGCTTGGGCAGAGTACCCCACCCAACTCCGCGGAGAAAAATTGATCTTCGGCTTCGATCTTTTTGCGGCATTTGGCGCACTCGAACAGCATGGGGCGGAACCCCACCAGGTCCAGCAGTCGCATCTCGTAATATCTCAGAGGAACAAAGCTGTCGTCCAAATCGGTCAGCCTTCTCAGCGTATCCACCCCCAACTGATAGAGCTGCCAGTTCTGCCCCTCTTCATAGGTAAACTGATCCATCAGTTCGATCACGTAAGAAGCACGGGTCATCAATTGCAGGTCTTCACGCAGGGGGGTGAAAGCGTCAATTGTCTCGGCGTCGGTCACGATCCACAGGTCGTGCGCCCGCGCCAGCATCAAAGTGGAATGAGAGAACGGCTCAAGGTGCCCCGCCTTGCGCGATTGCATCTTGCGCACGCTCTTGGCGATCACGCGCAGTTTGCCGTGCGATTTGGTAAAGATCGAAAGCAGGCGGTCTGCCTCACCCCAGTTGGTGTGGTGAAGCACGATCGCTTCCACCCTTAAAGTTCGCTCTGCCTTCGCCATTTGGTTCTCAGATCAGGTCTTTGGGTGTGAACGCTCCTGGCAGCAGTTCTTCGACCGTGGTTTCTACGTGGATCCTGCCTTGCTCGTCCACGATGAGCACGCGCATCGAAAGGCCAAATTCCGCCATCACCTGGCGGCACGATCCGCAGGGCATGCCGGCATTCTCGGTGGCGATGACAATGGCTTCCAGATCTCTTTCGCCTTCTGACACTGCCTTAAAGATCGCCACCCGCTCAGCACACAGCCCCAGCGGATAGACAGCGTTCTCAATGTTCACCCCGTCATAGATCTTGCCTGAACTGGTCAACAAAGCCGCCCCCACCCGGTATTTTGAATAAGGCGCGTAAGCCCATCCCCGCGCCTCCACGGCGCTTTCGATCAATTTTCTTTGCAAGTCGGGTGAAAGCTGCATGTTATTCACTCTCCAGTTCATCGGTATTTTTTCTTCGGGCGCGAATTAATCCGATCCGCCGCGCGCGGATCTCCTCAACGGTTAACATCCAACCTTCCACCTCCAGTTGGTCGCCTTCCAACGGCACCCGGCCTAATTGGCTGTAGAAATATCCGCCCAACGAATCAGTCATATCCGTATCAAGATGGGTTGAAAGAGCGTCATTAAAATCATCCAGCGACACGCGTCCTCTAAACAATTTCTCATCCTCTGAGATGGTCTGCACCAGCAGTTCCTCACCCTGGTCATACTCATCACGGATCTCGCCTACGATCTCTTCCACGATGTCTTCCAAAGTGACCAGGCCGGCCATGCCGCCGTATTCATCCACCACCACAGCAATGTGAATGCCCTTGGCCTGCATCTCGGCCAACAGTTCATCCACCTTTTTTGATTCGGGCACAAAATAAGCAGGGCGCAATAAATTCTTGATCGAACCGTTTTCTCCCGCTTTCCCACGGATTTTTAACAGATCTTTGGCGTAGAGCACACCGACCACATTATCGATCACGTCATCATAGACGGGCACCCTTGAATGACCCGAGTCTACGAATGCATTGATAGCCTGATTGAGCGGGGTCTTCACTTCCAAAGCCAACACCTCCATGCGCGGGATCATGATCTCGCGGCACAAGGTCTCGCCAAATTGGAAGATCGAGTAGATCATTTTACGTTCATCCGGTTCAAGCCCACCTTCCGGTTCTCCCACCTCGACCCAGCTTTTCAGTTCATCTTCGGTTACCGATCCCAGTTTTCGCAAAGCTTGCTTGTCAGTACCTTGCAACCAGACCAAGAAATTGGTCAATGGGCTGAAGAGAAAATCAAAGAAACGGGCCGCGCCCGTCAACCTGAAAGCCCATTTTTCAGGGTCATGCAGCGGAATGCGTTCAAACAGGAACTCGAGGCTCAACAATACCAACAAACATCCCGCGGCAATGAGGATCGCCCACCCCAGGTTCAAATCAGGAACAGCCTGGTAGACTATAAAAAAAACAATCCCGGTCAAAATGAAGTGCGTCAGCGCGGTTAATAAGCGCAACGCGGCTCTTAACCTGGGCTTTTCCAAAAAAGCCATGGTCATTTCCAATTGCTCAGGCTGATCGCTGCCTAATTCCAGCAATTGCGGAACCCTGATATTCACCAAAGCCGCCCTTAAGAACGAAAAGAAGAGATCCAATAACAGGAATACCCCAGCCAAAATCCATGCAAGCAGCATGCTTATTGTCCCTTCAACCTTCTGGCGGGAACTCCCACCACGACCTCGCCGTCAGCCACATCGTGCGTAACCACCGAACCGGCACCCGTTTTGGCGCCTTTGCCGATCTTCAATGGAGCCACCAGCATGGTATCACTACCAATGAACGCGCCCGCCCCGATCTCTGTCGGATGTTTATGTTCGCCATCATAATTACAGGTGATCGTGCCTGCGCCGATATTGACTTCCTCGCCGATGGTGGCGTTGCCGATGTAAGAGAAATGTCCCATTTTCACCCCGGCAGCCAGGCTGGAATCTTTCACTTCTCCAAAATTACCCATGTGCACCCGGTCGCCTAGTCGGGCGCCTTTGCGCAGATGGCAGAACGGACCCATGCCCACCTCGTTGCCAACCTCGGCTCCCTCAAGTACGGATGCCAACAGGTGGCAGTGATTGCCCACCTTGGAATCTTCAATAATGGTGTCTGGGCCAATTTCACATCCCTCGCCAATCACGGTTTTGCCGGTCAGGCGGGTGTTGGGGTACAGCACGGAATCTTTTCCGATCGTCACGTCAGGCCCGATATACACCAGGTTGGGGTCGATCATGCTCACGCCAGCCAGCATGTGGCCTTCATTCACCCGGCGGCGGATGATGCGCTCGGCTTCGGCCAGATGGACGCGATTGTTAATGCCCAGCGCTTCTTCTTCATCCTCAAGCAATATGGATTCCACAGTCTTGCCTTCTTCAACCGCCACCGACACCAGGTCGGTCAGGTAATATTCACCCTTTGGCGAGAGCTTGATCTTCTTGAGCGCTCCCCACAGCCAGTCGGCGCGAAAACAGTAAGCACCCACGTTCAACTCATCGATCAGCAACTGCTCCTGGCTGGCTTGCGCCTCTTCCACGATGGCGCGGATGCTTCCCTGGGCCCCGCGCACGATCCTGCCAAACCCTCGCGGATTGTTGGAACGCACGGTTAGCATGCTGAACGGGCCGGCATTTTGCTCTTGTCGTTTGACCAAACCTTCCAGCGTTTTGGCGGTCAACAGGGGCATATCCCCGGCGACCACCAGCACCAGCCCATCCACTTTTGAGAGTGCGCTTTCCGCCATCATCACGGCATGCGCCGTGCCCAGCCGCTCTTCCTGGATGACGCATTGGATACTTTTGCCAAGTGTCTCGCGCACTTTTTCTGCGCCATTGCCAATCACCACCACCAAACCTTCCGCGCCAATGGATCTGGCTGTTTCCAGCACGTATAGGATCATTGGCTTTCCGTTCACCGGATGCAGCACTTTGGGCAAGTTTGAAACCATGCGGGTACCCTGCCCGGCGGCCATGATGATGGTGGATAATGTCATATTTTCTCCTAATTAACCCAATCGTGGCTTATTAACAAAAAACGAGCAACAGGCTTGGTAAATCCTGTCGGCTCGTCGCTTGGGTTGGTGTTGCTGTTTTGAAGATCATCTTTACTGCTGGTTTATCAGGCTGGGGCACCTGGATTCGAACCAAGATAGACAGATCCAAAGTCTGGTGTGCTGCCATTGCACCATGCCCCAAGGGGTACTCCTTCATCGAGGATTAGATTTTAACACAGTTTTTGAGGTTAATCCAATCTCTTCCTACAAAAAATCGGGCATAGTCCGCATCATTTGGCCGGGCAGGTATCAGATAGGATCAAACTTTCGATCGAATTCAACGCGCTGCGCGCGCTGGTATCCATCGTAAGTCCACATAAGTCTGGTCGCGCCGCCATGGCCTTGATCTGGTAGAAAAGCGGGATCATCGGCAGATCATTGGCGATGATTGTCTGCGTGATCTCATTGCTGGCATTGTAGAGCGTCTCATCCAACCCGGCGGTCAACAGGTTGGCACAAGCCGCGTCGTAATCAGGGTTCGAATACCCCGTCAAATTCACACCCGCGTATTTTGTGCCCAGCCAGCCGTTCTTTTCTGCCGGGATCTCACTGGTTGAAAATAGGAAGCAAGGTGGCACATTGCCAGTGGCCCATGAGATTTCAGCCAAATCAAAGTTCCGCCCGAACAATACGCCCTCTGGTCCAGAAGCCACCAACTCTGACACTGGCAGATATTGCGTGGTTACCTTGACGCCGCATTCCTTCAAAGATTTCGTGATACTCTCGCTGATCTGACGGTGTAGCGTGGTATCTGTGGTGGTATATGTGATCGCGAAATCCTTGCCATTCACCACATCTTTAACCCCATTCGAGGTTCGCGGGGTCTCGGGGTCGCCATCTGCGTCCACCCAACCCGCTTCCTCTAAAAGCGCAATGGCTTTTGCCGGGTCATACGACAAAACGCTCAATCCATCAACCGCCAGGGGGTGTTGTGGCGGCAGATAGGAAGCTGGAATATCCGATTGACTGAACATCAAATCAGATTTGATCGAGTCACGGTCGATGCAATAATTGATCGCCTGACGCGTGCGCAGATCGGAGAAGAATGCCGGCCGGTCGATAAACGCGTTAAAAACTTCATCATAAGAAGCTGGGTTGATCCCCAGGTAGATCGCCTCAAAGGCCGGACCCTGCCCAAAATAAGAGGTCAGCTCCCCTGCCAGTTCAAGTTCGCGCACCGATTGAATTTGATCTTCCAGGCCGGTCGAGGCATCCATGATGTCGCACTCGCCGTGGACGATGGGTGAAAGGTCACTCTCAGGCGAGGTGGGTACAAAGCGATAGACCAATTCATCGAACGCGGGCAATCCCTCTGCTACCCTGAAGTAATTGGGGTTTTTGACCAGCCGGATGGATTCACCAGGAACCCATTCCGCGATTTGATAAGCGCCCCAACCGACTGGGGTTTTAGTGGTCAGATCTGCCGCGTTTAATTCTGCGGCAGTTTGCCCCTGCATCAGGTGTTGAGGCTGCGGGATCCAGAAGAAAGTGGCCGGCCGCATGCTCAAATAGCCCGGGATGCCCGTCCACTCGACGGTTAGCTCATCAGTGGCCTCATACGCAGCGGTCAAATTGAATGACTTTTTTGACACATTTGTTTCTGGGTCACCGCTCAATTGGTATGAATAGACTGAATCACTGGCGGTTAATGGCATTCCGTCTGACCAGGTGATTCCAGGCAGAAGTTTGAATGTGGCTTTCATCTGGGAGAGTGATAATTCCGAGCTGCCGTCCCATTCCACCGCGCAGGTTGGCGAATTGCAGCCTTCAGGGAAAACCTTGACCCCCTTTTGTAAAGCAACCACATCGCCTTCAATATTCGCCACCCTGTCACCGGCTTTCACCACCGCTGACTGCAGGGTAACACCGCCGTTCGCGAGTGTGGGCAATTCTTCCAGGATCACTGGTTTGGGAGTGTTGTTTATGGTGTCGATTGGGCCGTCATAAATGGCCTCGAGCACGCTCCACATAGCCTGGCTGGAATTTCCATAAAGATATAGAGAAGAAGGTTCTTCCCCCAGGCAGACAGTAAGTTTTTTGACAGGTTCAGGCGTAGGGCTGGGTGTGACACTCGGCACCGGGGTGGATTCAACCACTGGCGTGGTATCGGAAGTACATGAACTTAAGATCATGACCCCGATCATTGAGGCCAGGCTTAATTGGTAAAGTTTTTTGAAAAGGTGAGATGCCGTCATGCAATAGCTCCTGAGTGAACCATTAATATCGAACCTAATTATAAGGCAAAACCGGGGATAAAAAATTGACCCGTGGATAACGGGTCAATTGTGCATCTTTCATTTTAGGTCTAAGACTTACCGCGCATACGCGGATCAAGCACATCGCGCAAGGCGTCGCCTACCAGGTTCCATCCCATCACGAACAGCACCAGGATCAACCCAGGCCAAACCACAATGTACCAGTAGTCAGCTAAACTGGTGATCCAGTTACGCGCAAAACTCAGGATCTGACCCCAGTCAGCATAGCCTACTTCGGTGCCAATGCCCAAGAATGACAGCGCCGCGAAACTGAGCACCACATCACCAATGGCCAGGGATGCCAGAACCAGGGTCGGGAAGATGGCGTTTGGCAGAATATGTTTGAACAAAATACGGCTGTCTTTCACCCCGCACACCCGGGCAGCCAGCACGTAATCACGCTGCTTGACAGATAGAATATCACCGCGGATGATCCTCGAGTATCCCATCCACCCAAATGCGATCAACGCCAGGATCGAGGGGATCAAACTTCTGCCTAAAACTGGTGTGAGCACAGCCGCCATGATCAACGCCGCCAAGATAAACGGCAGTGTCATGAACACATCTACAATACGCATGATGACATTATCGACAACACCGCCGTAGAATGCTGAAATAGAACCGACGATGATGCCGATCAAAAAGGTGGCGATCACTACGATAAAACCGGTTTTAAAGGCTGTGCGGGTGCCCCAAACCAAACCATAATAGATGTCGTATTGACCCTGGGCGGTTCCCAGCAGATGTACCCATTCATCCTTGCCGGTTATCACCTTATACCAACCGGGAACATCCGGGGCATTTTTCTTCCAGGCGGCACCCATATCTTTCGGTTCTGCCGAAAACCCATCTCTCGGGATCTTGTATGGGTCTTTGGAAACAGGAGGGGCCAACAAGGGAGCAAAAATCGCGATAAGAATAAACAGGCCGATCAAGATAAAACCCAGGATTGAAGCAGGGGTTTTTAAGAGTCCTTTAATGATGCGATAGTTGTCAGGGCCTAAAACTCTCTCAAACCAGGAGATCTTACGCTCTGGCAGGGTTTCTTTTAGTAAAGAGTTGTCTCCAACGGGTTTCGTTGTGTTCATCCTATTCTCCTCGATCAAGATAGCCTTACGCGTGGATCAATAATTCCATACAGGATATCCACAACTAGATTCGCCAGAATGAGTATCAATCCGTTGAAGATCGCAAAACCGAGTACGGTCACCACATCCAGATTCTGGGCTGCGTCAGCCGCGGCCTGTCCGATGCCTGGATAGTTGAACACCGTTTCGGTAATAACCACACCACCCAACAGGCTGATCACCTGAAAACCGGCCAGTGTGGTAACGGGGATCATGGCATTCGGTCTGGCGTGTTTGTTAATGACGTCTTTTTCCGCCAGGCCTTTGGCTCGGGCGGTGACCACATATTCCATGCGCAAAGTCTCTAGCATGGAGGAACGCGTGACACGAACAAAAGTTGCCCATGAAATGTAAGACAGGGTCAAGATCGGCAAGAGCATATGCTTGATGGCATCCCAAAAGACATCCAGCCGTCCATTGAGCAGTGCGTCGATGGTGAGCAGTTTGGTGTATTGCACCAATTCACCAGAATAGATGAGGGCGTTCACCCAGTCAGACGACTTCCCTGGCGGAAACCACCCCAGCTTTCCATAAAAGATCATCAAGACCAACAGACCAAACACAAAAGTCGGAAAAGAAGTACCCACAATACTGAAGATACGTGCCGCCTGGTCGATCACTCCATTCTGATGCACCGCGGCTTTCACCCCCAGCCAGATGCCCACAGAAAGGACGGGGAAAACCGCCCAAATGGTCAAATCAAGGGTGTTTGGAAAACGATTCTTAATGATGTCGATCACGGGTTGTGAGGCTGTACGAGAGTATCCAAAATCACCATATAAAATACCACCTTCTCGTTCACCGGTGGCCTTATCCACCCTGCCGGTCAGCCAAGTCCAATATTGAATATAGAATGGTTTGTCCAATCCGTATTTTGTGATAATACCCTGGATTTGTTTATCAGTCTTTGGAAAATCCCTTACATACAAGGCTGATCGTTCAACAGGCCCCATAGCCTGTAATAAACCAAAAATGATCAAAGTGACACCAAACAACAACACGGGCACCAACAACAATCGACGAATAATGTAATTGGCCATTAACTCTCCTCATCACTTTTTTTGATTTTCAAAATCAAGAAAAGGTCTTTCACTGATTTCAAAAATCAAAAAAGGGGTTGATGCGGGAGCTTTTTCAAGCTCCCGCATCTCTATTTCAAAAAAGATTAGGGTTGGATGTTGAAGTTGAAGATCAACACATCCTGTTGCAGAGCAGGGCGTCCGATGTAAAGGCGCAGGGCTCCGTCCAAAGCGGTTTCACCTTCGGCGCAGGGGGTGAATTTCGCGGCACCAAAACCGGTCTCGTCATAAGCGCAGACAGCAACCGGAGCAGCGTAGGCATTGGTGGCGGCATCGTAGACAGCCATTTCGGAGACCATGGGGTCAACCTGCGGGCGTTGTTCAGCGGGAACGTAGATGATATCGGCGTCACCCTGTTGCAGCATGGTGAAGCGGGTGCCGAACTCATCAATGATCTTGCGATGAACAGACGGGATGTTGGCGGGAGTGCCCCAATATCCATCGAAGGCGGCCAATACAGTCTCTTCACCAGGAGTCCATTGTTCGAGCATGTAAGGACCGGTACCATTGGCGATCGGAGTGAAGGGATCTTCAGCGGAGGTCATGGCATAGAAGTTCTGCCAGGTATCGCAGTTTCCATCCCAGCCACCATTCTCGATCACCCATTCTTTGTCCATGATGGAACCCCAGCCATTGGCAAGGGTGGCCAGCAGGGGGCCCCAGGCCTGGGCGAGTTTGAGGGTGACGGTGCCGGCGGCATCATCAGCCACGATGGCGGCCTTGACGGTTTCGCAGGCGGCAACCAACTTGGCAGGATCAACGGCTAATAAAGCTTCGCGGTTATCAGCAGATTCGCCACCATCCACGATGATGGTGATGTCATCATTGCCAACACCGAGAATAGGTTCGGCAAGCAGCCATTGCGGGGAGGAATATCCACCCTGCAGAATGCCACGTTGCAGTGAGTAAGCCACGTCTGACGGGGTCAGATCGCCACCAGCATGGAATTTCACACCCTCGCGGATGGGGAAGGTCCAGGTGGTGCCGTCTTCTGAAACCAAACCATTTTCAATGGAAGGAACTTCGGTGGCCAATTGGGGAACGAAGAGGTCAGTGCGAATGCCATCATAGAAGATGAGGGTTTCGTAGACGTTTTGGATGATCTCACCACTGGCAGTATCGTAAGACAGAGCGGGATCCAAGGTGTCAGTGTCGCCCGAGGTGACGATGGTCAAAACATCGGGGTTCACGGCATCGGCAGTTTTGGTCATGGGGGCGTAGTAATCGCCGGAGAAGATCGGGTTCAAAACGCGTCCACCGATCCATTTTTGTTCGTAACCATGAGAGGTCGGCAGCACGGTGATGATGCCGGGGATCTCATCGAAGTAGAGTTGGTTGAACTGCATGTAAACTTCGTGGCGGGCAGCCGGATCAACCAGAGAAACACCTTCATCCAAGAAGACCTTGAATTGGGCTTTCAGATCATCGGGCATGTTCTGGCGGGCGCCATAGGTGCCGGTGGTGTAGGGTTGATACCAGTTGTGGGCGTCATGGATATCTTCGAGCCAGCCGGCAACCATCATGGGGATTTTCTTGGCGCGCTGAGCGGCAAGGTAAGCAGGCCAGGGCAGACCCAAAACTTCCACTGTGAATTTTTCATTTACAGTAGACAGGTTGCTTTGCAGAATTTCGGCATAGATCTGGCGGGTGGTGTTGCCAGTGTTGTAGAGCATCTGCAGGCGGAAGCCCATTTCCCAGACATCGTCGGGGTCTTCACCGGCGGGGATGCCGTCTTTGTCGACATCAGCCAGCTTGAATTCTTCGGCAGATTTGTCGAGATCCATGCTGTAGATGGCGAATTCTTTGTCATAGCCGGGCATGCCAGGCAGAGACAGGGTTTTGGATTGAACAGCTTCGCCATCCCAAACTTCGTTGATGACGGTATCCCAGTCAAACGCATAAGCGAAGGCTCTGCGGATGTGGACATCATCAAAGAACGTGGGGGGAACACCATTTCCATCCAATTTGTTTGAACCGATGTAGGGGTTCATGACAAGTTCCACCTCGGGAGCTTCAGTCGCTTCAACAACTGGCTCTTCACCGGGGGCGGCAGTGGGCACCGGGGTCTTGGTGCCGCAGGCGGTCAGGATCAGGCTGAAAACCATGATCAGACCAACGATCGTATACAACTTACGCATAGCTTCTCCTCCTTGTGAGAATTAGGTAATAAAAATCTGGCAATTTTCAATTTACCTGCAAATTTCCTCTGGGCCTCACCTCCTCGTTTGAGTCTGGTTTAAGCTTTTAAACAAGCCACAAAATGCCCGGGGGTCTTTTCACGTAATTCTGGTTTTTCCTCTGCGCAATGCGCGTCGGCGATTGGGCATCGTGTGCGGAAACGGCAGCCTGATGGTGGATTAACTGGAGAAGGTACATCCCCCTCCATTACCTGACGCTTGTTATTCTTGTAATACTCTGGGTCAGCCACTGGAATTGCGGATAGAAGCGCCTGGGTGTAGGGATGCAGCGGATTGACATACAATTCATCGCGATCAGCAATTTCTGCAATGATACCCAGGTACATAACCGCCACCCGGTTGCTGATATGCCGTACCATTGAGAGGTCATGCGCGATGAATAGGTAAGTCAAGTTGAATTCTTTTTGAAGATCTTCCAACAAGTTCACCACCTGGGCTTGAATCGAAACATCCAACGCCGAGATGGGCTCATCACAAATAATAAAAGAAGGTTGCAGCGCCAGGGCGCGTGCCACACCAATACGTTGACGCTGCCCTCCTGAAAATTCATGGGGATAGCGTTCAGCGAAATCAGGGTTCAGCTTGACCAGCTTTAACAATTCTGCCACGCGCTCGTTGATCTCTTTGCCTGAGGCCAGATTAAACGCCATCAGCGGTTCGCCGACGATGTCGCGAACCGTCATACGGGGGTTCAAACTGGCATAAGGATCTTGAAAGATCATTTGCATTTCACGGCGCATCATGCGCATGGCTTCTGGTTTTAGTTTCACCAGGTTCTTGTCTTCATAATACACATTGCCGCTGGTGGGTTTATATAACTGCAAGATCGTGCGGCCGGTGGTGGATTTTCCACAGCCTGATTCGCCAACCAGACCCAGAGTTTCGCCTTTATGCACTTCAAACGAAATTCCATCCACAGCATGAACGGCTCCAACCTGGCGGCTGATTACACCGCGAAAGATCGGAAAATGCATTACCAGGTTATCAACTTTTACTAATACATCAGGTGAAATGGTCATTATTTCTTACTCCCGGCTTTGGTGTCTACCCAGCACGCAACCGAATGTCCAGGGGTTGCTTCTTTAAGCAAAGGATTTTCGACCCAGCATTGATCAGTCACCCACTGGCAGCGGGGAGCAAACGGGCAGGAAACCGGTTTTTGATAAAGAACCGGGGGCATTCCTTCAATCGAGAAGAGGCGGGTATGTTTCTTTTCTTGGATTTTTGGCAGACTACCCAGCAAACCGATCGTGTATGGGTGCAGCGGGTTTGAGTAAAGATCGGCGATCGTGGATTGTTCAATAATATAACCGCCGTACATCACCATCACGCGGTGGGCAATGCTGGCAACCACGCCCAGGTCGTGTGTGATCCAGATGATGGCCATGCCGAGTTCATCGCGCAGGCGTTTTACCAGATCAACAATCTGTGCCTGGATGGTCACATCCAACGCGGTGGTGGGTTCATCCGCGATCAATATCTGCGGGTTGCAGGCCAGAGCCATGGCGATCATTACCCTTTGGCGCATACCGCCGGAGTATTGATGCGGGTAATCTTTTAAGCGATCGGCTGCGTTTGGAATACCAACCAGCCCCAGCAGTTCCACTGCCCGGGCAGTGGCTTGTTTATTGGTCATATTCAGATGTAAGGAGAGGGGTTCACAAAGCTGTTTGCCAATGGTCATTACAGGGTTTAACGAGGTCATTGGGTCTTGAAAGACCATGCTGATCTGTCCGCCGCGCACATGCCGCAGCTCTTCTTGACTCATGGTCAGCAAGTCTTTATCGTGAAAAAAGGCTTCGCCTGCAACGATCTTGCCAGGAGGGGTCGGAATCAACCTTAAGCACGAAAGCATCGACACGCTTTTTCCACAACCGCTTTCGCCTACAACTCCTAACGTTTCTCCCTCGTTTAAAGTAAAGGAAACTCCATTTACTGCATGTACAACACCTTCGGGGGTCTTAAATTGAGTTTCCAGATTCCTTACATCTAGTAAATACTTATTCATCCATTGATCCTCATTGACAGAATGATGTCGCTTAATTCATTACTGCGAAAAAACGATCCTTTAGAGTGTACCATAAAATTACAATGGTCAAATCATTAATCGAAGGACTAAAAATCACTGGCTCTTATAGACTGCATCACTCCCTGGGTAAACATAAGAAACCAATTGTTGAGAAACGACTCCTCTTGGGGCATCCACGGCTTCTTTGCAGAATGTCACTTGATTGTAGATGACCTGACATACGACCCAATAACCGTCAAAATTCACCAGAATATCCACCTGGCCAAAAGATTGATCGTAATTGCTCAAGACCAGGCTGCGATCCCTTTGAAGATATTGTTCAATGGGTGCTAAAGCCGCGAGGTGCATTTTTCGCGCTACATCGGGTGCTATTTCAACACCTTGATTATCCAAAGAGAATTGGATCAATTCATCCACAGCCTGCAGCGGTTCGCGCACATGCCGGTTGTTCATCCCATCGATCACGCTGCCAACCAGGCAGAATAACGCGAAACTCAGGATCAAAGGCATGGCGAGAGCAAGTTTTCCGGTCGAAAAAAAGGCTTGCTCAATGATGATCTGCTGAATCACTGCGCAAATGATCGCGACCAGCGCGATGACCACAAATCCAAACCACTGAATTTGCAGAAAATCTTTAAAAAACGGATAGTCAAGGTACTTACCGAGATTTTCATTAACCAGGCCAATAAGATCCGGTGCAGCTTTATAAGGGAGCCAAAAAACCAGCCATGAAAGCAACAGGCCAAATCCCAACCATAACAGCATGGAGAGGAGTGTCTTCTTGATTACCATCGAAAGCCAGCCCACCAGAGCACCTGCGGCCATGCTGATAAGAACCCCGGGCCAAAATTTGACCCAGGCATGGGCGCCGTTTGCACTGGTCAACAAGACCGCGTCTAACCCCCAGGCAAATAAGCCAAAACCTAAACCGGCTGCCAGTCCATACAATAAACCGACGAATTGCTTTTTCTTCGTAAGGTTAGTTTTCATTGTGTTGTGCCAAAATGGGTCTTACAGAGATCGCTGTAATGGAAAATAATTATAACTCAAAAATATCCACAATTTCCACAATTCTTTACGATTGGTTTCTATCGATCACCAAGACGCAAGCGCACATACGATTCATATCGTTCTGCGCTCACGCTTCCTTCTTCTACCGCCTTGATCACCGCGCAGCCTGGCTCTTCAAAATGGGTGCAGTCATTGAACTGACACTTCGCCACCAGATCTCGCAGTTCTGGAAAATAACCATCCAATTCCTCAGGTTGCGTATCCCATAAAGATAGCTTTCTCAACCCTGGCAGATCAGCCACATACCCACCTCCATCCACCGCGAACATCTCTCGCACCACGGTGGTGTGCCTTCCGCGGTCATTCCATGCGCTGATCTCGCGAACGGCCAGGCCGAGGCCGGGTTGAATGGCGTTCAATAGACTGGATTTTCCAACACCTGAAGGCCCTGCCAGCGCGGAGATCTTTCCCGTCAAGGCCTTTTTTAATTCCTTCAGGCCGGTTTCCTCTTTTGCCGAAGTATAAATGACTGGATATCCTAATGAGGGATAAATCTGAAAGATTTTCCTGGCTTCTCTCACCCCCAACAAGTCAACCTTGTTGGCAACGATCATGGCCTTAAGTTTTTGCTTCTCTGCGATCACCAAAAAACGGTCCAACATGCGCAGGTGTGGCTCAGGCTGCGTGCAGGCAAAAACAGCTACTAATTGATCTGGGTTTGAAAGCAATATTTGGCGAAAATCACCTTTTGGGGTTGGGTCAAGACGGACAAGTTCGCTGTGTCTGGGCTCAATGACTTCAATGGCACCCGTGCCATCCCCGCTTAAACTGATCTGCACCCGGTCGCCGATGCTGATGACGTCACCCTGAACACTTCGCCGTTTTAGCCTTCCCCGCAGAATGCACGTGATCACTCCGCTATCCGTTTGAACGGTATAGAACCCTGATTGAAACCTGGATACCCATCCCGGGATTGTTTCTGCGGCCATGTTCTATGGGTTTTCGGGCGTTTCTTCAGTGGGCGTTTTGGTCATATAGATATCTTTTTCCCAGGAATAAACGGTCTTCGGTCCGCCGGTGAAATAATCTTCGACTACCCTTCTGAAGATTGGTGCGGCAATTTTCGAGCCGTCGCCAGCGTTCTCGGCGATCACCACAATGGCGATATCCGGTTTCTCAGGGTTGTTGGCATCCGTGTAGCCGGCAAACCAGGAATGAGGATCAATGATTGAGGTGGTTGCTGTTCCAGTTTTGCCGTAGATCGGGGTCTGCATTCCCCTAAAAATGGCGTGTGCCGTGCCGTCATCCTCTTCAACCACCATGCGCATGCCTTCTTGCAGCGCCGCGATGGTGGCGTCGCTGACCGGCAATTGCCCGCGCACTTTGGGGGTAAACTGACTAACAATCTCTCCATCCCAAGATACGATTTTTTCCACGACCTGGGGAGTATAGAGAGTGCCGCCGTTGGCAATAGCCGCGATGTAATCCACCACCTGGATTGGCGTGACCAACATATCACCTTGGCCGATACCCATCTGCACGGCCGCTCCATCATCATATGGATCGTTGATCTGACCCGCGTCTTCGAGCAAACCTTCAATACCTGTGGGTTGACCCAGACCAAAACCGCGTGCCATATCAGAGAGATAAGTCGGGCCTTTTTCTTGAAAAAGGTCGTATCCCAAATGATAGAACCAGGGGTTGCAAGAACGCATGATTCCGCCCAGCAATGTAAGATTGCCAGAAGGTGGAAGTTCTTTGTCGTAAGTCCAGTCATTTCCAATAAAACCGGCCAACTCAGTGTATTGGCTGGTGCATTCATACGTACTGTTTGGGGTATACAATCCTGACTCAAGGGCGGCAGCCGCAGTGATCAACTTAAAAACCGATCCTAATGGATATGAAGATTGCAAAGCCCGGTTCCACAAGGGTGCTTGAGCGGCATCCGAGATCACGTCTTCATAGGCATATTGAAAGTTGTAATTGGCCGGATCCATCACATTGGGATCAAAATCTGGTGAAGAAGCCATGGCCAAGATGCGTCCAGTATCCACTTCCATGACCACAATGGCGCCTGAAAATCCCCACAAAGCTTTCTGTACGAGGATCTGAAAATCTTTATCGTAGGTTAAGTAGATCGAATCGGGTGCCTTGGGGTCCACACTGTATAGCCGGGTGTCATAAGTCCCGTCGGGTTTAACCACATACAAATCGGCTGCGGGTCTGCCTGCCAGGTAAGGTTCGCCCCACTGCTCAATACCGGCTGCGCCAATTTGTGCATCGACTGAATAGCCCAAGCGCGAATATTGCTCAACTTCCTCTGGGAAGATAGAGCGCATGTAGCCCAACACCTGCGGACCGACCCCCCCGGCATAATAATATCGCGACGTGTAGGGACTGCTGACCAATCCGCCCAGGTTGTTGAAAGTTGTGGCGCGATCATCAAAAGTGGCTTGTGAGATCTCACCAACAGGTACATACCAGTCAGTGGCATCTTTATACATGTCCAGTACAACCGTTCTGGGTTTATTGAGAGCACCCGAAAGCGTCTCGAGTAGTACGCCTTCCCATTCGGCCCCGATCTGGCTGGGGATGATGCCCAACGCCACCGCCTGGGTTTCGGTTACCAGGGTGTTACCATTGCGGTCATTGATGTCTCCGCGCGCTGGAGCCTGAATGTTATTCACCAGCCGGTTTCCGCCGGTCAGTTCCGGCATGATCAAGCCTTCCTGCCATTGAATTCTCCACCCATCGCCTTCAAGCACCAGATTCATTTCCATGGTTCGGCTGATCACCCCAAACAAATTGGTGTGAAAATTCACCTGATAGCCGACCTTGGCAGAAGCTGTGTTGACCAGGGTGGACGTGATGCCGCCCTCGATCTCTTTAAGGGTTAATGCCTGGGCGGTCTCGCTATATCGTTTAGAAAAATCTTCCAGATTGATGGCATCTTTGCTCGTTTGTGAGAGCATTTCGTACAAACTGGCATAATTGCCGGTGTTCCAATATTCAAAGAACTGACCCATCGTCAATTCAATATCCGGTGCGGGGGTTACTGCCACGTTAGGTGGTGGCAATGTGACTTGTGGCGCCTGTGTGGCGGGTGGATTGTTCGAGTTGCAGGCTGAAATGACAAATGCGATCAAAAGCAGGATGGTAAGACTTTTTTTCATTTATCCTCCCGGTGATTTTCCGGGTTATCCAACGTTTTCGCCCTTTAATACATGTCGATAGATCGGGCACGAATAGGAGAGATGTTCCTGACAGACATATGGGATTTCTCTGCGCTCTCCATATCCCATTTGACGCAGCAAACGCTCAAAATGGCACAGCGGAAATCCCATGACGCTCGCGAAACATCCAGAAAACTTGATTACCGGTCGAAAATCCACGTGCTGGATGGCATACGCGCCGGCCTTGTCCATGGGGTCTCCAGTAGCCAGATAGGCATCCAATTCTTCATCAGTATAACGCCGCATGTGCACGTTGGTGGAACACAAAGTGCTTTGTTTGATTCCTCTTGAAGGCAGATAAACCACCACCGCGGTGTGCACCTGGTGGGTCCTGCCTCGAAGTTTCAATAACATGCGCCGGGCGTCAGTTTGATCTGCTGGTTTACCCAGCAGGTCATCTCCATCAGCAACGATGGTGTCAGACGCCACCACCAATCCATTAAACGGTGCAAAGTTGGCGGAAGCCTGGGCTTTTTGTTCAGCCAGGCGCATGACGTACTCTTGCGCGGGTTCATTACTGCGCCGGCTCTCATCAATATCTGCCGGGTGAGTTGAAAACTGAGTTCCGGTCAGACCCAGCAACTCGCTGCGCCGCGGAGAATTGGATGCTAATACAATAGGTGGCAAATTCATAAAATAATTCTAACACACCCTCACAGGCCGCCTTAAGATTGGAGCATTTCCTCACGGCACATCTGTGATTTAGAAGATTTACATTAAAAAAGGGGGCGCGAAATCACATTTTGAGTAAAATGTCTATACATCTTTGTGCGGAGGTTGCCATGTTGGAATTAAAGAATCGAATCCTTGCGGAAGGAAAAAATCTTGGGGGAGGCATTCTTAAAGTGGATGGTTTGATCAACCACCAGGTGGACCCCATGCTCATGGATCAATGCGGCGCCTCACTGGCAGCCAGCTTTGCCAATTCGGGTGCCACCCGCATTCTTACCGCTGAGATTTCGGGGATTGCCCCGGCCTTAATGACCGCCAAACACATGAACTTGCCAGTAGTTTATGCCCGCAAAACCCGCCCCATTACCATGCCTAACACTGTTTATTTAACCGTGGCGCCTTCGCATACCAAGGGAAACATGGTTGAGTTGATCGTCTCGCCAGAATATCTACTGCCCAATGAAAAAGTCCTCATCGTGGATGACTTTTTAGCCTCCGGAGCCACCATCCAGGCACTCGCCCGTTTGGCCCAGGCAGCCGGAGCCGAAGTTTGCGGTGTCGGCACCTTAATTGAAAAGACCTTTGAGGGCGGCCGGGATTCACTGGCTTACCTGAACGTTCCTATCGTGGCCTTGGTGCAGATTTCGAGCCTTGACAACGGAAACATAGAATTCGCCAATTGATCTGTTCGCGGAGGTCGCATGCCTGATACTGTCGTCATCCTGGATTTCGGTTCACAATACACCCAACTGATCGCCCGCCGCATCCGCGAGATGCAGGTTTATTGCGAGATCTTCCCATGGGATGCACATGAAGACATTGTAAATAAACTTGATCCAAAAGCCTTCATCCTATCAGGCGGACCCTCTTCCGTTTATGAACAAAACGCCCCAACCTTGCCAGCTTACGTGCTGAGTTCAGATTTACCGGTTTTGGGCATCTGTTATGGCATGCACCTGCTCACCCAGGCCCTGGGTGGTGTGGTAGCCTCTTCTCCCGCTCGTGAATACGGACTGGCCGAGGTGACCGCGCTTGAACCCGACCCGTTCTTCCCGGCCTCTCGCATGTCAGTGTGGATGTCACATGGTGACAAGACAGAAAAAATCCCTCCCGACTTTAAAGTTCTGGCGAGTTCAGACAACACTCCCATCTGTGCCATGGCGGATGTGGCCCGCCGTCGCTATGCCGTCCAATTTCACCCCGAAGTCAGGCACACCAAACTCGGCAGACAACTGCTCGAAAATTTCATCTTTAAGATCTGCGGCATCAAGGCCGAATGGACCGCCAGCAATATCATTGAGCACGCCGTCGCCGCCATCCGGCAACAGGTGGGCAATCAGCGCGCCATTTCCGCGGTCAGCGGCGGTGTGGATTCAAGTGTTGCCACAGCCCTGGTCTTTCGCGCCATTGGCAAGCAGCTTTCTGCCGTCTTTGTCGATACTGGTATGCTGAGAAAAAATGAGGTCCGCCAGGTTGAATCTGCCTTTTCGAAGAACATCGGCCTCCACCTGCGCACCCTTCACGCCAAAAATGACTACTTTTCAGCCCTGCAAGGGGTGACCGACCCCGAACAAAAGCGCAAGATCATTGGCGGCATGTTCATTCACCTCTTTGAACAAGAGGCCCGTCTGATCGGCAATCCTGAGTTCCTGGTGCAGGGCACCATTTACCCTGATGTGGTCGAATCCTCTGCGCCTGACCGCAACAAGGCCCAGCGCATTAAATCACACCACAACGTGGGCGGCCTGCCCGAGAATATGCGCCTGAAGTTAGTGGAACCTCTGCGCTATCTCTTTAAAGACGAGGTGCGCCAGATCGGCGAGAGCCTGGGGCTGCCTGAAGAGCTGGTGTGGCGTCAACCCTTCCCGGGGCCTGGCCTGGCCGTGCGCTGTCTGGGTGAAATTACCCCCGAACGCATCGAAACCCTGCAAAACGCGGATGACATCTTCATTTCCGAATTAACTGCCGAAGGCTTGATCAACAAAAAAGGCGGCGGCGAGGAGCTCTTGATCTCGCAGGCTTTTGCCGCCCTCCTGCCCGTGCGCTCTGTGGGCGTGATGGGTGACCAACGCACCTATCAGGAGGTGATTGCTTTGCGTGCCGTCACCACCGAAGATTTCATGACCGCAGACTGGGCTCCCATTCCACAACCGGTACTCTCACGCATTTCCACCCGCATCATCAATGAGGTTAAAGGCGTCAACCGCGTGGTTTACGATATCACCAGTAAACCTCCCGCCACCATCGAATGGGAATGAGTTAAGGTTTAGGAGTCAAATCCTCATTTTTTAGCATACAATAGCTAGTATGATGAGAAAACTCCCATCTTTCAACTTCCGTTTAGTTTATAGACTTTGCTTAATGCTTGGCATGATCTTAATAGTTGCCGGCAGTTTGATCGTGAAAGCTTCTGCCCAAAACGCCAGCCAGGTGGAGCTCTCTAAACCTGACACCTCGGCATATCCTGATATCGCCTTGCAGTTCAGGGCATACGACGCGAATGGTAATTTTGCCCGTGACCTGGATGTTACCTCCGTCCACGTACTTGAAAACAACCAGCTCATCTCACCTGACAGGCTGGACCTGCTGCAAACAGGGGTGCATGTGATCGCGGCCATCAACGAAGGCCCCACGCTTGGGAACCGTTATGCTCAAGTCTCCCGCATCGATAAAGTGAAAGAGGCTTTGATCAATTGGGCTCAATCTCAATCCACCGCCACCCTTAACCAATTCAGCCTCATCTCAAATAGCGGCACCCTCATCAGCGGATCGATCAACCCGGGCGATTGGGCCAGCGCTCTGCGCAACTACGCGCCAGAGATGCGCCAGTCCAAACCCTCACTGAGCAGTCTTTCAGCCGCTGTAAGTGCTGCTGTGGAAGAAGCCAACCAAACCCAGAAAACCCCTGTTGTCTTTTACTTTACTCCTCTGCCAGACAAAGCCGATCTGCAAACCTTGACTGGGATTTTCGACCAGGCCAGACTTGCCAATGTGCGCTTGTTTATCTGGCTGGCCGGTCCTCCGGAATATGAGACCGATGAAATGACGGCAGTGCTGCAAAGCGCGGCCAATGCCAGCGGTGGTGACTTCATGCTCTTTACAGGACCCGAGTCTTTGCCTTCGCTGAACCCCTACTTCAATCCTTTGGCTTATTCTTACCGCCTGGTTTACCATTCCCAGATCCAAACCAGCGGAGACTATTCCGTCTCGCTGCGCGTCGATCAAGGTCAAAGTGTCTCCGAATCCAACCCCGTCAGCATGAACCTGAACGTTCTGCCGCCCGAGCCGATCTTTTTATCTCCCCCCGCCACAGTGGAACGCTCCTGGACGGTAACCGAAAAGCGAAAAGACTCCGTCCTCACGCCTGATACCGTCCAACTTCAGATATTGATCGAATTCCCAGATCATCTCATTCGTGATTTTGTCTATTCCCGCCTCTTTATAGACAACCAGATGGTGGATGAACATACCAGCGCGCCATTTGAGACCTTTACCTGGGATATCAGCCAGATTACCGTATCCGGAACCCATTCGATGAGAGTCACCATCGAAGATGAGGCCGGTTTTATTGTGCAAACGCTTGAGTTGCCAGTGGAAGTGGTGGTCCAGCCCAAACCTCAGACCTGGTTCGAGAAAATCCTTTCGGCCTTCACCCTGCAAACCATCATCCTGTTTGGCATCATCGCCATTTCAGGTGTGCTGCTGTTGATATTGGCGGTGCGCGCCTTGGGTGTCAATCGCAAAGTCAGGGTTGCCACCTCGCATCACAAGTCGGACCCTGTCACCCAGCCGGTGGTGATCGAAAATGAGATCATCCATCCGAAGAGGTACTCTGATAAACCCGGGCAGTGGCCGCGCATCCTCGGCCTGGAGATGGCGCCCGCGCGCCTGACTCTGGTTTCTGCGCAAGATGCGCAAAACTCCTTCCCCGCGGAGATTGCCCTGGGTGACCACGTCACCACTTTCGGCAGCGATCCTGCCAAGAGCAAGATCCTCCTGTCCTCCTCCGTCATCAGTCCGCTGCACGCCCGCATCGAGCGGGATGAAAGTGGACAATTCAAGATCTTTGACGAGGGCTCCGGTTCGGGCACCTGGTTGAACTACGCGCCTGTTTCTCACTTTGGCGCCAGGTTGGATCACGGTGACCAGGTGCAGTTCGGCACCCTGGCTTATCGCTTTGAGATTTATAACAGTACCCCGCGAAAAATTGTCGTCGAAACCTTCAAGGTGGACGAGTGAAACGCAACAACCACTCGCATCTTCCTTTTGCCTTTCTGACGGATTCAGGTCTGGTTCGTGACCACAATGAAGATTGCCTGGCCATCACCGCTTTTGGGCCGGTCTCTGAATTAGTGCCGGAATCGCTGCTGTGTGTATTATGCGATGGCGTCGGCGGGCACCAGGGTGGTGAAACCGCTTCTCGCCTGACCGTGGATCAGATCACAACTTTCATCGAAGGTTCAGACGCCTCTTCTCCCATGGTTCAATTGACCCACGCCATCCAGACCGCCAGCGACCTGGTTTGGCAGACCGCCCAATCCAACGCGGAACTGCGCGGCATGGCCTCCACGGCCTCGCTGGTATGGCTCATCGGCAAGCGCCTCTTTATCGCCAGCGTGGGGGATTCGCGGATCTATCTCATCAAACGCGGACGTATCCACCAGATCAGCATTGATCATACCTGGCTGCAAGATGCCCTGGATGCCGGCTTGATCACCCCCGCGGACGTCAAAGGCCACCCCAACGCTCACATCATCCGCCGCTACGTCGGCTCCGAAACCCCACCCGAGGTGGATACCCGCTTCAAGATCGGCGACAGTCAGAGTCAAAACCAGGGCATCTTGCTGGAAAACGGCGATATGATCTTCATGTGCAGTGACGGCATCACCGATCTGATCCAACCGTCTGAGATTTTTACGATCTTGAAAAAGGAACGCGAACTGGAAACCGCCCTTGAGAATTTGAAGAAATTAGCCTACGAACGCGGCGCCAACGATAATCTCAGCATGATCCTGGTGAAGATCCCCAATGCCAACCCGCCTGCCACCCGCAAGAAAAAGCTCATTCGCCTGTTACTCTTTGCGGTGATCCTGCTGCTGGCTTCTTTTGTGGGCATCTATTTGGGCTGGATGGCCCTCGGTAACACCAGTTTCCCATAAATTTAAGTGATCAACCCGGCCGCACGGGCGCGCTCCAATATGGTTTCAGCCCGCTTGACTACGGGTAGGTCAACCATCTCACCATCCAGGTTGTAGGCACCCATGCCGTCCGCCTGGGCGATCTGCGCCATATTGACGATGCGCTGCGCGCGCTCCACCGCCTCCGCGGAGGGGGTGTAAGCCGCCTGCACGCTTTCCACCTGGCCGGGGTGGATGATCTGCTTGCCTGAAAAACCGAGTTCCGCCCCCTGTTTGGATTCAACTTGAAGCAGCACCTGATTGGTGAAATTGGTCTGTACCATGTCAATGGCCTGCAATCCAAAAGCCGCCGCGTGCATCACCAGGCTGCTGCGCGCGTAAAGCAGTTCCATGCCACCCAGGTTGCGCGTCATGCCGGTATCCGCCGCCAGATCTTCCGCGCCCAGGATCAACCCCTGCAACCGTGGGCTCGCCGCGCAGATGGCGGGCAAATTCACAAAAGCCTGACCGCTTTCGATCAGGGCCAGGATGGCGATTTCACCCTCCGGGAACCCCAGACTTTTCTCTGCCGCGCTGATTAGTTTGTCGGTCTCGGCGATGATCTCCGCCGTGTTGGCCTTGGGCACCACGATTGCGTTTGGCCGCCCGGGCAGCACGGATTGCAGATCCTGCTCAGCCCGCTGTGTATAAAACGGATTGATGCGCACCAGCCGCTCGGAGCGCCCAAAATCCAGGGTGTTTAACGCTTCGAGGATCGTGTGCCGCGCCTCATCTTTGCGATTGACGGCTACACCGTCCTCCAGGTCGAGGATCACCCCGTCCACCCCCAGGCCGGCCGCCTTGGTGAGCATCTTCAGGTTGTTACCCGGTACATACAATAAAGCACGGCGTGATCTCATGGGTTCCTCCATTGAATTGATGCTTAAATTATATCCATCCCCACTATAATTAACCCATGAAAAATACCGCCACCCAAATGCTGCCCGTGGAGTTCAAACTGATCCACACCATCGACATCCGCCAGAGCAAAGGCCTCATCATCATGAACCTGCTGGCGGTCGTGATCCTGATCGTCTCCTGGATCGGCTTCACGCGCCTGGCCGCCGTCATCCGGCCCGAGCTTGACATCGATCTCTTAAGCATATCCATCACAAAACCGCTGCAGGCCTTGCTGGACCTGGCCACCCTGTTGGCGGTAACGGTCGCCATGATCGTGGTGCACGAAGCTTTTCACGGACTCTGCTTCTGGCTCTTCACCCGCGCAAAGCCTAAATTCGCCTTCAAAGTCTGGTATGCCTATGCCGCCGCCCCCGATTGGTTCCTGCCGCGTTGGCAGTATCTGATCACCGGCCTGGCACCTCTCATCGGCATTACCGTCATCTGCATCGGATTGATGTTCATCGTTCCGGCCTGGCTCATGCCCGCCCTCTTGTGGATGCTGGTGTTCAACACCAGCGGCGCCGCCGGCGATCTGTGGATGGTCTGGCGCCTGTTGCGTTCCCCCAA
>CAYYRU010000043.1:0-24211 GCA_964474095.1 uncultured Anaerolinea sp.
GCTCTTATCCAGAGAGGCAGAGGGACCGGCCCTGTGAAGCCTCGACAACCTGTTCGTAAGAACAAGGTGCCAACTCCGGCAGAAACAATCTGGAAGATGAGAGGAGATCAAGCCGATGGCGACCTCTTCTTGTCTGTTTTGCAAGAAGAGGTCGTTTTAAATCATTAGTACAAAAGGAATAGAAATATGCCAATCAAAATTCCAGACACACTCCCCGCTTTTGAAACCCTGACCAACGAAAATATCTTCGTAATGGGTGAAGGCCGTGCCGCGCACCAGGATATTCGGCCGTTAAAAATCGCCTTATTGAACCTGATGCCCACCAAGATCGCCACTGAAACACAATTGCTGCGTTTATTGGGTAACACTCCCTTGCAGGTGGAATTAACCCTGCTGCGGACGGGTACTTATCAAAGCAGGAATACCCCAGAAGAGCACCTGACCAACTTTTATCAGACTTTTGATCAAGTGAAAGACCAGATGTTTGATGGTTTGATCATTACCGGGGCCCCAGTGGAACAACTCGCGTTTGAGGATGTGGATTATTGGACAGAGTTATCCAGCATTATGGATTGGAGCGAAGAGCACGTCTTCGCCCGCCTATATATCTGTTGGGGGGCGCAGGCCGCGCTTTACCATCAGTTTGGGGTGCCCAAGTATCCCCTGGCAGCCAAGCAGTTTGGCGTGTTCAAACACCACATTACCAAGAGGAACGTCAAACTGCTGCGCGGGTTCGATGATGTGTTTTACGCCCCGCACTCCCGCCATACCGAGATCCGGCGCGCGGATATCGAGAAGGTGGATGGGCTGGAAGTGTTGGCCGAGTCCAATGAAGCCGGGGTTTATATCGTGGGGCACAAGGCCAGCCGCCAGGTGTTCATCACCGGACATTCCGAGTATGACCCGCTGACTCTGAAAGCGGAGTATGACCGTGATATGGCTGCCGGGCTGCCGATCACGCTGCCGGTCAACTATTTCGAGAATGATGATCCAACGAAAGCGCCAGTCGTACGCTGGCGCGGACACTCGCATTTGCTCTTCGCGAATTGGATCAATTATTATGTCTACCAGGAAACGCCCTACGACCTGGGCCGGCCCCGGCAGTTCCCTCCGGTTGGACTCTAAGGAGAAAGAATGACGCCTGATCCTGTTTGTAACTTACTTATGCTTGCTTAGCAATGAAACTAAATTAAATCCATTTACCAAAAGGAAATTATTATGGCACTCAAAAAAACAGATCATCAATTCGGGTTCAATACCCGTCAACTTCATGCAGGCCAGCAGCCTGACCCGACCACAAATTCAATGGCAGTGCCCATTTATCAAACTTCCTCCTACACTTTCAACAGCGCGGAACATGCCGCCAACTTGTTCGCTTTAAAGGAACCTGGCAACATTTATACCCGCATCATGAACCCCACCAGCGACGTGTTTGAACAGCGCGTTGCCGACCTGGAAGGCGGAGTGGGTGCCCTGGCGGTCTCCTCAGGTCATGCCGCCCAGTTTCAGGCAATTTTCACCCTGGTGGGTGCCGGGGATCATATCGTCTCTTCCTCCACGCTTTACGGCGGCACCTATAACCAATTTGCCTACTCGTTTCCACGACTGGGCATCGATGTCACCCTGGTGGATCCTTCTGATCCTGAAAACTTCCGCAAGGCCATTCGACCCAACACCAGGATCCTCTACGGTGAAACACTGGGCAATCCGCAGATCAACGTCTTCCCATTCGAAGAGGTGGCGGGGTATGCCAAAAAATATGGCATACCCTTGATGATAGATAACACCTTTGCCAGTCCATATCTCTGCAGACCGTTTGAGTGGGGCGCCAATATCGTGATTCATTCAGCCACCAAGTTCATCGGCGGGCATGGCACCTCCATCGGCGGCGTGATCGTGGACGGCGGCAATTTTGAATGGAAAGGCAATCCGCGTTTTGCCAACTTTAACAAACCGGATGACAGCTACCATGGGGTGGTTTTCAGTGATCTGGGTGCGGCTGCTTTCATTCTAAAAGCACGCGTGCAAATTTTGCGTGATTTTGGCGGCTGCATCTCCCCTTTCAACTCCTTCCTCTTTTTACAGGGATTGGAAACATTGAGTTTGCGTATGGAAAGGCACGTCTCCAACGCGCAGCAGGTGGCTGAATTCCTAGAAAAACATGAGAAAGTGGGCTGGGTGGCTTACCCTGGACTAAAGAGCAGCAAGCAATATGCCGCGGCACAAAAATATTTACCCAAGGGGTCTGGCGCCATCCTCGGGTTCGGTATCAAGGGTGGAGCGGAAGCTGGTAAGAAATTCATCGAAAACCTGAAACTGTTCAGTCACCTGGCCAACGTGGGGGATGCCAAAAGCCTGGCGATCCACCCGGCCACCACCACGCATGCCCAGTTGAACGAGGAACAGCAAAAGTCAGCCGGGGTCAGCCCCGATTTCATCCGCCTGAGTATTGGTTTGGAAGACATTACAGACATCCTCTGGGACCTGGATCAAGCGCTCAAATCTGCATAACTCATAAGATAGTGTTCAGCACCAAAGCTGATGTGATCCGTTAACAAAGGGCGATTCATGAATCGCCCTTTGTTGCAATATTCACAAGAGAATCCATATCTCAATCATGGTGATATTTTGGATAAAGAAACACGGATGGATTTTCAAATCATCCAGAGGTTTTTCCACCACATTTTGCCGCACGGGATATAATCCATACTCTTGAAAGGGTATTCTCTTTATGGCTTTGATCAGTTTACAAGATGTTTCGCTTGGTTTCGGAGGTCCGCTGCTGCTGGATGAAGTTAATTTGCAGATCGAAAGCGGCGAATGGGTTGGTCTGCTCGGACGGAACGGTGCTGGCAAATCCACCTTGTTGAAACTGATCAACGGAGACCTGCTGCCCCAATCAGGGCAGGTGGCCAGGCAGCAGAACATGAGGGTGGCATACATGCCCCAGGAAGTTCCGTTTGGGATGAGCGGAAAAGTCCACAAGATCGTATATGAAGGGCTGGACGGCGAGGAGAAGAATGTGGATGATCACTGGCAGCGCCAGCTGCAAGTGGAACAGGTAATCTCGCGCATGAGTCTGGATGGGGAAGCCGATTTTGACACACTCTCGGCAGGCATGAAACGCCGCGCCCTGTTGGCGCGCGGGTTGGTCAACCAGCCTGACCTGCTGTTATTAGATGAACCCACCAATCACCTGGATATCGATTCCATCGTTTGGCTGGAGGATTTTCTGGCGCGTTGGGGTGGCACATTGTTTTTTGTGACTCACGACCGCCAATTTTTGCAGCGTATTGCTCGCCGCATCGTGGAACTGGACCGCGGTCGACTTTTTGATTGGAACTGCAACTATCCCACTTTCTTAAAACGCAAGGAAGCCATGCTGCAAAGTGAGGAGGAGCAAAACATCCTCTTTGACAAGAAACTGGCACAGGAAGAAGCCTGGATCAGACGCGGCATCGAAGCCCGCCGCACTCGCAATGAAGGCCGCGTGAGGGCACTCAAACGCCTGCGTGAAGAGCGCACCCAGCGGAGAGAATCGCTTGGTAAAGCCAAGCTCCAGCTTCAAGAGGTCAAGCGATCCGGGCGGCTTGTGATCGAAGTTGAGCATTTGGCCTTTTCTTATGAGGGAAAACCCATCGTCAAGGATTTTTCGACCACCATCCAACGCGGTGACAAGGTGGGCATCATCGGCCCCAATGGTTCGGGCAAGACCACGTTAATGCGTTTATTGATCGGAGAATTACCTGCACAAACTGGGATAGTGGAAATGGGAACCAACCTTGAGGTCGCCTATTTTGACCAGTTGCGGACACAGCTGGATGAAAATCAGACTGTGCTCGATAACGTCGGGCAGGGCAGAGACACAATTACCATCAACGGACGCAATCGCAACGTGATGGGTTATTTGGAAGATTTCTTGTTTACCCGAGAACGGGCGCAGGCACCCATCAGCGCTCTTTCTGGAGGGGAGCGCAACCGTCTGCTGCTGGCCAGGTTGTTTGCCCGACCGGCCAACCTTTTGGTGATGGATGAACCCACCAACGATCTGGATATTGACACACTTGAGTTGCTTGAAGATCTTCTCCTCGATTACAACGGAACCCTGTTGCTGGTCAGCCATGATCGTGAATTCCTCAACAACCTCGTTACCAGCACCATCTCGCTGGATGGCAAGGGGAACGTGGTTGAATTTGTGGGCGGTTATGATGACTGGCTGCGCCAAAACAAGTCGCTTGAGAAACCTGAACCTGCCAGTAAAAACAATAGACCTCAACCTAAATCTGAAAAAGCAGCATCTGAAGGCTCAGAGACACCACGCAAATTAAGTTATAAGGAACAAAAAGCCTTGGAGGCGCAGCAGCAGGAACTGGCGGAACTGCCATCGCGTATTGAAAAGTTGGAAGCCGAACAACTTCAAATCAGCAGCCAAATGGCGGACGCGGCTTTTTATCAAGGGGACCCTGACGAGATAGCTCGAACCGCCGCCCGCCTGAAAGAATTGGAAGATGAACTGGCGCGCAGTTACACCAGATGGGAAGAACTGGATAACCAGAACAGACTTATGGGATCGTGACCAGATCAATTGATCGATGGACGAGGCTTTGGCATGATATTGGTATGATCAAATGCTTGATCTGTTCATCAAGGTCACCAAAGGCAGAAAAAATGGCAACAAGCTCGTGCTAAACACTTTGTCGTAATAATAACCAGGTTATGCATTTGTAGTTGAGAACTCACCCATTTAATTCCAGAAGAAAATAACGATCCGAAAACAGGTTGATCTAGACCGACCCAACCTGATTATCGGGGTGTTTATCGATTTTCTTATCCACCTCCAGGACGGGTGAACAATGCAATTCTATCTTGATCTGAGACCTGACTATTCCTTGAAACCAGGTTCTCATTAACAGAAACAAAGGCATGTTTAATGATCTTTTGAATACCTGGTTGTTCAACGATTACCTTTTGGATCGCATCAGCAACCGTGGCACCGTCCTCAACTTCGATGCTGAAAGTCTCATCGGTTACGTATTTCTTTATTGATCCAAGACATGTAATATAAATTTTCATTGCATCTCATAAGTTTAAATCTTTTAATCATATTGTACAATAATAGAAAGAATTTCCACTTGATAGCAACTATGGAGGGTGCCATGGCATTTGGATACACAGGTTCGATTCTTCATGTTAATCTTTCAACCAAAGAGATAAAGATAGAAAACCCATCTGAGGAATTTTACCGCACCTATATGGGGGGGGGAGCGATGGGACTCTTCTATATCCTTAACGAATTACCTTCTCACGTTGATCCACTTTCACCAGAAAATATTTTGACTTTTATGTGCTCAGTCACCACTGGAGCCACAGTACCTGGACAGAGTCGTATTTGTGTTAATGCCAAGTCGCCCATGAATGGAGGGATTGGAGATTCCCAGGCAGGCGGGTTCTTTCCTGCCGAACTAAAATTCGCGGGTTTTGATGGGATTGTCATCAGGGGTAAAGCGGAAAAACCAGTTTACTTATGGATTCAAGATGGTGCTGTTGAGTTTAAAGACGCATCCCACTTGTGGGGAAAAGGTACCAAAGAGGTGGATCTGCGAATAAAGGAGGACCTCAATGACAAGAAGGTGCAGATTGCCCAAGTCGGTCCGGCTGCAGAAAACGGAGTCTTGTTTTCGAGTATTGTAAACATGGTTAACCGTAACAACGGCCGTACTGGAATGGGTGCGGTAATGGCCAGTAAAAACCTTAAGGCGGTCGCGGTCAGAGGCACCAAGAAAGTTGCTGTGGCAAATCCTGAACTGATCACTGCTTTAGCGAAGCAAGGCGCGCAGGACGTGAGTGTAAACCCGGATGTGGATGGTCTTGCCAAACATGGTACGGCTTCTGTGGTTTCTTTTCAAAACGATGCAGGAACGTTTCCGACCCGAAATTACAGCGAGGGTCATTTCGAGGAGGGATCAAAGATCTCTGGCGAGACCATGACAGAGACCATCCTGAAAAAATCTGACACTTGCTTCTCTTGCTCAGTAAGGTGCAAGCGGGTAGTTGAAGCGGAATATGAAGAACTGAAGGTTGACCCGGCTTATGGCGGCCCTGAATATGAAACGATCGGTACTTTTGGATCATATTGCGGAATATCCAATCTGGTGACCATCAGTTACGCGAACCAGATCTGCAACGATTTTGGCGTCGATACCATCTCCTGCGGAGCTACCATTGCTTTTGCGATGGAGTGTTTTGAGAAAGGGATCATTAATACCAAAGACACCGGTGGCATTGACCTGAAATTTGGCAACGATAAAGCCATGCTGGAAGTGCTGGATCAAATTGTCAACCGCTCCACCGCTTTTGGACAACTTCTATCCCTCGGTTCAGCCAGGGTCGCAGAGAAATGGGGAGAGGAAGCAAAAAAACTACTGATCACGGTCAAAAAACAAGAGGCTCCCGCGCATATGCCGCAGGTTAAAAAATCTCTGGCGCTGATATATGCGGTCAACGCGTTTGGCGCGGATCACCAATCCAGTGAGCACGATTGGATGTACGAGGAAGGTGCGGCAGAACTTTATCTCGAACGGCTTGCGTTGTTGGGCTTACATAATCCGCCTCCGCCTGGTAATTTTGGAATCGAGAAAGTCAGATTTGCCAGTTTATCCCACATTTTTTATAGTATGCTAGACAGCTTGAGCCTGTGTCAATTTGTTTTTGGACCCGCCTGGACATTATATGGTCCGGCTGAGACGGTGGATCTGGTAAAAGCTTGCACCGGATGGAATGTGGATATTGAAGAGTTGATGAAATTAGGTGAGCGCAGGATAAATATGCTGCGGTTATTTAATCTGCGGGAAGGTTTTTCACGGAAAGACGATCAACTTCCGCAAAAATTCTTCACTCCTTTGAAAGGAACCGGTCCTTCAAGTGGCGTCGCGGTAAATCGCGAAGATTTTAATAAAGCGATCGAGTATCATTACGCGACAATGGGCTGGTCACCCGAAGGAGTGCCTACATCACAAAAACTGACCGATTTGAGTTTGGAATGGTGTACAAAATAAGGTTGACTGATACGAATTAGCTCACAACGTCCATTTATTAAAATACAGCGTTTTAACCATTTAGGGGCTGCCCATTTCTTTTAGGGCAGCCCGTTTAAAATTACGATTTATGATAATGAGTCAACTAGAAAATTGATTTAATCACAAATAGAAGGTTGGGATGATTTATTCCAAATTGCGAAAGGCTCTTACAGCAATACCAAAAAAGAGGAAACCAACCAAAAAGCTACTCAAGATGGCCAGGATAATACCGGGCAGATCGGGTAAAAATGACAGGCATGCCATGGAGATGGCAGTACCAACCAAACCCAACAGGATGCTTTGAACGCCCGTAGAGGGTATGCTGCCGGTGATCAAGAGACTGCTTTTTGAACGACGTAAAACATCAAAAGCGGCACTGCTGCCAATAACCATGAACAATCCGGGCAAGGTAAGCCAAAGGCCCCATTCGAATTGACGTGTGAACAGTGTTATAAAAATTATTGCAAGTGTGGAGACAATCAAGGGTGGAATTAGGTCAAAAATCAAATTATTCAGTAGCAGACTTTTCCTGGTGATCGGCAATTGCTGCACAATCATCCAGGCTTCAAGGTCACTGCGCAGACGGCGTACGAAGAGCGGATTGAGCTGCATGATCCAAAAGAGGACGGCCAACATGCGACTCCAAAAAGTGGGTAAAAGCGGCAGCCCGAGGGTGATGCTGAAAAGTACAAGGGCTGTCCACAGGTCGCGCCAACGATAACCGCGCCATGCCTGGATCGTGTTTTTCCATTTCAATCCATTGCCTTTTTCAAGGACAGGGAGGGATATGGATTTTTGACCACTACCCAACCGATTTCGTAATTGTTTTTGATCCACCAGGTCGGTAAAACCATATCTTGCCGCATTGGTCAAAAATTCCACTTCGCGGGTTTCTTGAGCGGCCCGGCTGAGGTTAAAACCCTTAGCCGAAAGGAATAATAAGAATAAAGAAATCATCGCGATGACTCCTTCGAGTGGCAAAGTCAACGGATTATTCGTCAAGGAAAATCCGTTATTCACAAAGGCTGTCACCGGAGAGGCTAATCCCCTGAGGAATGGAGTCGCAGTGAATGATAAATTTGAAAGGAGCACCACAATCAACAGTAGTATGGCAATTGCCATCGCTGGAATAATCAGCCAGTTTCGCTGCCGATTTTTTTGCAGCCGAATGACTCCCATCAGCCATTGCAAGGCATAAAAAGCCATATGGAGAGGTAAAAAGGTTATCAACGCGCGAAGTCCGTAAGCGAGATACTCGGGCAAGTGGTTGGCAGTAAAAGCGCCGGCAAATTTAGTCTCAGCCAAAGATAACCCCAGCATGAAAGCAAGTAATCCAAGAAGGATGGCGTTTTTCAGCCAGGGCATCCACATCCAGCGCAGTACTAAAAAGCGGCGGTCCACAGGGGTTTGGCAAACCAAGGTTGAGTCTTGTTCTGAAAAGACAACCGGGCTGCGTCTTGAAGAGGATAATATCGCGGCTACGTTCCACCCGGTAAAGATCACCGCTAAAATTGCCGCTGCGGCAGACGCAGGGTTATTGGGATTCACAAAACCAAGAACCAAGGCGCCATATTTCGCGAATAGGACCAACATGACAAAAAGCCAAATTGCCACGAAAAAGAACAGATAAATCAGGTAAGCCCGGTTTAAAAAACTGCGGTCATCCTGATCGTAAGCAGCAAATGACAACCAGTAACCTAACTCGCTTTTTTCTTGCCGGCTGCGCAACCAATGCGTGGCTTTCAAATTATTCCACCTCAATCTGGCCATGTTCGATACGCAGTCTGTGATCGGCCAGTTGGTCAATAAGGTGAGAATCATGAGTCGAAAGCAGAACTGTCTTGTTCTGGGTGCGCAGTTCTTTCAACCTCTCGATTAACATGCCGGTGCCTGGTTCATCCAACGCGGAAGTCGGTTCATCCAAGAGCAGGACCTCAAAGGGGCGGATGAAAGCTAGTGCCAATCCAAGTTTCAAACGCATGCCGCGCGAAAAATTGTGCGGATACAGATCCCTGGCTTCAAACAAACCCAAATTGGAAAGCAATTGTCTGGCTTTTTCTTCAAAGTGAGCTGCGCTGTTATTGGCCATGGCGATGAATTTCAAGTGCTCCCAGGCAGTGAGCTCGGTATAGAAACGGGGAACATCCGGCACAAAGGCAAGTCGTTTTTTAAATTCGACTTCGTCATCGTACAAATTAAAGGAATCCACCTTGATGGTTCCGCTGGTTGGTTTTTGAAAACCAGCCAGACAAGAAAGGAGAGTGGTCTTACCTGAGCCATTGGGTCCGGAAAGGATGCTAATCTTTGCCGGCTCCAGAGAAAACGAAGCGGGCGCCAAGGCGTAATAATCATTGTATTTTTTTGATAGATTGTTCACAATCAGGGATGAAGGCAAGTGAGTCTCCAATTCTTTTCCGGCAAATCAATTTCACCCAAGCAGGAATATTGTCGAGATGAGTAATCATACTCAATCTGATCGCATTTGACTATTGTTTTTCCGTTGGTTCTAATAAAAGAATAATGAAACCTCTTCAACCTTTTTTGTAATTTATGAGAAAATTAATCATCCGAGTGCTTGGAAAGCGGTTGACACTATGAATGCAGCCCATGAATTACCGAATATCCCTTGGCAAGATCGTCCCTGTGGAAGCTCCGAGATCGTGTGGCGGTATGCGTCAAACCCGATCATTCCGCGAGATTTGATCTCCTCCTCCAACAGTATTTTTAACAGCGCGGTCGTCCCCTTCAACGGACAATTCGCTGGAGTTTTTAGATGTGATAACAAGAAAAGGGGGCAGGATCTGCACCGGGGATTTAGCCAGGATGGGATTCATTGGCAGCTTGAAGAGCAACCCATTCAATGGATATGTAATGATCCTGAGATCAGTCGCTATCATTACCGTTATGATCCGCGGGTAATGTGGCTGGAGGACCGGTATTACGTTACCTGGTGTAACGGATACCACGGTCCCGCAATCGGCATGGGTTACACCTTTGATTTCGAGAAGTTCCATTTCATTGAAAACGCTCTGCTTCCATTTAATCGCAATGGAGTACTGTTCCCGCGGCGGATTAATGGAAAATACGTCTTGTTGAGCCGTCCCAGTGACAATGGGCACACCCCATTCGGAGACATCTTCCTAAGCCAAAGCCTGGATATGGTCCATTGGGGAGAACACCGCTTTGTAATGGGAACCAAGGATGGCTGGCAGAGCACCAAGATCGGCGCTGGACCAGTCCCAATTGAGACACCAGAAGGCTGGCTGCTTTTTTATCACGGCGTTTTGACTTCTTGCAACGGGTTCGTGTACAGTTTTGGAGCAGCTTTGCTAGATCTTGACCAGCCCCAAAATGTGATCGCGAGGGGCGGACCTTATTTGCTCTCACCTCAAACACTCTATGAGTGCGTGGGCGATACTCCCAATGTGGTATTTCCGTGCGCGGCTTTGCATGATGAATCAACCGGACGCATCGCCCTTTATTACGGTGCGGCTGACACCACCACAGCACTGGCATTTTGCAGAGTAAATGAGGTGCTGGATTTTGTACTGCACAACAATAACCTTTAAGAAAAAATCCCCGCCGCAGCGAGGATTTGTATTACAAAGATCTACTGATGCTGGTTTACCATATCACGCATTCTGACTGCCATATCCAGCATGTTATTGGTCAAGGCGGCCATCTCTTCCATGGTGGCGTTGATCTCTTCCACGGAGGCGTTGACCTCTTCGGTGGCCGAGGTATTTTCTTCGGTAACACTGGCGATATTTTCCACGGCTGAGGTCATCTGGTTAGCCTGGGTGGCAATGTTCCCGGCGGCTTGAGAGATCTCAGTGACTCTTGAATAAACCTGATCTGCAGCTTGCTGAATATTGTTTAATGCCTGGTTGGCTTTATCTGCCTGTGATACACCGTTCTCAACCTGACCGTCGCTGATATCCATGGACTTCACGGCTTCGCTGATGGATTTTTGAATGGTGACCACCAGACCGGCGATCTCTTTGGCGGATTGAGAGGATTTTTCAGCCAGCTTGCGCACTTCGTCTGCCACCACAGCGAAACCTTTGCCGTGTTCTCCGGCACGCGCAGCTTCGATGGCCGCGTTTAATGCCAACAGATTGGTTTGAGAAGCGATTTCTTCGATGGTTTCCACGATGGTGCTGATCTTGTTGGATTGAAGACTCATTTCTTTTACTTTGTTGGAGGCATCATTCACCATTTCTTTGATCTCGTACATGCCTTTGACCGTTTGACTTCCAAGGGCAGCCCCTTCTTCTGCTTCCTTTGCAGCCTGGGCGGCAAAAGTGTTGCCGGTGTTGGCGTCTTCCGCGATCTTTTGACTGGCTGAAGCCATCTTATCAATGGATAATGCGGCCTCGTTAACCACTTGAGCCTGTTCTGAAGCTCCCCTGGCAACCTGGTTCATGGATTGGGCGATCTGGTTCATGGCTTCTTTGGTCTGTGTTACCGTGAAGGTTAATTTGTCTGACACCCCGGATAGTTGTTCAGCATTTTCAGCCACGTTCATCAGCAGTTCGTCACGTTGATGGAACAGTAAAGCGCCCTTGACCGCGCTGGCGATCTGAGTGGTCAGGTGTCCATAAAAGCCACCCAGTTTCTTTACCTCAAAGATGACATATCCAAGGTTTTCATCCAAGAAATATAGAGGTGCCACCAACAGGTTGTGGCGCTTGCCTTTTTCGAGAATGTTGTCGGGTAGTAGTCTATCAACAGGAAAAACGATCCCATCCATACCCAGATCCATCCTGCCAATCGAATTGGAAGCCAGTCTGAGACGACCTGTGGTCGCAGGCCAATCAGTATCCTCAAAAGTGACGAGATAGATACCGGGAATATCGAGGGTGGTCTGAATCTCATTGACCAAAACATCCAATAGCTTGCTCATATCGAATGTGGTGATGAGGGTATTGATTGAGCGTAAAAGTCTCACGTAGTCTGAATCAAGATCCATTCTTTCGCGGATCTCTTTTTGCTCCACCATTTCGCCACTGAAGACCCTCGCCTGGTTAAAGAAATCTTCATATGTTCCACCTCTTTTAAGATTTAAGGGAGCAGAATTTATGAAATGTCTACGAAGAATGGAAATTAAATCTTGCCAAACTTCAAGACCCAAATCCAAATTCAAGAATTCTCGTTGAAGTAAATCTACTTGCTGAGTAAATAAGGCAATATTGTTGGATTTAATGCCAGCACACAAATCATTCCATAATTTCTCGCTCCATTTTACCGGCAGTGCTTTGGCTTTGTCGGCAAGCAAGGAGGTCATATCTGAATCTAACTGATCCAGATCAATTTTGAAAGATAGTTTCTTGGATTTTTGTCCGAGCTCCTTATTCGAGGCGTTGTGAATGGACTCAGGCAAACAACCGCAAGAGCGTCTTATCACCAAGCGGGTTGGGGTAACTTCTGTAACATTTGGTACTTTTTCACCACGGATAATCTTTAATAATTTGTCAGTTCCATAGCGGGCGACGTCATAAAAAGAAGATCGGACGGTGGTCAATGGTGGCAGGCTTGATTTCGCCATTGAGTCATCGTCGAAACCTGTAACTGCCACATCATACGGGACTGAAAGGCCATGTTCTCGCAACCCGATAATTGCGGAACTGGCAATATTATCGTTTGCGCAAACAACCGCATCAAACGATAAGTGTTTTTTCTCAAGGGCTTCCGCGATGATTTTGCTGCCACTTTCCTTGCCGCTAAAATCACCATAAAAAATATAATCTGGGTCAACAGGAATTTGATGGTCTTTCAGTGTTTGTTTGAATACTTCAAGCCGTGATTCTGCTTCAAAATTACCTTTGTTTCCGCTGATGTATAAGATGTTCTTTTTTTGATGGACTTCAATCAAATGACTGACAGCATGTTGGATCTCTTTCTGGCTGATGGTTAAACAAGGATAATTTGGGCGTGGGTAATTAATGATCACATTGGGGGCAGACTCAAAATGCGTTAGTTTTTCGATCACCCAGGGAACCCCAAAATCGAAAGAGATCATACCATCCAGTGTTGAGGTGTTGATCTGCCTATAGATTGTTTCATTTTTACTGATGGTATCTTTTGCGTACCACACGGGAGAATTAAGAAAGGTGATGATGTGTGAGTCTTGTTCATGCGCAACTTCTGATGCACCTTTCCAAATGGGAACATGAAAGTTGTTTTCCAACTCGATCGAGATCATGAACCCTACAGTTTTCCGGTCGGCAAGTAATTTCCCTTTGGTCAGTGTTTTCTCGCTGCTTTCCATTTTGTTCATCATCGCTCCGATACGTTGATTTTATCTATCAGTAAAAATTCTGTCTCTTCGTCAAAAAGGCACAACAATTTAAATCTACCAACTCTGGTTTTGGCAGATTTCAAAATTTACGAATACAACTTTATCCATTTAATATCAAGGAGCAAAAAACGTTAGTGTATTTTTATCAAGTAAAACAGTTCAAAGCAATAAATTCTCAATAAAAATCAAAATCCTTTTTGAAGAGAATCGGATGCAAAAACCGATCAATTCTGAATAAAGCATAGTTATTTGTCAGGGTGGGAAAATTATAGTTTGACCAGATTAAAATTAGATTAAACTGGTCAATTTTGGCATAACTAATTATGGGTGATTAAAATAACAAAATTTTCTGTAAAGTAACAATAATGATTAAGAAAAGGTCGTTGTGATCTGTATCATACCGACCACCTTGACTTGATAAATTTGATCTGTTCTGCGCGATGAAAACTATCACCACCTTCATGATTATTGTAGGTGTAAGACCTGATCTCTTTTTTTCCCTGATAATGATTGAAGGCTGCGAATACTGTGGAGGGAGGGCAGGTGTTATCCATCAAAGCCACAGAGAAGAGCGCCTCGGCTTTGGCGCGAACGGCGAAGTTCAAGCCATCAAAATAGCTGAGCGTATGGAAGACTTGATCGATCTGATCGCGATGGATGTGAAGGTATTGGTTGATTTCGTGATAGGGATAGTTATCGGTAATTTCGGTAGCCCGGCGGTAGTGACATAGGAACGGAACATCTGGCATGGCAATTGCCAGATCGGGCACCAGACCGCTCACTGCCAGGGTGATGCCACCGCCCTGGCTGCCGCCAAGCGCGGCGATCTTGGCGGCATCTACCGCTGGGTGACTTCGGGCTGCTTCGATCGCGCGTACAGCATCTACGAAAACACGGCGGTAATAGTATGTTTTGGGGTCCAAGATGCCTTGTGTCATGTAACCTGGATAGTAAGAGTTGGCCCCTTCGGGGATATCGGCTGTGTCACCCGACCTCCACGAAGATCCCTGTCCGCGGGTATCCATGATGAAGTGGGCATAACCCAAATTCGCCCACAACAGCCAATCGAAAGCAAAACCGCGCCCACCTCCGTAGCCTATGTATTCCACCATGCAAGGCAGCGGTTCATGTCGGTCACGCGGAAGGATCAACCATCCTTTTACTGGTTGTCCGCCATAACCTACAAAAGTCACGTCATAAGCCTCGACCAGTTTCAGGCCAACCTCAACTGGAACAAAGACCGCATTAACAGGAAAGCGTTTTGATTCTTCGAGTGTTGATTTCCAAAAGGCATCGAAGTCGGGCGCTTCTGAACGCTCGGGTTGATAGATCTGCAACTCTTGAAGAGGAAGATCAAAAAAAGCCATTGTTATTCTCCGTTTCCACGAATTATTGGGTTTATTTTACTCTCTTTCATGATCGGCTTGAGACAAGGAGGTGACTGAATGCAAATAGTGTAATTATTAATTCTCGAACTGTATAATTATCTCATATTGAAGAACTACCTTCAGGTGGCTTGGTTTTCACAAAACTACTTTCAAGACTTCCTCTGTAATTCACCAATACTTCAGCCACAATCTATTAGCAACGAAGGGTATTGTTTTTCGTATTTAAATTATTGGTTGTTCTAGTTATTTTTTGTCGCTTTACCAAAGGAACTATTCCCTTCCACCATCAAAACTTATCTATACTTGCTCGCAAGGGGTTCTCTAGAATCATGGAAAGGTAAATCGTCTTCATTTTTTTTCTATAAGGAGAGACAGATGCAATCAGCACTTATCGCCAAAAACCTTCATAAAACCTTTCGTAATGGCAGCAACCTAAAAGCAGTGGATGGTGTCAGTTTTGAGGTCCATCAAGGGGAGATCTTCAGTCTGCTTGGGCCAAATGGAGCCGGAAAGACCACCACCATCTCCATGCTTTCGGCCTTACTGAGACCAGATAACGGCTCAACTGGGGAGAGTGACATCCGCATCATGGGGATTTCGCTGCTGAATAACCCGTTAGCCGCCAAAGCCATGCTTGGAGTAGTACCTCAGGATATTGCCTTGTATGACGACATGAGCGCCCGTGAGAACCTTAATTTCTGGGGCAGAATGTATGGATTGAAAAGCGACAGCTTAAAAACCAGAGTTACTGAAGTGCTTGAACTGATCGGATTAACCGATCGGGCCAACGATCGGGTTGGGAAATATTCCGGTGGCATGAAACGCCGCGTGAACATTGGGGTTGCCCTGCTGCATAAACCAAAGGTGATCTATATGGATGAACCCACCGTGGGCATCGATCCGCAGAGTCGGCGCAGCATTTTGGATGGCGTTTTAGATTTGCGTAAACAGGGCATGACCGTGCTTTATACCACCCATTATATGGAAGAGGCCCAGGAACTCTCCGATCGCATTGCCATTATGGATCACGGCAAATTGATCGCCAATGGAACACATGATGAACTGATCAAAATGGTCGGGCAACAAACCCGGATCACTTTAACCATTAACGCTGAACCTGATCAAATGATGGATGATTGGAAGGGTCTTAAGGGTGTTTCCAGTTTAACCCGTGAGGATTCCCAATTAGTTCTGTTAGCGGATGATTCGAATAATGTTTTGCCGAGATTGTTTGAGAGTGCGGCTGCGAGGAATGTGCGTATTACTTCAGTTGATATTCAAGAACCGAACCTTGAGACCGTGTTCCTGCACCTTACCGGCCGGGCGCTTCGTGATTCAGAAAAGGGGTAATCATGAAACCCATTACGATTGCAATAAAAGATATTACACGTTCCTTTCGTAGCGCCTTCGCCGTAGTTTTCATGTTCGTGATCCCCTTGTTGGTGACCGGTATTTTTTTTGTGATGTTTGGCAATATTGCCCAAAAGGATAAAGGCGAACCAAGCATTACGGCCTCCAAAGTGATCATCGTTAACCTGGATCAAGGTACCAGCCAGACAGGGAACCTCGGAGAAGAATTGACCAAGTCTTTGCTAAGCAAAGATCTGGCTAGTGTTATGGAGGTTTCTCTAGAAACTGATGCCGACATAGCCCGGCAAGCGGTGGATACTCAAAAAGCGGCTGTTGCATTGATCATCCCGTCCGATTTTTCAGAGTCTTTTTCAAATCCCAGTAAAACAGGGGAGATCGAGTTTTACAAAGATCCAACCTTGACTATTGGTCCACAAATCGTTTCTTCCATCGTAAACCAATTCGTGGATGCTTACGCGGGCATGAAGATCACGCTCATTGAAGGTCTTAAACAGGCAACCAGTGGCAAGATCGCTTTTGAGCAAGTGGGTAATTTGATATCTACCTACCATGAACTCTCCCACGATTCATATAACTCTCGTTCACTGATTGATTCAAAAATGCCGCCATCGAAGGACGCCACCAACCCATTACTTGCCATGGTCGGTCCGATCATGGGTGGAATGATGATTTTCTATGCGTTCTTCACCGGAGTAAACACTGCCAATTCCATTCTTCACGAAGATGAAGATGGAACTCTCAAACGTCTTTTTTCAACACCCACCTCTCAACGTGAGGTTTTGACAGGAAAAATGCTCTCGGTTGGCATGACCGTGTTAATTCAGGTTATCGTTTTAATGGTTGCCGCGAGATTACTTTTTGGGATTCAATGGGGTTCATTCCCGATGACGGTCTTGGTGGTTTTAGGGACAGTTTGCCCAGCAGCCGCTTTTGGAATTTTAATTTGTTCGTTGCTTAAAAATACCAAGCAAAGCGGAATCATCTTCGGAGGCTTGTTAACCGTCACCGGTATGTTGGGTATGATCAATATCTTTACCGGAAACTATGAAAGCACCCAATTTGGAATTGTTCCCCTTCTGGTTCCCCAGGGCTGGGCGGCAAAAGCTATGTTATCTTCAATGAACGGGGCTACCCTTTCCAAGGTACTTCCCACTTTTCTGGTACTCATCGCCATGAGTGTTGTTTTCTTCGTGATCGGGGTATGGCGTTTTCAAAAACGTTACGCCTGACCTATTGGATCGAACCGGTAGAGGAGTTGGTCATGGAATCCATATTAACCATTATTGCTAAAGATGTGAAACAGCTACTGCGTGATTTCAAGAGTTTTTTATTCATGTTGATCATGCCAATCGCTTTTACTTTTCTGTTTGGCTTGGCTTTTTCAGGCACATATGATGCGGACAAAGACAGCCGTTTGTCTGTGGGTTACCTAAACCTTGATAGACGATCAGAGGTCTCACAAGATCTGGTCAAGCTGTTGGATGAATCCACGGTTGTAAAAATTGTCGAGGGAACTAATGAAGACGACCTGATGAAACAGCTGGAAAAGGAGAAGCATGCCGCAGTGATGATCATCCCATCCGGCTATGGAAGTAATCTGATTGCGGATTCTCCTGCAAAAGTAACGCTCTATGCGGATACCACTTCCACAAACGGATTAACCGCACAAACAGAAATTGGTACACAGGTCAGCCGGCTTTTGAGCGCTATCCATGTTGCGCAAACCATCGCCCCAGATGGTGGAGATGTTTTTGATACTGTCCTCGCTGATGCACTCAAAGCTTGGAAGAACCCTCCAGTGCAATTGGTGATGAACCAAACTTCTTCAATAAATTCGACGGTAATAGAGTTATCTGGCCAGCAGTCTTCGTATGCTCATAGTTCTCCTGCCATGATCCTGCAATTTGCCGTGGCAGGTCTGCTGACCTGCGCGCAAATCATCATTATGGAACGTAAGAGCCGTTGTTTGCAGCGAATGATGACAACCGCCACCACTCGAGTGAAGATCCTTCTCGGGCATTACTTTGCAATCGTATTTACACTTTTGCTTCAGTTTATAATTCTGATCGTTTTTGGTGATCTGGTTTTGAAACTTGATTATCATACTCAACTCGGCGCCACGATTATTTTGTCACTGGCTTCGGTTTTATGCATCGCCGCACTTGGACTGTTGATCGGGGTGATTGCAAAAGGTGAAGAGCAGGGGATATCCTTTTCCTTAATTGCCATGTTCGTGCTTTCTGCTTTCGGTGGTGCGTGGGTACCTCTCGAGGTGACCGGAAAGACCTTTCAGACCATCGGGCACGTTTCACCACTGGCGTGGAGCATGGATGGATTCAACAATATACTTGTCCGGGGGCAAGGATTCACCTCCGTGTTGCTGCCGGTTGCTGCACTTCTTGGATATGGCATCTTATTTTTTGCTCTAGCGGCATTAAGGTTTCGAAAAGAGTAAGCGTGGTAGAGTGACAGGACAGAACACCTTAAAATAAGGTGTTCTGTTTTATTTAACTACAATTAGCAGCAAATTCCTCTTTATGCGAATCATTTTGACAATAATGGGTTTAACATTTTGCAAAAATACTTATCACCTGGTTTAATAGAATATCAATAAAGAGGATATATATGAAGAATATTTTGATTACTGTTGGAATTATTATAGGGTTGTTGTTTTTATTGATACTTCTGGCAATCCTATTAACTCCGTGGATGGATCGATGGGGAACAAAAGTCGACGAACGGACTACTACACTTCCAGGAGATGATCTTTTCGATAATCCCGTACGAGTAGCCAATCGGGCAGTTACCATCAATGCTCCGGTGGAAAAGATCTACCCATGGATTCTGCAAATGGGTGCTGATAAAAGCGGTATGTACAGCTATACCTGGCTGGAAAGAACCTTTGGCTGCAAGATGGCCAAAGACGAAACAATTCATCCTGAGTGGCATGATCTGAAAGTAGGCGATGAGATGAAGATGTGCGCGGGTGATTTCGCTCCTCCACCCTATCTTGTTGCCAGATTGCTCCCCAACCAGGCGGTCATCTTTGGTCACAAGGAAGGTGATAAATGGGTCGAAACCTGGCAGTTTGTCCTGGTTCCACAGGCAGACGGCACTACGAGACTGATCACGCGTACCAGCACCAACATGGCTGGTGGCTTTTGGGAAATCATCCGACCGATGTCGTTTATCATGGAACGCAAGATGTTGCTGACGATCAAGGATATATCTGAAAGACCCTGAGTGATCTAAAAAACCTGCCTGGTTGCCAAGCCCGGCAGGTTTTTATCAACCGTAACCAATATTTAAGATCCAGTTCCGGTGTAACTGTTGACTCCCAACAGCCAGACCCGGTAGGCCAGGATGAACAGCCCAATTCCGATAATTGGGAAGAAGTAGACGAAGGGTGAAATGGATTGGGGTGCCACAAAGAACAAGGACGGATAGAAGGCAATAAATCCGATGGGCAAAATGTAGGTGAAGATGAACCTGAAGAACCCATCGAAGATGTTCATGGGGTAAGGCGCGAACTCACGCAGTTTCCAGGCCAGGCCCAAGACGGGATAGGAATTGACCACCCAAAAGCAGGCACAGGCGGCCATCAGCGCCAGGGAGATGAGCACCAGCGAAGAACAGAAAAGGGTGACCAGCAGCAGCACGATCTTCAAGAAGCTCCATACAATACCCAGTTTAATGGAGGCATAGACCAACAAGAAGATGCCGACTGCCAGCTGGGTCAAACCTTTGAGATCAAACATCTCTGACAGATAGTAAAAAAGCATGTTCAGGGGGCGAAAATAATACTTAAGGAAGGATCCCTGCTGCACGTGAAAACGCAGCTGCCAGATATGATCAAACAAGATCTGCATGGGTGAGATGGCGATCATATAAAAGGCGTAGATGAACACCATTTGCATGAAACTCCATCCAGCCAGCGAGGGGATGGAATCGAAGATCACCCAAAAAACGCACAAGGTCGCCAGGCTGCTGAAGAACATGCCAATGGAACTGATGAGAAAGTCAGCCCGATACTGCATGCGGGCTTTGATGTATTGCGCTTCAATGATGAAGTACAGGCGAGCATATTCGAAGATTGAGCGCATGTTATCCTCCTGCCACGCGCAAAACCTTGATGGCCTTGCTGAAGAACAAGCGTGAAAGCAGATAGGTGGCGATGAACCACAACAACTGCACTGCCAGCATGATCAACAATTCCTTCCAGGCTTGCTGGGGCCGGGTGATCATCATGAGCGGGGTATAGTAAATGGCCTGAAATGGCAGCAGCATGAGGATCTTTTGCACGACCGCCGGGAAGAACTGCAACGGGATGAGAGCACCTGACATCACCGAGATCAAGATCTCTTTGGTAATGCTGATACCCCATATGGATTCACTATAGAAACAGGCCGTACCCACAATGTAATCAAAATTAAAACTGATCAAGAAAGCCAGCAGTAGGCTGATCGGAAAAAGGAACAGACCCGGCCCAATGAGAATAGGCACTTTGAAAACCAATGTAAGCATTAATACGGTTGGCAGGGTGATGGCGGCCAGGTTAACCAAACTGCCACCCAGACTACTGGCCAGATTGTAGAGCTCGTAATCAATGGGTTTGGTGAGATAGTTTGTAACCAGACCTTCGCGTATCTCATATGAGATCTGCCAATCCGCATAGGTTTTTAACAGGATAAAGACGGCACTACCCAGGGCAACATAGGTGAAGGTCTCGTTGAAGGTTAATCCGCGCAGGGTTTCAGCAGTCCCATAGATGCTGTGCCATAAGAAGTAGACCACAACCATGTAAAGAACGTTACCGAAGATGTTAAACAAGAAGCCAAAACGGTAAACGATCCCGACCATGAAGCTGCCGCGCGCGACTGCTAAATAAGCACGCAGGGCTTTCATTTTAGCGCTCCATCATAGACACGTTTCACCACATTTTCCATCGAGATCTCAACAATCTTGACATCCTCGACCTTGAAGTTTTTCATGACAAAACCGAGCACATCTGAAAGGTGAGTGCGCGCCTGGTCGATGGTGATATCCGTCCAAAATTCCTCGTTTTCGGCAACTACGATACCCTTGTCTTTGCCAAATTTGGCTTCAAGCTGAGAGGTCAGTTGCGAAAGGGTTTGATCGTTAAAATCATCGATCTGTATTTTTATCGTGCGATAGGCGCCAAAGAGAGCAGTGACGCGCTTAATATCTCCGTCATACAGGATCCTGCCCTTGTCAATGATGATGATGCGATGGCATAGGGCTTCCACATCCCCCAGGTCGTGGGTGGTGAGGATGATGGTGGTCTTGTTCTTTTCGTTCAACTCCTTGATGACCGAACGGATCTTGCCCTTGATGGAGATGTCGAGACCGATGGTGGGTTCATCCAGAAAAACCACCTGGGGGTTGTGTAAAAAGGAGGCCGAGATGTCACAGAGCATGCGCTGCCCGAGTGACAGGGTGCGCACTTGCTGGCTGTAAAGGTTTTTTAACCCAACCAACTCATTGAACATGCCCATGTGGTTATCGTAGGTTTTCTGATCCACCTTGTAAATTTCTTTGAGGATCTTGAAGGATTCGATCACTGGTAAATCCCACCAGAGCTGTGTGCGTTGGCCAAAAACCACACCCATGATCTGGGCCTGGCGGATGCGGTTTTCGTAAGGAGAACGTCCGTTCACCAGCAGGGTGCCGCCGGTGGGTTTGAGGATGCCGGTCATCATCTTGATGGTGGTGGATTTGCCCGCGCCGTTTGGGCCGATGTAGCCGACGATCTCTCCAGGTTCGATGTCGTAAGAGATACCATCCACGGCTTTGACGGTGCGGTAATTGCCGGAGAACAGATCTTTGAACGCGCCGCGTAATCCTTCACGACGATTCAGCACCTTAAAATGCTTGGTTAAATCTTGAATGTGAATAAGGCTCATGAGATTGGTTCCTGAATCAAATATGGATGAAAAATGCGGGTTCGAATAAATCGAATCAACCCAAATTCGAGATTAATGCAACAACCCACCCGGGATTAGAATTTTAGTTCTAGAAAGGGTATTTGTCAAGAGTCTATCGAAACGAAATCATATTGGGCACCCGCGAGGGGTGCCCCTACATCAATTTGGGGTTTCTTGGGAACCCGTGAGGAGTGCTTCTACTGGGACAATTTGCGGTATTTATATCGGTGAGGCGTATCCGCGGCGATGCCTAGGCGTTTCTTGCGGTCGGCTTCGTAATCGCTCCAGTTGCCAGGCTGCCACCAAACAGTGCTGTCATCTTCAAAAGCCAGGATGTGAGTGGCAATGCGGTCAAGGAACCAGCGATCATGCGACACCACCACAGCGCAGCCGGCGTAGTTTTCGAGGGCTTCTTCCAGCGCGCGCAGAGTGTTGACATCCAGGTCATTGGTGGGCTCATCCAGCAGAATGACGTTGCCCTGTTCCTTGAGCATTTTGGCAAGGTGCACTCGGTTGCGTTCACCGCCTGAGAGGGTGCCGACCTTTTTTTGCTGGTCGGTCCCCTGGAAATTAAAGGCGCTGACGTAGGCACGTGAATTGCGTTTGATTCCGCCCAGAAGGATGTTCTCTTCACCGCCGGTGATCTCCTCCCAGACAGTTTTCTCAGGGTCGAGGGCGGCACGGCTCTGATCCACGTAGGTGAGCTTGACGGTCTGTCCGATCTCGATCTCTCCCTGGTCGGGTTTCTCCTGCCCGGTGATGAGTCTTAAAAAGGTGGTCTTGCCGGCACCGTTAGGGCCGATGACACCCACGATACTGCCGGCGGGGATGCTGATTTCCATTTTATCGAGCAGCAACCGGTCGCCATAGGCTTTGGAGACTTTATTGAAGTTGATGACTTTTCCACCGAGGCGTGGACCGGGCGGGATGTAGATCTCAAGATTTTCGCGTTGTGTTTCGGCTTCCTGTGAGAGCAGGTTGTCATAGGCGGTGTAGCGTGCCTTGCCTTTGGACTGGCGCGCCTTTGGACTCATGCGGATCCATTCCAGTTCGCGGTCAAGGGTTTTGAGGCGTTTGGACTCTGATTTTTCTTCACGGCGTAGTCGATCTTCCTTCTGTTCCAGCCATGAGGAGTAATTGCCCTGCCAGGGGATGCCGAAGCCGCGATCCAATTCGAGGATCCAGCCGGCCACGTTATCGAGGAAGTAGCGGTCGTGGGTAACGGCAATGACAGTGCCCTTGTATTGCTGCAAGTGCTTTTCCAACCAGGCCACGGATTCGGCGTCCAGGTGGTTGGTGGGCTCGTCGAGAAGTAATATATCCGGTTCAGTGAGCAGCAGGCGGGTGAGGGCCACGCGGCGGCGTTCGCCACCGGAGAGGTTTTTCACCGGGGCGTCGCCGGGCGGGCAGCGCAAGGCGTCCATGGCGACATCAAGGCGGTTCTGCAGGGTCCAACCGTCGCGTTTTTCAATCTCTTCCTGCAGTTTGGCTTGTTCTACCAGCAGGGCATCGAAATCGGCATCCGGTTCGGCGAACTGGTTGTTGACCTCGTCATAGCGTTTGAGGGTATCCACCAGCGATTGCACGGCTTCTTCCACTACCTGCTGGACGGTCTTGGACTCATCCAGCTGGGGTTCCTGGTCAAGCATGCCCACCGAGTAGCCGGGAGAAAAGACCATTTCGCCGGTGTAGCCGTCGTCTTTTCCAGCAATGATCTTCAGCAGGGAGCTTTTACCGGCGCCGTTGAGCCCCAGCACACCGATCTTGGCGCCATAGTAAAACCCGAGAGAGATGTCGCGCAGCACCTGCTTGTTGTTGGGCTGGTGAACCCGTCCGACCTTGACGAGGGAAAAGATGACTTGTTTATCGTTTTGCATAAAGGCAACCTTTAATAATCTGTGATCTGGTAATTATAACCAGATTGTAACCGGTTTCTGAGATGGGTATAAAGCATATGATGTGGGTAAACAGAAACATGCATCCCCATTAGTTTTGGGGGGTGTTGGAATGCGCTTTCGGTTTCTGCTGAAACTGTAGGGGATGAGGAACAGTTAGTCTCCAGCAGTTTTGGAGGGTGTTGGAACGCGCATTGGGTTTCTGCTGAAACTGCAGGGGATGAGGAACAAGTTA
>CAYYRU010000044.1:0-24103 GCA_964474095.1 uncultured Anaerolinea sp.
TTTGGCGGAGAGGGTGGGATTCGAACCCACGGTGACCACGAGAGCCACAACGGTTTTCGAGACCGCCCCATTCAACCACTCTGGCACCTCTCCGAGAGCTAAAATTATACTCGAAAAAATTAAATTTCGACCTGTTGCTGATAGAGTGGATATTCCACTGGTCCGATACCAGCTTCTTTCAGTTTTGCCTGGAAAGCGGTGGCAGCGTCTTGCTCACCGTGAACCAGAAAGACCTTTTTTACCCGGCCCTTGACGGCTCCCGCATATTTCAATAAAAAGTCCTGGCCTGCGTGGGCAGATAGTCCGTTGATGGTTTTAACTTCTGCCATCAGGGAGTACTCCTCTCCAAAAATGCGCACCTTGGGATCTCGATCCACCAAACGGCGACCCAGGGTGTTGGGCGCCTGCCAACCCACGATCAGCACGGTATTGGATTTATCCTCGATGTTGTTTTTTAGGTGATGCAGAATTCGCCCGGCCTCGGCCATGCCTGAAGCCGAGATGATCACCATCGGGCCCTTCATGTCGTTCAGAGACTTGGATTCTTCCACGCTGCTGACAAAGCGCAGCCCTTGAAATTCAAGCGCGGGATGTTTCTCTTTGCGGATAAAATCGAAAGTTTCTTCATCAAAATATTCAGGATATTGCTTGAAAATCTTGGACGCGGCCACTGCGAGTGGGCTGTCCACGTAAACTGGAAGGGATTTCATCGCCTTTTCTGCCACCATCTGGTTTAAGAAATAGATGATCTCCTGGGTGCGGCCAACCGCGAAAGCGGGGATGATCACTTTACCGCTGCGCTTGATTGTTTTGAGAACAATCTCTTTAAAATCCTGGTAAGCTGAATCCACACTATCGTGATTTTCATCGCCATAGGTGCATTCCATCATCAGGTAATCCACATCGGATGGCAGCACCGGGTCAGGCAGTAGAGGCAAGCCGCGTCGGCCGATATCCCCTGAGAACCACAGACTTTTTTTGCTGCCGTTCTCCACCACATCCAGCCGAATGGCGGCGGACCCCAAAATATGCCCGGCATCAAAAAACCGTACAGTCACCCCGGGGATGGGAGAGAAAGCCTCTTCGTATTTCACCGGGTAATAACGCTCGATGGCTTCCACGGCGTCAGCTATGGTATAGAGTGGTTCGAGTGGCGGCTCACCGCGGGATTGCCTTTTTTTGTTAACATAAAAGATGTCTTGTTCCTGGATATGTGCGGCGTCTTGCAGCATGATATCACCCAAAGTGACGGTCGGCGGGGTGGCAAAGATCGAGCCGCGGAATCCGTTTTTTACCAGGTTGGGCAAGTTGCCGCTGTGGTCGATGTGCGCGTGTGAAAGGATCACCGCATCAATGCTGGCAGGATCGAACTCAAAGTTTTGGTTTTTCTCGTAACTTTCACTGCGTTTGCCTTGAAACAAGCCGCAATCAAGGAGTAGTTTTCTGCCATTCACTTCGATCAAATGTTTTGATCCGGTAACGGTCTGAGCGGCACCATCAAAAGTGATTTTCATGTTTTCTCCTGTGATTTTAAGGTTTTCAAGATCAGGTTTCCGAATTTTTGATATCTTACCGGGGCATCATGCAACACCTTTTTTAGCTCCGTTTTCGTCTTTGGGTTCATCGCTGCCAGTCGGTCCAGCAGTTCTCTGGGAAGAACCACATCTGATTCGACTTTCAATTCCTTGGCGGTCAGTTTTCGCATTTCTTTTAATCGATCCACTCTGGCTAGAAATGCTTCATCTGGCCGCTGGTTTCTTTGTCTGGTGATCAATGGAGCTTGTTCTCCACGGGCAGCCGCTTTGAGTAAGTTCTCTCCATGGCGTTGGATGATCTTATCAGAACAGCGGGGGATCGTTCTCAGATCGTCAAGCGATGAAGGTTTCTGTTTGCTGATTTCAAAAAGCAGCTCATTGGATAAAACCTTGAACAATGGCAGATCCGCCTTTCTGGCCTGCTCATCGCGATAAAGACACAACTCATTTAAGACCGTAGCCTGCCTGGCGTCCATGTGATTAGAGCCGGCCACACGCCAGCATTCGTGATTGTGGTTACCATTTTCATGTGCCTGGGCTTTGCAGGCCGTAAGGAAGTCTTCGTGAGCCAGATCAAGCAAATCGTGTGTTATTAATTCCGTTTCGAGTGCGTCACGTAAACCGAAAAGGTAATGGGTATCCAGCCGGGCGTAATCCAGCATCTCAGGCGGCAAGGGGCGCATGCCCCAATTGGCGCGCTGATATTTTTTATCCAGCAGAATGTCAAAATACTTCAACAGCAGGGATCCCAGACCCACTGCTTCCATCCCGAGGATGCGGGCGGCGACCATGGTGTCAAAAATATTGGCAAAAGTAAAACCATAATCGCGTTTTAAACAGATCAGGTCGTATTCTGAAGCGTGAAAAATTTTCTCCTGCTTGGGGTTGCTAAAAATGTGTCCCAAGGCGCTGAGATCCACACAAGTAAAAGGGTCGATCACGTAATCTTGGATAGGAGTGGAAATTTGGACCAGGCAAACCTTCTCTTTATATGCAAACAGGCTGTTGGATTCTGTGTCTACGGCGAGGCGTGGCTCGCGGTTGATGGTTTGGCATACTTGCTCTAAGGACCGGGTTGAGTTGATCCACACAGGCGGCGGAAGGGGCGAGGTTTCCATGTGGGAATTATAACCTTGTTGTGGTATAAAAATTTCACGATCCGGAGTCAATTAATCAGGTACGTTTCAAGAAAAGTGTGCAATAATTAAACTGATTTTAAGCGCGTTTTATCGGTAACCTGACCCGGCATGGAGGGAAATCATGGCAAAGATCCTGCTCATCGAAGATGACCAACAATATTCTGATCTGATCAAAAGGGCTCTGCTCTTTGAGGGGTACGAGGTGGAGGTGGCTGAGGATGGCGCTTCAGGGATTGAGAAATTTTCCCAGAGCCATCCTGATGTGGTCGTTTTAGATTGGCTTCTGCCTGGCATGGATGGGATTGAAGTCTGCAGACGCATCCGCGCCCTAAGCTCCTTGCCAATCATGATGCTGACAGGCAAAGAGGCCACGCAAGACCGCGTGTTGGGTTTGGATGCCGGCGCGGATGACTACATGGTCAAGCCTTATCAGAGTGATGAACTTTTAGCTCGCATCAGGGCACTCCTTCGCCGCACCCGCATGGACCAATCGCCCATCCACAGCTTCAATGACCTGGTTTTAGATACATCCACCCGCCAGGCCATGCGCAATGGCAGGGTGATCCATCTGACAGCCAAGGAATACGATCTGTTGGAATTCTTCATTCGGCATCCACGTCAGGTGTTGACGCGTGAGGTGATCTTTGACCGTGTATGGGGATATGATTTTGGTGGTGAGAGCAACGTGTTGGATGTTTACATCCGTTATTTGCGTGAGAAACTGGAGGCTAAAGGGGAGGCGCGCCTGATCTACACTGTGCGCGGGGTTGGTTACGTCATGAAAGACCAGGAATAATAGAAAGTACCGGGTGAGACTGATCACCCGGTACTTTTTTGTGTGTGGATTAGAGGTTTCTTGAAGATCTCTCGCCGGAAGGCGCGTCAAATTTGTGATAAGTGGGTTCCATTCGGGCTGAAGCGGCCACTGAGTTGGATGGGCGGCTGGAAGGCGTGATGCGATGCAGGGTGGCGGCCGGCCGTTGGGATTGATGTTCACGACTGCCATTCAGATTGCCAAGAGGGCGTGTTGCGACGGGGCTGCGTTTGGTGGAACTCATCTTTTCCAACGCGCTTGACAAGGAACCGATGATCAAGATGCGGATCACCCAAACCATGATGGCCACCAAGACAGGGATCACGGTGGTGAGGGTTTTAGTGCTGACCATGGCGGCGCTGACTGTGGAATGAGATGCGATGGCGATGGAGACTCCCCACCAGGTCAGGGCGGCATTAAAGGTCGCGGCCAGCAGCCAGGCGCCGAACAGGTACCATGAGGATTTGGGATTTTCTTCACGCCCGTTTTGGGTGATCAGGCGGGCGATGCCGGCAAAATCAATGCCGCAGAAAGCAAAAGCCAGCAGGGTGGCCCAGGGGATTCCCGCAAAGCGCAGGTCACCCAACAAGTCGCGTAAAGCATAACTGGTCGTGCCGTAGTTGACTGCCTCAAAGGCGATCATGGCTGCAATGATGATCGCGGCGTATACGGTTGCTGATCGAACGCGAGTTTTGGCCAGGTTTTGCAGCGGATTGTGGAACAACGAGCGGGTATTGGTTAGGTTCATGTCAGTTCCTCCTGATTATGTACGAAGCGAATACAGCATTCAATACACACATTATAGAACAATAATTCTAAATGTCAATAGTTTTAGTAAAAATGTTCTAAATTGGTGGGTAATTTGTAATGATTCGTTTTGTTGGAGGAGATCAGATTTTTGGCCAGAGGATTTGAAGGGCTGCCGTGTTGTCGGGGATATGTTGATTGGCCTGAGCGATCGAAATATCTTTTGCCAGGCAGAATAAAACCGCCACGGCCAGGCCGTGCGAAACCAGCAGAACCTTGCCGTTTGGGTGAAGTGCGGCAATTTCATCCGCCGCAGCGGACATGCGTTGTGCCACTTGCAATACGGATTCTCCCCCTTCAGCGCGTGGTTGCGTCGGGTCGTGCGGCTTTTCCATTAGATCGTCCCCAAATTTCGCCTGCACATCATCAAAAACCAGGCCTTCCCAGACCCCCATGCAAATTTCTCGTAACCTTGGATCAGTTTTCACAGCGAGTCCGTGAGGCTCAGCGATGATCTGAGCGGTTTGGTAGGCACGCTGCAGGTCACTGGCATATACAGCCTCAAACTGGATCTCTGCCAGTTTTTGCGCGCATTGGCGAGCCTGGTGGATGCCGGTGGGGTTAAGGGGAATATCTGATTGGCCCTGATAACGGCGGGCCAGGTTCCAATCGGTTTGTCCGTGACGAATGAGCCACATTTCGGTCATGAAGGTGGATTATACCGGATGAGGTGTGTTTTTGTTATGACTTGGAGTTTATTGTCAAATAATGGGGGCAAAGAGGATTGAGAGGGCAGAGGTCGCATTCCGGTTTGCCGGCGTGGCAGATCTCTCGTCCCAGTCGGATCAGGTTCAGGTGTGCCGCGTAATAATCTTTTGGATCGATCAGGCTTTCCATCAGGTCGTGGGTGGCTTCGACATTCATCTTTGCGGGTCTGATCCCCAGCCTTCCGCTGACCCGAAAAATATGTGTATCCACTGGAAAGGCCGGCCGGTTCAATGAGAATTGCAGCACAATAGCGGCAGTTTTGCGTCCAACCCCCTTGAATTTGAGCAGCCACTGGCGGGCTTCTTCGAGTGGTAGATCTGCCAAGAAATCCAGCTCAAGGCTGCCCCTTTCGGCGAAGATCTCATTCAAGACTGCCTTGATGCGCGGTCCCTTCTGGTTGGCCAACCCTGCCGGGCGGATGGCCTCAATGATCTGCTCCTCTGGGGCCAGGCGTACCTCCTGCCAGGTCTTGAAACGGGCTTTCAAAGCATCAAAAGCCTGGTCGCGGTTGCGATCGTTGGTATTTTGAGAAAGGATGGTGGACACCAGTTCATCCACCGCGGGCAGCGGGTTGCGCCAGGTGGGTGTGCCGTAATACTCCTGCAGGCGCTGCAGGATTTGTAGCATCAACGAGGAAAGGTTATCAGTCACAATAAATGCTGGGTTCAGACAGCGGCTTCGAGATCAGGGTGTAGTTTTAGATATTGTTGAAGACCCCAGGTGAGGCGTAATACGTGATGTGAGAGCCGGTCATCGCTGGAATCGAAGTTTTTCACCAAAATAAGCGCGGCTTTTTCGATCTCGGTCAGCGAGTTCTTTTTATCCACCAGTTTCGAGAGTTGGTGTTCCACCTTCTCCAGGAACTTGATCTGATCTTTAATGGCTGTGTGCTCAACCAGTCCGCCGCGGCCTGAGATGATGCTGTACTCTTTATATTTTGGAGATAGTAAAGTGTTAAGGGCTACTTTCCAGGCGGGAAGGTCGGCGTTTGCCAGAAAAGGAGGTGCTGCGGGCACGATGGTATCGCCCACAAAAACGACTTTTTGATGGGGCAGTTCCACCCAGATCGAGCAGATGGCTGGTCCGGGTTGGTAGGTGAGCAAGATGGGATGATTATCCCAGTTGAGTTCAAGTTGGTGACTGAATGAGATATCAGGCGGCGCCCAGCGGATGCTGCCAAGCCCGTTCTGCAGCTCCCATTCGGCGCCGGTTTCAACTGTTTGCGATTTAAAGGTCACAGGTCGGTCTCTGAAAAGCTGTCCCATTTTTTCTTGCCCGGTCACCACGCATTCCACCTGGCGGGCGCCAATGGTGCGGTCGTAATGTTCATCCAGATTGATCAACAAACGGTCACTGCTGGGATTCATGTTCGCCAGAGTCGAGCGCCATAGCCTGATGTCATCAGGTCGCAGGGGGGCGTCAATGAAGACCTGTCCATGCGGCCAATCAATGACCCCTAAGGTAACCCCTGGGTATGAATTTTCGATATAAACATGCGTTGCGATTTCTTGCATGAAGGCTCCTCGTGTAGAGAGAACTTAATCTTTCTTGATCGGCAAGGTCAAAATGAAGCGTGAACCGCCTTCAGAGATATTTTCTACCCAAATTTTACCACCGTGAGATTGGACCGCGATGCGGCAAAACGCCAGGCCTAATCCAAGCCCCTTTGCGATGCCATTACCATGCAGCCTAACGAATTTATTGAAGATCCGCTCCAACGCCTCTTCAGGGATGCCCGGGCCGTGATCTTCAACCCATAAAGTGACTTGCTCACTGTTGGCCTTGGCGCCGATAGCGGTTTTGTCTCCCTGTGTGGAAAACTTAATGGCGTTCTCCAAGAGATTGGTCAAGACACGCCGGATCATATCCGGGTCAACCAGAACAGGCGGGATATGGCTGAAGACCATCTTCTCAATAATTACTTCCTTGCTGGTTGCCACTGGCTGAAGGATCTCGATCGCATCGTTCACCAGGTCTTCCACGTCCGTCATTTTTTTATTGGTGATGGGTTGACCGGCTTCCAGACGGTTGATATCCAGCAGTGAACTGATCAAGCGCTGCATGCGCTCTGTAGCCCGGTTGCTGATTTCCCACAACTGTTGCATGGAAGGATCCTTGCTGGCCGCCTCATTGCCTTTCATCAACTCCAGGCTCGAGATGATGTTGGCCAACGGAGAACGCAGATCGTGATAGATCATTGCGGAAAGGTCTTCGCGCAGCAGGTCCAACTTCTTGCGTTCGCTGATGTCGCGAAAGATCCACTGCAAAGAACGCATTCCCAACAGGTTGATGGTGGAAACGTGCGCTTCGATGGGAATTTTATCCGCGTCAGTGCATAATAAAAAAGCTTCGTAAATCTGGGATTCATTCTTTTCGATCTGTTCAAATAGACCGCTGCTGAGGTTGGCCGGCAGTTCTTGAAAACTAAGAATGGATTGTCCGATGATATATTTCTCAGGGTTGCGGGTGACCGTGATGGCTTTTTGATTGACTTCCACGATCTTGCCATCCATGGTTGTGATAAAAATGGGGTCAATGCTGTCTTCAAACAAATCGCGATATCGATGATGGGCGTTTTGCACTTCTTGATACAGCCGCGCGTTGCGGATGGCGATGCCGGCCATGTCGGCGATGGCTTGTTGTAAGGCCACATGCCCTTGGGTAAAGAAGTTGACGTTGTTATGGACGATGGTCAACACACCCACCAGGGTGTCTTGTGCCATCAGGGGCAGGCACAGCGCTGAGCGGGCTGGGTCGACGATCTCTTGATTCGGGCGTACCAACCAACGGTCGTCTTGTTGGGTGTTGTTGACCAGGGCCAACTTTCGATTTTTCAGCACCCAGCCTGCCAAACCAGAACTAACCACATCCCGCATCTGTTCCATGGTGTGAGGGATGAGCGCCCCATGGTAGATAATGGCCGCATCCAAAGGACGGCCGGTCTCATCCAGTACGATTAGGCTGGCGCGTTCAGCGTTGATATTTTTGGTGGATAAACTGAGAATGTTGGTCAGTACTTTACGCAGTTCAAGAGTGGTAGCCAGTTCTCGGCTGATCGAAAAAAGGATTTCAAGTGAAGAGCGGGTGATATCTTGATCCATGGCAGCCCTCTGTTGATTCTTCAGTTCCACACCTGTGTTAGATGACAAAATAATGTTTAAAACGGCAACCAACGTAATAATTACCCAAATCTATGAAGGCAACAACACCAAGCCTCATTTGTATTCAGTATAGCATAAGCTAAAAATCAAAGTTCTTTGAAAAAGGAGCTTTTATGGGCACTTGATTGGAAAAGTCGGCCGGTCGTTGCTGTTAAGGGGTAATCCAAAATAAGGGGATGGATCGAGGGTATTGTTTATGTCCAACTCGTTAAGAAAATGACCGGTTCCATCATCTTTGACGATGGAAAAGTGCAGATGAACCCCCACCGGGTTATTTGGATCACCGGAGTAATCTCCTTGATAACCCAAGAGAGTTCCTGCTTTGATAAATTCTTCCTGTGTGCCGGCTGGAAATTCCATGGCGATCAATGAATTGCCTTGTGGGTCAGCCATGTGGGTGTAATACGTCCAGATCTGGCGGCCGGTCTGTAATGGGTCAGACGGAATTCTCACAATGAGGGTGGATTTCCAATCAGGCAGGCGTGTCAAGTATCCATCGTAAACCGCGTAGATCGGAGTGACGCCGATATCTGTGCCAGCAAACACGTCGATCCCCTGATGGCGGTGACCGATCTTAAAGGAATCATCCCAGAGGTAACCGATCAAGCCACTGGTGGGCAATATGAAAGGCGCGTTGTCGCATTGAGTCAGCGCCTGAACCGCCCAATCTGGATGTGCCTGTGAATTACGGATCCACGGAATGACGAAGGCTGTCCCAATGTTTCTGCGTGTGGGGGACAGAAACAAAAAGTAACCGGCCACCATGGCCGCGATCAGGATCACCGAAACGAGGAAGATCAAGAGTTTTCTCACGATTGGGGGGCAAGCGTGCCGATCATGGACCAGGGACCTGTCCAAAAAATGCGCACCGATCTGACCTGACCGGCCAGGTTCTCTTCGCTTTCAGCAAACACCAACTTGTTGTTGGGAGTGCGGCCTTTCCAGCGAGTTTTCATCTTTTCCTCAAATAGCACGTTTACGGTTTTCTCCAGGTAGGCGGCATGGATGTCGCGGTAGATGCCTTCCTGCAGCTTCTCGATGGCTCTGAAGCGCTCCCATTTCTCATCTTCTGAGACATCATCCACCAGCATGCGTTCTGAGACTGTGCCAGCTCTTGCCGAGTATCGCGCCAGGTGAACGTTATCCAACTTCAATTCAGCCAGCAGATTGTAAGTGTTCATGAACTGCGTTTCGGTTTCGCCGGGGAAGCCCACGATGATATCCGTGGCGATCGAAACCCCTGGGATGCGCGCCCTGATCTTGTGGACCAGCTGCCGGTATTGGTCCGCGGTATAGCCGCGTTTCATGCGCTCCAACACGGTGTCGTCTCCGGCCTGGTTGGGGATCTCGATATGGGGCATCACCTTGGGCAGGGTGGCCACGCACTCCAGCAATTCGTCGTTCATCCAATTTGGATGGGAGGTTAAAAAGCGGATGCGCTCAATGCCCTCAATTGCATTGATCTGTTTCAACAGGCTGGCCAAATTGGGGTAGTTTGGTTGGTCCAATCCGTAGCGATCCACGATCTGACCAAGCAGGGTTACTTCCTTGATACCCTGTGCAGCCAGCGCGTGCGCCTCTTTGAGGATCTCTTCAGGCGGACGGCTGCGCTCGACTCCGCGTCGGTAGGGGATGATACAGTAGGTACAGGCATGTGAACAGCCATACACCACCGGAATCCAGCCAATCACCTGCTGGCCGATGCCGGAGTGAGGCAGTGTCAGGTCGCCGTCCATGAGGGCATAGCGGCGCACAGTTTCGGCTTGTTCGGTGCTGTGTCCGTTATGTTCGATCAAGTATTCGATCAAGGGTGCGGGATCAGATGGAGCTGAAAAAACGTCTACATATGGAAAGCGTTTTCGCAGCTTGGGGTTGTCTTTGACGCCCACCAGGCAGCCCATCAGGTTGATCACCATTTCAGGCCGGTCGCGCTTGGTTGGCCACAAGGTGGTCAGGCGGCCGTAGGCTTTTTCTTCAGCCGAAGCCCGCACCACACAGGTGTTCAGCACCACCACGTCTGCTTCTTCGATGATCGGGGTGGCTTCATAGCCAAGGTGCTCCAACGCGGAAGACACCCTTTCGGAATCTGCCACGTTCATCTGGCAGCCTTCAGTCCATACGTGATATTTCATGGCGCTGATTATAACAATAAATATAAAAGGTAAACCATACAAAAACAGTCCGATTAAGTTGTAAATCTGCTACAATACCTCAGGAGTAACAGTATCAAACATGAAAAACTGTAATACAAAACGCTCTTTGCTTCTTATTACCGGTACAGTATTGATCGTCGCCCTGGCGGCCTATGCGTTCATACCGGGGGTGGAGGAGCGCGTAAATCTGCTGAATGTGTGGGTGAGGGGATCCCTGTTTCCAGTAGGCGACTTACCGACCGCAGCACAAGCCTCTCCTTTGACTGTTGAAGAGAGCTTGGATATTCTGCAAATTGCATCAACCGAACCAATAACTCAAGAGAGACAATCTCAACCTGTTACAACACAATCCGCGCTGCCGGTCAGTCAGCGTTTGGAGCCGCCAGCCTTTGATCCAACGAAAGATTATCAGGATTGGAACAACTGCGGACCCGCCACCCTGGCCTTGGGATTGCGTTTTTGGGGTTGGCAGGGTGATCAACACACCATTCAGGCGGTGATAAAACCTTCCCGCGAGGATAAGAATGTCAACGCGGATGAATTGGCCGCATATGTTTTACAGCAGGTTCCAGGGTTGCAGGCAGAGGTTAGAGTAGGTGGCGACCTCAATACTCTAAAGCGTTTCCTGGCTGCTGGGTATCCAGTGATCGTTGAAGAGTCTTTTAAGTTAGATAAAGCGGCCTGGCCAGGTGATGATCTTTGGGCGGCGCATTATTTGCTCCTGACTGGTTATGACGACAGCAAAAGCCTTTTTGTGGTACAAGACAGTTATCACGGACCTGACCGCCTGGTCTCTTATGATGATCTGGCATACGCCTGGCAATCATTCAATCATCTCTACCTTGTATTATTCCCTTCAGACCGGGTTGAACTTGTGAAAAACCTGTTTGGGGTAGACTGGCCGGAGGTGGAAAACCTGCGGCGCACGACGCTTGTACTTCAACAACAGTTAAAAATTGAACCAGGCAACGCCTATTTATGGTTTAACCTTGGATCCAGCCTGGTAGCCTCACAGGATTATCAAACCGCGGTGGCGGCCTTTAAGAGTGCGCGTCAAATCGGCCTGCCCCAACGCATGCTGCGATATCAATTTGGGCCGTTGGTGGCTGCCTATCAAACCGGTGACCTGGAAGATCTGAACCAAATGCTTGATTTTTCTTTAAAGATCACACCTGATTCTGAAGAAGCTCTTTATTGGAAAGGCATGCTTTCATTAAAATCCGGTGATCCACAGGGGGCAATGCGCTTTTTCAACCTGGGATTGCGATCCAATCAGAACAACCTGGCCATCCGGGAAAAGATCAAAGAAATAACCTCCTGACTGTCAAACGTGATATATTCAAGGCATTATTTCGCTAAAGATTGGGTTTCATTATGCAAAGAAAAATCTCATTCTCGCTTTTAGCAATCCTCATCTCGGGGTGCCTGATCATCAGCGCCGGGTTGATTTTCATGGCCGCGTGGCTTTTGAAATCACAAAAGGCTTACAGTGCGCCCACTGTGTTGCCCACTCCAACCCTGACCATCGACAAACAGATGGATCAGATCCAGGAGCAGGTATCTGCCATTCGAGGGTTGGAAATGACGGGAACATTGGATCGTTCGATGATGAGCAATGCCGAGTTGAAAGAAGTGGTGATCAACGATTTCTTTGCCGATTACACCACCGAGGATGAAGTGACGGATGTTGCTGAATTGAGCATGCTGGGCTTGTTACCCGCTGATTTTCAACTTTCACAGTTTTACAAGGATCTCTATTCAGAACAGATCGCTGGTTTTTACGACAGTGAGACGAAAGAAATGAATGTGATCTCGGATGGAGCCTTCGGCGGGCTTGAGCGTATGACCTATTCCCATGAATTCACTCACGTGTTGCAAGATCAACACTATGATCTTCAAGATGGGTTGAAATTAAACGATGAAGATTGCGAGACCGCGACCGATTACTGTGCGGCGGTCTCAGCTCTTGTCGAAGGGGACGCCACCCTAACTGAGCAGTATTGGTTCCTTCGAGATAGCACCACCGCTGATAAAGCGGATGTATCAGATTTTCAATCCAGTTATAAGAGCCCGGTTTATGATTCGGCTCCTGAATACATGAAACAGGATTTCCTTTTCCCATATACCCAGGGTTTTGAGTTCGTAAAATCTCTCTATAACCAGCATAAGTGGAGATCCGTCGATGAGGCTTATCAGAACCCGCCCGTGTCATCTGAACAGATCCTGCATCCTGAGCGCTACCCGCAAGACCAGCCAGTGATCGTGGATCTCCCCGATTTCAGCTCCATTTTAGGTCAGGGCTGGCAGGCACTGGACCTCAATACCATGGGAGAGTGGTATTGCCGATTGATTTTGTCCGCCGGTTATGAATCGAGATACCGACTTGATCCTGACGAAGCGACCACTGCCGCCGATGGCTGGGGCGGGGATACATACGGCTTTTATGGCAACACTGAAAAAACTGACTACATATTCGTATGGCAAAGCACCTGGGATACCCCCGCCGACGCGCAGGAGTTTTTCACCAACAGCGTACGTTATGGCAACTTGCGTTGGCATGCCTCTGCAGATGAATCGTTGGACTCAGCCTCCTGGCAATCCGCGGATGGCTTGCGGATTGAAATGCGGCTTACTGGCAGCGATGTGTTTTGGCTCATCAGCACTGACCAGACCACCGCCGAGGTTGTGCTTTCAAATCTAGAACTGGTGGAGTACTAATATGCCGCTTAATTTCAACCGGATCAAAGGGTTATGCTTTGATGTCGATGGCACTTTAAGCGATACAGACGATGCCTGGGTCTCAAGATTATCTTCGCGTTTACATCCTTTGCGATTCTTGTTCAAGAATGGTGATCCCCAATCTTTCGCGCGCTGGCTGGTGATGACCACCGAATCCCCTATGAACGCCGCCTATCATCTACTCGATCATCTCAGCCTTGATGATAATTTTGCCCGCATCTACAGTCGCCTTTCTCAGAACCGCAAGAAGCACCACCAGCCTTTTCAACTGATGCGCGGGGCGGTTGAGTTGCTGTCTTGGTGCCATTCGAACTACCCGCTTACCGTGGTCAGCGCGCGTGATGAAATTTCCACCAGGCGTTTTCTCGATCAATTTGAATTATCCACATTTTTCAAAGAAGTGGTTACCAGTCAAACCTGTGAGTTTACCAAGCCCTTCCCGCACCCCATCCATTTCGCTGCCAAATCCATGGGGCTTTCTGCTGAAAACTGCCTCATGATCGGTGACACCACCGTGGATATATTGGCCGGTAAAGCCGCCGGAGCCCAAACAGTGGGTCTGCTATGCGGCTTTGGCACCGAAAAAGAGCTGCGTCGCGCCGGAGCGGATGTGATCTTAACTGATCTGTCTGAATTAAGAACACTACTGGGTTCGACTGCTCAATGATCTTTTATTTCACAACTGAAAATTCAATTTCATTGGTCGTGTTTTCATTGCCAGCCTTGTCTGTGGCTACCAGACGCAGTTGATGCGTGCCTGAACTCGCGGACATTCGATAGAGGTAAGGTCCGGCATTTTGAGTGGAGACCAAATTTCCATCCAGCCACCATTCCACCTGTTGCATACCGCCATTATCTTGTACGTCCGCCAGTAAAGTCACCTGGCCATCCACGGGGGTGATCTCTTGATCAGCGGATGGATAGTTAATGATCACTGCGGGTGGGGTGTTATCCACCGTCACCTGGATGGTAGCCGAGCGCACGGATTGATCCTGGTCAATTACGATCAGGCGGACGGCATAAAGACCGTTCAAACCAGCGGTGTCCCATTCCGCGAGCACCCCGTTTTTTACTGTTCGCGTGCCGCTGCCAATTTGCAGCCACGAAGCTGGGTTGATGCCTTCACCGATCTGAACAGAGTAATTAGCCACATTTCCGCCTGCGGCCGTACCGTTGATCTGCACATTTTGACTGACCTGGGTGAACATCGCGGGTGAGCTGATGTTCACCTCGGGGTTCACCTGCGTAGCGGGGATGGCATCATACCCGGTTGGTGCGATGGACAATCCTGCTGAGATCGCCCAATCGCGAGCGTCTGCTGGGACGTTAATGAACAAGCGTTCGTCGATCAAGGCCGGATTGGTAAAGACCGTAGCCCGCTGCCCGGTCTCACGGTTGATCTTGATCTTCTCGTACAGGGTATCCACCCGTGTAGGTTCGTTGCCGCTGACAAAGACTTCCTGCATGGTTGAAGGGCAGTCGACTGAAGGCAGCATGCCGGAAGGAACACATACTTTTAGACTGCTGACTCCCTCAGGCATCGTCCAAATGTTCGAGGGCAGGTTCAGCAGGCTTTGTTTCATCATGGCGTGCCAGACACCGGCACTCATTAACGGATCGAGTTGAAGTGCGGCATCCTCAGGGGGTTGATTGCCCATCCATACCAATACCAGACGTTGCGGGGTGTAGCCCACCGTCCACACCTGTTGTTTGTCAGCCGTCTCACCGATCTTGGCAGCCACGGTTTGTCCGATCTCAAGCGGGTTGGGGTAGCCCAGGCTGGGCCAACGGGCGTTCTCATCACTTAAGGTGTGATTGATCAAATAGCTTAAGGGCAAACTAAGCACCGCGCTCGCGTCTGGGTTGGAATGATCCAACAGCAGACGGCCTGACAGGCTCTTTACGCTGATGGCCAGGTTGGGTTTAATCTCGCCCGAATTGTCATCCAGCCTCCCACTTCGGACTCCCGAGTTGGCCAGGGTGCTATATGCGGCGGCTGTCTCCAGCAAAGATGTTGAGCCACCTGAGAATAAGACTTCTTCACTGTTCGTGGCTTCGGCCATGGAACTCATGCCTAACGCGGCTGCCAGGTTCCAGGCGTTTGCAGGTCCGACCTGGCGTGCGACCGCGGCCATGGATGCCACATAATCATTTGCCAGCGCGCCGCGCAGGGTCACCGGTCCGTGCCAGCTTCCATCAGGATTGACATATTCCAGGGAAGCCGTTGTTTCAACGGAAGGTACATCCCACAACAGGGAAGAGGGCGAGAGTCCGCGGGCAAAACCGCTGACGGCCACGAACGGGGCTAGCAGTGAACCGGGTTCATAGACAGTGTCGCTCAATATACCCCCATCGTAACCACGCGGTTCCACATAGGCCAGCACGTCACCATTTTGCGGATCCAATACCACACCGGCACCTGACAGTGCCTTGGCGTTTGTAATCTCAAAGACCTGGGTTGGAAGTAATAACGCCGCCGGGCAGTTGTTTTGCAGGCGTCCATCCAATTTTTGCAGACGGTCTAATTGGGTTTGAATGGTGCAGGTGAATTGAGTTTGCAGTTCAAAATCAAGCGTACTGATCACGATCAATCCCCCACGCCCTAAGCGCTGCATCGGGAACTCGTTTTCTAGGGATTGCAGCAGATGGCGAGTGAAAGCCGGGGCAAGCGACGAGGAGTCTTTTATGGAAGAACGGAAGTGAAGCTCCTCAGTCAGAGCGGAAGAGAACTCGTCCATATTGATCACCAGGGTCTGGGCCATTTGCGCCAGGAACTGACGTTGGCTTTCAAGGATGGCGCCAGGGGCATCCAGCGGGTTAAGTGCCGGAGAATCGATCAATTGGGTCAGTATCGCGGATTCAGCCAGAGAAAGGTCAGTTGCGGGTTTTTCAAAATAGAGTTGCGCGGCGCTTTCGGCGCCGAATGCTTGATGCCCGAAGTAAACACTGTTCAAGTACCACTCGAGCACTTGGGTGCGGCCATAGCGGGCCACCAGCTGGCCGGCCAAAATTCGCATTCGCACTGCCCGCCTGGTTGAAAAGGGTTCCTGCCACAATAACAGATCGCTGGCCAGGCGTTCTGCGATGGTGACCGGCTGCGGGTCTTTCCAGTTCTTCAGCGAATAGCCCTTGCTTTGCCAAAAATCCGGTTCCAACTGCGCGACCACAACCCGCAGCAACTGCGGACTGAAATGATCCTTGATCTCAGGGTTGACTGCCAGGTATTTGCGTTCAATGGACGGATTGCTAAGCGTCAGCAGCACGATCTGCCCGCTGCGGTCGGTGATGCTTGTGGGCTGCAGTAATTCACCGTCCATGGGGTTCAAGAGGATGGGCATCTGATCCAGGGTGGGCAGGTCTTTCGTGATGCTGCTGTAAAACAGGCCGCCAGCCAGCAAGGCACCAGCCAACACAATGAGCAGCACCGCCAGCAGCCCGACGCCCATAGAGCGGGTTAACGCTTTTTTTTGTTTTTGCTCAAGAAAGCGTAGCTGACGGCGATTTTTGACCAGCAAGTACAGATCGATTTTTCGCAATGGTTGGTTTCCGCTCGTTCGAATTCAGAATGGAACTCATTTACTGATTGAGTTTAACATAGCGGTGAGCGCCGGGCAAGCCGCATTCTCAGGGTATAATGCGGAGAATGAAAACACGTTTATTCGGATTAAGCATGTTGATGGTTTTATTGCTGGTTGGCTGCGGAACTTCCCCTGAGCCGACCCAGCCGCCCTCGCTCTTCCCGGGGCAGGAGCTGACACCTTTTGCCACGGGCACGGCCACCTCTACCATCACTCCTACCTCCATCAACATCCCCACGGCAACACCCAAGCCAACAATCACACCCACCCCCATGACCTATACCATGAAAGCCGGCGATACCATGTGGGAGATCGCTGCCTATTACAATGTTACCAACGAACAGATCAAGGACGCCAATCCCAGTTTGAATCCCTATTTGGTGGGGCCAGGCACGGTCATCGTTATTCCCAACGCTGCAGGGGTTGACCCCACTGCAGCAGCGCCTTCATCCACGCCTTATCCCATGCAGATGAGTGAACCTAGCTGTACCCCTTCGCTCTCTGGCGGCTTGTATTGCTTTGCCATGATCAGTAATCCCCAGTCCGTAATGGCTGGCAACATCACGACCATTTTTTCATTACTTGATCCTGACTCTGGCGAGGAGAGAACCCAGGCCGCGCTGGTGCCTTTGAGCCGCATCCAAACTGGTGAGAGCCTGCCTGTGTTCACCTATTTTCAACCCCCGGTGACTGGCAGTTATCTGGTGAGCTTGCAACTGCAAACTGCTACCAGCATCAATAACACCGGCACCCCCACTCCGCTTCAGGCGGCTGTCATCCAGGTTGATCAGCAAGAGATCGACATTTCGGCCAACGGCCTCTCGGTGCAGATCAATGCCAGGGCCACCATCCAGGGTGAACCCGGCCTGACCGGCAGGGTTTGGATCGCTGCCGTGGCTTATGACGCCCAGGGGCAGATCGTCGGTATCCGGCGTTATCAATCTGATAACACCCTGACTGTGGGTGAATCTGTATCATTTTCCATGAATATTTACAGCATCGGTGAAAAGATCACGCGGGTGGAATTCTTCGGTGAAGCTAGCTCCTGATCAGGGAGTGGTCCATACCAAATAACTGCCTTCCTGGCATTGCTGGCCGCCCGCCGGGTTGGCCACGCATACCTGGTAGGTCAGAATGGTGCCATTGTCGATCCTTTTGATCACCGGCAGCATTACCGTGGAACTGCCATCGGCCAGGGTGGCCGGCATGGATGCCTTTACGCTGGTTCCATCGGGCAGGGTTACCACGACCTCGGGGGTTAATCCTTCAAGCGGCAGCATGTCGGCGGCATTCAGCACCACCAGGTTGATCTGTTGAACGGCGTTCAAGGGCAGAGGATTATAGAATTCGCTAACCTGCAATACGTAATTGGAGGGAAGGGGTGCCGCTTCAGGAACAGGGGTGATCAGGGTTTGGGCGGCGTTAGATTGCAGGTATTGGTTCCCCAATTCGGCTAAAACCACCTGTTTGCTCTTGCGGGCTTCGGGGGTGTAATCAAGGCAGTAATTAGTGAAGCACTGCCTGTAAACTCCTGGTTCATATTGGATCACGTCTGAAATGGGATCACCAGAGACAGATGTACCGCCGTGGTCGGTGAGGAACTGGTCAAAGGCGAGGGGCACGTGAAAACCCAATCCGTCGCGTACGGCATAAAACACCATGCCGTTCTCTTTACCATAAAGCTGAGGCCCGGGTTCGCCGGTCAGCATGCCCAAGAGCACGGGCAGCGGACGCAGTCTCACCAGCCCGTTTTGATAGTCCCTAAAGAGCACGATGGAAGCATATACCTGTTCGAGGTTGCCGTCTGCCGCGATGTAGGGTTCGGAAAGGGGTTTGCCGAATATTTTGGTGTCTTTCACATTTGCAAGATCTTCCAGCAGGTCCCTGTTGGTTAGGGTGGTCTCTTTTTCAGGTAACTGCGCGTCGCTGGCAGGGTGGTAACGGCAGCCTTTGGAGCAGCTCGCCGCGCCGTAAGCCAGCAGCTTGACGCTGCCCTGGGGTTCGCTGAATTTGCGATAAAAACCCACGTTCTCAAAGAACTGCTCGACTCGCTCCTGGGCGTAGTTGATGTGAACTTGCGAGATCGGGTTACCGGCGTATGTAGTAGAAAACTGGGTGTACAGAGGAATGAACTCGCCGTAGACTGAATAGCCATTGACCACCAGGGTGGCATCCGCGTCTGTGGGGAGGGCTGCTTCACGCAGGTTGAGTTGGTTTCCCAATGGATAGAGCGTGAACCGTTCATACCCCGTCAGGTTGGGATTGATGCACAACAGCGCGTTGACCGTGTACTGACATTGGTACGAGTTTACCTCAGTCATTTTCGAGATGGCCGGACCAAGCACGTTCTCGCCGCCCAGATTGGCGTAAAAATCCATGAACTCAGGTGAAATCTCAAAAGTCTTGCCGCTGGCCGCACTGTTTGGGGCGCCGCAAGCTGTCAGGACCAGGGCTAAGACAAACAGCACTGGTAAGATTTTTCTTGGATAGGTTGAGCAGTGTCGATTCATTTTTCTGTGAGGGCGGGTTGAAAAGATGCCCACACCCTTTATTATTATATATGATATGTAATTAGTTAGCTCATGGGCTTAGCCATGCTTAAAGCTAAAAATGATAAAATGGAGATATATCCATTCCCTGGAGGTAAAACATGGTTGAAGTCGTGATCGTCGATGCGGTGCGTACTCCAATTGGGGCGCTGGGCGGCTCTTTGGCGCGTGTCAGACCGGATGACCTGGCCGCTCATGTTATTGCCAAGTTGATCGAACGCAACAACCTGTCTCCATCGCATATTGAAGACGTCTATTTTGGCTGTGCCAATCAGGCTGGCGAAGATAACCGCAACGTGGCCCGCATGGCAGCCCTGCTGGCAGGGCTGCCAGTCAACGTGCCGGGAATGACCCTTAACCGCCTGTGCGCCTCGGGCTTGAGCGCTGTCAACCAGGCTTTTCATACCATTAAGGCTCAAGAGGGTGAGGTATTTATTGCCGGAGGTGTCGAAAGTATGTCCCGCGCACCTTATTCGCTGCCCAAGGCGGAAAATGGTTTCTCTTTTGGCAACTTGACCGCTTACGACACCGCCCTTGGCTGGCGTTACCCAAATCCTCTGATGGCTAAACTCTACGGCACCGAACCCATGGGAGAAACGGCCGAGAACATCGCCGCTCAAACCGGCATCACCCGCGAAGAGCAGGATGCGTTTGCCGCGGAAAGCCACGCCAAGGCCATTGCCGCCATGGATGCAGGTCGTTTCGTGGATGAGATCATCTCAGTGACGGTGCCGCAAAAGAAGGGCGATGCGCTTTTGGTTGAGACCGACGAACGTCCGCGGCGCGACACCACACCTGAATCATTGGCAAAGCTTAAACCCGCCTTCAGGCAGGAGGGCAGCGTGACTGCGGGCAACTCCTCCGGCATGAATGACGGTGCTGCGGCATTGTTGCTCATGAGCGCTGAGAAAGCCCAAAGTCTTGGCTGCAAACCCCTGGTGCGCATTTTGGCTTCCGCCACGGCGGGTGTGGAACCGCGCCTGATGGGGTTGGGGCCGATCCCGGCGGCTCAAAAAGCCATGAAACGAGCCGGTCTTACCGCGGCCGATCTGCAGTTGGTGGAACTGAATGAAGCTTTTGCCGTTCAGGCTTTGGCGGTTATTCGCGAGTTGAAACTGGATCCCTCCATGGTGAATGTGAATGGCGGCGCCATCGCACTCGGTCATCCGCTGGGTTGTTCCGGGGCGCGCATCCTCACCACCCTGGTACACGAGATGAAGAAACGAGCGCCTGAAGCCAAAAAGCCTTTCTATGGGATGGCCACCCTGTGTGTGGGGGTGGGGCAGGGAGAAGCCACCCTGGTCGAATGGGTGGGGGATTAGTGTTTTTACTACCAGGCTAAAAAATGAACAGCGTTAAAAAAGAGATTGATCTTTTACTTGAAGAATTTAAAAATTGGCAGGGTTTGATCTTTTCGTTGGGAGATGAAAAGATTACCACTCTAAGATTGGAGAACGGCTGGACGATTAAGGATGTGATCGGCCACCTGACCGCCTGGCAGCAGGTGACCCTGGCCAGATTAACGGCGGCTTATGAAAACAATCCTCCTCAATACCCTGATTGGTTCCCGGGCGTTGCCGTCGAAACAGAAAATGAACTTAACCAGATCGATACGTTGATCCATCACATCTGGGCTGAGAAACCGTGGCTCGAAACCTTCAACGAATGGCAGGCTCAATTTCAAAGCATCCTTTCACTTTGTCTGCTGATCCCCGAAGAGGATTTCTTGACTGTGGGACAATTTAATTGGATCGGCGGATACCCGTTGGTGGCAATTCTTGAACGTACTCGCGACCACCACGAAGAACACCGCCAATTCCTAATGAATACACTTCAATAATTACATTCCTTCGTTCCTCGAATTTTCTCTTTCAGGTCCAATTAATCTGATTGATAGGACTATTTTCGCTTGGAGGTCAGGAGGTCTGACACTTCACAACTTCTCCGATCCGAATGATAATGATGATGGTTAGAGGTGTCTGCATCGCCTCTGCCACAACCCGGCGACGGGAATCCAATTTCGGAGGTATGAATGCCCCTTAAGGGTCGGATCGATGTCAACGAGAAGTATTGCAAAGGTTGCGAACAGTGTGTCATTGCCTGTCCGCAAGAAGTGCTGGCTCTCGCCAATGATCGTATCACTGCCAAAGGGTATCACCCTGCCACATTGATCGCGGATGGCTGCACCGGTTGTGGAATTTGTGCGGTTGTTTGCCCTGAAGCCGCGATCACCGTTTATCGTGAAAAAGCCGGTGTAAACCGGATACCCGCTTAGGAGGCGCACATGTCTCGAGAACTTATGAAAGGCAACGAAGCTGTTGCCGAGGCTGCCGTGCGCGCGGGTGTTGTCGGTTATTTTGGTTACCCAATTACCCCACAAACTGAATTATTGGAATACATGTCGTGGCGGATGCCAGAGCTTGGCAGAGCCTTTGTGCAGGCTGAAAGTGAAGTAGCTGCCATTAACATGGTATATGGAGCCGCCTGCACCGGTCAGCGTGTGATGACTTCTTCTTCCAGCCCCGGTGTGAGCCTGATGCTGGAAGGCATCTCTTACATTGCCGGAACCGAAGTCCCCATGGTCATGGTGGATGTGATGCGCGGCGGGCCAGGTTTGGGCAGCATCGCGCCTTCACAGGCTGATTACATCCAAATGGTGCACGGCGGTGGTCACGGCGATTATCGCGCCATCGTGCTGGCCCCAGCCAGCGTGCAAGAATCTGTGGATTTGACAGTCCTCGCCTTTGAGTTGGCTGATAAATACAGGTCGATCGCGGTGGTCTTGACAGATGGTTCGATCGGTCAAATGATGGAGCCCTGTGAATTGCCTGCCATGCAACCAGTGAAATCAAGCTTCCCTGATTGGTCGGTGAGGGGGGCTGAAGGCAGAGAACGACGATTCCTGACCTCGATCAACCTCGACCCCAAAGACATGCAAGAAATGAATTACCGGCTGCTCAGGCGTTGGCAGGAGGTCGAGGCCAACGAAGTTCGTTACAAAGAATACTTCATGGAAGACGCGGAATACGTGGTGACCGGCTTTGGCTCTTGTGGAAGAATTGCCTTGAGCGCGGTACGGGCGGCTCGAGCCGAGGGCATCAAGGTTGGCCTCATCAGACCGGTTACCGTAAATCCATTCCCCAAACAGGTCTACCAGAACCTCTCTCACAAGTTAAAGGGACTGCTGGTGGTTGAAATGAACGCGGGGCAAATGCTCGAAGATGTGTTGGTTGCCACCCAATCAAGGTTCCCAACCGAGTTCTTTGCCCACCTCGGAGGCGTGGTGCCCTTCCCGGATGAGGTGTTGGATGAAATTCACCGCATGGTGAAAGGTCCCATTGACACCTCCAGGCACCCGCGCGACCGGTGGCTGCAGCGCACTTTGACTGGAAAGTAGAGGAGAGTAACTATGGATCTTAAAGACGTTGATATGGATACATTGGTTTACCAACGCCCCGAATCATTGATCGATGTATCAACCCATTACTGCCCTGGTTGCACCCATGGGGTGGCCAATCGCCTGATCGCCGAAGTGTTGGATGAAATGGGAATACGCGAACAAACCATCGGTGTCGCTTCGGTGGGTTGCTCGGTGTTTATCTACAATTATCTGAATATTGATTTTGTTCAGGGTGCCCACGGCAGAGCCCCTGCCATGGCCACCGGCTTGAAACGCGTTTTGCCCGAGCGTTTTGTATTTACTTACCAGGGTGATGGAGACCTGGCTTCGATTGGCACGGCTGAGATCGTGCATGCCGCCGCTCGAGGCGAAAACATTACGGTGTTCTTTTTGAACAACACCAATTACGGCATGACCGGCGGCCAAATGGCGCCCACCTCCCTGCCCGGACAGAAGACCTCATCCTCACAAAACGGACGTGACGTCGAAACACAAGGTTACCCCGTCAGAATGTCCGAAATGCTTGCCACTCTGGATGGAGCCTCCTACGTGGTCAGGCGCTCTCTGCATGACGCCAAAAGCATTCGTTTGGCAAAGAAGGCCATTCGAACAGCCTTTGAGACCCAGGCGCGTGGATTGGGCTTCTCAATGGTTGAGCTGCTTTCCATTTGCCCGACCAACTGGGGCATGAAGCCCCAGGCTGCCGCTAACTGGCTGGTTGAAAAGATGATTCCCTACTATCCGTTGGGAGACTTCAAAGTACACCCTGCCTTGACCGAAAGCAAAGACTAAAAAGGAGATTCTTATGCAGACCGAAATTATCATTGCCGGTTTTGGCGGACAGGGTGTCCTTTTTGGAGGTCAACTCCTGGCCTATGCCGGCATGGATGAAGGCAAGAATGTTACCTGGATCCCGGCGTATGGGCCCGAAATGCGTGGTGGAACCGCAAATTGCACAACCATCATTTCGGATGAGGAAATAGGCTCCCCTTTTGTGCTTCATCCTTCCGCGGTTATTGTCATGAACCGTCCTTCCTTGGATAAATACGAAGACCAGGTTAAACCGGGCGGCTTGTTGGTGGTCAACGCTTCCATGCTCGATCGACCTGTAAAACGTTCTGACATCAGGGTCGCAGAAGTTTTAGCTGGACCCATTGCTGAAAAGTTGGGAGACCTGCGCATGACCAATATGGTCTTGTTGGGCGCGCTGCTGGCAAACCTGCCCGTTCTGCCCATGGCTGCGGTTGAAAATGCCTTAAAGGCTCACCTGCCAGAACGGCATAAACGGCTGCTTGAAAAGAATTACGAAGCCATGCGTGAAGGCGCAATGTGTAAAGCCCGCTGATCGATTGAAGCCAGATCATGAACCTGTCAGGTTGATTGGGTTGAACAAATTTACCTAGACATGGATTCCTGACCGTGATAAAATCTGGGTGTAAGTTACTGGGGGCTCGTACAATGGCAGTACTGCACACTCTGGATGTGCATATAGAGGTTCGAATCCTTTGCCCTCAGCCTCA
>CAYYRU010000045.1:0-2497 GCA_964474095.1 uncultured Anaerolinea sp.
AAAGGGTCAAGCTCGGTAAACCTGCCAATCACCGGTGCTTCGCTCAGCACCCACATCCTCCCCCTCAACGCGGACGGCTCCACTCAAACCGATCAAAACGGGGTTAGCGTGACCGTGCCTGAGGGTGCCGTAACTGAAGGCACCGCTCAGCTTTCTTCATCAGACCTGCCCAAAGAAATGGCTAAAGAATTGGCTGAAGGCTACGAACTGGTTACCCCGGCCTATAGTTTGACCGTCCAGGGCGCCGAAGATGGCAGCCTGCCCGTTGAACTGGCTTTCCCGGCAGAAGACAAGGATCTGCGCCTGATGGCGATCATTGACGGCACTTACGCGGCGGAACTCGCTCTCGAACCTCAAGACGGCATGATCACGCTCCCGGCCGACCTGCGCCCCTCCGATTTGGGAGATCTGGCTGACAGCAGCGGCATGTGGCAGACAGGCACGATTCAATACGTGTTGGTGAAACCTAAAGCTGGGTCGCAGGGTAGGCTGACGACTACCCGAAAATTGGCTGCACCTGCCAATCAGGCTGCACCTGATCGATGTTTCTCATTAACGCGCACCCGCTGCTGGCAGAACGGCAACGGTAGTGTGCAGTTGATGATGGATAAAGACATCTCCTTAACGCCCACCCAATCTGAGGCTGTGATCAACTACATCCAGTCCACCATGGATAAATATGAAACTCTGGGTTTCGATGGCGCCATTTACACGGCCAGCAACCCGGTGCAGGTGGTGGTGACGAAAGGAGCCGGCACGCCAGCCTATGTGGTGAGCAACGGCGTGATCTATCTGCCCAATGACATCGCCTCTAAGATCGCCGCCGGTGGCAGTGATGATTTTCTAAGCCATGAAATGGCGCACTGGATCCAGGACGAAAGCTACAACTTCACCGCAGCCTATTATTTTGAAGCGGATACCTGGTGGATCGAGACTTCTGCGGAGAACATGGTCATGCTGATTGACCCCACCTACGTGTCAAGAAACCTGCAGGCTTATGGTGAGATCGATGCGAACGAGAAACAGGATGTTTTACAGAGTTCGCCTTTCCAATGGCCGATGAGCGAGTTTTACGTGCAGGCGCAGCAGGTTAAAGTGAACATTTGCCCGTCAGGCTGCCCATTGACGCAGGATACCTTCGTCTCGGCCATCAACAACGGCACCTATCCCTATGCGGATGACGCTACCAAAGCCAAACTCCACGCCAACCTGGCGGATTACGCCCGTTACCTTTTGGGTGTCGCCCCGCTCTCTGCCAACACGACCATCCCCCTTGAGGGGGTGTTAACGGGAGAGGGTTACGGCGATCATATCCTGGTCAAACGCACGGTGCGCTCTGAATTTGACATGAAAGACCAGGTGGGCGCCGGAAGGCTTATCGCGGAAGACAAAGATTCGATCCCCGGCACGTTGATAGAAACTAGCCTGCAGAAAGACGGCGTTTACGTGCTGCGCATCGAATTGGCAACCGGTGAGATGAGCCCTCAGTGGCCGGCGGTGCTGCGTGTTGAACCAGGCGCTCCTTTTTACTATCGCTTAAACGATGGCGAGGTTCAATACCATGACGGTAAGACCGAGCTGTTGATCCAGCCGATCATGCGCGGTGCCAAAGGGGATGAGATCACCAAAGTACGCCTGGCGGCGGTGGGTATGCAGGGCGGCGAGGTGTTCAAGGCTCACCTGAGCATGGTTGATCTTTCTGGCATGTGGGTCATGGACCTGCCAGATGAGAGCACGTTCATCAACCACATCATCTGTGAAAAAGAAGAGTCTACGGCTGACTTTGTTATTGAGAAATCGGTCGGGTTTACAAGTGTAATCTTAATGTTAGGCGACTTTAAGCCGGATATCACCTCTCATCTGTTTACCTGGTCGGTGAACGAGGAGCGCGGTGCTGCAATGTTGGGTGGTTTAGGAAATTCCAGTTCAGATGACGGGTCTGATTCGTCTTTCACTGCCGCCGCTACTCTTGATCAGGGCATTATCCATCTGGAAGGGACGGATTACGAGGCCGAAGACACCACCTTCAACTTGACCGATGAAGGTGAATATTACCATCAATATATCTCCGTGCCGGGTACCTTCCAGTTTAAAGCTGATTTTGACACGCTCACTTATGTGGGGACGGAGGCAACAGAGATTGCCGCGGGATTGCCCAATCAACTGGCATGGGAATTAAGCGGAGAGTACATTTTCTTTATCGTTGATTGCACTTTTTTGGATCAACGCGTGAGCGCGGCTGGGCAACTTGAAGAGGAGAACCGCGAGCATTGCTCGGGTTCCGTGGAAGTGCCTGCCACCATCCAGATCTATCAGCCGAAGAAGTAGCGTGTTTTAGGCGACTCTGAACAAGTCAATAAGGTATTCGTCAGGTTGTCGCGGGTATCGCGACAGGTATATAGAACGGCCTGCCGATGATGAGCACCATCTTGTTGAACACAGATGCCAATATCGGTATCTTCCAATTCAAAGAGACCCGTTTTTTACACTTCTCGAT
>CAYYRU010000045.1:2597-5381 GCA_964474095.1 uncultured Anaerolinea sp.
ACCTTCTGCCATGTCTCATTGCGATATTGCAGGATCTGTGGAACCCAATGGAACTGTCCGCCCCTAAATGGATAACAGATCTTCTCAGCCTGATCGATCACGATGCCTTCAGAGAGCTGCTGCAGCCACTCGGGCGCGGTTGCTGCTTCAAGATCAAGATTGACGGTGCCAACCGAGTTGGCCGACTCGGGCAAAAGCCACACACCTTCTCCGATGTCGCCGGGTGCGGCCACAACTTGCCGGGTAACCAGGAACAATAAACAACCGATCCCAATCAAGACGAACATTGCAAAACAGATCTTTTTCATGGAGCCCCTCGTTGAGCGATGAATTGGGTGGTGATTTTCCTTCGATTTTTCGTATTATTGGAATCTGGAATTTCACGCAATACTGCCTAAATCTCTTAACGGCAATTATTAGAATCTCTTTAGTCGATCAGACAGATTTGGGGGGAGGTGGTCAGGCGTGAGGGAGTTTTGTCAACTAAGACAAACGCAATGGTTTGAAAATTGATTATTCCAGTTCCACGTACACCCGCTTGTTGATCTTGCCCTTGCTCTTGTAATCCACGATCCTGATCGGGCCGACCTCGCCAGTGGTATGCACATGCGTGCCGCCGTCCGCCTGTAGGTCCAGGCCCACGATCTCAACGGTGCGCACCTCGGCAATGCCGGGCGGCAGCAGGTTGATCTTGGTGCGGATCAGGTCGGGGATGGCGAAGGCCTCTTCACGCGGCAGCACGCGCACTCGAATGGGCGCGTTCTTTTGCACTTCAATGTTAACGGCCTTTTCGATCACCTCCACCAGCTCGTGCGTCATGGACTCAAATTCAAAATCCATGCGCGCCTGGGTCAGATCCATGTCACCACCGGTCACCTGGGCGCCGAAATCACGAAAAATGACACCACAAAGGATGTGCATGGCGGTGTGGGTGCGCATCAGCTTGTAGCGCCGCTGCCAATCGAGAAGGCCGGTCAGGCTTTGCCCCACCACGGGCAGGGGGATATCGCCGCCCAGCAGGTGCTCGATACCGTTTTCACCCTTGCGGGTCTTTTCCACATTCCAGGTCTCGCCTTCCGCGTTGAGGGAGCCCAGATCGCAGGGCTGCCCGCCGCCGCCGGGGTAGAAGGCTGTGCGGTCAAGGATGACAGCGCGGGTCTCGGAGTTCACCGCGGTCACTTTAGCGTCAAATTCTTTCAGGTAGCTGTCGGTATGATACAGGGCTTCAGTCATTTTTAGTTCTCCAAATCATTTATCGCGAAAATGTGATAACCTAAACACTCATCACTTATCACTCATTACTTATCACTCATTACTCATTACTGCTCTTCCTCCATCAACACCCGCAGCATCTGCTCGCGGTGGTCAAAGAAGTCGCGTGAGATTTGGTAATGCTCGGTCTCCTCGTAATGCACCTGGCGTATGCCGTCTTCCTCAAGCTGCAGGATCATGGCATTGGGGTAGGCCATCAGGATGGGCGAATGTGTGGCAATGATGAACTGCGAATCCGCGCATACCAGGCGGTGGATGGCCGCCAGCGCTGCCAACTGGCGTGATGGCGAAAGAGCCGCCTCGGGCTCATCAAACAAGTAAAGTCCGCCGCCGCGCAATTTGCGGGTTAACACGGTCAAAAACGACTCGCCGTGTGATTGGGCGTGCAGCGACTTGCCGCCGTAAGCGCCCAGGTAATCCACCTCGTCCATGTAGGAGGCCAGGTTATAGAAGGATTCTGCCCGCAGGAAAAAGCCGTCTTTGGGCGACTTAAAGCTCTTTCCGGCTTTTAGAAACTCATGTAAATTCGAATGGGTATCGCGGGTGGTGAAGAGTGAATTCTTGGTGCCGCCTTCAGGGTTGAAACCCGTCAGTTGGGCGATGGCTTCAAGCAGCGTGGATTTGCCGCTGCCGTTCTCGCCGATCAGATAGGTCACGTCCGCGTGAAAACTGAGTTTTTCGAGGTTGCGCACCACGGGCAGCGAAAAGGGATATTCGCCCCAATCGGAGATTCTATCTCGCTGCAAGGTCACGTCGATGAGGTAGGGTTTGGCAGTCAGGGCAGGCATGGATTAAGTATAAACTTGTTTGGCAATTCTTCTTTTCAGACTTTGTGTAAAATAAAGCATCTCAACATCTATTGAGAAATACATAACTTTGACCAGGTAAATAATCCATTTCACAAGAAAACGCTCAAAAGGTCATAAACCTGAAAGGAACGATGATGGAATTATTGATCCGCAACGAAACCCCGGCTGATTACGCCGAAGTGGAAGCCATGAACCGTGAAGCTTTTTATAACCTTTATGTACCCGGCTGTGACGAGCATTACCTGGTGCACATCATGCGCAGTCACCCTGATTACCTACCGGAGATGAGCTTTGTAGCCGTGCATCAGGGCTGCATCATTGGCAGCATCCATTACACCCGGTCGCACGTGATTGATGAATCCGGCAACAAATTGGATACCCTCTCCTTTGGTCCGCTGGCGGTGCTGCCTGAATTTCAACGCCAGGGGGTGGGCAAGGCCTTGATCCGGCACACCAAGGCGTTGGCGGTGGAGCAAGGTGTTCCCGCCATCTTGATCTACGGGGATCCACATAATTACGTGGTCAACGGCTTCAAGAACGGAAAGGATTACAACGTGGCCAGTGCCGATGGCAGATACCCTTACGGGTTGCTGGTGTTGGAGCTAAAAGAAGGTGTTTTTGCTGGTCACCAATGGCGTTTGCATCAGAGCAAGGTTTTTGAATTCGATCCAGACGCTGCCGCGGCTTATGATGCGACCCTGCC
>CAYYRU010000045.1:5481-23784 GCA_964474095.1 uncultured Anaerolinea sp.
GTGGTGATCAACCCGAGCAATTTGGAGATTGATCCGCAAAAATTGCTGGAATTGTTGCGGGAGTTCGTCCATTAAAGGGAAGCGTATATGCTCACTTGCGATTTCAATTGTCAGGATGTGGTTTATCACAAACATTTCATGCGGGTGGATCCAAAGACCGCCGCCAATATCCGTCTGGTGATGATCTCTGAGGCCTGCCCCGCTGATTTAAGTGATTATTTCGACGGCGGCGAGAACGCGCGCTTTCTGCAGAACACCAACATGGTGTTTAAAAGCGCCGGTTATGATTTTCACACCTTTGAGGATTACCTGAAGGCGGGCATTTATCTGACCACCGCCATCAAATGCGCCAAACAGGGCTACCTGGTTTCTGCGCAGACGCTCGAGAATTGTTCGACCCTGCTTGAACAGGAACTCGTGCAGTTCCCAAACGTCAAAGTGATGTGCCTGATGGGAGATTTTGCCATCAAGGCGGTTAATGCCATTTACAAGCGCCGCTTCAAGACACGGGTTATCCCGGCGGGGTCGACTTACAAGATCCGCGGCGGAGTATTTGAGCAGGGCGGCGTACGTTTCTTCCCCTCCTATACCCAGACGGGCGACAGCTTTGGCATTGAAAAGGTCAAAGTGAAGATGATCGAAGAGGATGTGAAAGCGGCTGTGCAGTTGCTCTAATCACCGAAAGGAATTGATCATGTCATCATCAGAATCGTTCGTGCAATATCTCGTTGAACAAATGCAAGCGGCTGGTCAGATCAGGTACCGCAAAATGTTTGGCGAATATGCCATCTACTGTAACGAGAAAGTGGTCGCCCTGGTGTGTGATGAGAAGCTGTATCTAAAGATCACCGAGGCTGGCCGGGCGTTCATGGGTGAGGTGGTTGAAGAGCCGGCTTACACGGGCGCCAAGATGAGCTTTTTGATCGAAGACAGGTTGGAAGACAGTGAATGGTTGGCTGAGTTGGTCAGCATCACCGAGAAGGCGCTGCCTGAACCAAAGCCTAAGAAGAAGCCAGGTCACAAGTAACGTTGATCATTGATTGAGAACAATGAGCTGGATGAAAGGGGAGTATAAATGAAGAAAAGCAGCTGGAAGAAAACAATCTTTTTTGGGTTGTGTGTCTTATGCCTGATGCTGGTGCCTGCCTGCTCCACCTTTACCAACCTCTTTTCACCTGGTGAGGAACCCACAATTTCAGCCACAAGAACCAGGCGCCCCACCAGAACCATCGAGCCCACTTTTCTCTCAACCAAGACACCTGCGCCAACCGCTACAGCCACCCGGGGGGTCATCCCCACCTCGTCACTGGCGGGTGAACCTGCCGTCGTGATCTACGAGGAGTGTCGGCGGGTTGTGAATGGGTTGAAGGAGTTGAAATCCGGTCTGGGGTTTCCTGACAGCCTGTTCGAAGATCCCCCTCGAAAACCGGAAAACGGGTTTGACCCAAATTCATACTTCACTGTCATGACACATCTAAACATGGCTCCCGGCTATACCCTGGATTACCTGTATTTTGCAGACGATCTGGGGGGCCTGCCCCTGGTTTATGCTCGAAGAACGGGCGACGAACCCTTCCTAGATTACGAAGCCTATCTCCAGTCGTATGGAGAAGAAATGAGTGGCGAGCGCTCTTACGGCAGCCTGGGGCATCAATACGATTTTCTTGAGTCGATCCAGGTGGACCAGACCCCCGAAAGTTATTTTGATTATGCGGCTTTATCCATCGTGGCTCAACAATTTTATCTATTCTGGCATGGATTGTATAACGATGATCGTATCTTCTGTGACGCGGGGGATATGCAGTATGTTCTACCTGAAATGGAAGAATTTGATCTGGATTATCCGCCAGGTTTTGTGGAAGAGCTGGAAAAAATAGATTTCGCTCCCCAGTTCCTGGATATGGGAGAAACAGTAAAAGTACGCTTTGTCACTTATACAAAATGGGGAGGTTTTTTTGAGAATGTGCTTGAAATGGAAAAATCCGACCCCTTCAACTTGATCAACGTGGATTATTACCCGATCCTGGAATATGAGATTCCGTTGGCATTCTAAACCAGCAAGACTTACTGTCTATGAATCAACCTTTATTAAAGCAACATTATGCCTTGTGCATCTTCTCTTTCATGGGTTTGGTGTAACTGGAGGGGATGCCGTATTGGTCGCGCAGCTCGTTGACCATTAAGTAAAGGTCGTTTTTATATTGTTTTTCAGCGCCGCCTTTTTGATACATGGCCATCAGCCTGGGAAGCAGTTCGGGATATTCTTTTTGGATGAAATCAAAGAACACTTTCCTCGTGTCTCCTCGCAGGTAAAGCGTGCCCGGCAGCAGGTAGTGAACGCGGCTTTCTTTCGCATTAACGCACAATGACTCAAAATTCTGCCTGGAATCGGTCAGGTAAGGGATGATGGGCATTACGTGCAGCCCAATGGAAGCGTTGGTTTTGGAAAACTGTTTCAGCATGGCAAAGCGTTCCAAAGAGGGGGCACCCCCGGGTTCGATCTTCTTGCGCACGGCTTCGTCCATGCTGGTGATGGTGGCAGCGATATTAATGTAGGTAATCCGCGAAAGTTCATCGATCAGATCGTAATCTCTCAATACCAAAGTGGATTTGGTGGAAATGATGGCCGGGGTTTTGTATTTGATCAGCAGCTTCAAGATCGCGGGCATGAGTTGTTTTGCCTCTTCGGCTTTTTGATAGCTATCGGTCACGCCGCCGATGTTGACCACCTCGCGTTTCCAATTGGGGGAGGAGAGTTCGCGCTCCAATTGCTCCACGATATTGGTCTTGACGTAGATGTCATCATAAAATCCCTGGGCGTTCAGGTATTGATGCGAGTAGATGGCGTAACAGTAACGGCAGGCGTGACTGCACCCACGATAAATATTCAAATCCCAACCAAAAGGAACTTTTCGTTTTAATTGATGTAGAGCGCTTTCACATTGCATCTCTTGAATAGGTAATGGAGAAGCCATAATTTGATCCTTCAGAATTGGATATTTACAAGTAGAATATAATTTCTATTTATATTACCACAGCCTAAGACAGGTCTCAAGATGGTATTGTCTATTTAAAACAAGTTGGTAGAGGTCACTTCAACGTCAAAGGAATATGAAATGTTTACTGTAATATTAAAATATTACCTTTGTTCCTTTTTTGTCTTCTAAATATCGCTATAATGTAAAAACCAAAAGTTCAACAAAATTACCCGTAAGGGTAACCGGCCTTCATCGATTTTATGTTATATTGGTTAGCCAATGTAAGATGTGAAATGGAGGTGAAAGAAAGCGAAATCGGTCTATTCAGGTTCGATTGTTCTGTAAACCCAAAATTTGTATGGAGGAGAACGATGTCTAAGAAGTTGCTTACGATTGTTTCGATCATTGTTGTATTAAGCTTTGTTTTAAGCGCTTGCGCTAAAGCACCAGCTCCAACCGCTGCTCCTGCTGAAGATGGAAAACTGAAAGTCTTCGGCGCGTTCGCAACTCCCATTGAAGAGCCGTGGGATGGTGTTATTCATGCCGCTTTGAAAAAAGCTTCAGATGCCGGCGAAATTGAATACACCTATCAGGAAAACATTGGTTACTCTGGAGACATGGAACGTGTCTTGCGCGAAGTTTGCGAACAGCAGAAACCTGACCTCATCGTTGGTGATGCCTTCGGTAATGAAGAAGCCGTACGCCGTGTGGCCAAAGACTTCCCTGAGATCGCCTTCGCTTTTGGTTCTGGTAGCGGCCCCAGCGAACCCAATGTCGCAGTCTTTGACAACTGGATCCACGAACCTGCTTATCTGATGGGTATGCTGGCTGGTGGGTTGACCGAGAGTGACAAGATCGGTGTTGTGGGCGCCATGCCCGTTCCTGAAGTCAACCGCCTGGTCAACGCTTTCATCGCTGGCGCCAAATCTCAGAATCCCGATGCCGTTGTGATGGTTTCCTTCATCAACAGCTGGTTCGATCCTGCTGCTGCCAAAGAAGCTGCCCTTGCCATGATCGATAACGGCGCTGACGTGCTCTATGCCGAGCGCTTTGGTGTAATCGATGCCGCCGCTGAGAACAACCTCTTCGCTTTTGGTAACATGAGCGACCAAAACGAACTCGCTCCCGAACTGGTGGTCACCAGCGCCGTCTGGAACATGGATCCCACCATCGAATACCTGATCAAACAGGTCTCCGCCGGCACTTTCACTGCCCAAGATCTGAAGGACTTCTCCATGATGTCTAAGGGCGGCGCCTCATTGGCCTCGTTCCATGACACTGAGAGCAAAATCCCCGCTGATCTGCTGGCCGCCGTCAAGGCTAAAGAAGCCGAGATCATGAGTGGTGCCTTCCGCGTGGATGTCAACGAAGCGCAACCTGCTGGTTCCAACTAACAAGAAGGTCTTTCTGTAAGCCTTAGATATTTCCACTACAGAAAGGCCTGATATTGGCAGAAGGGAAGCGAAGTTCTTTCCATGGGGGAGGGACTTCGCTTTCTGTCCTAAGCGCCAATATGAAATATCATTCTAAACATTGAGGTGCATCCATGCACGCTATCCAAATGAAAGGGATCGTCAAAAAATTTGCCGATCTGGTTGCTTGTGACCACGTGGATTTTTGTTTGGAAAAAGGTGAGATCCACGCGTTGCTGGGGGAAAATGGGGCTGGCAAAACAACCCTGATGCGCATTTTGTATGGTCTGTATCACGCAGACGAAGGCCAAATTGTTGTAAATGATTCTCCTGTTTTGATCCACTCTCCTAAAGATGCCATTCGGGCGGGAATAGGCATGGTTACCCAGCATTTCACGCTTGTTCCCACTTTAACTGTTGCTGAGAATATGGTTTTGGGTGAATCGGGCAGCGTCACCCTGAATCTCGCCGAAATTGAAAAGAAAGTTGCCAAGGCTTCAGAGCGTTTTGGGATTCCAGTAAAACCCCAGGCACTGATCAAGCACCTTTCCGTTGGCGAGCGTCAAAGGGTTGAAATCTTAAAGGCCCTTTATCATGATGCCAATGTCTTGATCCTGGATGAACCGACAGCAGTTCTGGTTCCCCAGGAAGTGGAGTTGCTTTTCGAAGCCCTCACCCGGCTGCAAAAAGAAGGTCTTTCGGTGATCTTCATCAGCCACCACCTGAACGAAGTCATGCAGATCTGCAACCGTGTCACCGTTCTAAGAGATGGCAAACTCACGGGTACCGTTGAAGTTGCCAAATCCAGCCAAAAAGAACTGGCCAATATGATGGTGGGACGTGAAAATTTCGGTGTCAAACGCCAGGGAGCCAGAGAACAAGGCGCAATGGAGTTAAAGATAGAAAAGATCAGCGCCACCGACAAAAAAGGACTTCCCGCCCTGAAAGAAGTCTCCCTTGAAGTGCATAAAGGCGAAATTCTGGGTGTGGCCGGGGTCTCCGGCAACGGACAAGCCGAGCTTTCAGCGGTGTTGTGCGGCACCCAAAAGATCACCACTGGCAAGGTAATGGCCGGTGAAGTGGATCTGACGAATGCCGAACCAGCGGAGGTATGCGCGGCCTGTGTGGGTCGCATCCCTGAAGACCGTCATGCCAACATGGTGGGCGACCTGACCGTGGCCGAAAACCTGGTTCTGGACCAAATCGGACAATTTTCAAAGAACGGGGTTTTGGACCAACAAAAAATCCTGAAGAACGCCGAAGAATTGATCAAGACTTTCAACATTAAAGCCAATCCCAAAGATCACGTGCGCACGCTTTCTGGTGGCAACATGCAAAAGGTGATGTTGGCGCGCACGCTCAGCCAAAATCCAAAGATCGTGATCGTGAGTCAACCCACCCGCGGTTTGGATGTGGGCGCCACGGATTACGTGCGCGAGACGTTGCTGAAACAGCGTGATCGCGGAGCTGCTGTCTTGCTTTTGTCTGAAGACCTTGAAGAGATCATGGCACTTTCAGACAGGATCGCGGTGATCTATAACGGGCGCATCATGGGTGTTTTACCCGCGCAAGAAGCCACGGCTGAAAAGCTGGGCCTCATGATGACGGGAACCCCGGCGTAAATCAGGAAAGGTGATAATCATGGCAAAAATTAAGATAGAACGAGCACCGGCTCCTGTTTGGATGCGAACCCTGATCCCGATCATTGCGATCCCGGTCACATTCTTGATCACCTCAGTGGTCATCCTTATTGCCGGGGCCAATCCTTTTACGGCATATTACAACTTCCTCATCGTGCCGCTTTCCTCCCAATCCAGCGCCATTGAGGTGTTGGTGAAGTCAACCCCGCTGCTCTTAACGGGCGCGGCCGTGGCTTTTGCTTTCAGCGGCGGCTATTGGAATATCGGCGCCGAAGGCCAGCTTTACGCCGGCGCGATCGTGGCCACTTTTGTGGGCACCAGCCTGCACGATGTAAGTCCCTTCATCGGCATCCCGGCCATGGTGCTGGGAGGTTTCGTGGGTGGCGTGTTGTGGGCGCTGCCTTCAGCCTGGCTCAAGGTCAAGTTGGGAGTCGATGAGGTGGTCACCACCTTGTTGATGAACTCGATAGTGCTCAGCCTGACCAGTTTCCTTTTGAACGGACCCTGGCGCAATCCAGTTTCCATGTGGCCGCAATCCCCAGAAATTGACCCGGGTACGGTGTTTGTCAAGTTGATCCCGCGCACCCGCTTGCATTTTGGCATCATCCTGGCAGTTCTAGTACTGGTGATCACATGGTTCGTAATCAAACGCACTTCCTTTGGTCTGAAAATGCGCGCCATTGGTTTGAGCAAGGAAGGCGCCCGCTTCGCGGGCATTAAAGTGAATAGAACCATGTTGATCGTGGCCCTGGTCAGCGGCGGCATCGCTGGCTTGGCTGGCGCTGGCGAGGTGGCAGGCATTCACTTCCACCTGATCGACGCCATTTCAGATGGCTTGGGTTATTCAGGCGTCATCATTGCCACACTGGGCGGCTTAAATTCCGTGGGTGTGGCGTTATCAGCCGTGTTCCTTGGCCTGATCGATACGGGGGCACAAACCCTGTCACGGTCTATGGGCGTGCCAGTCTTTCTGGGTGATGTGGTTCAAGCCACCCTGCTTTTGACCACGCTCGGCTTGTTTGTTTTACAGAACTTCCGCATTCGGAGGGTTGAATAATGGAAACAATTCTCTTCATCATTGGACTGGTGGCAGCCACCCTGCGCGTGGCCACCCCGTTGATCTATGGCACGCTGGGTGAATTGTTTTCAGAACGCGCCGGCATTTTGAACCTAGGCATTGAAGGCACCATGTTCCTGGGGGCATTCACCGGGTTCGCGGTGGCGGCCAACACGGGATCTCTGTGGCTTGGTCTGCTCGGAGCGATCATTTCAGGCATTCTGGCTGGGTTGCTGATGGCACTCCTCTCCGTCCGTTTGGGCGTCAACCAACACGTGGCCGGTTTGGGGATCACTCTGTTGGCCACCGGGCTTTCGCTGTTCATGTTCCGGGTGATCTTTGGTGAATCCACCATCCCCCCTTCCATTGACTCTTTCCCCATGCTGCAGATCCTGCCCGAAACCAGCATTTTCGCGCCTATCCTCAATCAATACTTGTTGACCTACATCGGCCTCGCTCTGATCCCGGTGGTGTGGTGGGTGATCGGCAAGACGCGTTTTGGCTTGAAGATCCGTGCGGTGGGTGAAAACCCCGAAGCCGCGGACGCAGCCGGTCTGAATGTGTATAGCATTCGCACCTGGGCGTTAGTGATCGGCGGCGCACTGATGGCCGTTGGTGGTGCCTTCTTGACTCTTGCCCAACTGGGTTCATTCACCTTCGGTATCATCGCCGGCCGTGGATGGGTCTGCATCGCTTTGATCATCTTCGCCAACTGGCACGCGGTCAACGTTTTGTGGGGCGCTCTGCTCTTTGGCGGTGTACAGGCGCTGCAACTACGCTTGCAAACCCTGGGTTTCAAACTACCTTACGAATTGTTCCTTTCCCTTCCATACGTTGTAACCATTATTGCCCTGGCAATCGCAGGCAGAAATGCTTCCGCTCCTTCTGCCCTGCTTAAAGCTTATCGCCGTGAATAGCGGCAGGAGAGAATCAAATGAAATATAAATATATAGGCCAAACGTACATCCGGCCGGATGCGATCAACAAAGTTACCGGTAAAGCCGTTTATCTGGATGACATCCGCCTGCCGGGCATGCTTTATGCGGCCGTGTTGCGCCCGCAATACGCGCATGCGCGTGTTCTCAAGGTGGATACCAGCGCCGCGGAAAAATGCGCCGGTGTGGTCAAAGTGGTCACTGGAAAAGACTGCAAGTTCCGTTATGGTGACAACATCAAAGACCTGCAGCCCATGGCGGTTTCAAAAGTGCGTTACATCGGCGACCCGGTGGCCGCGGTGGTGGCAGATACTGCCGCTCACGCCCGCGCCGCCCTCGACAAGATCGTGGTCGAATATGAACCCCTGCCGGTTTACATTGACGCGCGTGACGCCATGGCCAAAGACGCAGTCTTGATCCATGAAGACATGGATAATTACTGGCGCCTGCCCACTCTCAAACAAACCTCCGGCACCAACATCGCCAACACCTACCACCTGATCAAAGGACGCGGTGAAGAAGGTTTTGACGAGGCCGAAGTGATCATTGAAGAAGAGTTCAATTATCCTTTGGGCTCCTGCGCCGCCATTGAACCCCACGGCACCATTGTATGGTTCAAAGAAGACAAAACCATTGAGGTTTGGTCCACCTCGATCTGCCCCTTCATCATCCGCGAAGATCTGGCGCACTCTTACGATGTGCCCGTCGGGGATGTGCGCGTGCACACCCCGGACCTGGGCGGGTGCTTTGGTTATAAATCAGATGTGACGACCGAGCAGACCATCGCCTGGATCGCCAGTTTTGTGCCCGGGCACCCCGTCAAATGGATGGGCACCCGCGAGGAAGATTTCACCAGCACCCTTCTGGCACATGGCATGCGCACCAAAATGAAAATGGGCGCCAAAAAAGACGGCACCCTGGTGGCCCTCAAAACCACCATTTATCACACCGGTGGCGCTTATGCGGATACGGCTGTGAATGTGACCATTGCCTCCACTCACAACTCTTCCGGACCTTACGAGTTCAAGCACTGTGACCTCACCGGTTACACGGTTTACACCAATACCCCGGCGGTCGGCGCCTATCGCGGCTACGGACATCAGGAGAGCCAGATCGCCACCGAGCGCATGATGGACTTGATGGCCCGCAAACTCGGCATGGATGCTCTCGAACTGCGCAAGAAGAACTTCCTCGGCGAAGGCAAGGTTAACGCCGTGGGTGAAAGAATGTACGCGCACAACGGCAACATCCTCGAATGCGCCAATCGCGTGGATCAGATGCTCAAGAGCAAACCCAAACCCAAGGAAGACGAGCAATACTATTATGGCCGTGCATTGGTCACTGTCATGAAATCGCCCAAGGGCGCGCCCTTCTCCACCAAGGGCTGCTACATGAAGATGAACATTGACGGTTCCGTCAACATCAACATGGGTGGCGCCGAAGTCGGCCAGGGACTGCGTACCGTCGTCAAACAGGTGGCGGCGGAAGCTTTGCAGATCCCGCCTGAGAACATCCGTGTTTACAACGACATTGACACCCAATACTCCCCCTACGAGTGGCAGACCATCGGTTCGATGTTCACCACCCAGGGCGGACGCGCCATCATCCGCGCCGCCAACAAGTTGATCGCCAGCCTCAAGAAGACCGCTTCTCAGGTTTTGAAGGCCGACGAGGACTTCCTGGAATACGACGGCGAGTTTGTTTACCTGCGTAACGACCCTTCCATTCGGGTGTCCGTGGGCGACCTGGCACGCGGATATATCACCGAAGACGGCATCACCATCGGCGAACTGGCCCAATCCGTCTCAGATTCACGCCTGCCGCGCTACTCCAACCCCGACAAGAACGGCCAGGGCAGCATTGGTGTGGATTACACCATGGGCAGCCAGGCTGTGGAACTGCGCATCGAAAAGAAAACCGGCAAGATCATCATCGATCACTACTACTCGGTGTTCGATGTGGGTCAGGTGATCAACCCTCTGCAGATTCGCGGATCCGTCTTGGGCGGCGCCATGATGTCCATCGGCGCGGCACTCTACGAAGAAGTGGTCTTTGACAAAGACGGCAAGATCACCAATCCGCACTATTTTAAGTATCATCTGCCGACCTTCAAAGAAGCCCCGGCTCAAACCATCGAGTTTGTTGAAACCCCCGACCCGATCGGTCCGTTTGGCGCCCGCGGCATCGGCGAGCATTCCGTGATTGGCGCGGCCCCGGCCATCATGAACGCCGTTTATGATGCCATCGGCGTGGATTTCTTTGAGATCCCGCTTACCCCTGACAAGGTCAAGAAAGCCTTGGAAGCCAGAAAGGAGTCGAAATAATGACTGAGATGCTGACCTTTACGATCAACGGTGAAGAACGCACTGTGATGATCGAACCCGAAATGATGCTGTTGGATGTCATCCGCGACGTGCTCAACCTCACCGGCACCAAACACGGCTGCGACAACAGCACCTGCGGCACCTGCACCGTGATCATGAATGGCAAAGCCATTAAAAGCTGCAACACCCCGGCTCAAAAAGCCGCCGGTGCCAGCATTGTCACCGTGGAAGGTCTGGCCAAAGGCCAGGAGCTGCACCCCATTCAAAAAGCCATCTCCGAATCCGGCGCCGTGCAGTGCGGTTTCTGCACCCCCGGCATCGTGATGGAGCTCTACGGTCTGCTTGAAAACAACCCAGATGTCAGCCAGGCCGAGATGGAAATGGCTCTCAATAAACATCTTTGCCGCTGCACGGGCTATGAACCCATCCGCGACGGCGCTTTGATCGCCCAAAAGATGATGCAAGAAAAACGCAAATAAATCTAATCTACGGAGAAATGACGATGGCTTACGATATTTTGATCAAGAACGCAAAAACTCGTGAAACCGGCAGTAAACTGATGCAGATCGGCATTGAAAAGGGCAAAATTGCCAAGATCGCCGAACAGGTAACGGGGGAAGCCAAACAAACCATCGATGCCAACGGCAACCTGGTGACCGGTTCGTTCATCAACGGACACCTGCACCTTGACAAGGTTTACACCCTGGCCATGATGGATGATGAAGCCATCAGCGCCTACACCGACGGCGGCATGGGCGGAGCCATGACGGCCATTGAACTGGCCTCCAAGGTCAAGGAAAAATACGACGAAAAGTGGATCATCCAAAACGTGCGCAAAGCGCTTGACCTGGCCGTGCGTTACGGCAACACCCACATCCGCGCATTTGCCGACACTGACACCACTGGCAAGCTCGAAGGCGTCAAAGCCCTCATCAAAGCCCGTGAAGAATACAAGGGCCGCGTTGAAGTGCAGGTGGTGGCTTTTCCACAGGACGGTGTGGTGCGTGATCCCGGTGCTGAAGGCTACGTGGAAGAAGCCCTCAAGCTGGGCGCCGATGTAGTCGGCGGCATCCCCTGGATCGAATACACCGATGCTGATTCGCAGGAACACATCGATCTCATGTTCAAACTGGCCAAGAAATACAACAAAGACGTTTCCATGCTGATCGATGACGCCGGGGATCCCACCCTGCGCTCGCTTGAGATGCTGGCCGTCACCACCCTGCGTGAAGGCTGGCAGGGCAGAGTCACCGTGCAGCACGCCCGCGCCATGGCTCTTTACCCGGAACCTTACTATCGCAAGATCGAAGCCCTGCTCAAGAAGGGCCAGATCGGCCTGGTGTCCGATCCACAGACCGGCCCGCTTTATGCGCGCGTCAAGAGCCTTTACAATGCCGGTGTGGCCGTGGCCCTCGGTCAGGACGATATTGCCGATGCCTACTATCCCTTCGGACGCAACAACATGCAGGAAGTGGCCTTTTTGGCCGCCCACCTGATGAACATGGTCAGCCGCCCCGAGATGGAGATCCTCTTCGACCTGATCACCACCAACGCCGCCCGCGCTTTGGGCATCAAGAACTACGGCCTCAAGGAAGGCTGTGATGCCGACCTGGTCGTGCTGGATGCTGGCAGCGTGTGGGAAGCCCTCTGGTCTCACGACTACCCGCTGTATGTTATCAAGGATGGTGTGGATATCACCGTGCGCAAGTAAGCCGTTGAAATTCCAAACTGCAGGACTGGTTAATCTCTCGACCAGTCCTGTTTTTATTCACAATTGTTTGTATAGGAGAGGGTTCCAAACCCTCCCCTAAAATTTGCGGATCGCCGGGTGTTACCTCACCCATGTTCCCCCTCTCCGATGTAAACGAACTTGAAAAATCAACACATACTGTTCATTGGAGTGGGGGCAAGAGCACCATGGACGATCGTTCAACTATCTCAGGGGGGTGAAGCCCTTGAAAAACCGAAGGATTAACCTAAATAAAAATTTATTCTTTCCGTAGGGGAGGGTTCCAAACCCTCCCATGAAAAGGATTTACTCATTCACCTCATCCAACTTGCGGATGGCCGGGTGCAGCACACCAAACAGCCCGTCGAGCGCGCCCAACAGGCCGGTGATGAGGAACATGGCCGACATGCCCGAACCCGGGCCTGCCCCCACCAACCCGCTCAAGAAATTGGGCTGGCTGAAGAATGGCTCAAACAAATGATCCGCGGCCAGGCCGCCCAACAGGTAGCCGATGGGCGATGGGAAGGTCTGGATCATGTCGCGCACCGCGAAAACCCGCCCCTGCACGTCCGTGGGCACACGCTCCTGCCAGATCGAGTAGTAGGGGTTGATCATGAAGGGAATGCCGAATTCCGACAGGAAACCGGCAATCGACCAGCCCCACACACCTCCACTGATGGCGGTCAGAAAATCGCAGGTGCCAAAGCAGATCAGAGTGGACCAGGTGTACATGGCCGCTTTCTTCTTTGGCGAGCGCCAAAAAGTGAGCACCAGGCTGCCCAAGATGCCTCCCACGCCCATCACGGTTTGCACCGTGCCCAGCGCGATCGGATCCCCGCCGGAACGCGTCAGGATCATGGGGGAAAGGATCGACATATAGGTGAACCCGGCAAAGAGGTTGATGCCCACAAAGATCAGCAAGATCTCGCGCAGGCCGGGTTGGGTGAAGATGTAGCGAAACCCGAAGCGGAATTCGTGCCAGAAATCGCCCCTGGCCAACATTCCCTCCTCGGAGTGAGCGGCTTTGGGGATGAAGACCAGCAGAACCGAACACAGCCCCGGCAGCATCGAGAGCAGGTCGATCTTGAGCACCAGGTCCAGCCCGCCAAATGCCAATATGGCGCTGCCAAGGGCAGGGGCGATGATCTTGACCGCCGAACGTGCCAGTCCGATCATGGCGTTGGAGCGGGTGTATTCCTCTTTGGGCATCAACAGGCTGACCGATGAAAAGAAGGCCGGGGATTGAAACGCCTCGAAGGCGCCCGAAAGTCCCTCCGCCAGGTAAAGATGCCAGAACTGCATCTCTCCGTTGAGCGAAAGCCACAACAAACCCAGGGTGATAAACCCCGAAGCCAGGTCAAAACAGAACATCAGCCACTTGCGGCTGACGCGGTCCGTGATCACACCGGCGAAGGGGCTCACCAGCATGAAAGCCAGCGCAGAGAAGAAGCTGAGCAGCACCATCGAGGTGATGGAGCTGGTGTTTTGATAGGCCCAGATCATCAGCGCGAAGCGCGTCATGCCTGACCCCAAAATGGAGATGGATTGTCCGCTCCAAAGAGCGTAGAAGGCTTTTTTGTTGGTAAAGAGTTTCATAATGGATCACCAATGAAGTTAAAAACAAAAACCGCGGCACGCGCCGCGGTGAAATCATCGTTTCAGGAACAGAAACTTACTCGTTACACGAGCTGCAGGCGCGTTGAACTAACCCCCTGGCGAAAGCTCGCATGTTGATCACCATTTGAAACTGTGCTAATTCCATGCCGCTAGTATACCCTCATGAAATCAAATTCGCAAGAAAGAATTAAATCGCTATAATCAAAAAGGGCATTCCCCCGCAGTTTGCTGTGAGGAAGTTTTGTTCATAATGAAAAAACCTCTGCTCCCCTCTCCATCCACGGATGGAGAGGGGACGGGGGTGAGGTAGAAGATAAACGAATAAAGATGAAAGGATGATCGGTACCTCTCTCCTTGCTGCGAGGAAGTTTCATTTGAAGAGTTTGGTTTGTCATCATTGTAAATCATCGGGAGTATCACCATGCGTAATGAAATTTGGGAAACTTATTGGGCAGATCAAAAGAATCACGATTGGTGGTGTACACCAGGCTCTGAAGTACTCGATCTGATCCGCACGCTTTCACCCGAAGATCAACCCAAAGTGTTGGATATTGGATGTGGGTTGGGGAGACATGCCATTGCGTTTGCCCTGGCGGGGTTTACGGTGACGGCCACGGATTTTTCAGAAAAGGCCGTTCAATACCTGCAAAATTGGGCGGAATCGTTGAGCCTGAAGATCGAGACAAAAGTCTGCGATGTCATCGGTGATGGCTTTTCTGAAGATCATTTTGACGTGGTGCTCAGTTACAACGTGATCTACCATGGGTTACGCGCGGATTTTTACAACGCTATCCGGCACGCTTATGATGTGTTGAAACCCGGTGGCATCTTCTTCTTCACCTGTCCAAGCCGCCAGGACGGAAAATATGGGATTGGCGAGATGGTGGCACCTCACACTTACAAATGTACAAAATCAGTGGTCAAGGGTGATACCCATTACTTCACGGACGAGTCTGATCTGGATGAACTACTTCAAGGGTTTACTCTGGTCAAACGCTGGAAGAGTGAAGGCACCTGGGATAACAACGGCGATCCGCAGTTTTTCTCAAACTGGCATATTCTGGTTAAAAAACCCGCAGCGGATGTAATGTCTAGGACTGTGTTGCTGCACGAAATTGGCTCAAAATACCAGGATTTACTCTCTTTACTGAGAAACATGAGAACAGAGAGTCTGACTGCTCCCGGCGTCAACGGCGAATGGTCGATCAAAGACACGCTGGCGCACATCAGCGCGCACGAGCAGCGCATGCTGGCGTGGATGACCCGGCGCTTGCGAGGAGAGACCCCCGCGGAGGTTCAACCCTACGCCATGCCCGACGCGGAGCTGGACGCCCTCAACGCGGACATCTTTCAACAGAATCGCAGCCGCTCCTGGGAGGACGTGCTGGATGAATGGCAGAACGTCCACACGCAAACGCTGAACTTTGTGGAATCTGCGGGGCAGGCGTTGTTTGATGAGCAAAAGGGCCGCTTGTTGGAAGGTGAACCTTTGTGGCTGGCTGTGGCTGCCAACACCTGTGACCATTATGAGGAACACGGTCGGGATATTGAAGCCTGGTTAAAAAGCCGGGCTGCAAGCGCGAAAGAGGTCTGATGGAATTCATCAAAGGTTTGGATTTGAACTGTGCTTTTTACCGCGAGGTGGTGGCCCCTTTGATGCAGGAGTACGACGCCGGTCTGAAATACTCTGCAGCCCTCATGGGTTATGGTTCAGACGTCTTGGGCTACGACAACCCCACCAGCATGGACCACAACTGGGGGCCGCGCATGCAGCTTTTCATTGAGAACAGCACCCCCGCAAAGATCGCAGACATCAAGGAATATCTGGCGCAGCACCTGCCATTTGCGTTCAAGGGCTACCCGGTGAATTTTGCCATCTTCCCTGGGGACGGCACCTGCCACATGGAGCTGTCAGAGCATCATCCCGTCAACCACCTGATTGAGGTTTATGACCTGGATGAATATTTCAGCAGTCTGCTGCACAAAGACATTTTGACCATGGAAGATCTGGATTGGCTGCGCATCCCCGAGCAAAAACTGTTGGAGCTGACCAGCGGCCGCGTCTTTCACGACGGGCTGCGCAGGCTGCAGGTCATCCGCACCTGGCTGCGCTACTATCCGCTGGATGTGCAATTGCTCAAGCTGGCGGCCTACTGGCAGTGTGTTGCTGAAGAGGAGCCCTTTGTCGGCCGCATGACCGAAATGGACGACCTGCTTGGATCGAAGCTGATCTCCACCCGCATTCTGAACACCCTCTTCAAGATCTGCTTCGTGGTCAAGGAACGCTACGTGCCTTTTTCAAAATGGTTCACCCGCGGCTTTAAAGAGCTGAACATTCCGCTGCTCGAAAGCGTGGCCTTATTGATCATGACCGGCACCCAACCCAAATTTATTGAGAATCACCTCTCCCTTTTTTACCTGGACATTCTGAGCCTGCAGAATTTGTGCGGGCGCTTCCCGTTGGTGCAAAAGAAGATCGTCCATTTTTACAACCGGCCTTACAGCGTCTTAATGGCCAAAAACATCGTGGACGAACTAAGGTCGGTCATCACCAGTGAACAACTCCGGAGCCTTGATCTGAAAGTGGTTGGCGTGGATAATAAGATGGATAGCGTGGTCTTTACCAACAGTGACGTCCTCTCAAAACTGGTGGGTGGGGCATAAAAAGTGCCCCCGAGACGTTAATTCGGGCGAATTCGTGATTGAAAAATACAAAAAAGATAATTTATGTCTGAATATAATCAAACAAGATGGAAGTGATTTTTAAGGGCAGGCACTCACACAAAAAACGGTTATTTGGACTGCTTGGAACAGGGATTTAAGGTTTAATTGCCTTTTTGGTGGCACATTTTGAAGGTGTGAAATATACAATGTAAATAAAGCAATCTTTTATTAAATAAACAGTGTAAATATAAATAAGGACAACATGGCTAAACTTCAAACAAACCTGCTCAAAGTCGGATTGCGTTTCATCAAAACCTTCAGCGGCGCACTCATCCATAACGTGCAGTGGATCCGCTCCATGTCGGGCGCCAACCAAAAAGACCCGGTCCTGCCTGAAGGGCTTGAGCTCTCGTCTTTTATGGTGGGGCAAATCAAATGCGAAGCGCTTGTGCCGCAGAATGCTCTAGAGAACTATACGTTGTTATATTTTCACGGTGGCGGTGGTGTACTGGGGTTGTACGACTCCTCGCGGCGCATCATTGGCTACATCGCCAAAGTCTGCGGGCAAAAAGCCGTTTATCCCGATTACCGTCTGGCGCCCGAGTTCCCTTTTCCGGCGGCACTGCAGGATTGCATCGCTTGTTACAACCATCTGCTGGAGCAGGGACATGACCCAAACAAGATCGTGATCCTGGGCGATTCGATGGGTGGCTACCTGACGCTTTCCGCGCTGTTGTGGTTGCGTGACCATCAACTGCCCCTGCCCGCCGCGGCCGTGCTCATCTCGCCGGTGACGGACCCCACCTGCGGCGGCGACAGCATGCGTTTCAATGCACGCAAAGACGCGCTGCTCTCACCCGAATTCCTGCGCAACTGCTGCCGCATGTACGCCGGGGAGCATGATCTGAGCGACCCCTACCTCTCGCCATTGACCGCCGACCTGCGCGGACTGCCGCCCATTTTGATCCAGGTGGGCGAAGACGAGATCCTGCTGGATGATTCCCGCCGGCTGCACACCCGCGCGCAGGAACAGGGTGCCCAGACAAAGCTGGAGGTCTGGCCGCGCATGTGGCACGACTGGCACATCTGCGCCCCCTCCCTGGAGGAGGCCAACCAGGCCATTGACCGCATCGCTGAATTTGTGAAGGAGAAGACCGAGGGGTAACGTTGGGTTCGGGTTCTGATTTAACCTAAGCAGCTGTAAACTCACAACTCTTTTCCCCTCTTGACAGCGGGTTTACAATAAAATTATAGAACAAATTTTCAGACGCAATTTGCCTTCCTCAAATTTGTACGTTAAAAACGAATCCTAACTTGCGGGGGTCGCACACCCTTTTCGAGATCAAAATATTCGTTTGCATCGTTCCCAATTATTCCAATTGAATTTGGAACAAAGAGTTGCCGAGGGTACAATAAAACCAAAAGGTGAAGCATGATCATTAAAGACGATTTTGGACGGTGTGAACACCACAGCACCCGGTTGCTGTTGGGCGCGGCGGCCTTTTACTCCTGTAGCCAGGCCGAAGCCGACGAAGCCATGGATCTGGCGTTTTCCCACGGCATCAACCACGTGGACGTGGCCGCCGGTTACGGCGACGCCGAATTGCGCGTGGGTGACTGGATCTCGCGTCACGGGCGGTCTTTCTTTCTGGCCACCAAGACGCATGAACGCACGGCCGAAAAGGCAAGCGCTCAAATTCACCAGTCCCTCGAGCGGCTGCAGGTCGCGCAGGTGGATCTGATCCAGTTGCATAATCTGGTCGACCCGCAGGAGTGGGAGATCGCCCTCGGCCCGGGCGGTGCGCTGGAAGCGGCCATCCAGGCCAAAGAAGAAGGATTGGCGCGTTTCATAGGCATCACCGGTCACGGCCTGAACGTGGCTGCCATGCACCTGAAAGCCCTCGAACGTTTTGACTTTGACACGGTGCTGCTGCCCTTCAGTTACCT
>CAYYRU010000046.1:0-23470 GCA_964474095.1 uncultured Anaerolinea sp.
CCGTCCACAGGCCGAAGGTGAATTTGTGTTCTGGTTTGGGGGTTAATTGTGTCATATTACTCATCTCTCATTTCGTATTTGGTCTATCTGAAAGCTTTGTGAATTATTAATCATTTTTCTTGAAGTAGACATCGATGATGACAGCCAGTACCAAGACGAAACCACGCAAAACGTATTGCCAGGCAGGGGCCACATTCATCATCTGAAGACCGGTATTGAGACTGGTCATGATCAAGGCACCGATGATGGCGCCGAAAATCGTTCCTGAACCACCCAGGGTGGAGGTGCCGCCCAACACACAACTGGCAATGGCATCCAATTCATAACCCTGACCGGCCGCGATGGTGCCGTAGCCCACATAAGAGGCCAGGACCACGCCGCCGATACCGCACAATAAACCCATGAGGGTAAAGATCAAGAAAGTTTGTTTCTTGATATTGATACCTGAAAGACGGGCGGCTTCACGATTACCACCAATGGCGTATGCATAACGTCCAAAACGGGTGTTGGTTGAAACATATGAGACGATGATCGCGGTCACTGCCAGGATCAAAACCGGCACCGGGATGCCAGGATTGGCGGTATTTTTGTTTACAAGGAAGAGGTAAACCAAAATTAGCACGGAGAAAATGGTTGATTTTAAGATATCTTGAACGATCGGTTTCAGTTCAAAACCGTATTTTCTTTTGACCTGACGATTTCGTAACATCAAGAAGAACAGCAGCAGAACAACCACTCCACCGATGATCCAGTTGCCGGGTGGTTCGATGTAACCTTGACCAATGACACTAAAATATGGTTGGTTGGCAGCGATGGTTTGTCCACCTGTGGCAAGTAAAATGCCGCCATTTAAGATAAACATACCACCCAGGGTCACAATGAAAGCCGGAACGCGTAAATAGGCGATCACGTAAGACTGATACATGCCGAACAAGATACCTACAATCACGCCCACCAAAACAGATAGAATTGCTGCGAGTAGTGGTTCGTTTGGAATGACCTTAAACCAGACATCGCGTTGGAAAAGAGCCACAACAACAGATACAAAACCGGCGAGTTTTCCAACTGAAAGATCGATGCCGCCGGTAACCATCACCAGCACCATACCGGTTGCCAGGAATCCGGTCACTGTCATCTGTCTGAACAGGTTTGAAATGTTCTGAGGTTTTAAGAAACCGCCCTCGGTGACGATGGCAAAAACTCCCCAAATGACAACCAGTGCAATGATGATGATGTATGTCTGAATGTTCTTGCGAAAACGTTGGCCCAGCGTAGAAATGTTCATTCAATCACCTCTTTGAGAAAATAAAAACTGATCAACAAATACCTGTTGCCAGTGTCATGATGCGTTCCTGTGTAGCTTCTTTCATTTCCAGAGTACCATTTGAGCGTCCATGGCACATGACCATGATGCGGTCGCTCATGCCAAGTACTTCTTGCAGATCACTGGATATCATGATGATCGAAATTCCCTGTTCAGCCAATTCGTTCATCAGTTTATAGATCTCAAATTTCGCGCCTACATCCACACCTCGGGTTGGATCATCCATGATGAGCACCTTGGGTCCAGACATCAGCCATTTGGCGATGACAACTTTTTGTTGGTTGCCGCCAGAGAGAGATTCGACCGGGACTAACAAATTGGGTGCCTTAATGGCCAGTTCTTTGGCGAATTTCATGCTTTCATTAAGCTCAGCGGCTTCATCAATACGCAGGAAGGACGCAAACCTTTCCAGGTTAGGGAGTGATATGTTTTTTAGAATGGATTGGATCAAAACCAATCCGTGCCGTTTGCGGTCTTCTGGTACCAGGCTGATGCCCTCACGCATGGCTTGGTTCCCATTTGCGACATTGATCTCTTTTCCCTCAAGTTTGATCGTTCCTTGGGTTACTTTCGCGTATTCTCCAAATAGAGTCATCACTAATTCTGTGCGGCCGGATCCCATCAGGCCGGCAATACCAAGGATCTCTCCTTTACGCAGGTCAAAGGATACCCCCTTGAGCACTTCACGTTCTTTATCTGTATCCACTGCATGCAGATCATTCACCTCAAAAATAACTTCACCTGGGTGCCGGTTCCCTTGCGGGAAGCGCTCTTTCATTTCACGGCCCACCATATATTGGACGAGTTTTTGAGAATCAAGGTCACTTGTTTTCTGAGTTGTGACTACTTTTCCATCCCGTAGAATGGTAACGTTGTCAGTAATTTTGAAAAATTCTTCGATCTTATGCGTAATGTAGATGCAGGTTACACCGTGCGCTTTTAGCGTTTTGAGTATTTCCATCAACTGATCTACTTCATTTTCAGAAAGAGCGCTTGTTGGCTCATCCAAGATCAAGATTTTCGCATTCTCTGAGAGGGCTTTGGCAATTTCAGTCATTTGCATCTTGCCAACACCAAGGTTTTTTACCACATCCTGCGGGTGAACATCCAGATGATATTCATCCAGGATCTTTTGTGTGTCTGAATAGACCTGGTGCCAGTTGATCACGCCATGTTCAACAGGCTCTTTACCCAGAAAAATATTTTCTCCCACGCTCATGCCGGGGACGAGGGTTAATTCCTGATAGACAATGGCAATTCCTTCTTCGCCAGCTTGATAGATCGAACTTCCTTCTAATTTCAGTTCTTTTCCATTATAGAAAATTGCCCCTTCGTATGAACTGTGGGGATAGACCCCTGAAAGAATCTTCATCAGGGTGGATTTTCCAGCACCATTTTCACCGCATAAACCATGGATCTCACCCCTGCGTACTTGAAAACTGACATCGTTGAGAGCCACTACACCTGGAAACGTTTTTGTTACATTTTGAAAATCGAGAATAATATTTTCGTCCATCGGCAAGTCCTATCTATTATTTTGGTGAATGAAAAGACGAAAAACTCCATGGAAGTGATGATCATACTTATATCTGGCCATTAGGGTCTTGCGTATTTTCACTACATTTATTGCTTTTGGTTTCTTCCGCGCCTGAATCATTATGACCAGGCGCGGAAGATTGTGATTATCTACACTTTATCGAGTGATGCGCAGATTAGGGCTTCGGAGGAAGCTGATCAGCGGGGATGTCACGATAGACGGCATCGTAGGGTTGGAAACCACTCTTCACGATCTGTTCGTAGACATTGTCTTTGGTAACCTGAACAACGGGCAGGAAGACGCAATTCACATCGCCTTCGAGATCCTGGCCGGTCAAGATTTTCAGGGAGAAGGGCACTGCGCCTTCAATTGCCTGACCCTTGATCAAGGCATCCATCATGTCAACCACTTTCGGGGCCAACAGGCGGAAGTCTTTGTAAACGGTCACGGTCTGTTCGCCCTTGACGATGCTGTTGCAGCCGTCAGCGGTGGCATCCTGACCAGAGATGGGCACGATACCGGCCAATCCTTGGGCTTTCAAGGCTTGCAGTTCACCGAGGGCGGTGCCGTCATTGGAGGCAACCACTGCATCGATCATGTTCTGCTCAGCGGTGAGGACGTTTTCCATATTGGCGAGAGCTTTCGCAGGATCCCAGTTTTCCACCCAGAAGTCAGCAACAATGGTCACAACACCAGAATCGATGTAGGGTTGGATCATTTCCATTTGGCCGTTGCGGACCAAGATGGCGTTGTTATCGGTGGGGGAACCGCCGGAGAGGACCATCTTGACAGGATTGTCTTTGGTCCAAGCGGTGTTATCGGGCAAACCAAGGGCATTCAAGACACCCAGGGCTTCCTGGCGGCCGACTTCGGTGTTATCGAAGGAAAGATAAGCAGCGATGTTTTTGGTTTTGATCAAGCGATCGTAGGCGATGACTTTCACGCCGGCGGCGGCGGCTTTGTCAACTGCGGTCACGACTGCTTCGCCATCTTCAGCGATGACGATCAAACCCTTGACGCCCTGGGCGACCATGTTGTCGATCTGGTCGTTCTGCAGTTTGACGTCATGATTGGCTTCTTGGATCACAACTTCGTAGCCCTTTTCCTCAAGCAATTTCTTGAGGAGTTCGGATTCTGGTTTCCAACGTTCGGTCGCGAAGTCAGAGAACGAGAGGCCGATCAAAGCTTTGTCGGATCCGGCGGCTTTACAAGCGCTCAAGGCACCCAGAACCATTACCAGAACCATCATGATACTTAAAACACGCAACAACTTGCTTTTCATTTGTTTCCTCCTTTAAGGAATAGTGAATGTGGTGTTTGTTGCAAAGGATAGTTTGTAATATCGATAGTGACTAACCTCCTTTCACGTATTTTATGGCTTAGATAAGAGCGCCATCAAAATTTGCCACGCAATTAAAATAAAGCGGGTTCACGCAAGATGTCATCAAAAACAAGAGCGATTGTGCCCATAATACACGCATCCGATCCGTGAGCGGATGGGATGATCCTCAGGTGTTCACGTACCGGAACCAGTGTATTCTCGAGCACGACCCGTTCTATGTCTTTCAACATCAATGAACTCGCATTATTTAATGCCCCTCCTAAAACGATCACTTCCACATTGAACAAGTTGACCAAATTGGTGATTCCAACTCCCAGATAAAAAGCGACTTCTTCAAGAGCATATCTTGCGGTATGGTCACCCTTTTCGGCAGCATCAATCACATTTTCGATGGTGATATTCTCCAAGTCTCCGTGAGCCATTTCCAGCAGGATCGATTTAGCTCCAAGAGAGATCGATCGCTTAACCCGTTGTAAAATCGCGCGCGGACCAACAAAAGTTTCCCAACAGCCGCGTCTGCCGCATCCGCATAACTCGCCGTTTATATCCAGGGTCATATGCCCTGCTTCACCGGCGTAACCAAACATACCACGGAACAGTTGCCCCCCCATGATGATGCCGCTTCCTAAACCAACGCCTGCGCTTAGATAAATAAAATCTCTTACGTTTCTTGCAGCGCCGAAATAGTACTCGCCCAGGGCTGCGGCGTTGGCTTCATTTTCAACATAGATCGGGCAGCTAAAGAATTTGGTCAACACTTCTCGAATGGGCACATCCACCCAATTCAAATTTGGCGCCAACCTCAGCAACCCGCTTGCGACATCCACCAATCCTGGAACACCAACGCCTACGCCAAGTAGGGGGGTGTCACGCTTCGAAATGAAAGCGGCGGACTTCTTAGCCAGTTGTGAGACCTGTGTCATGATCTCTTCCTGGCCGGCTTCAGGTCGAGAAGCCTGTCTTTGCCGCCATAAAACATTGGCTGCAAAGTCGGTGAGCATGAACTCAATGTAATCGACATTAATTTCAATTCCCAGAGCGAAGCCGCCTTGGGGGTTTAGTTCTAATAATCGACCTGGTCGCCCAGTGCCGGTTTGGATCAGATCAGTTTCACGGATCAGGTTCTCTTTGATCAATTCACCAATGATACTTGAAACGGTGCTCGGATTCAATCCGGTTTCGATGGCCAGTTGAGCTCTGGACAAGGTCGGGAGCGTGCGAAAAACCTGAAGGATGATCGCGCGATTCGTTTTTCGAACCCAAGCCTGATCTGCGGTATTATTTTTTGCGGAGGACATTGTCCACTCGTGACTTCGAAATAAGGAGTTAGTTTATTGGAGCAATAAACTAATTAAAATTATATAGTTGAAAAACTAAAAGTCAAGTAGGACGAAGGCTAATCTTCAGATTATTAAGATTTCTAATAATAGCAAAGAGTCTTATGAGGTTCCATCCTGAGAAACGAAATGACCGCCCACTGACGGTCATTTCGTCTTACTAAGTTGGAGGAGAGGAGGTTAAAAATGAATCAGAAGACTCATCTTTGTTCTAGCGTTTAAACAAGCTGAAAGCAGTATCGTTCCATAGCAGTTCATTCTTGAAATCGGGAATGCGTGTATTCTCATCAATTACCACCATTTCAATTCCGGCGATCTCGGCGTAATCTCTTAAGTGCTCAATGTTCAGATCATAGCTGAAACTGGTATGGTGTGCGCCGCCTGCCAATATCCAGGCATGGGCGGATGTTTTCAAGTCCGGTCGGGGTTTCCACAGCGCACGGGCAACGGGAAGTTTTGGCATTTTGGCAAGTGGTGGAACCACATCTACTACATTCACAATTAACCTGAAGCGGTTTCCAAGGTCGATCATAGAGGCAGCCACCGCTGGGCCAGTGTTGGCGTCAAAGATCAAACGCACTGGGTCAGCCTTGCCGCCGATGGAAAGCGGCAAGATATCCATTCGGGGCTTGTTAGCAGCGATGGAGGAACACACCTCAAGCATGTGAGCGCCAAGGATCAAATCTCCACTGTCACTGAAATGGTAGGTGTAGTCTTCCATGAAACTGGTGCCTTTTGGCAGGCCAGCAGCCATGACCTTCATGCTGCGCACCAGGGCAGAGGTTTTCCAGTCTCCTTCGGCGCCAAAGCCATAGCCATCCGCCATCAGGCGTTGCACTGCCATACCAGGAAGCTGTCCGAGGCCGTGAAGGTCTTCAAAGGTTGTGGTGAAAGCGTTGTAATTTCCATTCTCGAGAAAGTGTCTTAGTCCCAATTCGATACGGGCGCACTCTCGAAGTGATTTGGCTTTTTTGCCATTTGGCAGCAGATCATCCGCGACATCGTAGGTTCCATAATATTCAGCAATCAATCGATCGGTTTCAGCATCGCTTACCTGGTCAATCACTTTAACCAGATCACCTATGCCAAAACCGTCAACGCTGTAACCCAATTTGATCTGGGCTTCAACTTTATTGCCTTCGGTGACTGCCACGTTGCGCATATTGTCTCCGAAGCGCGCCAGTTTGCCGGTTTGCGCGTCTTGCCAGGCGCAGGCTGCCCGAGACCAGGCTCCGATTTCACTTTGAACCGCGGAATCCTGCCAGTAGCCAACCACCACCTTGCGATCAAGGTGTAAGCGTGTGCCAATGAAACCAAATTCGCGGTCACCGTGAGCACTTTGATTGAGGTTCATGAAGTCCATGTCGATGGTAGCCCACGGAATTTCGCGATTAAACTGGGTGTGCAAATGGAGCATCGGTTTTTTGAGCGCAGTCAATCCGCCGATCCACATTTTTGCGGGTGAAAAGGTGTGCATCCATGAGATGAGGCCAACGCAATTCTTGGCAGAATTGGCTTCTAGGCAGATATCGCGGATGGATTCTGGTGTGGTCAAGATTTGTTTGAAGACCACATTAACCGGGATTTCTTTCGAGCAATTGAAAAATGACACAATTTGTTTTGAGTGGTCAGCAATGGCCGCAAAGATTTCTTCACCATAAAGATGCTGACTACCGGTGACGAACCAAATTTCAAATTTCGATAAGTCCAACATTCATGATCTCCTTAAAACGATAATTATTACTGACCGTACTGTTCTGTGTACCGCTTGTGTAGGCGGGCAATCATATCAGGCGGGATTGGTTTTAGTTCTCCCAACTGCAATGCAAAGAAAATGGTGCGGGCAACATCTTCAACCATTACGGCCGCCTTGACGGCAGCTTTTGCGGTTTTTCCGATGGTGAACACACCGTGGTTTTGCATCAAAATAGCCGGGCTGGATCCGATGGATTTGACAACTTCCTTGCCGATGGCTTCATCCCCGATAGGCGCGAATCCACCCACAGGAATTTCACCGCCAAATTCATCACAAATGGCAGTTAATACGGGCGGAATTGGCTTGCCAACTGCCGCAAAAGCCGTGGCGTAAGGTGAATGAGTATGAACGATTCCGTGAACATCCTGCCTCTGGCGATAGATATAGAGGTGTGTGGCGGTATCCGATGAGGGTTTTAGAGTCCCTTCAATCACCTTGCCATCCAGATCAAGCACCACCATTTGTTCTGCCGTCAAATCAGGGTACATCACACCGCTTGGTTTTATGATCACCAAGTTCGATTCAGGATCACGCAGGCTGACATTACCACCTGTCCAGGTGACGAGTTGATTTTTTGGTAATTCCAAATGCAATTTCAATAATTCATCTTTTTGTTTTTCTAACATTAGTACCTCGTAAACCAATCTTGAATTTTCTACTTTAACCCATCAATCGCTGCTCGTTCAATTGAAAGGCCTTGTTTATAACGTTTCATATATTGATTAAAACCATCAATATCATTCTGTTCAGGTTTGATTGTATAAGCGGTTTCGTGCGAGAATACTTCATCGGTCAGATAGGCTTCGAGGGTTTGTTCTGATGATTTATTGATCAGAAAAGCAGCCAAAAGGGCTATACCCCAGGCACCGCCTTCGCCAGCGGTTTCCATTACCGATATTGGAGCGTTCATGGCAGCCGCCATGATGCGTTGGCCTACCTCTTTGGTTTTAAAGAATCCGCCGTGGCCTAAGATCTGGTCTATTTTCACTCGTTCTTTATCTAGCAGGATTTCGAGACCGATCTTGAGCGCCCCCAACGAAGAGAATAAATTGGCACGCATAAAATTGGCGAGATTGAACCTGCTTTCAGGAGTGCGCACAATTACTGGCCGCCCTTCTTCGAAATGGGTGATATGTTCGCCAGAAAGATAGTTGTAAACCAGCAATCCACCGGCATCCGGTTCCGCAACAAGGGCCTGCGTATAAAGCTTTTCAAATAATGCTGAATGGTCTATCTTGATGCCCATTATCTGTCCGAATTCTTGGAACAAGCCAATCCAGGCATTGATGTCAGAGGTGCAGTTGTTGCTATGCACCATGGCGACAGGTTTTCCGGTGGGGGTGGTGACCATGTCGATCTCAGTGTATAGACGAGAAAGGGGTTTTTCAAGTACCAGCATGGCAAAGATGGATGTTCCGGCAGAAACATTGCCGGTGCGAGCGGCGACACTGTTGGTAGCCACCATGCCAGTTCCGGCATCGCCTTCAGGTGGGCATAACGGTATGCCCTGGTGTAAAACCCCAGTGGGATCCAACAGTTTAGCTCCATCCGCGGTGAGTTTTCCAGCACTGTCACCGGCGTTTAGAACCGTAGGCAATATATCACGCAGACGGCGCGGAAAACCCAACGCAGCCATGTGACTATCGGCCATATCAAGCATGTGTTTGTCGAAGTCATTCTTGGCGCTGTCAATCGGGAACATACCAGAAGCTTCACCCACCCCCAGAACCTTTTGCCCGGTGAGTTTCCAATGGACGTAACCTGCCAGGGTGGTCAGAAAATGGATTTTAGAGACATGCGGTTCACGATTGAGAATGGCTTGATAGAGATGAGCGATGCTCCAACGTTGTGGGACGTTAAACTGGAACAAAGAGGTTAATTTTTCTGCAGCTTCCGCGGTCATGGTATTTCGCCAGGTGCGAAAAGGTACGAGGAGTTCATCCTTTTGGTCAAAAGGTAGGTAACCGTGCATCATGGCACTGATGCCAATTGCGCCGATCGTTTCTAAGCGGACGCCATACTTTCCGTGAAGGTCATCGTTCAGTTGGCGAAAACTTGCCTGAATTCCATGCCAAACATCTTCAAGAGGGTAGGTCCAGACACCATCTTCAAATCGATTTTCCCATTCGAAACTACCCGAAGCGATTGGAGAATGATCCTTGCCGATCAACACAGCCTTGATACGCGTTGAACCGAGTTCAATGCCAAGCGCGGTATTTCCATTTTCAATCATTTTTCGCGATTCTTGTTGATCCATACCTTACTCCGGTAAAGCGATTTCTATTATGATCAATCTGAGTGCCTGCCTCTGTCAGCCTTTTGTGCAGGCTGACAGAGGTTTGGCTTCTCCGATGAAATTTGAAACGTTCAGTTTTGTTTATTATTGCACTTACGACTAACGAATTACATAGAGGAAAGGGAACCTTGGCAAAACCTTATTATTGGCTGGTTAAGTCAATGGCATGGAAAATAAAGTATCTTTGTTGTTTGGTTTCAATGCCAACCAAAAGATACAATCCAGTGGCTTCCTGCGGAACGATGATGGAAGTAGTCCATGTGGAGGTTCCGCTGGCAGGGGTGATGGGCACATCCGCCAAATGTGGAGACTCGTAGAAGCCGTAGATGATGCCTTGTGAGTCGATCACGGGCGGTTTGCCATTGTGAACGTAAGTGGGTGTTTGACTGGGATTCTGATTATCCCAGGTAAGTTCAAGGCCGGTATCGGTGCGCGTGACTTTGCTAAGGGTTAGCTGACAGAGGTTGATGGCTTCAATAGGCTCACCCATGGGCAAGATCACGCCATCTAGCTTTTCCGCAACCGGGTAGGTGGCATCCGCGACGATCTCGTCAAGCTTGAGTTCAAATTTTCCTTCAACGGCCTTGGGGGTCACATAATAACTCAAGTTGCCAAGGGTGTAGGTGTAATCGATCTTTAAGATTTGACCTGGAGCTGCAACTGCGCCCGGGCATTCCACATAAAGCATCTGGGTCTTGGGTTCCATCTTGGTGCCGCCGGTATAACCGCGCATCTGAAAACCTGGAGCCAGGTTATTGCCGCCCGTCCCCACAAACACTGTAGTACATTCGACAGTTTTGCCGTCACCGGTGGTGAGGATGGCTGGTTTACCTTCCACGGCTTGCATGACGCTCCAATCCGCGGTGTCATTGCGGATGGCGATATCTACGTGCAGGTCGCCGGTCTCTGAGGGAGAGACTCCCGTGACAAAGGCGCTCCAACCCTTCGCCGCCGCCGAAGTAGGCGTGGTGTTAGGTTCTGGGGTGACAATGTAAGCGCAAGCGTTCAAAAACAACCCAATGAGCAAAAGCAGGGCGATCTTTTTATGTGATTTGGTCATACTGACTCCTTCAAGAACTTAATCCAACTCGTAAAGGGTGATGGCTAATAACGATTGATTGGTTATTCAGCGTCAAATGAGGGCACAATCAGCAGGATCTGTCCGCTCATCTGCCAGTAATTGGCAGGGGCATCTGTACCGCCATCGACTGCTTCGATGGTTTTTTCCTGGCCGTTGTATTTGACCGTGGTGAAGTAATGGAAACACTGCGGACAAGGTTTGTGATAGGTGGAATACATGTTATCGGTGAACCAACCCATTTTGTTGATGTTTTCCAACAGTTTGGTGATCTTTTCAGGGGTAGTGACCGCCTCTTTCTTCTCCAGGCCGTTATCCGCGAGGATCTTTCCGTCCGGGAACAAGGCATACACCTCATTGATACAGTTGAGGCCGCCGTTACGTTCGTAAGTGATGACCGCGCCTTGAGTGATGTATTCTGCAGCTACATCGTGTCTGAATTCTTTCTGTTCACAACTTGCCGCTACAGGGGTAGCTCTTACATCAGGAGTGTTTTTCTTGTCAACAAAATAGAAGACGAGAGAAGTAGCAATTAAAGCCACCACGGCTAAGCTGGCCCACAGAGCGGTTTTGCGTTTCTTGGCCGCGGCAGCCTGTCTGCGGCTGATCTCTTTCGCTGATCCAGACAATCTGCCACTTGCCAGACTCCTGGCATTCAAGTTCACAAGCAGACTCTGCACGCCGATGAAAACGAGGGTCAAGACACCAATGGCGATGCTGGTCCACCAGGAGGAAAGTTTTCCGTTGAACTGGATGAGCATTTGGATGAGGGCGGTAATGAGTACACCAAACAAGGTGCCAAACATGTAACCTTCACCACCAGTGAGCATGACGCCGCCGATCACAACCGCGGCAATAACAGTCATTTCAAAGCCGGTGGCGTGCGTGCCGTGGCCAGAACCCACATAAATGCTGTAGGCAATGCCGGCCAGGGCGGAACACAAACCGCTGATCATATAAACGATCACTTTGGTGCGATCCACGGGCAGACCCATTAAACGTGCGGATTGTTCATTGGCGCCGTTGTTACCACCAATGGCGTAGATGTTGCGCCCTAATTTTGTGAAGTGGGCGATGAAAAGGGCAATGATGAAGATGCCCATGCTAAGCACCACGAGCGGAGTAATGTAGGCGCCTTTTTTGGTGACCACATCTGCCAGACCGGGGATGAGAATTTTTGTGCCAGCCAGCAATTTGTAAAGGGGATCATAGATGCGGATCTCGCTATCACTGATGATGTAGCACATACCACGTGCGAACCACATGCCGGCCAGGGTGGCGATGAAGGGTTGTACCTTCAGATAGGCGATGAAAGAGCCCATGGTAGCCCCTAATAGCATACCCATCAGGAGCATCAAGCCAAACACCAGCCAGGGATTCATGCCAGCGTGCAGTAGGGCTGCGGAAGCTGTGGCGGTTAAAGCCACCACACCGCTAACAGATAGATCAATACCTCCAGTAAAGACCACAAAGGTCTCACCAATGGCACTGATCAATAAAAAGGGAGTAATGATAAAAAGAGTAAAGAAGGTTTGCGGGTCGCGCATTCCTTTATACTCCGCGGCACCAAAAGAGAATGCGAGTATAAACAACAGGATCGTAGCTGCAAGCGGAAGGAATTTTCGATTTCTGATGAAGAATTGATTGATTTTCGCGCTCATGCTTTGATCTCCTTCTGCTTGTTAGAGGCGAAGATTTTTTTGAAGAGATTTTGAACTTGTTGAGAGTAGAGGATGATCACGATGATGACCACCAGGGCTTTGACAGCAATGATGGCACTTGCGGGCACACCGAGTGCCAGGGTGGAGGTGGTGGTGGCCTGGATCACGAGAGCGCCGATGACACTGGAAAGGAAAGAGAATCTTCCGCCAGACATTTGGGTGCCACCGATGATAACCGCCAGAATGGCATCCAACTCTAGATATAAGCCGATCTGATTGGCGTCTGAGGTTCTAATGGAAGAACTGACGATCAAAGCCGCAACACCTGCGCAGAATCCGCAGAAGATGTAGGCAAAAAGTTTGACTTTCTTTTCATTGATGCCGGCAAAAAAGCTGGAGCGTGAATTGGCGCCCACTGACTCGATGAACAAACCAATGGAGGTCTTGCGTGTGATCAACCAGGCCAGTGCAAAGACAAATGCGGCGATATAGAGTGAGAAGGGCAAGAGGATCCAACCATTGCCAATGTAGGCGTAAGTATCGTTGAAGATGATGATCTTGATGGCGTTGGTGATCAATTGGGCGATACCGCGGCCTGCGATCATCAAGATCAGCGTGGCGACCATGGGTTGGATTTTGCCGTAAGTGACCAGTAGACCATTCCACAGACCGCAGATCGAGGCGACCACCAGTGGAACCAGGATCACAATCCATAAAGGCGCGTAACTATAAGTTGGGTCACTCACCAGCTTTGAAATATCCTGACTAAGAGACACACCGATGATGGTTGGGTTCATGAGGATGCAGGCGGTGGATGATGCAATGGCCATGACAGCACCAACAGAGATGTCGATGCCGCCGGTGGCGATCACCAGAGTCATGCCCAATGAAAGGATGATGATGGGCACACTATTGCGCAATACATCAATAAAACTTCCATAGAGGTGGCCTTCTTTCATCTCCAGTCTGAAAAAGCCCGGGATGACGATCAGATCAAATAATAGGATGAGACACAAGGCCACGATCGGAAAAAAGACCTTGCTCTCAACAATCTTCTTGATAGTAAACTTGGATGAGGATGGTTTCATATCTAATTACTCCCTGCAATTGATTCCATGATCTGCTTTTCAGTCACATCGGCACCAAATTCTTTGATCTTTTCATGGTCACGCAAGATCACAATGCGGTGGCTGGTGCGTAAGACTTCTTCCAACTCAGATGAAATGAACATACAAGACATGCCTTCTTCTGCCAGTGAAAGTACCAGTTTCTGAATCTCTGCTTTGGTCCCCACATCAATGCCCCTGGTTGGTTCGTCCAGGATCAGCAGACGTGGGTTGGTTGCCAGCCAACGAGCCAGGATGACTTTTTGCTGGTTGCCACCGCTCAAATTTTTAACCAACTGGTCGGGCGAGGGGGTCTTAATGTTCAGTAATTTGATGTATTTATCTGCGATTTCGTATTGTTCCTGAAGTTTTAAGTATTTAAACCATCCCAAGCTGGCTTGCATTGCCAGGATGATGTTTTCTCTGATGGTCAGCTCCGCCACAATGCCTTCTGCTTTGCGGTCTTCAGGGCAAAGGGCGATGCCTCTTTCAATGGACTCGTAGGGAGAGAAGGATTTGACTTCTTTACCATCCATGGTCATGGTGCCTGTATCTGGTTTGGTGACGCCAAAGAGCAACTGGGCAATTTCGGTGCGGCCGGATCCAAGCAAGCCCGCCAGGCCTACAACTTCGCCGGGGTGAAGATCAAGATCAAAGGGTTCAATAGTGCCCGCATGACCGGCTTGTTCCAGTTTGATTAAGGGATCTGATTTGATTAGATGGAGGCTGTCGGTTTTGAGTTTGGTCATATCATCAAACTCGGTGATCGTACGGCCGATCATTTTCGTGATCAATTCTAGTTTTGGTAATTCAGCAGTGGTGAATGTACCAACCAAGCTGCCATTTCGTAATACGGTAATCTTATCTGATACTTCGTAGACTTGATCAAGAAAATGGGTGATGAAAATTATCCCCATTCCATCATTTCTCAATTTTCGCATTACATTAAATAACTGGGTGGTCTCATGTGTGGTCAGACTGGAGGTTGGCTCATCAAGGATCAGAACTTTTGCATTTGATATGACCAAAGCGCGGGCAATGGCAGTCATCTGTTGGATGGCTACGGAACAAGCCCCAAGAATTTTTGTCACATCGATATCGATATCCAAACCAAGCATGGCATTCTTGGCCATACTGTTCATCTTTTTCCAATCAATGCGGCCTAATTTCATCGGTTGTCGGCCGATGAGGATGTTTTCGGCGATCGTCAGGTTGGGGCAGAGATTGACTTCTTGATATACCGGATTAATTCCCAAGCTCTGGGCATGCAGGGTGGAGCGTATGGTGGCCTCAACGCCGTTGATCAGGATTGAGCCAGAATCAGGTCTTTCAACACCGGTCAAAACTTTGACCAGGGTTGATTTTCCGGCTCCGTTCTCTCCAACCAGGGCGTGAATTTCATGTGAGTGCAATGAAAAATCCACTCCTTGAAGGGCGTGCACACCCGGGAAGGATTTCTCAATATTTTTCATCGTAATTAGGGTGTTTGTTGATTCAGACATGGCAACCTCAACCTTCGTAGACCAACGTGTTGGTGTGTTTTGGGGAGGAGCGGCGTTGGTCGCCGCTCCTCCTTTATTTTGTATCAATTTTGTTGAACGTGCTCGCTACAAGAACTACTTAGTGATTAGTATTTGCGGGTAGCCAGGATGGCCTGCAGTTCTTCAGCGCCTTGGGCAGCGAAGAACTCGCCTTCATTTGAAGGAGTCCAAGTGGCAACAGTGGTGTCGCCATTCATGGCTTTCAAAGCGGCTTCGTAAACCTGGGGAGCCAGCAGAGGATTGCATTCGATGTCGGCATTCAGTTTGCCAGAGATGAGGTATTCGAAACCGTGGGCAGTGGCATCGAGGCCGATGACTTTGATATCCACACCAGGAACGAGACCAGCTTCTTCAATGGCCTGGATGGCGCCAATGGCTTCTTCATCATTGTGGGCGAAAACACCCTGGATGTCTTTGCTGTCTTTCAAGAAGGCTTCCATAACGGCCTTGGATTCAGGAACACCCCAGTTGCCGGTTTGGGTAGCGGTGATGGTGATGCCGCAATCGCCCATTTTTTCGCGGAAACCTTTGGCACGATCGATGGCGGCTGAAGCGCCAACTGCACCGGAGATCTCAACAACATTTTTCTTCTCGCTGTCTTTCAAGAGTTCGCACATGGCGACAGCGCTCTTGTGACCTTCCACGAGGAAGTCTGAACCAATGTAGGTGTAGTAGTTGGTGGGGTCGGCATCAATACGGCGGTCTTCGAGGATGACGATCTTGCCATTTGCTTTGGCTTCAGCCAAAACATCATCGTAACCGGTCACGTCGAGGGCTGCCAAAACGATGACATCCACGGAGGGATCCTGGTTGAATTGATGGAAAGCGGAAACCTGGTTCTCGAGTTTATTCTGGGCATCGTAGAATTTCAATTCAATGCCTAATTGTTCTGCAGTGTCTTTAAAGGAAGAGGTGTTGGCAGCGCGCCAGCCGCTCTCTGAACCGGTCTGGATGAAACCAACGGTCATGTCAGAGTATTGGCAGTTCGGGGCGCAATCGGCCACGGGGATCACATAACCACCGGCGGTGACCAATGGAGCTTCGGTAGCGGCAGGAGCCTCGGTAGCAGCAGCGGGGGCTTCAGTTGCGGCGGGGGCGGCGGGGGCTTCGGTGGCTGCAGGAGCAGCTTTACAAGCGGCCAACATCATGGAGGCGATCAAAACGACTGCAAGAATCTTGAAGAGTTTGTTACCTTTCATTTTCCTTCTCCTTATTTGTGTTTCGCGATTTTGAGTTAGAATTGATATGCGCGAAGGTCTCCTTTTGATAAAAAGAGAGCTCGCCAATCTTGGAAATGCTCATGTAGGTTCTCCGACTCACTGGGCATTTCCATTTTTAACGGTTTGATAAATACTCATCACCTCCTTTAACTCACGAACTTTGACGAATGATCAGTTCTGGCTGAATCTTGATGTATTTTGGTTCAACTTTCAGGGTTGTTTCAAGTTTTTGTTCTATTTGTGAAGCCAGTTCAGCTACAGCAACTCTACCCAATTCGTCCTGATTTTGATAAACGGTGGTTAATGCCGGGTGGTAAAACTCAGAATCTGCGATACCGTCAAACCCGACCACAGAAAAATCTTGCGGTATTTTTTTGCCAATCTCAAGTGAGGCCTGCAAAACACTCAATGCCATTTGATCATTGCCAACAAAAATGCCATCCATCTCTGGAAATTTCGCGATCAATTCTGCAAAGGCAGTTCGACCACTTTTCGGAGACCAGTTCCCTTGAGCCCACATCAGGTCGCTTGCTTGATAACCGGCGGCCTTCATGGCGTCTTCCCAGCCAGTTTTTCGTTGCCGGGCTTCCCACCAATCCATGGGGCCGGAGATGTGGGCGATCTTGCTTCTTCCGCGTTGAATGAGATGTTCGGTGGCTTTTTTGGCCCCGGAATAGTTATCAGTGGTGACGATCGCCACGTTTTGCTGTTCTTCCATGGTGAGGAATAGTATGGGAATGTCAATCTCTGGCAATATGTTCTTTAACCAGTTACGGTTATCTTCAATTTCAGGCGCAGCCCAGATGATGCCATCCACCTGGTGGGACTTAAACCAGTGTAACAGGGGTTTTACGTTGTTTGAATTGAAGCTGGCCAGTTCCTTTAATAACAAACCGTACCCCAATTCCTCGGCTTTGCTGGTAATTCCACTCAAGGTTCTGGAAGGACCGATGAATCGCAACCCGGCTGTGACCACCCCGAACAAGAAACTTTTTTGGCGACTGAGGCTTTGAGCGATGGCGCTGGGATGGTAGCTGAGTTCATCCATGACAGCCTTGACGCGTTTTCGGGTCTCAATCGAGACGTCTTCGCGATTGTTTAATACGCGAGAGACGGTCTGTCGAGAGACACCGGCTCGTTCGGCAACATCATAGATGGTGGTCTTGGTCTTCTCAGCCACTATATCCTCGAATTACATCTGGGTTGGGGGTTCGTGAGCGCTCACGTGAGCGCTCACGAACCATAATAGCAAATTGAAATCTTTAAGTCAATAGGTTTTAAGCAATCTGATATTGTGGATGAAAAATGGGTAATATTTTTTCACTTGATATCCTACTCTGCGCGAAGCTCCTTCTATATAAAAGCGGAGTATTCACGAGAGTTTGAACCAGGAGTTGTTTGACAATTGATATGGCTGTGAATAAAATGTTATTAATGAAAACAACGGGTTCTTGTAGCGGTCAGGAGTGAATTTGGAAAAGTGGGAAGGTAAATATATCATTGGCTTGACTGGCAACATTGGCACCGGGAAGAGTGTTGTCAGGCGTATGCTTGAGCATTTAGGCGCCTATGGTATAGATGCGGACTCGATCTCTCACCGGGCAATTTCTCGTGATGCCCCCTGTTATGATAGTATCGTACAAGCCTTTGGTAAACATATTCTTACTTCAGATGGACAAATAGACCGCCGCAAACTGGGTCAAATTGTTTTTAATGATCCCCAGGCGCTGGCACAATTGGAATCCATTATTCATCCAATGGTGGAACAAGCGGTTGATCTATTAATTAAAAGATCTGTTCAGCATGTGGTGGTCATTGAAGCCATCAAACTATTGGAAAGCAACCTGGCTTCTGTTTGCGATTCGATCTGGGTGGTCTATTCACCCCCAGATACGCAGATTTCAAGATTGATCCATAAACGCAATATGAGTGTAGAGGAAGCCAAACAGCGGATTGCGGCACAGGTGCCCCAGGAAACCAGGTTGGCAGTTGCCGACGTGGTCATTAAAAATGCCAGTTCTTTTGATGACACCTGGAAACAAGTAACTGAAGCCTGGCAAAGACACGTCCATAGTGACCAATCTCATGCGCTGCCCCTTTCGCAGCCTATTCGCATGCCTCTTGGAGAAGTAAATATCGAAAGAGCTGGCATCAGACACACGGCGGTAATCGCAGATTTGATAAATCGCCTGAGTGGAAGATCCGCCAGCATATCTTTAGAGGATGTATCAGCCTTATTTGGCGAGACGGCTTACCTGGTTTTAAGGATTGAAGAAAACCCGGTGGGTTTGTTAGGTTGGCAAGTTGAAAACCTGGTGTCACGAACCAACGAGATTTTACTAGATCCGGTCTTGCCGCCTGCGCAGTATCTACCAATCATGATTCGCGAAATGGAAAAGGCCTCGGCGCTCCTTCAGTCAGAGATTTCGCTTTTAGCGGTGCCTGAAAGACTCGCCCTTCATGATGGTCTATGGTCTTCATTAGGATATCAACGAGTTAATCCTTCATCGCTTGAGGTGTTGGCCTGGCAGGAAGCCGCCGAAGAAATGCTGACTGAAGGGCGAGTATTGTTCTTTAAACAGCTCAGAGAAGAAAGGGTCTTGAGGCCTATTTAAGGTATCATTGAGACTGAGGATATTTACGTGTCTGATCTGTATAACGAGATCGTCTACATTTTTCAAAGGCTAAATTGGCTAAGCGTTCTGGATTTATTCCTGGTAACGGTGGTCGTTTATGCCTTTCTGATGTTGCTGCGAGACACACAGATCATGGTCTTACTGCGCGGCGTGATTTTTACGGTCATTCTGCTGGCTTTGATGACCAGCTTAATCAATTTGCCGGCTTTTTCATGGCTTTTCAAGACCATCGTTCCGGCTTTGTTGTTTGCCATTCCGGTCATATTTGCCCCGGAGATCAGACGCGGACTTGAAAAGCTAGGCCGCGCTGGATCAGGCAATTTAATCCGAAGTAAATCGAACGCTCACAACCAATTGATTGAACAAACCATTCGTGCCATTGTAACTGCTTCGGCCAGACTTTCGGCCCGGGAACACGGCGCGCTGATCGTGATCCAACGCTTCGACAGTCTTGAAGATTATGCCAAGACGGGTGTCAGGTTGAACGCTGCGGTCACCCCTGAACTTCTATTGCAAATCTTCTATCCGAACACTCCTCTTCATGATGGGGCGGTCATCATTGCCAACAATCACATAGTAGCAGGTGCCTGTGTAATGCCATTATCAGCCAGCGGTATTCTAACCAAGTCACCAGAGCGACAAATGGGATTGCGGCACCGCGCGGCATTGGGCACTTCAGAAGCAACCGATGCCATCACGGTGGTGGTTTCTGAAGAGACAGGCTCCATATCCATCGCTCACAATGGACGTATGATCCGTCGTTTGGATGGTGAAAGACTGGAAAACATACTGCTCGCTTTTTACCGGCCGGCTGATAATCTCAACGGACAGATCAAACTTAAACAGTGGTTGCAGACTTTGTTTTCTGGCGGACAAAAGGTTAAATAATGCTTAAAGCGCTGCGATCTTTCAGTAAAACCATCCCTCTTTTGGTCACCTCTTTCGTGCTTGCCGTGGCGGTGTGGATCATGGCCGTCACCTCTTCAGATCCTTCGCTGGAAAAGGCTTATCCAAACACCGTTCCCGTTGAAATCATCGGACAGCGCTCTGATCTGGTGATCACTACTGATTTACCAGAAAAGATCTCTCTTACACTGAGGGCTCCCACCTCCATCTGGGAAAACCTGATCGCGCAAAAAGTACCTGTACGAGCGATCATGGATCTTTCAGGCCTCGGGGTTGGAACACATGTGATCCCAATCCAGGTGCAAATTGGGATCAAGCCAGTCGAGATACGCAGCTATTCTCCGCGGTCGGTCACGATCGAGATGGATGAACTGGAAACCAAGCAATTTGATATCCGGGTCATCAACCAGGGTTCACTGGCTGTAGGGTATCAGAGCAATCCTCCGGTGCTTTCTGAAACCACCGTGCTGGTCAGCGGTGCCCAATCATATGTAAATGCGGTGTCTGAGGTGCGGGCGGTCGTGAAGTTGACTGATGTTAAATCGGATATCAGCCAGTCCATCACCTTGCAGCCAGTGGATGTTAATGGCCTGGTAGTAAAAGAAGTCAGTCTGACCCCAGACAAGATCACGGTAAACCAAAAAGTCTTTGAACGCGGTGGCTATCGTAACGTGGTTGTAAAGGTGGTCACCAATGGCCAAGTGGCTGCCGGTTTCCGGCTTGCCAGTTGGACGGTTTATCCGCCGACTGTTACCGTCTATTCCAGTAACACCACCCTCATTGATGAGCTTCCAGGTTACGTTGAGACCAAACCGGTGGATTTAAGTCAAAAAAGTGAAAGCTTTACAGATCAGATCGAATTGAATCTACCTGATGGAATTCAGGTGGTGGATGATCTCTTTGTTCAGGTGAATGTGGATATTACACCCATTATCGGCAATCTGTCGCTCACCAACATTCCTGTAGAAACCATCGGTCTTGATTCTCCATATGAAGCAGAGATCGTACCTGATAAAGTGAACGTGATCATCACCGGTCCGCTTAACGCATTGGACTCGTTAAAGCTGGATGAACTGCGTGTGTTGCTTGATCTGACAGGGTATACACCCGGTTCTTATACTATCGAGCCTACCTATACTCTTAATGTGGCCGGTCTGCAGGCCGAGAGCATCTCGCCAACAACGTTCAAGATCACCATCAAATAGCGCATGGGTAGATCCAATTGTGATCTGGTTAGTTTTTTCCTGATTATCAGGGTAAAATTGACTGATTATGGATTGAGGTAGGATGTCGAAACCGATAGTAGCCCTGGTCGGAAGACCAAATGTTGGAAAAAGTACGCTTTTTAACCGTTTGTGTGGTGAGATGATGGCCATTGTGGATGACACACCTGGCACCACACGCGATCGGTTGTTTGCCACCGCGGAATGGAGCGGAGTGCAATTTGATGTCGTCGACACAGGCGGCATTGATCCAGATTCTAACAGCCGAAAAACTCCCTTGTCGATCGGTTCAGCCGATTTTATCAGTGAAATAAAGAATCAAGCCGTGCTGGCCATTACTGAAGCGGATGTGGTTCTATTTCTCGTGGATGCCATTAGTGGGGTCACCCCGGCGGATTTTGAAGTGGCACAAATATTACGCCAATCACAGAAAATCGTCGGCGGTGAGCCGAAACCCCCCATTTTGTTGGTAGTCAATAAGGCTGATAGTGCCAAACAGCGTGACCTGGTCAATGAATTCTATGAATTAGGATTGGGTGAACCTCACCCTATTTCGGCCGTGCACGGCACCGGCACAGGAGATCTGTTGGATGTGCTGCTGGAACAATTTGATAAGCAGGATGTGGAAGAAGAAGACGAATCAGTAAAGATAGCTATCGTTGGCAAACCCAATGTAGGAAAATCAAGTCTCCTCAATAAATTAACCGGTGAAGAACGATCTATCGTCAGTGACATTGCGGGTACCACCCGTGACGCGGTGGATACCCAATTCATTTTTGAAGGCATACCGGTGACATTGATCGATACCGCAGGCATCCGAAGGCGCGGCAAGATCGACCCGGGAGTTGAAAAGTACAGCGTGGTGCGCTCACTGCGCGCGATCGAACGCTGTGATGTGGCACTGCTGATGATCGATGCTGTCGAAGGCATCAGCGCGCAAGATACACATATCGCCGGATATATCAAGGATGCCTTAAAGAGCGCGGTTGTGATCGTCAACAAGTGGGATGCGATCGAAAAAGACAATTACACCATGCAGAGCTATTCCGAGCGCATCAGGCAAGAGTTGAATTTTATGGATTATGTGCCCATTTTGTTCATCTCAGCCAAGAGTGGACAACGGGTGGATCAGGTGATGCCGTTGGCATTACGAGTGCAAGAAGAACGCCTGGCGCGCATCAACACTGGCGCGCTGAATCGCATCCTTCAAAAAGCACAAGGTGTGCACGCGCCCACCTCACGCACCGGCTCGGCTATCAAATTGTTTTACGGCACCCAGGTGCGATCTGACCCACCGACCTTCATGATCTATTGCAACAATCCCAAATTAGCGCATTTTACCTACTTGCGATTTTTGGAAAACCAGATCAGGCTTGAATACCCATTCAGCGGTACCCCTATTCGGCTGGTATTGAAACCTCGTCATGAGTAGCACATAGAATCCTATGGAACTTTCTTCGAACCAAGAGATTAACGATCCAATTGAACCTCAACCGACACCAAAAACATCTTTTTGGCGCGGTCCCTGGGGAGAAATCTTACAAACTTTGATCATGGCAGTGATCTTATATTTTGCCATTGATGCTGTTTTTGAGCGGGTGATGGTGCTGAACATCAGCATGCAGCCCACATTATATGAAGGCAATTTGCTTCTGGTCAATAAATTGGCATACAAATTTGGCGAAGTAGAAACCGGGGACGTGATCATTTTTCACAACCCCAATTTCTTAGAAGAAGACTATATCAAAAGATTGATCGGCAAGCCGGGTGATGTGGTTACAGTAGCCAATGGAGTGGTTAGCGTCAATGGTGTCGCTTTAGACGAGCCATATATTGCCGCCCCGCCAGACTACGGGGATCAATGGACGGTACCCGCGGATTCAGTTTTTGTGTTGGGTGATAACCGCAATAACTCTTCTGACTCTCACAGTTGGGGTTTTGTCCCCCTGGATGATCTGGTGGGCAAGGCGATCTTGGTCTACTGGCCGTTTGATGAAATTAAGATCATCTCGCATCCTGACTATGGATTGAACGAGTAACACCCATCCCCTTGATGGTTTTCAAGTAATCAAAAGTGTGATAACCTTACCTTGAAGAACGTAGTAATAAATGACAGAGACAATGACTGATACCAACCCTCTCTTCAGTGACCCGGTTTTTCCATGTTCCGAGTGCCAGGCAGGTCATATGCACCGGGATTATGTGGCCTATTTCACTTACCTTGGTGATGAATTGATTTCTGTACCTGATTTTCCGGCCTGGGTGTGTGATATTTGCGGTCGTTGTGAATATGACGAGAACGCGCTGACACGCCTTACATTGCTACTAAGCCCCAATGCTGGAAAAACCATCTCTCCAGCCAGAGTGATCTCAAACCGCATGAAACCAAAAACAAAAACTCAGCGCCCTCCTTCTCTCGAATGAGCACGCTCACAAAAAGAGGCAATTCAACACTGAACTGCACCCCAAAAGTTGGACACCAAATCCAACAGAAAGGGTGCAGTTTT
>CAYYRU010000047.1:0-1230 GCA_964474095.1 uncultured Anaerolinea sp.
AAGAAATTTCGCTTACTTTTAATCCAGAATGTCCGAGTCTGCGGTAGTGCATGGTGTCTCCTCTTGGGATGAAAACTTATATCGTGAAACTGTGAACTGTGAACTGTGAACTGTGAACTGTGAACCGGAATCAGGTTGCCAGATATGGTTTTTCATTATTCATCAATTTCAATAGATTTATTATAAGGTACTTCCACTTCCTTAATTGTTTTTTGAAAAACAGAGTCGTTTTCACCATGTTTAGCTCGACGTAAATACGAAACATACCCATTAATCAGTTGTATGAGCATTAAGGCTTTTTTCATCATCTCTTGAAACAAGGTTTCGTCGACATAACCAAGGTCACGAGCAATGATCAAATGGCTTTTAACTTCTTCGAGTGAACCACGAGCAATGTAGCAGAATTGGATGTTGGATTGGTAATAATAACGACCATAACCTTCCGCAATATTTGCAGGGATTGAAGTTGCCGCTCTTCGAAGCTGTGAAGCCAAATTGTATTTTTCTTCAGTTGGCAAGCATGGAATAATTTGCTTGTAGATCTCCATAGCAAACTCGCGTGATTTTCTCCAAGCTTCAAGTGTTTGTAAACCATCTTTGTTTTCCTGGTTCATAAATCACCTATGAACTTCGTTTCACGAATCACAAATCCCGGCTTACCCATCATATCTTCCGGCATATATTATTCAAAAAAGTATTACAGTTTCCGGTTTACAGTTTACAGTATCTGGGTTTAAGTTTTACGGTTCACGAATTACGGTTCTCGGTTTACGATTCTCCATTCTCAACTCTCGGATTTCTCACCTATTCCAAGAGGCTTCCACTTGTCGCTATCGGCGCGCAGACGATGCTGACCGCCGCCGCGGTTGTGCAGCTGCTCAAAATTCTCGGGCTGGATGAACATGGCTTCGCCGTCTAGCAGGCCGCTGACACCGGATTGTCCCGGTTCCACGCGTTTGTGCTGGCAGTAGGCGCAGGTTTTGGGGTCATGCGCCTTGTAGTCTTGCGGTTCCTCATAGGTGGTGATGTAACCCTCGTAATTGCGCAGCACGATCTTGTGATCGGAGGAACTGATGTGGTAATTAGGCATAACGGGGATCTTGCCACCGCCGCCGGGGGCATCCACCACGAAGGTGGGCACGGCAAAGCCGGAGGTATGTCCGCGCAGACCTTCGATGATCTCGATGCCCTTGGCCACCGGTGTGCGGAAGTGCCCGGCGCCCTCCACCA
>CAYYRU010000047.1:1240-3998 GCA_964474095.1 uncultured Anaerolinea sp.
GGTCGCACTGGTAGAGGTAGTAAGGCCGCACGCGGATGCGCGCCAACTTCTGCACCAGGTCGCGCTGAATGTGCACGCAGTCGTTCACCCCCGCCAGCAGCACGGATTGATTGCCAAGCGGAATGCCGGCGCGGGCGAGTTTATCCGTGGCGTCGGCCAGCTCCTGTGAGATCTCGTTGGGATGATTGACGTGGATGTTCATCCACAGCGGGTGATATTTTTGCAGCATGTCGGTCAATTCACTGGTGACGCGCATGGGCATGAACACCGGCACGCGCGACCCAATGCGAATGATCTCGATGTGCGGAATTTCGCGCAGGCGCGCGAGCAGCTCTTCGAGGATCTTGGGCGCCAGCGTCAGCGGATCGCCGCCGGAGAGCAGCACATCCCTCACCTGGGGGGTCTTTTTGAGATACTCGATCTGGGCTTCAAAATCCGTACGTGAAAAGGTCTGGGTGGGGTCACCCACGATGCGCGCGCGCGTGCAGTAGCGGCAATAAGAGGCGCACTGCGTGGTCACGAGCATCAGCACGCGGTCGGGGTAGCGGTGCACCAATCCGGGCACCGGGCTGTGGCGATCTTCGGCCAATGAATCTTCCATCATACCGGTAAAAACATCGATCTCCCCTGCGGTGGGGATGATCTGTTTGCGGATGGGGTCGTTCGGGTCATCCGGGTTGATCAAAGAGACGTAATAAGGCGTCACGTCCACCCTAAAAAGGTCGGGGGTGCTGAGGGCCTTCTCTTCACTGGAGGTTAATTTCAAAACACCGGCAAAATCCTGCACCGAGTTCAGGCGGTGCGACATCTGCCAGCGCCAGTCATTCCACTGTTCGTCGGGAACGTCTTTAAAAGAAGGAGCGCGTTTTGACTCAAACGGCATTGGGCTCATGATCTCTCCTTGAATCTATATCTCGTCTTTCTTTCATTTTAATGCCAAACAGAAAGAGGTCAACATAAAAATGAGTCTCATTTGAAATTTGAGAGGCTTTGACAGCAAAATCCTCTACAATAAACGAATAACACTCGAATGGAGAACAAAATGACCGATCTGACAACCCACAATGGCAAGGAACCACGGGATATCGTGGTAAGTGCCAAAGCCACCAGCATCGAGAAATGGCGCAAACAGGTTGTGGCCGGCCAACCCGAGACCGGCAGGGAGTTCGCCTTCATCAGCGACGAAGGCAGCTACATCCCAGGCGGGGAGGGAACCGCGCCCAGTCCGCTGACCTATTTCGTCTCGGGCATAGCCCTGTGCCTGATCTCGCACATCACCCAGGTGGCCAACAAGAAGAAACTCTCGATCCATAATGAAAGAGCGGAGATCACGGCTCACTTCCACGAGGAGGGTTCCGTCCTGCGCGGCGATGCCGAGGGATATTGCGATCGTTTTGAGATCAATGTGGCGTTGGAATCTGAAGAAAACGAAGAGGCGATCAAAGAATTGATCCGGCTGGCGCACCGGTTGTGTTTTGCCGAAAAAGCTGTGTCGGGGACGGTGCCTATCCACATGACCCAGACCTTGAACGGACGTTCGCTGCGAATGGATTGAGTCTATTTCAAGTTGCGCTTGACGATCTCGGCAATGGTCAGACCGTGGCGTGATGTCAACTGGCTGTTCATCATCTGGATCTGTTTGCGCGGCGAATAAAAAACTTCGCTCCAGCCGTAACCGGCACAAGCCGTGTCGGCGATGGAGTTACCGCTGGCATCCTGCCCCCACCAGGCCCGATAATCCTCTTCGAGTTCGGGGCGGATGTGAAAGCGCGGGTCGGCAAAGTGGGCGGAGTAGTAGTAATCCGGCGGCAAGGCGTTCAAGAGGGTCTCAAAGACGTGCACCCTGACAGGGGTCTGGAGGGTGGCCTTGGATTGCGCCAGCCGGCACAATCCGCGGATGGTGCTGAGGGGTGAAATGACCTCAATTTGCTTGAGGTTCTCGAAGCGCTCGCTGACACGGGTGACGACCTCTTTCATCACCAGTCCGCTGGCGATGCTGTCAGCCAGAAAAGCCACCGCGATGTTCTTCTTTTGGGTTTGGTCCAGATCCTTGTCCTTGAACAGTGTCAATTCCACCGTGCGATTGTAAACCGGCACCGAGCTGTCGAAGACATGGTGGGCATCCAAGACTACTTCATCGCAAAAATAGCCGTAATTGGAGTAAATGGCCTCGGTGACCTGGTATTTCAGCCCTTCGCGCGCAATCGGGAAAACGGCCAGGCTTTGCTGATGATAATTTTTAATGGAGGATTCCAGCGGCGCGGCTCCAATGATGGAGGAAACGGCGTTGCCGATCAACTGCGCCCGTTCAGAGCCCAGGCAAAGCTGCCCGGGCATTTTTTGATCAGCGGTCGGCGCTGGCGAGTCAATACCGATAAGATCCAACAGATTCGCGTCTGGTGAAAACTCACGAAGATAGATGAATTTCGAGGTGAACTCGTTGTGATACAAAACGATATCCAATTGCGGGGCGTCATTGATGATCAGGCGTCCGGGACGAAAAAATCCGCTTCCTGTGTGATGTTGATAGGGAAGCGGATTTTCAAGCTCGAGGGAGCCAGTGATGGTGTGTGATTCATCTTCGGTGAAAACAAAAGGAAATTTAAACTGAGACATGATCTCTCCTTAGTGGTGTGTGATTGTTGACCAAAAAGAAGCAAGTCTCAACGCAGTATTTCAATGACCTGCCCTTAAGATTTTATCTCTTAATGCATGAATTGTGAATTGACTGAATCTTAAAATGTTCCATTTGTAGTAG
>CAYYRU010000047.1:4098-23414 GCA_964474095.1 uncultured Anaerolinea sp.
AAGGTTCCAAACCTTCCCCATTTACCTATTCGGGCAGGGCGTGCCTGCACCCCACGCGTAGCGTAAGGTGTCCCTGCCCCTGTACAAAAGACGTCTTTACTCCACCTGGTAAGGCACTTCGGTGATGACGATGTTCTTGCGGTGCAAGAGTGCCTTGCGCAAGGTCTCGGCGGTGCGCATGTGCAGCAATTTGGTCCACCAATGCTTGGGCACAAATTGTGGCACCACGATGGTGATGATCTCATTGGGCGCTTGAATGGCCGAGATCTTGTCAATATATTCCAACAGCGGCTCCAAAAATAGCCGATAAGGAGAATTCAACACCACCAAACGGTAACCATCTCCCCAGGTGAGCCATTTTAATTTGACCTTGGCAGTTTCATCGGGGTCGGTTGAAATGTGCACCACGGTAATATCATCCGATAAAGTGCTGGCAAAATTTAACGCGTCAAGGGTGCCGCTATGCACACCGCTCACCGGCATGATCACACGGTTTCGACTGATGCGGTGGTGCGGCAGGTGGTTTTCAAGCGATAGCTGTTTAGCCAGGTTTTTGTAATGATGACGAATCAGGTAAAAAAGCGCAACCAAGACTGGAATGATGATCACAATCACCCAGGCACCATCATGGAATTTCGTCACGGCGAAGATGATCATCACAATTAAGGTGCATACCGCGCCAAACCCGTTGACAATCATTTTGAAGATCCAACGACGATCATGACGTAAAATAGAACCAGGTTCAATTTTTTCTTCATCCTTTTTCAGGTGACCCGATTTCCACCAGCGGTGAGCCATGCCAGTTTGTGAGAGCGTGAAAGAGAGAAACACTCCGATGGCATAAAGTGGGATCAGCTTGGTGACACTGGCTTGAAATACGACCACCAATAAGGAAGCAAAGAAGGCAAGCGCAACAATACCACTGGTAAACACCAGCCGGCTGCCCCTAAAGGTAAGCTGGCGCGGCAGAAAACCATCTTTGGCTTGCAGCGCCCCAAGTCGGGGAAAGTCAGCAAATGCGGTGTTGGCAGCCATGATCAAAATGACAGTGGTGGCGCTGATGCTCATGATATACAGCAAACCCCGACTCTCGTAGACCGTGCGAAAGAGTTGCGAAATCATGGTTTCGCCTTCAGCAGGCACAGCATTCGTCTTTAGACTTAAGAAAGTAATGCTCAGCAACAACGTCCCCATAATCCCAGCCATCATGATGAGGGTCTTGCCGGCATTGGAACTGCGGGGTTCCTTAAAAGCCATGATACCGTTCGAGATAGCTTCCACACCAGTCACTGAGGTGGTGCCGTTGGCAAAAGCTTTTAGAATCAAAAACAGCGAAATTGGTTGAAGGATTTCCATCTCAAGGGATGGCGGATTCACCACAACACCCAGATTGCCAGAAAAAAACCTAATAAAACCCACGATGACCGTCAAGAACATCATGATCAAGAAGAAGTAAGTTGGGATGGCAAAAGTAATCCCTGATTCTTTAACGCCCCTGAGGTTGACCAACATAATGAAGAGAATCAAAGCGACGGCTACAGCAACCCGATAGGAATAAAGCTGCGGAAACGCCGAAATCAATTGAGCCACGCCTGAGGATATTGACACGGCAACCGTCAGGATATAGTCGGTTAATAAAGCCGCACCTGCGGTTTGGGCAGGTAGCTCCCCAAGATTGTCACGTGCGACAATATACGCTCCACCCCCTCCCGGATAGGCATGGATCGTTTGCTCATATGAAAAAGTCAGGATTCCAAGCAAAACAATGATTGCAATAATAATGGGTAGCGCCAGATGAAGGGCTCCCACGCCAGCCGCTGCCAATATGAACATCAACTCTTGAGGACCGTAAGCCACGGAAGACATGGCATCTGACGAAAACACTGCCAGACCGATAAGCTTGCCAATGGCTTGCTCCCCTGCCTTGTCCGTTGCGAGCGGACGACCTACCAATAAAGTCTGGATCGTGTTTTTCGGTGAGTGGGTGGTGTTCTCATCGAAAATATTCAATGACTCTTTTGAAAAACTCATACAAAACTCTCCGCTGCTGCCAATAAATTAACGGCAATATACAAATTGCGCGTTATGTGGAACAACGCAGAATCATAGTGATAATTCGTAAATTTCAGATAAGGTAAAGAGAGGAAGATATAAGGAAAAAATAAAGATCAGTCGCTGGTTTTGAAGCGATATCCAACACCAGGGTCGGTCACCAGTACCTGCGGATCATCCGGATCTACCTCGATCTTCTTGCGCAGTTGTCCGATGAATACACGCAGATATTCCACGTGTTCGGATTCTTCAAAACCCCAGACTTGTGTCAGAATGGCCTGATGCGTCAATACACGGTCCGCGTGGGCGGCCAGGTACGAGAGCAATTTAAACTCGGTCACGGTCAGTTTGATCTCTTCGCCATTCATTAAGGCAATGTGTCTGGCCAGGTCAATGGTTAAGGAGCCCGCCTTGATGACCGATTCTTTGTTGCCGATGGATTGCGCGGAATGACGCAGTGCCACGCGGATGCGCGCCATCAACTCTTCAATATTAAAGGGTTTGGTCAGGTAGTCATCAGCGCCTTTATCCAGCGCGGCTACCTTGTCTCGCTCGCCGTCACGTACCGAGAGCACAATAATGGGCACCGCAGACCACTCCCTGATCTGCTCGCACACCTGGATGCCATCCATATCCGGCAGCGTCAGATCAAGGATGATAACCTCCGGCGATTGCGAGGCCGCCAACGCCAAACCCTGCTCCCCATTGGCCGCGGAGATCACACGAAATCTCCCGGCACTGAGGATGGTTTTCAGCGCACGTAAAATTTGCGGTTCATCATCAATCAACAAGATCAGAGGGTCTTTATCCATCCAAGGCATCCTTTGGTAATGCTGGCAGAGCCCCATCCAAGGTGAGGGGCAGGCTGATGTTGAAAACAAAGCCCTGTGGTCGATTCTCTGCCCAAATTTTACCAGCATGAGCTTCTACAATACCCTTGCAGATTGAAAGCCCCAACCCGGTGCCGGTAACCTTGTCTGCCTTGGTAACCCTGTAAAATTTATCAAAAATGTGTTCAAGGTGTTCTTCCGGCACAGGCGGGCTTTGGTTGATCACCTCGATCAACAGGTTGGCCTCGTGAACCCTGGCAGAGATCACGATCGGAGTGTTTTGAGGGGCATACTTGATGCTGTTGCTAAATAAATTGGTGAACACCTGCCCCATCATGACAAAATCAGTGGGCAGCAGGGGCAGATTCGGTGCGAAATGATATTCCAGCGCGTGAAATTGAAGCTGGCTGCGCATCTTGGTGGCAACGCTTTTGATGATCTCAATGATCGAATTCCACTGCTGTTTGGGTTGCAAAGCACCTGCCTCAATGCGCGACATATCCAGCAGGTTGCCCACCAACAGGTTGAGCGCGTCTGATTCCTCCTCCACTGTCGCCAAGAGTTCGGTGCGGGCAGGGGTGTCCCAATCCACCGCGCCGCTGCGCAAGCTAGAAACGGATGCCTTGATGGCAGCCAGGGGTGAGCGTAATTCATGCGAAACAGAATTTAATAAAGCCGTTTTCACCCGGTCACTTTCTTCAAGCACCCTGGAAAGGCTTTCTTTTTGGATCAAGTGAACACGTTCAAGCGCCAAGGCGCCCTGGTTGGCAAAAGCAGCCAACAGGCGGCTTTCTTCCAGGCCAAGTTCATTCTGATCAAACCATAACCTGATCTCGCCTTCGGTATTACGGGCAGTGTACATCGAAACCGCAAGATCACAAGGCGGGTTTAAACTGGAGGAATCGGGGAGCCGAATCATTAGCATTTCTGAATCAATACGGGCATTGGTAATGATCTCCACCTGTTTAAACGGGAAGTTGTCAAGTAGTTTCTGTGCCAATACTCGCACCACCGTTTGAATATCCAACAAACCAGCCAGCGCGGAGATCAATTCGTACATGTGGGTGGCTTCCCATTCGCGTAATTTGGCCAACCTTACCGCTTCTTTGGCTTGCCCCACAAACTGGCTTAACACCACCGCCACGATCAGGAAAATGATCAGGGTGATCAGATCCTGACCTTTGTGAACATTCAGTGTGTAATAAGGTTGAATGAAAAAGAAGTTAAAGGCCAGGAAGGATAGTAAACCCGATAAAACTCCCGCGGTTAACCCCCACAGGATGGTGCAGATCAATACCGGGATCAGATAAAGCAAGGCAATCATTTGGATCTGCAGCATACTTTCAAGCAATTTAAGCAGAAAAGTGACCATACTGATCAAGATCAGTGTGGCAATAAAGCTAAATAACAGCCTTGGAATGTGGCGAGGTGAAAATCTGGCTGGTTTTGTCTTCATTAGGTTTCATTATATTGCAATACCCGGTTGTTCGGACAAAGAAACACGAGTATTAGAGAATTGTAAAAGTTTTTTAGAATGAATTACCCCCGCTTGACCCACCTTTTGAGGCATGGTATCATTATTCTCAATGAATTAGCACTCGACGCCTTCGAGTGCTAAAACCGGAACAAAATGAACGAATTATCTGACCGACAACGTTTACTGCTCTCGCTGGTGATCCACGAGTACATCCATTCGGCTACGCCGATTGGATCGAAGCATATTGTCGATCAATATAACCTGGAAATGAGTTCGGCTACGGTTCGCAACGAATTGGCCGAACTAACCGAACTGGGTTATCTGCGCCAACCCCATCTATCGGCCGGGCGCGTGCCCACCGAAGATGGCTATCGCCTGTTCGTGGGCAACATCGCACAGGAATCAGAGCTACCCGATTCAACGCAGCGGACGATCAGCCACCAGTTCTATCAGATGCGCCAGGATGTGGAACAATGGACACGTCTGGCGGCTTCGGTGTTGGCTCATCAGAGCCGCGCCGCCTCGCTGGTAACCGCTCCACACCCTGAACAGGCTCATTTCAAACACCTGGAATTGATCGCCTCGCGCGGCCGGCAGGTATTAATGGTGCTGGTGCTGGTGGGTGGTGAGATCTTGCAGCGCTTCATTACCCTGGCAGAACCCATTTCTCAAGAAACGCTCTCGGCCACTGCCCATAAACTGACCACTTTATATGAAGGGAAATCACTGGCGGCCATCGAAAAGTTGAATCCTGAACTTGACACACTCCAAGGCGAGATCAATGATCTGGTGCGGGAAGAAATGAAACAGGCTGACTCAATGGTCTCAGGAGAAGTGGTGCTGGATGGTTTAACCAATGTGTTGGCAGAACCTGAGTTCTCTGGTTCAGAAGAAGCCCGGCGAGCCCTGCGCGTGCTTGAAGAAAAACCTCTGCTGCATGACATCCTTTCGCACACAGTGCTGCAAGGATCCTCCATTGGCGGGGTACAGGTTTTGATCGGCGGTGAGGGCATCTATGATACCCTATCGCAGTGCTCCATCGTTTTGGCGCGTTATGGCACGCCTGGGCTGGCCACGGGCACCCTGGGTGTACTTGGCCCCATGCGCATGCCTTATGGGCGCACCATTTCCATCGTGAGATTCTTATCAGGTTTGCTGAGCGACCTGGTCGCAGAAACCATGGCCGAATAAAGAAAGTAATTTAACACCAACGAGGTGATTGTATGGAAGAGCAGCACAAGAAATCAAGCCCACATAAATCCACGCATGAGACAAAGGGGTCTCAGCACACCAGCAGTGCAGCGGGAGCTTATCCCGTTGAAGACACCCAATTCACGCCAGTTCCCAGCATTGAGGCTTTCGAAGCGCTGAAAGCCGACCTGGAAAAGAGCAGCAAAGAAGCCTGCAACAATCTGGATGGCTGGCAGCGCGAACGGGCTGAGTTTGTGAACTACAAAAAACGCATTGAACGTGAAAACGCGCAGTTGAAGAGCAACCTGACTGGCGAGGTCATCAAGAAATACCTCGTGATCATGGATGATCTGACACTGGCGCTTAAGAACCGTCCCACCAGCCCTGAAGGTTCCACCTGGGCGGAAGGGATTGAATTGATCGTCAGAAAACTGCAGACTGTGATCGAAAGTGAAGGCATTGAGACCATTCATCAGAACAAGGTGCAGTTTGACCCCAATTTGCACGAAGCCATCTCAAACGAAGACAACCCTGAGTTTGCCAGCGGAGAGGTCATTGAAGTCGTCCGTCAAGGCTACAAACTTGGAGACCGCATTTTGCGCCCGGCCATGGTTCGGGTAGCCCGATAGGAGACATAATAAAAATGGGAAAAATCATAGGCATTGATCTCGGAACCACAAACTCAGTTGTAGCAGTCATGACCGGCGGCGAGCCGGTGGTCATCCCCTCTGCTGAAGGCGAAAGGCTGGTGCCTTCGGTGGTGGCCGTCAACAAGAACCACGAACGCGTGGTCGGACGCACCGCCCGCAACCAGGCCATCGTCAACCCCGAGAACACGGTGTTCTCGATCAAACGCTTCATGGGACGCAAATTCAGTGATCCTGAAGTGCAGCAGACCGTCAGCCGCGTGCCTTACAAGGTCAGCGCCGCCTCCAACGGCGATGTACGCGTAACCCTGGATGGCAAGGATTACAGTCCCCCCGAGATCAGCGCCATGATCCTTGGCAAACTGAAAGCCGATGCCGAGGCTTACCTTGGCGAGCCGGTCACCCAGGCCGTCATCACCGTTCCGGCTTACTTCAATGACGCTCAACGTAACGCCACCAAAGACGCCGGCCGCATTGCCGGTCTCGAAGTGCTGCGCATCATCAACGAACCGACTGCTTCCTCATTGGCCTATGGTCTCGACAAGAAGAAAAACGAGATCATCGCCGTGTATGACCTTGGCGGCGGCACCTTCGATATCTCGGTGCTGGACGTGGGCGAAGGTGTCTTCCAGGTACGCTCCACCAACGGCGACACCTTTTTGGGCGGCGACGATTTTGACCTGCGCGTGATGGACTACTTGATCGACGAGTTCAAGAAAACCAATAACATCGACCTGCGCAACGACCGCCAGGCTTTGCAGCGACTCAAAGAATCTGCTGAAAAAGCCAAGATCGAACTCTCGACCACCCAGCAAACCGAGATTAACCTGCCCTACCTGACCGCGGATGCCACCGGCCCCAAACATCTGGTGCTGACCCTCACGCGCGCCAAACTCGAGCAGTTAACTGGTGACCTGATCCAAAAGACGCTCAACCCGATCCGCCGCGCGCTCTCAGACGCCAATTTAAAGGCCTCTGAAATCAACGAGGTGGTTCTGGTGGGCGGCATGATCCGCATGCCAGCCGTGCAAGAGGCCGTTCGCAAGGAATTTGGCAAGGAACCCCACAAGGGCGTCAATCCTGATGAGGTGGTGGCTGTTGGCGCCGCCATCCAGGCTGGCGTGTTGGGCGGTGAAGTAAAAGATATTTTGCTGTTGGATGTCACGCCTCTGACCCTCTCCGTTGAAACCATGGGCGGTGTCTCGACCCCGTTGATCGAACGCAACACCACCGTGCCCACCCGCAAGAGCCAGATCTTCTCCACCGCGTCTGATTCACAGACCCAGGTTGAGATCCATGTGCTGCAGGGCGAGCGCCCCATGGCCTCTGACAACAAGTCTTTGGGCAAATTCTCTCTGGACGGCATCCCGGCTGCCCCGCGCGGTATTCCGCAGATTGAGGTGACCTTCGATATCGATGCCAATGGTATCATCAACGTGACCGCCCTCGACAAGGCTACCAACCGCAGCCAGCACATTACCATCACGGCCTCAAGCGGTCTGACCGAATCTGAAATTCAAAAAATGAAACAGGAAGCCGAAGCGCATGCCTCGGAAGACCTGAAACGCAAGGAACTGGTGGAAACACGCAACAACGCCGATAACGCCGTTTATACCGCTGAGAAATTGCTGCGTGAAAATGGCGATAAAGTGCCCGCCGAGATCAAAAAAGAGGTGGAAGACAGCGCCGCCAGTGTCAAAGGCCTGCTCAACAGCGAAGATGGTGAAGCACTAAAAGCCGCCACCGAAAAATTACAGCAGGTCATTCAAAAAGTGGGCGCCAGCATGTACCAGCAAACCGCCCAAACTCCTCCACCTGGAGCCGCCCCTGAAGGAGATGCCGGTGCGGCCGGCCCCAGCGGCAGTGCCCCCGGCGATGACACAGGCGATGTTGTGGATGGCGAATTCAAGGCCGTGTAGGCATGAATTAGTTACAGACTCATGAAATATGTGGGCGTTTTGGATCTTTTGACTCAAAACGCCCTTGGTGTTTCAAAGACTCAGGCACGAAAGGGTTTCAGGTATGACACAACGAGATTATTACGAAATTTTAGGGGTATCGCGCTCCGCTTCGGCTGAAGAGCTGAAATCGGCCTTCCGCACACTGGCGCGCAAATATCACCCGGATGTCAACAAGGAACCGGACGCCGAGGAGAAATTCAAAGAGATCAACGAAGCCTACGCCGTGCTCTCGGATGCCGACAAACGCCGTGCCTATGATCAATTTGGCCATGCCGGTGTGAACGGTGCCGGCGGCGTGCCCGATTGGAGCTCGATGGATTTCGCAGATATCTTTGGCGAGTTCTTCGGTTTTGCCACCGGCTCAAGCCGGCAGCGGCAAAACGCTCCCCGCCGCGGCGCCGATCTGAGTTACACAGCCGTGTTGACCTTTGAAGACGCCATTTTCGGCGTGGAAAAAGAGCTGGAGATCACCCGTGACGAAGTCTGCGAGACCTGCAAAGGTAACGGCGCTGAACCCGGCTCTAACCCCGTCAAGTGCAGCAACTGCGGCGGGCGCGGAGAAGTACGCCAGGTGCGCCAGACCTTCCTCGGGTCAATGGTTCAGGTGGCCACCTGCCCCAACTGCGGCGGGCGCGGCGAGATCATCAGCCATCCCTGCCACACCTGCAAAGGCCGCGGATTGGAACGCAAGACCGTCAAGAAGAAGGTTCCCATCCCCGGTGGCGTGGATAGCGGTACGCAAATCCGCCTGGCAGGTGAAGGCCAGCCCGGAGTTAACGGTGGCCCCACCGGCAACCTGTATATCGAGATCAAGGTCAAAGATCATCAATATTTCAAACGCAAGGGCAATGACATTCTGCTCAATCTCAACATCAATGTCGCACAGGCTGTTTTAGGCGCAGAACTGGATGTGCCCACCGTGGACGGACCGGCCAAGCTGAACGTCCCCGCCGGCACCCAACCCGGCAAGATCTTTACCATGCGTGGCAAGGGCAGCCCTATTTTACGCTCCTCCGGCCGCGGCGATCAGCTGGTGGTGGTGAACGTGGAAGTGCCCAAGAGCCTGACTCCCGAACAGCGCAAGCTGTTTGAACAATTGGCCGTCACGCTGGGGACGGAAGTCAAGCCCCAGGAAAAAAGTTTTTTGGATATTTTAAAGGATGTGCTCGGTGGATAACGCAAAATGGTTGGAGATCTCTCTCACGGTGGATGGCGAACTGGCCGAAGCCGTGGCTGAAGTGCTGGACCGCTACGCCGCCAACGGTGTGGTGGTGGAACAAAATGTGAAATACAATGACGCCGAAGACCTGGGCACCCCTTACGGACCGGTCAAGGTGTATGGTTATCTTTCCATTGACAACCAGTTGGAAGAAAAACGCAGCAAACTGGAGCAGGCGCTTTTCTACTTGAACGCCATTCGTCCCCTGCCCCAGCCGGTCTACAAAGAGATCGCCGACCAAAACTGGATGGCTGCCTGGAAGGATCATTATCATCCCATCCCCATCGGCAAGAAGCTGCTGATCTTGCCTGCCTGGGTCGAACATACCGATCTTTCGCGTCAGGCCGTCAAGATCGACCCCAGCATGGCCTTTGGTACCGGCACGCATCCCTCCACCCAACTTTGCCTGCAATACGTGGAAGATATGACCCCCGCCGGGCAGCCCGTGATCGACATCGGCTGCGGGTCGGGCATTCTATCGATCGCGGCGCTCAAATTGGGCGCCAGCCATGCCCTGGCCGTGGATATTGATGAAGAATCCGTGAAGTCAACGTTGGAAGCCTGCGAAGCCAACGGCGTGGGCGCGCAAGTCGAAGGCGGCACAGGTTCGGTGGATGAGATCAAAGCCGGGCAATTCAGCCTGAAGCAGGCTCCGTTGGTGCTGGCCAATATTTTAGCGCCGGTGCTGATCCGCCTGTTCGAGGGCGGCATGGCCGACCTGATTACCCCGGGCGGGGTGATCATTCTGGCCGGTATCCTCGAAGAGCAAGGTGAGAGCGTGTGCAAGAGTGCCGAAAGCGTGGGCTTGACCTTCGTCGAAAAGCGCCAATCCGGTGATTGGGTGGCGTTTGCGTATCGTAAAAACAAATGATTCGTCTGTAGTAGGGACACGGCGCGCCGTATCCCTACTACTTCCACAACTCCATAAACCACCATCTCTCCTTAGTTCACTCCCAGTTTTGACATTTTTACGATATAGTAGAGGTCATTATGACTCAGACACAAAGACGCGTGATGGCAGTGATGACCTTCACTGGCATGGGGCTGGTGCTGCTGACCCACCTGGTGCGACCAATTCTGGTCAACCCGCCTGCCTGGCTTGCCTTTACCTTGGGGGTGCTTCCCAATTTTGGCGCCGGGTTGGGCATCCCTTCGGTGCTGATGATCGCGGGAGAATTTCTCACCAACCGACTGAATTTGGTTTTTGTTATGCGTACAGCCCTTGTGGCCGCTTCTCTCATCAGCCTGGTTGGACTTTACCTATGGGAATTTAGCGGCGGTACCATTGACCCCTTCGACCTGGCCGCCTCCGCCGTTGCCATTTTGATCTCCTTGATCTTACTGCTGGTTACATCGAACTCTAATATTTGATCCATAGGAGCGAATGATGATCCGACCCGCCACCCCTGCCGACGCTGAAGCGTTAGTCAAAATCTACAATCCTTACATCACCGACACAGTGATCACCTTCGAAGAGGAACCTATCAGCGCTGAAGAATTTGCCGGACGCATCAAAAAGGTGCTCGAAGGCGGTTATCCATATTACGTCGCTGAAGAAGATGGCAGGATCGTAGGCTATGCCTACGCCTCTCAATTCCGCACCCGCTACAGTTACCGCTTCACTTGTGAATCCACGGTTTATCTCGACAAGGGCTTTCAGGGCAAAGGTTTGGGCACACAGCTCTATCAGATGCTGATCGATGAACTGCGACAAAGAGGTTTTCATATGGTCATCGGCGGGGTCACCCTGCCCAACCCTGCCAGCGAGGCGCTGCACGCGAAATTGGGGTTTAAGAAGATCGCCCATTTCAGCGAGGTTGGTTTCAAATTCAACCGTTGGCTGGATGTGGGCTTTTTTGAATTAGAATTGTAAGCAGAAAGGAAATTCGCATGTCTGAAAATGCCAATGTAAATAAAACCAACCTGCCGCAGCAGATCAAATCCGCGCGTGCCAGCACACCAGACCCAATCTACCCCAGAGTGGCCAAGTTTTGGAAGCGTCTGCTGGCCTTCATCATTGATGCCGCCATCATGATGCTGGCCGGACAGTTGATCGGCATGGCGCTGGCAGAACCGTTAAGCCAGATCGGGCCTTACGGCCATCTGTTGGGGTTGCTGATCGTGCTGCCCTATTTCGGCATCATGAATTCAAGCCTCACCAAAGGTCAAACCTTTGGCAAGAAAATCATGAAGGTCAATGTGGTATCACAGGAACTTGAACCCATCAGCCTGGGACGATCCATTTTGCGCATTCTGATATTGGCGATCCCATTCTTTTTGTATGGCCTCTCGATCCCCGAAATCAACCACCCGGTGATCACCTGGGTGATCTCGATCCTGGTGTTTGGCATGGGCGGGGTGATCCTCTACACCATGACCTTTAACATGGAATCCCGCCAGGGCATCCACGACATGCTGCTCAAAACATACGTGGTCGACCAGCATGAAACCACCAACCATGCCCTGCCCCAGACCAGCAAGATGGTGTGGACCATATCCGCCATCTGGGCCGTCCTGACCATTGCCTTTTTCCTGGTCCTGTCGCTGGTCAACACCAACCCCGAAGCGGACGAGATCTACAACAAAATGAGCGTCTTGAACACGCAGATCGGCACCCGCGAGGATGTGCTGACCTCGAGCGTCACCGAACGAACTTTGGCAGTTGAAAACACCAATTCGCAACAAACCTTGATCATCAGCGTCTGGCTGAAGGGGCAGCACAGCAACAGTGATTTTGAGAGCGAGGTGGTCAACGTGGCCGCCTACACTTTGCAGAACTTCGAAGGTCTGGATCAATTCGACTCCATCCAGATCAGGCTGCTATCTGGCTATGATCTCGGCATCGGCGGCAAGACTTCTTATTACACCCAAAGCGAAACACCAGGGGAGTGGCAGGATATCGTCGCCGGAAACTGACACCCAAAACAAAAAGAAAAATCAATCGGGACTCCTTCACCAGGATCCCGATTTTTCTTTACTTACCCTAAATTTCGATACAAAAACCAAATTTCTTGTTGAAAATAAAGACCTTTTTACTTTTTGATTAACCTATTGAGCAAAAAAATAAAAACCTGGGAAATCCCAGTTGAAAAAATAAGTAAAAGCCAATATAAATAGATATCCATTGAGTTGTTCCTGGAGGAAATTGTGATGAGAAATAGAACACTTGTGTGTCTCTCATTGTTGCTTGTCTTGCTGACCGTGCTCACTGCCTGCGCCAAGAAAACCCCCGCTCCCACCACCCAGCCCACTCAGGCTCCTTTAATCGCCATCACCGAAGTCCCCGCCGCGACTGAAGCGCCCACCCCCGAGCCTACACTGCCCCCTAACGAAGACCCAGGTGCCCTGCCGCCAGAGCCGCAGCCCATCACTTTCACTACTGAAGACGGCACCCAGATCAGCGGCGTGTACTACCCGGGCGGTCAAAACCCGTCTCCGCTGGTGGTCTTCATGCACTGGATGAACGGCGATCAGAATGATTGGAACGAACTGACCGTGTGGTTGCAAAACCGCGGCTTGGAAAACCCCTTCCCCAACCCTGGCGATCTGCCCTGGTGGGATCCCTCCTGGTTCCCCGCCGTGCCGGTCGACCGCTCCTACGCGGTGATGATATTTACCTTCCGCAACTGTCTGCCTTATAAAGACGGCTGCCAGTCGGTCAACAAGGAAGGCTGGCTCAAGGACGCGCAGGCGGCCATGCTCAAGGCCTACGAACTGGAAGGCATTGACCAGACCCGCATCGTTGCCATTGGTTCAAGCATAGGCGCGGATGGCGCGCCCTACGGCTGCCAGAAACTCAATGAAACCCACCCCGGCGCCTGCCAGGGAGCGCTTTCGCTATCCCCGGGCGGCTACCTCGGAATCCCATACGACCAAACGGTTAAAGAACTGGGTCTGAACGACCCGGCCACCGCGGCCTGGTGCCTGGCGGATCAGTCTGAATACTTTTTCTGTGAGACGGCCGAATCCGCAAACAACCCCGCGTATCAAGACTTCATGATCCAAGACGGCAGCCACGGCAACATGCTGCTCAGCCCCAAGCTTGACCCACTGCCGATGCAAAAGCTATTAGATTTTCTGGCAGAAACGCTGAAATAAGACAGCCATATACCATCAGAATGCCCACCGTCCTCTTGGTAGAATGGCGGTGTTTGAGTCATTTTTTGTTTCAACCTTGGAGGGGTAAATATGAATCAACGAAGTAGTTTCATACTGGTTTGCATCTGCCTGCTCTTTGTTTGTACAGGTTGTGGGTCTACAGCAGCCCCTACCGCCATCGAATCCGTAGAACCTGCCGAGAACTTATCGTCCACTGCCACCGAAGCGTCCCCTCCAACAGCCACCAGTGAAACTGCCACTCAAACTGAGGCGCCGCTGGCGGCTCTGCCAGCCGAACCACAAGAGATCCACTTTGAAGCCTCTGATGGCACTCCATTGGAAGGCTATTATTACCCAGCCGCGCTGAACCCGGCCCCGTTGGTGGTGTTGATGCACTGGCCAAACGGCAACATGCACGACTGGAACGAAATCGCCGTCTGGCTGCAGAACCGCGGCCTCGCCAACCCCTTTGAAAACCCGATCAATGAAGCCTGGTGGGATGAATCCTGGTTCCCGCAGATGCCGACCGGGGACAGTTACGGCGTGCTGATCTTCAACTTTCGCGACAGCGTGGATGACTCCGCTGAGAACCCACAGATCGACCCGGGTGGCTGGCTGGATGATGCTCAATCGGCCATGTTACTGGCACGCGGTCTTGAGGGGGTAGACCCTGAACGCATCCTTTCGATCGGGTCCGCGCACGGAGGTGATGGTGCCATTGACGGCTGCCTGTACTTGAATCAACAATTCCCCGGCTCCTGCGCCGGAACCCTGGCCTTGTCACCAGGCAGCTTCTTGACGCTGGATTACCCCGAAACCGTGAATGCCCTTGGAGAGATCTCGCCCAATACCCGCGTGGGGTGTATCGGGATGGAACTCGAAATCTCGATCTGCGAGTACGCTGCCTCACTTGGTAACCCGGTTTTCGAGTACCACTCCATCCCCGGCATGTTCAGCGGCAACGGCCTGCTGCAAAACGGGATAGACCCGCTGCCTATGCAGTTAATGCTGAATTTTGTAGAAAAAAGCCTGAAGTAAGCCACTGTAATTTCTCACCTGAAAAGAGAATTGACACTTGACATAGGACGTTTGTTCGTGTATTATAGTAGTACAAATGACCGATTATGGGTCAAGGAGGCTTTAATGGCAAAGAGACACCCCGGGTTGAGCGAACGGCACCGCAAGATCATGGAGTTTTTAACCAAGTTCCAGGATGCCAACGGTTATTCCCCTTCCATTCGGCAAATTGGTGACAGTATCAACGTCAAATCCACTTCACTGGTGGATTACTATTTAAATCAGTTGCTTGAGATGGGTTACATTGAACGAGAGAACCGTATTTCACGCAGCATTCGCGTGCTGCAACCCGTCAAGGGTGAAGGCAGCCTGACCGAAAAGGTCAGCGAAGCCATTCACAAAGCAGGCAACGCTCTCTCTGACCTGATCAGCATCCCCATCGCAGGCCGCATCGTGGCCAGCGCTCCCCTGCCCATGCCTGCCACCGATCTCAACTATTATGACGCCGAATCCAGCGTGGATATCGCCCGCAGTCTGCTGCCTACACGTGACACCAGCGACCTCTTCGCCCTCGAAGTGGACGGCGATTCGATGGTGGATGCCATGGTCAACGACGGTGACATCGTGGTCATGAAAAAAGCCCAATCCGCCAACAACGGTGAGATGGTGGCCGTATGGCTGGATGATAAAGATGAAACCACGCTCAAGTATTTCTACAAGGAAGCCAAACGCATCCGCCTGCAGCCAGCCAACCCCAACATGGGGCCGATCTATGTGGAAGACCCCAAGAGTCTGCGTATCATGGGCAAGGTGGTGTTGGTGATCCGCCAGGTTAAATCTGTGGCGGCGTAGGGTTACTAATAACACTATTCACAATTTGAATTAAGAACAACGACCGGAATCCATTTGATGGGTTCCGGTTTTCTTTCTAACACGAGTTGTTTCCTTTACTGTGAAACCATTGTGATCTGTAACAGTTTAATCCATGCAATTTCACACCCAGACAACTCCACTCTTTCTATTCGCGGTGAAGAAATACCGAGCGGTAATTTTGGTTCGAGCTCCAGGCAAACATGGTTGTCATTAAATTACCTGTTGAGATAAACGTTTTCAGCCCTTTGATCATCAATCTTGAGGTGGCATACATCTTTTGATTGGCTTGGTCCATACCTCTCCCAAGTTCATCAGGTGTCATTGCGTCAGGCTTGAAAACCACCTCAGTCATGTCATAATGAGCCCAGTCAGCAGGAAAGTTGGTAAATAACAGGCGATTATCCTTCTGGTATTTCGTAAACAAGCGTGTGCCCGGCAGCGGTGTCAGGTATGTGGTTTGCATTACATCCACACCGTTGTGGATCAGGTATTGACAGCGTTGTTCCAGTTTGCCAGGCGTATCCCCATCCATGCCGAAGATGAAGGCCCCCAGAACGGCAATCCCAGCCTTGTGGATGCGGTCAAAGGCTTGATGGTAGGATTGCACTCCACGCTGGACATTCAAACTCTTCTTCACCACCTGTAAAGCGCCTTCCTCTTCGGCTTCGAGACCCAAAAAGACCATCTTGCAACCGGCTTTGGCAGCCCATTTCAACACTTCTTCATCATCCGCGAAATTGATGGAAGCCTGACAAAACCACAGCTTGTTTAATTTACGTTCCACCATACCCTTGAACAAGTCCAACGCGGCCTGCCTGGAATCCTCCCCATAACCGATGATGTTATCGTCAACAAAGAACAACATCTGTTGAGGAATCGTCTCCAGTTCATCCAGGATCTCGTTGTTTGGACGTCTGCGGTAACGCCGCCCATTAAAGGCGGTCACGGAACAAAAATCGCAGTTCATCGGGCAGCCGCGCGAAGTTTGGATTGAAGAGAAAATATAGCCCGGATGGAATAAATCCCGACGGGGAATAACCGTCCCTTTCAGTTCATTGTATTCGGCGGTATATCGCCTTTGCAACTGACCTGACTCAAAATCATCGATCAAGCGGGGCCACACGGATTCTGCTTCACCGACCACAACGCTGTTCACATATTGACTGGCTTCATCCGCACACATGGAGGCATGGATGCCCCCCATGACCACCGGAATACCTTTATCACGATAGGTGGCGGAAATTTCATAAGCTCGGGGAGCCGATGCAGTGAATGCCGTAATGCCCACCAGATCAGCGGGATGGTATTCAAAGGTTTCCCAGTTTTCATCCAGAATCTCTATTGTCCAATCTGCCGGGGTCAACGCGGCAATGATCCCCAGGCTGATGGGAGGAAAACGCGAACTCCTGTTGACAGTCAGCCCGGTTTTGGCCGGGTTGACCGGATTGATCAAGATCAAATGCGGCATTGTTCCAACTCCTTATTGCCAGTTATATCCCAGGGAGTGCGAAACCTTTTGCAGTAATCCGTGCAAGGTCTCAGCTTCCTCTTGGTTTAAGACTGAAAGAAAATCGCGTGTATACTTCACCGTTCCATTAAGGATCATCTTGTAAGCCATCTTGCCGGACAGAGTTAAGTGGACCCACCAGGCTCGGCGATCGTTTTCGTCCCTCTCCATCTTGATCAAGCCCTTATTCATCAGACGTTTGACATAGATCGAAATGGTGCTGGGCTTGACCTCCATACGGTGTGCCAGGTCGGTAGAGCGGATGGGATCATGTTGACCAATGACCATCAAAACAGCGCAGTCAAACAAGGTCATCCCCGTCTTCTCAGGTGGATTTTCTTCAAGCATGCGGTTCTCATAGGCATGGGTCAAGGAAAACAACGCCTGGTTGATCTGTAAAGCATCCCGATCAGTAAGAGTCATTATTTCCTCATTTTTGTTTGATATTCTAACTATTTGATTATATACTCTTTCTAAGATTAAACAAGAGATTAAAACAAAAATCGGGAACCAAAAGGCTCCCGATCTTGTATTCGCATCCGTCAGAAACTAGGCGAGTTCGACAACGCCGCCGGCTTCTTCGAGTTTCTTCTTGGCATCGTTGGCGGCTTCTTTGCCCACACCAGAGAGGACTTTGGCGCCAGCGGTCTCAGACATGGTCTTGGCTTCAACCAGACCAAGGTTGGTGAGAGCGCGGATGACCTTGATGACTTCGATTTTCTTGGGGCCGGCGTCCTTGAGGACGACGTCAAATTCGGTCTTCTCTTCCACGGGTTCAGCAGAAGCGGCACCAGCAGCGGGGCCGGCAACCATGGCAACAGGAGCGGCAGCAGAGACGCCCCATTTTTCTTCAAGAGCCTTAACCAATTCAGCAGCTTCGAGAACAGAGAGAGCGCTCAACTGTTCGATCAATTTTTCCATATCAGCCATTTCAAATACTCCTTGTAATAGTTTGTTTATTAATTTAAGCCGGTAGAATTATCGGCGTCGGTGGCACATCAGGCAGCGGTACCCGCTTTTTCTGAATTTGCCTTAATAACAGCCGCCAGAGAGCGGGCAGGTTCAGCCAGCGTACGCACCAATTTGGTGGCGGGGGCTGAGATGGTTCCAAGCAGGGTGGCGCGCATAACGGGCAGCGGCGGCAGATCTGCGAGGGCCTTGATCTGTTTGTCTGAGACCAATTCTTTACCCAGGAAACCACCTTTTACTTTAATGGTCTCTGAGCCTTTGGTGGCATCGCTGAAAACTTTTGCCAATCCAGCCACATCACTGAAGGCAAAGCCTACCAATGAAGTTCCTTCAAAGAAGGATGCCTTGGCATAGCCTTGAGCGCTCAACGCACGTTCGAATAATGTGTTCTTGACCAGGTGAACTTCACTGTTGGTTTCGCGAACTTTATTACGAAAGGCATCGATCTCTTTCATATTCATCTTGGTATAAGTGAGCACAACCACAGCCTGGCTTTCACTTAACCACTTCTCATATTGGGCGGTCATGTCGCCCTTTTCTTTCTTTGTAAAGGCCAATGAAAAATACCTCCTTCCTTCAAAAATAAAAAGTCTTTGTCTGGTTGACCAGGCAAAGACTTTCTCAATACCCCTTTTTCAAAAGGGGTGAACTTACTTATAGAGAGTCTTCACCTGGGCGGGAGTTTAAGCCCTTGCGGGCACCAGCTTTCTTCGGTGACACTGAGTGTTTATCTCAGCGTGAAACACTGTAATTAATTCAGCGGACGAATTATACCACTATTCTTCAGAAGCGATGGTCACAGCCTGCAGCGGGTCGATCTTGACGCCGGGGCCCATGGTTGCGGCCACGGTAACCTTGCGGATGTAAGTGCCTTTGGCTCCGCTGGGTCGGGCCTTCTTAATGGCTTCCATCAAGGCAGCGAAGTTTTGGAAAAGTTTCTCGCCAGAGAATGAAGCCTTGCCAATGGGAACATGGATGTTGGCGGTTTTGTCGAGTCTGAATTCCACACGACCGGCTTTGGCTTCGTTGATCACGCGCGGCAGATCTTCAGGGGCACAGACGGTGCCAGCCTTAGGATTCGGCATCAATGAACGCGGGCCGAGCACACGCCCGAGCTTGCCAACCTTGGCCATCATATCGGGTGTGGCAATGGTCACATCGAAATCGGTCCAACCGGCGGCGATCTTGTTGATCATCTCATCGGTATCGGCCACGTAATCAGCTCCACCTTCTTGAGCTTTGGTGGCGCCTTCGCCCTGGGCGAAGACCAAAACACGCACAGTCTTGCCCAAACCATTGGGCAGCACGACCACATCACGCACCTGCTGGTCAGCCTGGCGTGGGTCAAGACCCATGCGCAGGTGAACTTCGATGGTGGCGTCAAATTTTGAGTAGGATGTTTCTTTTGCCAGGTTTACTGCCTCTTTGGGTGAATACATCTCATCAAGATTCACCTTGGCGAGGGCTGCCAAATA
>CAYYRU010000048.1:0-20071 GCA_964474095.1 uncultured Anaerolinea sp.
GCCTTCTTGACCGCTTTCTACATGGGCAGGCAGTTGGTGATGGTCTTCTTTGGCCAACCCCGTTCTGAAGCAGCCGAGAAAGCCAGTGAAAGCAAGCTGGTGGTCACTTTGCCGCTGATGATTCTGGCTGGACTTTCCGTTTTAGGCGGCCTGCTCAACCTGCCTGGTTTGCACACCTTGGAGACGTGGCTCGGCCATACCCTGGGGGAAGGTGAACCTGCCCACTTCATCTGGCTGGTAGCCGGAATCTCACTGGTGCTGGCGCTGCTGGGTTTGGGCCTTGGCTGGTTGATCTACTCCCGCAAGACTGAGAAGGGCGCCGCTGATCCGCTCAAGAAAGCGCTCGGCCCGCTCTTCACCGGCATGGAAAACAAATGGTATGTTGATGAGATCTACAGCGTCTTGATCCTGAACCCATATAAAGCCTTCGCGCAGTTCATGGCTGAACCAGTGGATCTGGGCGTGATCGACCGCATCGGCGGCGGATTAGCCGCAGGCACCCGCGCCCTGGCGGAAGGTATTCGCAAGCTGGAAAACGGTTACATTCGTACCTATGGTCTTTTAATGCTGTTGGGATTGGCCGCAATCCTGACCTGGTTATTCTTACAATAAAGGAAAGCCCATGATCTTCGGTCTCAATCCTCTCCTGTTGGTTGCCGGTTTCCCCCTGGTGGGAGCCCTGCTGGTGTTGCTGCTTAATCCCAAGTGGAAAAACGCCATGCGGTGGACGGCCCTGGTGACCTCTCTGGTTACCTTTGGCCTTTCCATCTGGATGGTCAGCCTGTTCAAATCCAGCAGTCCTGACATGCAGTTTGAAATGAATTTACCCTGGTTCTCGGTTGGCAGCAGCCCGATCGCTTTTCACATCGGGGTGGATGGAATCAGCATCCTGATGGTGCTGTTGACCACCTTCTTGACCCCTTTGGCTATTCTCTCCACCTGGAAAGCTGTGGATGAAAAGGTCAAGGGTTTTATGAGCTTCTTCCTGATGCTCGAAACCGGCCTGATGGGCGTCTTTTTATCCCTCGACATGGTGCTTTTTTATGTCTTCTGGGAGTTCACGCTCATCCCCATGTACTTCTTGATCGGGTTGTGGGGTGGTGAACGCCGGGTTTATGCCGCATTGAAATTCTTCTTGTATACCATGGCTGGTTCGCTGCTGATGCTGGCCGGTATTGTGTGGATCGGTTTGCAATACGGAAGTTTTGATCTGAGTCAGTTAATGGGTGCCGGCCTGATCCCTGTCACTGCCCAAATGTGGTTGTTCGGCGCCTTCGGGTTGGCCTTTGCCATTAAGGTGCCGATGTTCCCACTGCACTCATGGCTGCCAGACGCACATACCGAAGCCCCCACGGCCGGATCGGTCATTTTAGCCGGTGTGCTCTTGAAAATGGGCGCTTATGGCTTTTTGCGCTTCAACCTGCCGCTCTTCCCGGATGCCACGGTCAAGCTGGCACCCTGGATGGCTGCCCTGGCTGTGATTGGCATCATTTACGGCGCCCTGGTGGCTTTCAGACAGAAAGATGCCAAGAAATTAGTGGCTTACTCCTCCATCAGTCACCTTGGGTTCGTGGTGCTGGGAATTTTCGCGCTCAACCTTGAAGGTCTGCAAGGGGCGATCCTGCAGATGGTCAACCACGGTCTCTCGACCGGTGCGCTCTTCCTGGTGGTAGGCATGCTCTACGAACGCCGCCACACCCGCCTGCTGGATAATTTTGGCGGCTTGTGGAAGGTGGTGCCTTACATGGGCGGGCTGGCCCTGGTGGTGATGCTTTCATCAGTGGGCCTGCCAGGACTGAATGGTTTCGTAGGTGAGTTCAGCATTCTACTGGGCGCGTTCAGTTCGACCGCGCTGGGTTCCCCCTGGTTTGCAGGTGTGGCCGCGCTGGGTGTGATCCTGGCCGCGGTATATCTTTTTCACATGTTCCAAAAACTCTTCCTGGGGACAGTCACCCATGAAGAGAACCTGAAACTGAAAGACGTCTCACTGCGTGAAGTGCTGATCCTGACACCCATCCTGATCGCGGCTTTTTGGATCGGGCTTTATCCCAAACCGTTCTTCAACTTAATGGCGCCCGCGGTTGAAAAATTAGCCGCCCTCGTTCAATCTGCTGCGCTGCTGGCGCATTAAACGGAAGGTGAATGCATGACATTAACTGATTTCTACTCCATTCTTCCGGTTGCCCTGTTAGTGGCATGGGCGTTGATCTTGCTGCTGGCTGACCTGTGGCTTTCAAAACACACCCCGGTGGCCACTCCCATCCTTGCGGTGGTTGGATTGCTGGCTTCGCTGGCGGCCTCGCTCATCTACACTTCAGAAAATATGAGCGGCTTTGGCGGTTTCATCCAGGTGGACGGTTTCAGCCGCTTCCTGATCCCGCTGTTTGCGCTGACCGGCGTCTTGGCCATTGCCCTGGCCTATGATTACTTAAAACGCACTGATAATCAGCGCGGCGAATATTACACCCTGCTGCTCTTTAGCATCAGCGGCATGATGCTGATGGCCAGCTCGGGCGACCTGATCATCATCTTTTTGGCGCTCGAAATGCTTTCAATCCCTCTTTACATCCTGGCCGGTTTTGCATATCCCAAGCCGGAATCCGAAGAAGCGGCACTTAAATATTTCCTGCTGGGCACCTTCGCATCGGCATTTTACCTCTTTGGCACGGCCATGAGTTTTGGGGCCACCCGAACCACAAATCTGACAGAGATTGTTGCCGCCATCAATAACGGAACAGCTAACTCCACCTTCCTGTTGATCGGCAGCGGTTTGCTGCTGGCCGGTTTCTGTTTCAAGATCGCCGTTGTACCATTTCACGCCTGGACGCCCGACGTGTATCACGGCGCTCCCAGCCCGGTATCCGCCTTCATGTCGGTGGGTGCCAAAGCTGCCGGTTTTGCAGCCCTGATCCGAGTATTCGCCCTGGTCTTTCCTTCGCTTGCGATCGGTTTGACTCCCGTTTTCTGGGTGCTTTCAGCGCTCACCATGCTGGTGGGGAACGTGGTGGCGATCGCCCAGACCAACCTGAAGCGCATGCTGGCATATTCCAGCATCGCCCACGCGGGGTATCTCTTGATGGCTTTTGTGCCCTTCGGTGACGAGGCGGTCCGATCCAATTCGGTAGCCTCAGCCTTGCTTTACCTGACCGTTTATGCGGTGGCTTCGCTAGGCGCCTGGGCGGTGCTGATCAGCCTTGAAGGCAAAGATGGCAAAGGCAACGAGATCAACGACCTGGCGGGGTTTGGCAAACGTTCGCCCTTGTTGGCAGCCGCCATGACCGTTTTTATGCTCTCCTTCACCGGCATTCCGCTGACCATGGGATTCTGGGGAAAATTCTATCTCTTCCGCACCACGATCGAAGGTGGATTCATCAGCCTGGCCGTGATTGGCCTGTTGACTTCACTGGCATCCGCGTTTTATTACCTGAGGGTGGTGGTCAAGATGTATTTCGCTGATGGACAACCTGAATTCCACTGGAATTTCTGGACGGCTTTCGTGGCGATCTTTGCCGCTCTGGTGCTTGTTGGCTTGAGCTTAATCCCTGGCGAACTTTTTCAATTGGCAGCGAATTCTCTTATTGCCGGTCTCTAATACATAAAACGATGACAAGGTTGAACCTTGTCATCGTTTTAATTTAAGGCGGGTTGGTTATGTCAATCTTGCATCGGACGGTTTAACATCAGCCAATACATGCCGAGTGTGTGCATAGCTTCGACAAATTTCACAAAATCGACTGGTTTGACAATGTAACTATTTACTCCCAAGCTGTATGTCTCGGCAATATCTCGTTCTTCATTAGAGGAAGTGAGCACCACCACCGGGATGGATTTTGTTCTTGGATTACCTTTTAATCTTTTCAAGACTTCCAAGCCATCGACTTTGGGGAGTTTCAAGTCCAGCAAAATTACTTTCGGCCCGGGACCTTTGGGAGGAGCAATTCCTTCACCTGATCCAAAAAGGAAATTCAAGGCTTCTTCTCCGTCTCTGGCTACGTACACCTTATTGGTGAGGCGGTTCTTATTGAGCGCGTGCAAGGTAAGCTCTACATCATTGGGATTGTCTTCGACCAGGAGAATTTCAACCTTGTCATGATCATGATCCATCATTGGGTTCTCCAAGAGTGAAATAAAATATGGTTCCACGATCTACTTGAGACTCGGCCCAAATTGTGCCGTTGTGCTTTTTTATGATGCGCTCTACGATGGCAAGCCCCACACCGGTGCCCTCGTAATCTTCCGAGCGATGTAGACGATTAAAGACTCCAAATAGTTTATCATAAAACTGCATATCAAAACCAACCCCGTTATCTTTTACATAGTAACAATTAGCCACATCCTCTCCAGATCGATTGGGGTGAGAAGCCAAGAATCCGATCTCAATCTGGGGAGTTATTTGCTTGCGAGTGAACTTGACGGCGTTTGAGATCAAATTTACATATACCTGTTTAATCAAAGCGGGATCTGCCTGGCAATCTGGCAAGTCTCTTATCTCCACCTGGATATGCCGCTGCGAGATCTCTTCTTGCATTGATTCAAGCACATCTTGAATAACCGCAAGAGGGGAAATTTGGATGGTCTTGAGTGCCTGTCTACCCAATCTCGAGAAATTCAATAGGTCATCAACCAGGTCGCCCATCATGGCGGAATTCTTACGGATCAGATCGAAATAATGCGAAATTTCCTCAGATAACTGGTCTTTGTATTCCTCCACGATGATCTGTGAGAATCCGTTGATCGACCTGAGTGGGGCGCGTAAATCATGAGAGACTGAATATGAAAAGGATTCAAGTTCCCGGTTGGCAGTTTCCAGCTCAGCGGTGCGCAATTTGACCCGGTTTTCCAATTCCAGGTTGAAGTTTTGCATCTCTTGTTCATATTTTTTGCGTTCAGAAATATCTGAGATTACAACAGCGAAATTCCTCGGTTCTGGACAAAAAGCGATGACTTCATAGTACTTGCCAATGGCTGCGGTGAAGTTCTCAAAATGGACAGGCTCACCTGTGAGGGCTACCTTGCCGAAGGTATCAATCCATTCTTGTTCCACACCAGGAAGGACCTCTCTCACCCTCTTTCCAACAATATCATGTGATCGCAACCCGGTCAGTTGTTCATAAGCCGGGTTGGCTGCCAGGAATTCATAATCCACCGGAATTCCTTGATCATCTGTAATGATGCGATGCAGGGCAAAGCCCTGGGTGATATTTTCAAAGAGGTTGCGATAACTGTTCTCACTTTTTCGAAGCGCTTCTTCAATCTGTTTTTGATCTTCAATCACACTAAGCAAAGCTTTTCGAGATTCATCTGATATTTTCAGCAACTCTTGCAGCTTATGTTGTGTTGCGGCCACTTCCGCGGCTGCTTTCTTGCGTTCGGAAATATCACGGAAGACCTTTTCCACCCTGCCATCTGACAAGAGTTGGGTCGAGATCTCAAGATCGATGACGCGGCCATCTTTTCTGCTGAATTTTCTCTCAGTGTGAATTTGTTTGCCGCTCTGCAATTCTTTTACTACATCTTCAATATGAAAACCAGGATCTTCAGCCCGGAAAACGGTTAGGTAATTTTCTCGAATTTCATCCAGAGAGTAACCAAGGATCCGGCATCCGCTTTCATTGACTTCCAAGAAATCTCCATCTCTGGAAGTGATAAAAATGCCATCCGCGGCCTGGTTAAAAAGATGGCGATACTTCTCTTCACTGGTTTTGACGGCCTGAATGGCTTTTTCACGTTCAAGTGACTTCCAAACCGTATCCATGAACAGACTTAATTGAACCACATCTGCTTCTGTATAATCGGTAGCCTTGTTAGCCATGCCCACCACGGCCACGACCTCGTCGTTGACAAAAACAGGAATCTCAAGCAAGCGTAAGATGGCGGGGTGACCTTCAGGGTAGCCTTTTTTCAATGGGTTGTGCGCAGCAAATTTGTTCAAAATAATCGGTTTACGCTGCCTGACAGGTTCACCCCAAATTCCAGTGTTCTCCAGGTCATAGATGACCTGGGGATCAGAGATTTTGCAAAGTTCCATTGCGATCTTTGACCACGAACTCAGTCTGAACTTTTTATCGGATTCTGAATAATAGAAGATAAACCCCAGCTGGCTGTCGGTGAGGATGATGGCTTCTTCCATGGCATGATCCACAAAAGCCTGGTTCTCACCGACTGTGTGTTGCAAAATATTCACCATACTTTTCAAGCGGGTTTGGGTTTTGAGATTGTCAAACACCGCTTGTTCCCGGCGAACACGGTTAACCATCAATAAACCCAATAGCAACGTGCCAACCGGGTAGATAATCATTACTGGCGGGGAGAGCTTGGCGACCAGGGGTAAAGCTGTTTCAATTGGTTGGGTGAACATCAAAAGGATCATCACCACATGTACCACAATACCAAAAATATATAACTCCCACCAACGCAAGGAAACCAGCGAATTTTTCTTCCAATGATGCCACAAAATACCGATCAAGCTGGTGGCGATGATTACTGAGATGCCGGTAAGATACGCCCCTCCTTGAGAAAAACGATAGAGGGCGCAAATGACCATCGCGACCAGGGTGGGGATGGTGCCAAAGAATAAACCCGACATGCTAAGTAAGATCGATCGGGTATCAAAGATTAAACCTTCTCCATACGTCCAAGGGGTGTTCATGAGCACAATGCCAATTGCACCCACCACAAGCCCGAGGAAAAATTTTCTCCAGATTCGTCCACCGCTATTCCAACCCCGCAGCGTGGTGTCAAACACCACTGCCATGGCCAACAAAATACAAGCGTTTTGGATCAAGGCAAAGTAATGAGAACTAATCATGAGAATCATCCGTAACGCTTGGATATTTTTCAGTTTGACCAAGCTTTCGACACAGAGCGTTGATTTCCATCTTTAATTCGCGAATTCGATTCTCTCTGCCTAAAGTAGCTAAATTCCAACGACGTAATTCGTCTAATTGAGCCTTGAGTTGATCTTCTGCTTTTCTTAACTCAGTGATATCCAAATTAAGGATAATTGACCCTTCCAACTGATCATTTTCACCAAAAATGGGTGTGGCGTAATTAAGAATGGTTTTTGTTTTCCCATCATACGCTTCAATTTCTATCATCTCGTCTCTGATGGTTACCCCTTCACGGATGGTGTGGACGGATGCCCAATCATCGGGCTTGATCTCTTCATGTGAAGGCAGGCGCCTGCCATGAAATACTCCGAGGTGTTCAACATCCACCAGAAGGTCTTTTCCCCAGATTTCTTTGACCATTTTATTGGAACGGATCATCTTTCCATCTTTATCGGTGATCCAAAGTCCAACCGGCAGTAAATCATAGATCCTTTGAAGCAGGTTTTCGCTTTTACGCAACTCTCTTTCAACCGCTTTTTTCTCTGTTACATCCTGTACAATCCCAGAAATGTTAATCAGCGTGTGATCCTCAGCAAACTCCATTTCGCCTGCTTCGATCCACACGTCTCTGATAACCTGATCACCGCGGATGATGCTGGTTTCAAACGAAAATAGTTTTTTTTCTCGAATGGTTTTTTCAAATCGTTGTCTGATCTTATTCTGATCCTCGGGATGTGCGACAAATCGGACCAAGTCGTTCGCTGATCCATTCCAGGTCTTTGGGTCCAGGCCAAAGATATTGAACATTTCATCGGAAAAGTCAGCCGTGTTCTTCACCCGGTCCCAACGCCATGAGCCCACGTGTGATATCTGCTGCGCTTTTTTGAGGGCTTCTTCTGAAAGTTTCAACCTTTTTTCAGCTTGTTTTCTGTCTGTGATGTCTCTGACGATACTCTGGAAAAATCGGTTTTCTCCGATGGATAGAAATCGTGAACTTACATCCACCTGGATTAGCTCTCCATTTTTCTTGCGATGTACCGTTTCAAAAAAATTGGTTGCACCCATTTTTACTGAATTCATGTCTGAAGTGATTTTGAGTTTGGAGCTTTCATCACGGAGGTCGGCAATCGTAAGTTTTGAGAACTCGTCTTTTGTGTAACCATATAACTCGATGGCGCGATTGTTCGCCCCAATAATCTTGCCAGTCTCTTCAACCAGGATGATGGCATCGTTGGCTTGTTCAAAAAGCGCGGAATATTCTTGTTGTAACCGCATCCTTTGAGCTTCAGACTCAGTCAATCCACGGTTAATTTTTTCTGAACGCCGCCGCCACGCGAAATTTAAAGATAAGACCGCAATGATCAACAATAGAACTGAAGCCGCGGTAGTTGATTGATGTAATTGGTCGATCGGAATGTCTATCTCAGATTGATCCATCTTGGCCAGTAATTTCCAATTGGAGTTATCCACCTGGGTGATGGAAGCCATGACCTCAACACCACGGTAATCACTGCCTGTCACAATTCCAGTGACTCCATTAACCGCCATAACCGCCGGTACTTCATTGGAAGAAAGAGGGATGGAAAGTTGCAAGGCAGAATCGTTTCGGAATTTTGTGTCATTCAGGAAAAGAACATCATCGTTTTCTTTTCGCAACAGCAAGGTCTCAATCGTTTGATAATTCGACGGCTGTTTTTGAAGCAAAGGATACAGAATAGCGTATGGATCGATCATGAAAATGATGTAACCGAGTCGTGGGTCATCCACTGTGCTCATCGGAACGATCATTTGAATGCGTGCCTTGTGGTTAATGGGTGAAAGATAGAGGTCGGAAAAGGTCACTTGCTGGTTGGTGTCAGCAGGATCATACAAGGTTTGGTAAGTCTCATCAGGTTCTTCATCCAGGTTGCCAACCCGGACGCGTACCTGTCCATCAGCATTTAAGAAAAAAATAGCAGCGTAATTGGGGTCAACCAACAGGTTTCGCAACTGATCTTGAATTTCAAGTATGTTTTCAAAGTTATTGGGATCGTTGAGAAGGCTTGAAAGGGTAGCGGATAATCTCTCGTCGTTTTGAATTGCCTGACCATCCACCAATCGTTCATTGCGCCAAAGAGAAATCTGCGACGATTTCAGTTCTGCCAAAGTAGTTAATTGAGCTTTGACATCCCCCAAGAATTTGTCAGTATGGGATTGGTTGTAAAAATAGTTTAATAAAAAAACCAACACTGATAAGGATATCAAAATTACCAAGATCAGCCAATTTTTTTTGACAACCGCAAGGATTTTACGCAAGTCTCACTCCTTCTACTGAATAGAAATGATGCGCATAATATAAGTATACAAATTTCTATTCTTGTTTACGTAAGGAAAAGGTAAAATTATTCGCAACAATAATGTAAACGCGATAACCAATCAGGAGTCACATGACCGAAGAACCTAAATCGGAATTAAAATACCCCGTCCTATTTCCTTTGAAGGTCATCGGCCTGGAAGCCCCGGAATTTGAAATGTTGGTGGTCGAGATCGTCCGGCGCCATGTGCCAGATTTATTGGAAGAAAATATTATGAGTCGAATGTCAAATAACGATAAGTACCGCTCGGTAAATTTCAAGTTCATCGCGCAAAGCCGATCTCAAATGGATGCCCTGTATGCTGACTTAAGTGGTCATAAAGAAATTCTGATGATCCTCTAATGAGATTTCTTTAGTCTATTTGGATAATATGTGTCATAATTTGATCCATAAGGATTCATGCCATGACCGAAAACACTTCTATATTCATTTTTGGTGCCTCGGGTGACCTGGCCCACCGCAAACTGGTGCCAGCTCTCTATCACTTATACCTGAAGAAACGGCTGCCTGATGACTTTCAAATTTTTGGTGCGGCAACGCGCCCGTGGAGCGACGAGGATCTGAGAAACACCTGCCGCGCCAGCCTGGCTGAACAAACACCAAAAGAGATAGACGAAAAGACCTGGCAGGTCTTTGCCAGCAGAATGACCTACCATGCCGGGGATTTTGGCAACCCAGAGACGTACCACCGCTTCAAACAGGAACTGGGCGCACTCGAAAAAGGACCAGCCAACCGTTTGTATTACCTGGCTACACCTCCCGAATTCTTTACGGGCATCCTGCAGGGTCTGGCTTCTGAAGGAATGCTCGATGAGAGCGAAGGCTGGCGCCGGGTGGTGATTGAAAAACCATTTGGTGTAGACCTGGCAAGCGCGCGCAATCTGAACCACACCCTTCACCAGATGCTTAACGAAAAACAGATTTTTCGCATTGATCATTACCTGGGAAAAGAAACTGTGCAAAACATTTTGGTGGCCCGTTTTGCCAACACCATCTTTGAACCGGTGTGGAACAGAAATTATATCGAAAACGTGCAGATCACGGTTGCAGAGAGCGTGGGGGTTGAATCTCGCGGGAAATACTACGATAAAGCCGGCGTGGTGCGTGACATGTTCCAAAACCATCTGATGCAGTTGCTAACCCTGGTGGCTATGGAACCCACCAGTTCTTACAAAGCCGACGCGTTGCGAGATGAAAAGGTAAAGGTGATCAGCGCCATTCGTCCGCTTACGAGCGATGATATCAAGACCCATACCGTGCGCGGACAGTACACCGGTTATCGTCAGGAACCCAACGTAGCCGCACAGAGCAACACGGCAACTTTTGCCGCCATGCGCTTTTTCATCGACAACTGGCGCTGGCAAGGTGTGCCCTTCTACCTGCGCTCTGGAAAACGTCTAAAAGAAAAAGTGAGCGAGATCATCATCACGTTTAAGAGCCCTCCTCACATGATCTTTCCAAACCGGGCCAGTTTGACCTCACCGGCCAATATTCTATCCATGTGTTTGCAGCCTGACGAAGGTCTGCACCTGCAGTTTGAGGTTAAAGTGCCAGACACATTGGCTGAAACCAAATCAGTGAACATGGATTATCACTATCGCGAAGAATTCGGCGAGAACTCTCTGCCTGAGGCTTATGAACGCTTGTTGCTGGATGTGCTTAACGGAGACGCCTCGTTGTTCACCAGGGCAGATCAAACAGAGCTTTCATGGGAGTTGTTTGATCCCATCCTGAACGCCTGGGAGGGACCAAACGCTCCTCCATTGAGCTTCTATGAACCCGGAAGTTGGGGACCAGGCGAAAGCGACCTGCTATTGGCAGCCAACCATCATCAATGGCTGCAAAATTGCGGTGACCACTGCCAGTAAAAAACCAGCCGGATTTCTCCGGCTGGTTATTTACTTGATGATGCCACACACATTCAGGAATTCAGAACGTAATGCCGGGTCTTTGGCATACTCCCCGCGGAAAACGGTGGTACGGGTGGCGGGTGAGGTTTCTCTGACCCCCCGCATTTCTACGCACATGTGCTTGGCGCGGATGAAGACGGCCACTCCGTGTGGTTTCATCATGGCTTCCAGGGTATCTGCTATCTGGTAGCCAATGCGTTCCTGCACGGCAAAGCGCTTGGTGTAGAGCCGTACCAGGCGGGTCAGTTTTGAGATGCCCAAAATGCGTTCATCCGCGACGTAACCCACATAAGCCTCACCGTAAAATGGGAAGACGTGGTGTTCGCATAACGAATGAAAATGGATGGGACCTTCAATGACCTGGCTCAAGCGGCAATCCGGTTCACCGCGGCATTCTTTTGGAAAAGCCTTGATCAACTTAGGATCGCCTTCATAGCCGCTGGTGGATTCCAACATGGCTTCTATGAAACGCCGTGGCGTTTCGTGGGTGGAGGGAGTGTTCACATCCATTCCCAAGGCAGTAAAAATCTCCGACATGTAGCCTTCAAACTTCTTTTGCTGCTCGGTGGAGATGTTGCGTTTGTTCAACTGCATCAGTTCATCGATTGAAAAATCGTCTACAGAAATATCTGTCATGATTCACTCTTTTCTGTTTTTATGGTTGATTCTATATTTGATTATAGTCAAATTCAAGAAATAGACCAGTTACTTGTAATGTTTGTATAGTGTTTTGTTGCTAAAGCAAACCGTTTTCCATTAAGAGGCTTGAATCCTTTAAGATATCTATTGGATTTCCATCCGCGATGATCTGGCCATGATTGAGTATGATCACACGCTCAGCCAGGTCCTCCACCATGGGCAGATCATGAGTTGCCAGGATCAGTGAGTGAGGCAGGCTCTTCAAAAGATCGATCAACTCTCGCCTGGCGCGCGGATCCAAACCTGCCGTGGGTTCATCCATCACCAGATACGCAGGGTTCATGGAAAGCACCGTGGCAATGGAGGCTTTCTTTTTCTCGCCGCCGCTCAAATGGAAAGGATTTCGAGACTCAAATCCCTGCAAGCCCACTGCTTCAAGGGCTGCAGATACCCTGTGTTCGATCTCCTCTGTTGGGAGGCGCATATAAGTGGGTCCATAAGCCACATCCTCACCCACGGTGAGTGAGAACAACTGGTCATCAGGGTTTTGAAAGACCATGCCGACCCTGGCCCGAATTTGGGGTAAATTAGCTTTTGAGATCTCCAAACCGTCCACGGTAATTGAACCCTGACCCTGCAAGATGCCATTCAGATGCATCAACAAGGTGGATTTGCCAGCTCCGTTTGGCCCGATTAAAGCGATGCGTTCACCATCATGAACACTAAGGTTGATCCCAGAAAGCGCGGAGACGCCGCTTGGATAACGAAAGTGAAGTTCATTTATTCGGATCATCAGGAACACCTCATCTCAGAATATGGGCGAGACCCAAGATCAGACCGCAAAACATCAAACCCGCTATCAGGAGCAAAAGATCCTGTTTGTGAAATCCTTTGTAGAGCGGTTGGGGGGGCTCACCGTTATATCCACGAGCGGTCATGGCCGCGTAGATCCTTTCACTTCGTTCCAAAGACCGCAGCAGTAGATTGCCAGCCATTTTGCCTGTCACCTGGGCTCGCCATACAAAAGAACCTCCGGTGCCGCGGTGATGAGCATGTGAAGCGCTGCGGCTGTTTCTGGCGTGCATCAGGCTAATCGCCTGACCTACTAAAAGCGAAAGATAACGCCACATGAGCGCGAGAATTGCCACAATTACTTTGGGAACCCCCAGAGAGCGTAATGCATAGGTCAAATCAGCAAATTGGGTGACACTGACCAAAAAGATCGCTGCCAAAACGGATAACCATGACTTTATGACAATACTAAAGAAATTTATCAACCCAGGTCGACTAATGACAACTCGAAAACCTTCAAATGAAACCAGTGAAAATTGCGGTTCATCCCCGGTAAACAAAAGTGGCAAGGCCGCCAACATAAAAGGCAGGCTGATCAGCGAACGAATCAGCACTTTGGATAGCGATACTTTTGACCAGATCAATATTGAGAGAACGAAACTGAAAAAAATGATAAAAGCAGGCCACGAACCGGAGGGCAAGAGATTTACGCAAAGAATAAATGCGAGGGAGAAAATGGTTTTCGCCCTCGCGTCCAGTTGATGAATACTGCTGGTTTGTGCCTGATAAAAATCGATCAATCCAGCTCCAGAAATTAGCCGGCTTTCTTTCTACTCCGGGCTGCCCCAAAAGCCACGGCAAACACAACGGCAGCACCGATGATACCGGCCAGGATGGTGGCCAGAGCATCATTCGAAATTCCCGGCAATACATAATCGGGGATTATTGTGATGGCAGCAGGTTTGGATTTTGAGAAAAACCCTAAGCCCTCTGCCACCCATTCCAACCCATCTGGGTGACTGGAAGCCAGAGGTGAGAGAATGGCCAACAACAAAGTGATCAGCCCACCTCCAACTAGAATCCCTTTGGAGGATTTTTGTGAGGTTTGACCAAAATGCAGCAGATCTTTTCGTGCGGCGTAGATAAAGCTGACGGCCCCTAATGTGATCAGCGCTTCACCAACCCCGATCAAAGCATGGATCGACCCCATGGCTGGTACCGCAATATTTGCAGAAAGAATTCCAGAAGCCGCTAATTCAAGCGCGCAAGCCAGCGAAGCAATCACGATTGCCAGCCATGCAGACAATACACTGCCAACCATTACTGCCATACGTTCATTGCGTATCAGTTTTTTAACCAACACCAAAACCACGTAAGATACCAAAACGCCGATGATGGCCATGTTGAACAGGTTGGCTCCCAGGGCGATCAATCCACCATCTTGAAAAATCAGCGCCTGGATGGATACCACCGAGGTCATGACCAGAATGGCAGACCAGGGGCCCAAGAGAATGGTTGCCAGGGCAGCCCCAAGCAGGTGCCCCGATGTGCCACCGGTGACACTGAAATTCAGCATTTGCCCGGCAAAAATGGCGGCGGCCAAAACTCCCATCAATGGAATTTCTTTCTCGCCCAATTGCTTGCTGGTCTTGCGCAACGCGATGCCGATGAAACCGATGCTCACAACCCAAAGTACAATTGAGACTGGTATGCTTAAGAATCCATCCGGGATGTGCATGAAGAGCTTTGATGGCAGCATTTTCCCTCCAGATTAAATGATACAATGAGAATAAGAACAAGAAGATTATAATGCAAATCTTTGCATATGCAAGAAGATTCTTTATATGAGAAATTCATCCGCAGATCAGGTCATCCTTGATACTCTAGGCCAATGCCATTCGCATTTGACCTCACATCAAATTTTCGAGGAAGTACATAAGCGCCTGCCTGCCATCAATCCATCCACGGTCTACCGGGCGCTGGACAGATTGGCAAGCCAGGGCAAAGTTTCGATCTCAGACATGGGATTGGGTGCCGCAGTTTATGAATTGACAGGTGATAGCCATCACCATCACCTGGTTTGTCAAAAGTGCGGGCATATCCTCATGCTTAAAGATGATGCTGTTTCCACGTTGTTCAATAACCTGGAAACCAACTACCACTACAAGATCATCACCAATCATCTAATCCTGTTCGGGGTTTGTCCACATTGTCAGGCTGCCACCGATCAGTAGAAAAACCAAAGATTTACAATTTTTTTATTCAAATTAAATCGCGAATACCGATAATGAAACATGATGCACTCATTATTCTCACTGGTGCAGATATTTTTCTGTCGTTAAAGAACTTATTCGTGAGTTGACGGGCTCTTCATTTCTCTTAGTCCTATAGGGTTCCCAAATTTATCCAACACACATGCCTTATTGAATCCTTTTCATTCGAGGCAGTAAGTCATCCTTGCAAAATCGGGAGCATCATGAAAATCATCGATAATCTTTCGATCACCGCCAAAATCTTTACCATCACTCTACTTGCGTTGTTGTTAATGATCCTGGTCAGCATCCTCGGCATCGTCGGCATGATCGGTTCTTCAGAATTCGAGTTCAGCCTCCTCTTTCAAAACAAACGAATCCTGGCAATAATGATCATCGATCTTCTTGGAGTTGCAGGTTGCTGCCTGTTTGCAGGTGCAATATCGAGCAGTGTTGGCAAGCCTGTGCGTCAAATGACCCGCAGCATGGAGAAACTGGCCGTCGGCGACCAAAATCGCAACAGCACCACGCGTATCACTGACGCCATCACCGGCCGCAAGGAAGAGGTGGGCGCCCTCGGTCGGGCTTTCATCGGAATCAGTGACTACATGATCGGCGCCGTGGATGCCGCCAACAGGATCTCCAACGGTGACCTGAGCCATGAGATCAAACCCTTTTCTGACAAAGATGAACTGGGAATTGCGTTTAAAGAGATGGTGGCGTATTTAGGAGATTCCGTTCGCGTGATCGCTGAGAAGGCTGCCGAAGTGAATACATCTTCGATCGAGCTGGCTGGTTCAGCTCAGGAAGCCGGACAAGTCACATCGCAAATCGCGAGCACCATCCAACAAGTGGCAATGGGTACCTCGGAACAAAGCACATCGGTCAACAAGACCGTTTTTACGGTTGAACAGATGACACGCGCCATTAACGGCATCGCGGAAGGCGCCCAGGAACAGGCCAATGCAGCCAACAAAGCCGCAAATTCCACCTCCGAGTTAAGCAGAGTGATCGACCAGGTGGCTGAGAACGCCCAATCCATGGTGAACCAGGCCAATTTAGCTTCAGAAGCCGCCCGGCAGGGTTCTGAGAAAGTTCAAAAAACTCTGGAAGGCATGCAAGAGATCAAACAAAGCGTGGACTACACCGCTCAAAAGATCGAGGTGTTGGGAAGCCAGTCCGATCAAATTGGTGAGATCGTAGACACGATCGAAGAGATCGCTTCACAAACCAACCTGCTGGCTTTGAATGCCGCCATCGAAGCCGCCCGTGCTGGAGATGCCGGCAAGGGGTTCGCGGTGGTGGCGGATGAAGTGCGCAAGCTAGCCGAAAGAGTATCCACTGCCACCAAAGACATTGAGACCCTGATCAAATCCATGCAGCGAGGTGTCGCGGATTCAGTGGTTGCCATGAATGAAGGTGTGCGCGAGGTGGAAAGGGGTGTCACCATCGCCGGTGAAGCCGGCAACACACTGGAGGAAATTGCCAGCGCCACCCACGAAGTCAACCTACAGGCTGAAAAAGTAGCCTCGGCGGCCATCCAAATGACCGCTTCTGCCAACGAATTGGTATCAGCCGTTGATTCCGTCTCTGCGGTGGTCGAGGAAAACACCGCCTCCACTGAAGAAATGAGCGCCGGTTCCATGGAGGTTTCTCAAGCCATGGATAATATCGCCGCGATCTCTGAAGAAAATTCCGCGGCCGTGGAACAAGTTTCCGCTTCAGCCCAAGAGATGTCAAGCCACGTTGCCCACGTCAGCGAATCCGCGTCGTCATTGGCAGACCTGGCCAATAAGCTGCAAGAGGTGGTAATGCGGTTTAAATTAGTCTAAAGTGTATATGCTTTTGAGAAGGTTATAATAAAGTAGGTATTATTGGTATGCTATTGAGAATTGGGGGGTGTGGTGAACGGGAAAGTGAGTATGGATGGATAAGAGTTTATTAGTATCACAACTTGAGAAACAAAAAGATGCCTCCATGACCATCAAGGGGGTAGCCAGCGAGATCAATATGATCGCCATCAACGCGGCCATTGAATCCGCGCACGCTGCCGCGGGCATTCGCACCATGATGGAGAACGTGTTGGATAAACTGATGACCAGTATCTGCCGCAGCATGGCAAAATTACTGGAGGCACATCAATTATCCCTCGCCCCCTCCTCCCTGGATGAATTTGCCCAATGGATCGGGATCGATGAAATCTACATCACCGATAAAGACGGGGTCACCGTGGGATCCAATCTGGCAGGAGCCGTTGGTTGGCGCTTCCCGGACGACCCGAAAGCACAAGCTTACATTTTCCGGTCTTTGATCCAATCCAAAGACGGTGTGGTGACACAGCAGATCAAATCAAGGGATCTGGATTCAATGATGTTCAAATTCGTGGGGATATCCCGCCTGGATGAACCTGGCATCGTGCAAATTGGTTTTAAAGCCGAAAGCATCACCCGATATCAATCGGAGGTTGGCACTGTTTTCGGGGTGCTGGCCAATGAGATCCGCGGTATGGGGGGTAAAGTGACTGGCGCGTCTAAAACCATCCTGGATGTAACCTCTGAATTGGAAAAAAACATCAAGTCGGAATAGTTATCAACCCTGACTTTTGCAAACCCAATAAGCTGCTTTATTTATTCCACACCTGTTGGACCTTTGAAAGAATTTGGTCCGATAATTGATCGAAGTGTGGATCCACTTTTTGCCTGGCCGGATCAGCCTTGAACCAGGCGGCGATCTCTTCCACCCCGCGCGAGAAGGGGGTGGTGCAGATAAACTCAGGAACCAACTGTTTGATCTTGCAATTGTCAAAAACGGTGCTGTGGGCTTTGTCACCCAACAGGCTGGACCCGATGACGGGGTCATGCGCGGCGATCAGATCAGAAGGCACATGCACCAAACGCGGTTCCACCCCGAAAGCCCGCCCCAGCAATTGGTAGATGTGGTTCCAGGGCAGCCACTCATCTGACGTTATGTGAAAAATTTCTCCAACAGCCCTTGAATTGCCCAACAGTCCGGTGAAGCCTTTGGCGAAATCCCGGCTGTGGGTCAACGTCCAGAGCGAGGTGCCGTCACCGTGCACCATCACTGGTTTGCCTTTCAACATGCGGTCGATCACGCAGTAATCCCCTTCGAGAGGGATGCTGGTCTGGTCGTAGGTATGAGAAGGCCTGACGATGGTAAAGGGGAATTTATTCTGTCGATACTCACTCAACAGCAGCTCTTCACAGGCGATCTTGTTGCGCGAGTATTCCCAGAAGGGGTTTTCCAGCGGGGTGGATTCACGGATGGGCAGGTTGGCGACCGGGGTCTGATAGGCCGAAGCTGAACTGATGAAGATATATTGAGCGGTTTTTCCAGAAAAGAGATCAATATCTCTTTGAACATCCTGAGGGGTGAAAGCAATGAAATCAGCCACCACGTCAAACTGCTGTCCGGCCATGGCCGCCCGCATGGCCGTCGGATCGTGAATGTCTGCATGGATGACTTTGGCGCCGATCGCCGTCGGCCGGGAGGATTTTCCACGGTTGAGCAGGGTCAGGTCAAGCCCTTTTTCGATTGCCAACGCCGCGCAGGCCGTGCTGATGATGCCGGTTCCACCGATAAAAAGCACCTTCATGGTTTTCTCCAGAGATTAATTAAATGGGTTCGTAATTGTAAGTCCTTCGATTTTCTGTCCATCTTGGAAATCCTCAGACAACAGGATGGTACACCCACCTTTTAAGGCACTCGCCAAAATCAAGGCATCATAAAAACCATAATTGGTCGAATTAACAATCTTGAGTGCATGTTGGTACACGTTCAAATCAGGATAAACCTGGCATAACGGATTCAAGATTTTCAATAAATAATTTTTAGTGTCGTATGGTTTGATGGGAGTGATGTTTTTCTTGGAAGAAACATTCAAGAATTCCTGAATCACCTGCCAACTGATGATTGCATTTCCTGTATATATGGCTTGGGCTATGAGTGCCTGTGACTTCACTTTTTTAACAGGCTCGAGATTGTCAACACTATATACAAAGATGTTGGTATCCAAAAAGAATTTATCGCTCATTTAACTCTTCTCGCGTAAATTTCTTACCAATTTTCACATAATCAAAGCGGGCAAAAAAATCCTTGATCTCTTCCTCACTTTGTGGAGTTTCGACATACTGTTCGAGCCAGCGCCTGAATTCGGAATTCAGCGTCGCATTGTTTTGTTCAGCTCGTTGTCTGGCTCTCTCTATTAGAACTTCATCCGCACTTAATGTGATATTTTTTAGCATTCTCAGTCTCCATACAACACTATGCTTAGTGTACACTAGAAACAGTGGGGTTTCAATACCATCCGGGGAATCAATTTCTTATCATCCCAACTCTGCTATACTGGGATTATGCTTGAGAAAAATCAAACCTTGCAACTTGACGAACAAGAAATTACTTTCGACTTCATCCGCGCTGCAGGCCCTGGCGGGCAGAACGTTAACAAGGTAGCCACGGCCTGCCAGCTGCGGTTTGACGTTGAGCGCTCGGCGTCACTTTCTGACAACGTGAAAGCCCGCCTGATCAAACTGGCCGGCAGCCGCATGACCGATGACGGGGTGTTGGTGATCGAGGCAAGGCGTTATCGCACACAGGAACAGAATCGCCAGGATGCACTGCAAAGGCTGGCAGTTCTGATCGAAAAAGCGCAAGTGGAACCCAAAACACGGCGGCCGACCCGTCCCAGCCTGAACGCCAGGGCGGAACGCGTGGCCAGCAAGAAAAAACACGGCGAGACCAAGCAGTCCCGCCGCATCCACTCATCCGATTTGGAATAATCTCAATTAAGGACGCACATGATAATCGCCTTGAACCACCCATTTGTAGGTGGTCAGTTCGCGCAGCCCCATGGGTCCGCGGGCATGCATGCGCTGGGTGGAGATGGCGATCTCTGCCCCCAATCCCATTTGCGAGCCGTCAGTGAAACGGGTGGAGGCGTTGACATAGACCGCCGCGGAATCCACCTGTTCAAGGAAAGCGGCAGCATTATTTGTGTCATTGGTAAGGATGCCGTCAGAATGGTGGGTCGAGTGTTGGGCAATGTGATCGATGGCCTCTTGCAGCGAATCCACCACTTTCAGCCCCAGCACCAGTGACAACCACTCGGTGTCAAAATCAGCCTCACCTGCCGGCTTGACTGCTTCGAATCCATTCAGTAAATTGAAGGCAGTCTGTTCCGCACGGAAGGTGACGCCGTCGGCCGTTAAACGCTTGACCAGCCTGGGCAGGAAATCCGCGGCAACTGACTGGTGCACCAACGCGGTGTCAAGTGAGTT
>CAYYRU010000049.1:0-19315 GCA_964474095.1 uncultured Anaerolinea sp.
ATCCCCACCTTCTCACTCCCTCCAACCTCTGGTATAATCTGATGCTGTGACTCGACCTTTCTGCGGCGCTGCTGCGGAACAGGAGACTGCACAAATCATCTTAAGGAGCAAATGTCATGCCGTTAACCAAGGAAGTTAAAACAGAAAAGATCGCTGAATTCCATCTGCACGATACTGATACCGGGTCCACCGCGGTGCAAATCGCACTTCTTTCCACCCGTATCAAACAACTCACCGAGCACATGCGCAACAACAAGAACGACGCCGCCTCACGCCGCGGTCTGCTCAAGATGGTCGGACAGCGACGCCGGTTGCTGGCTTATCTTCGCCGAACGGATTTTCCCCGATTCGCAGCCATCACCGAGAAACTAGGAATCCGCACCAAGTAGGGCTGAGATCAGACGAGTAGATGGCAAACACAAGACCATCTACTCGTTTTGCTTTAGCCCCACGCGGAATTGTAGCCGCCGGTTAGGCATTGAAAAATGGTGAGGACTGATGAGTCCCCAGCAGTTTTCAGTTCCTGACCAGGCGGGAAAGGAACATTAATGAAACCAGAAAGCAAGAAATTTATTGTCAACGTTGGCGGGCATCCGCTGACCTTCGAAACTGGCAAACTGGCCGCCCAGGCTGGTGGTTCGGTCACCGTCCAATACGGCGAAACGGTTGTGTTTGCCGCCGCCACCATGGGCAACGAGCCCCGCATGGGACAAGACTTCTTCCCCCTGACCGTTGAATATGAAGAACGCATGTACGCCGGCGGCAAGATCCCCGGTTCATTCTTCCGCCGCGAAGGCCGCCCGGGCACCGACGCCATTTTGGTATCGCGCCTGACCGACCGCCCGCTGCGCCCTCTTTTCAACCAGGCCATCCGCAACGAGGTTCAGGTCATTATGTTCTCCCTCTCGGCTGATACCGAGAACCCCCTGGATGTGTTGGCCATCAATGCCGCTTCTGCTGCCTTGATCATCTCCGACATCCCCTGGGGCGGACCTGTGGGCGCCGTGCGTGTTGGACGAGTCAACGGTGAGTTCATCATCAACCCCACTTACGCTCAAATTGACGAAGGCGACCTTGATTTGCGCATCGCCGGCACCAAAGACGCCATCCTGATGGTTGAGTGCGGCTCTAATGAGATCGATGAAGAGACCATGGTGGCCGCCTTGCTCTTTGGCCACGAAGCCATTCAGCCTATTTGCGACACCCAACTCCAGATGGCACAAGAGATCGGCAAGGCAAAACGCGAAGTGAAACTCTTCACCCTCGATGAAGCCATTGTTGAGAAGGTGTTCAACCGCGCCCACAATGACATCGATGAAGCCATCGAATCCAATAAGGGAAAACACGAACAACAAGCCGCGTTAAATGCGGTGCGAGAATCTGTGGTGGTTGAATACACCGACCCTGAAGATACTGAACAAGTCGCCGCTTACAAGGAAGCCTTTGAAGAAACCCTCAAGCGCGTGGTTCGCAACCGCATCCTCGATCAGCACAAACGTCCTGACGGACGCAACCTGACCGAGATCCGCCCGATCTGGTGCGAAGTGGGCATCAGCCCGCGCGCCCATGGTTCGGGTCTTTTCACCCGCGGAGAAACCCAGGTCTTGACCCTGGCCACCCTTGGCACCCCCAAGGAAGCCCAAGAGATCGACACCCTTTCTCCGAACGACTCAAAACGCTATATGCACCACTACAACTTCCCTCCCTATTGCACAGGTGAAGTGAAGATGTTACGTGGACAATCACGCCGCGAAATCGGACACGGCGCCCTGGCTGAACGCGCCCTGGTGCCCGTCATCCCTGCCGAGAGCGATTTCCCCTACACTCTACGCCTGGTCTCTGAAGTGCTGGCTTCCAACGGCTCCTCTTCCATGGCTTCAGTATGCGGTTCAACCCTGGCCCTCATGGATACTGGTGTGCCCATCAAGGCACCCGTAGCCGGTGTGGCCATGGGCTTGATCAAGGAAGACGATAAATACGCCGTCCTCACCGACATCCAGGGAGCCGAAGATCACCTCGGCGATATGGATTTCAAAGTAGCAGGCACCACCCAGGGCATCACCGCCCTGCAGATGGACATCAAGATCAAGGGCATCACCGCCGAGATCATGCGCGAAGCTTTGGCCCAGGCCAAGGTAGCCAGACTGTCCATTTTGGATCAAATGCTGGATGTCATCCCCGTGCCCAGACCAGAACTGCGCTCCTTCGTGCCGCGCATCACCACCATGAAGGTGCCCGTGGATAAGATCGGCGCCATCATTGGCCCCGGCGGCAAGATGATCCGCGCTTTGCAGGAAGAAACCAACACCAAGATCGACATCGCTGATGACGGCACCGTCTTCATTGCAGCCACCGACGGCAAGAGTGAAGCTGAAGTCAGGGACCGCATCTCGGCTCTGACCGAATCCGCCCAGGTGGGTCACATCTACACCGGCAAGGTGGTGCGTGTGGCTGATTTCGGCGCCTTTGTGCAGATCCTGCCAGGCATCGACGGCATGGTGCACATCTCTCAACTGGATACCGAACGCGTTAACAAGGTGGAAGATGTGGTCAAGATGGGTGACGAACTCACCGTCATGGTCACCGCTGTTGACGACGCAGGCAAGATCCGCCTCTCACGCCAGGCCGTGCTCGAAGGCTGGACCCCTGAAGAAGCCCTGGAACACGACAAGGGCGGCCGGGGTGGCGGCGGTGGACGCCCTCGCCCAGGCGGTGGTGGTGATCGCCGCGGCGGCGGAGACCGAGGCGGCAATCGCGGCAGTGGAAACCGTGGAAGCAGCGACCGCAGCAGCGGTAATAGGCAATAAGCAAGAATTAAAAGTTTTTCCGGGCACAGCGCGCTGTGCCCGGTTTTTATTTACTCATAAACTTTCTGGATCTGATGAGCATAATCCAACAAGCTCAGACGTAGCTCCATCGGGCTGATTACCTCCACTGCGCTGCCCCAACCTAGAAGGTGGGTGCGGGCGGCGATCAGATTCTCAAATTCCAACTCACAGCTCACCCAACCACGGTCATCCACTTCGCCCCCCTGACCGCGTACTCTAAAAGGCACACCCCAGGAGGGTTCTCCGAGAATCGCGGCGATCTCAGGTGAAACGCGCGCGCAGACCCTGAATCGGTAATAATCATCCTCCTGTTCATGACACAGCGTTTTCCAGGCTGCTTCAAGGTCAAAATTCTCAGGTTTTCTGAAAAGCGTATCCGTGAGCTGTACCTTTTTAAGATCGTTGATGCGCCGCATGCGCACTCGTCCGGCGGATGCGTAAACGATGTACCATTCCCCGGCTTTAGCCACGATACCGTAAGGGTCAATCTGCTGTTCAAAAACGGTTCGGTTCCACAATAAAAACTCGACCTGCAGCGACAGGCATTGGTGAATGGCTGTATGGATCAATTCCAGCCGGCTCTTGGGCACCTGCTCGCTTTGTCTCCACCAATTCCAGTCAATGTAGAGCGTACTGGCGGTTGTGCCTTGAGACGGGTGCGCGGTGGCCATCTTGAGCAGAGCCCGCTGCAGGCTCTTGCCGGCATCCAGCGAGGTCAGGGCGTCGGGGATGCGCATGGATTGCAGAGCGTCCACTTCATCCATGGTCAGAGTTTTCAGCCCATCCCGGTATTCCTCGATCAGGCACACTCCCCCACCCGGGCCGTGTTCGGCATAGATGGGGAACCCATTCGCTCCCAATGCCACCAGGTCGCGGAAGATGGTACGCGGCGATACCCCCAGTTCCTCGGCCAGTTCCCGCGTGGTGACGCGTTTTCGTTTTTGCAACAACAGCATGATGGAAATTAAACGATCGGCTCGCATGTTCTTATTTTACTTGAAATAGATGACAATGGATGTCATCTATGAGTGGCATAATAGTCATAACCGCGGTAATAAACTTGAAGGAGATTGAGAAACATGAATGAAATGAAAGTTGCAATTGTCGAGTTGCCTCCTATGAAGGTCGTCAGTTTTCACGGATTTGGTCAAGGTCCTGAAGACATCGCCCTGGCCGCCATGCAGGACTGGGCATCAAAACACCAGTACTTTGATCGCGAAAACGCGAGGTGTTTCGGTTTCAACAACCCCGACCCCACCCCTGGCAGTCCGAATTACGGCTATGAAGTCTGGCTGCCGATTCAGCAGCAGGACGAGGTCAATGACGCAAACGTCAAACAGTTCACGGGCGGCACTTATGCCATGGCCCACTGCGAAGGTGAGATGCAGAACGCTGGTGAGTTTATCCCTTCCGCGTGGAGTAAGCTGATGAAGTGGCTTGAAAACAGTTCCTATCAAATGGGTAAACACCAGTGGCTCGAAGAACAGCTTGCTGACGACGGCCTCACTTTGCCCGAAATGGACAAGACTGGCAAGTTGAGCCTGAATCTCTATTTACCGGTGAAAAAAGAGTAATTTGGGTTAGTCAGGCAAATAACCGGTCAGTAATAGACACGGGAATAGAATTACAGACCTTGATCAAGAATGATCAAGGTCTGATTTTTATACAAAACACTTAGAGAGTAAATTGCTGAACCTGCTCTTGCAGGTGGGCGGCCATTTCTGTAAGCATCTGTGCCGAAGCGTTTACCTTTGCCACTTGCTCTGACATTTCTCCCACACTGGCGCTGACTTCTTCCACTGAGGCGCTATTTTCTTCACTAATGCTGGCAATATTCTCAACGGATTTGGCCACTTCTGAGGAATGTTCCGCCATTTCTTGGGTCGCGGCAGTGTTGCTTTCTACGATCGAACTGACCTGGTTGATGGAATGGATCAATCCAGACGTGGAGGAATCCACCAGCGCCGCGGATGACGCGATGCGCGCGACTTGCTCCTGCATGCCTTTGACCGTTTCAATGATCTTGGTGAGGGCTGCGCCTGCCGAGGCTGCTCTGGTGGTGCCTGATTTGACCTCGACCAGACTTTCATTCATGGAAGAAACAGCTTCTTCAGTGGTTGTGTTGATGCTTTGGATCAATTGGTCAATTTCTTTGGTGGCAACCGTGGATTTGTCAGCCAATTTGCGCACCTCATCCGCCACCACCGCGAAACCTTTGCCTGCTTCACCAGCCCTGGCTGCTTCAATGGCAGCATTTAATGAAAGCAGGTTAATTTGACTGGTTATTTCTTCAATTACTTCGAGGATGCCGCCAATTTCATCAGAGCGTTTTTTCATTTCAAGTACTTTTTGAGAGGAAGCATCCACCTTGGTTTGGACAGCTCCCATCCCAACAATGGTTTCCTGGATGGTTTGGGCACCGCCATCCGCTTCTTGCATGGCCATACCAGCCTGGTTCACTCCAGCCTGGGCGTCTTCGATGACCTGTTTAATGGCTTGCACGATCTGATCCGTGAGTTTAACCGCACTATCAACTGCCTTGGCTTGCAACATGATGCCTTGTTCCACACCATTGATTGCCAACTGCATGTCTTCCATTGCCGTCGCGGCGCTGGTCGCAACCTGCGCTTGTTGCACGGCTCCTCCAGCGATTTGATCCATGGTGTGTGAGATCTGCTGAGATGCCGAACCAGCAAAATCCGCAGCGACAGCCAGGTCTTTTGAAGAGTTTGTAACACTTTCAGAATTATCAGATATTTTGCCAACCAGGTTGCGTAATTTTTGGGTCATGGTTACAAATGAAATCCCCAGAACATCTTGTTCTGATCTGGGAACGAACTTGACGGTGAGATCACCTTGAGCAATCATGGAAGCACTGTTTGCCACAGTGTTAAGCGTCTCGATCAGGCGGTTAAAAGAGACGGCCATGTCGCCGATTTCATCCATGTAATAAACACGGGATTGTTTACTGAGATCGCCATCGTTCGATATTTTGTCTGCCACCTCAACAATTTCTATTAATGGGCGGATGATCAATCGGGCCAACATCAACGCGACCCCTGCGGTAATAGCAATGCCCAGTTGAGAGACCAATAAGAAAGCCATATTGATGGAGAGCACCGTTTCTTGTACCATTCCGCTCTTCGTCGCGATATAAGCGGAGAGGACCACACCCAGAATATTGAACAAGAGCATGGAAATGGATGAGACCGCCAGTACCAGCTTCGCAGTAACAGGATATGAGGTGAACTTCCAAAAAACCAATACCCCGAGCACCACAGAAAGAACAACCAAAAGAACAAACTGCGGATCTGCCAGATTTATTTTGTATAGGATCGATCTGCCGACAAAATCGGTTAAAGAGACAGCCACCGCTCCAAGGAACGAAATAAAAATCCCTATGCCCATCCATTCTTTTGGCATCAACTGGATTGCCATAAGCGATAGCAACAAACTGATCACAATCCCCAACAACCATCCCATTTCAATGGGTGAAAAAAGGCCGGTTGCAACCATTGCTGATATGGCGGTAATTATCGCGATCAAACCAGCCTGTTTTTGCTTTTCTCTTCTCACGAGAGCCTCAGAAAAGAACAAGATCACTGCAGCGCTGAAACGAATCGCGATGCTGATATACAGACTCAGAACAAGTTCCTCTTTAGGAGAGGCGACCAAATCCATGGCCGCGCTTAATGCCAAAGCCCCATAGGCAACCCGGATCATCCAAACACCGAATAGTTCTCGCTTTGTGAACTTTTTTCTTCCTGTTGATATTTCCATACTCATTTCATACTCCAAACTCTGATTTGTTGCATAGTGTAAGGATCATATCAAACACAATCGCCTATTTCAATAAAAATACGATTAATAATCACCTGAGTATCATATTCAACCCACTCAAGATTCCTTCTGGATCCATGATGCCGTCATGTCAATTCGTATTATTGGGGTCTGGATAAGATTTTTGCATTCCGATCATTTGGATGTCGGCAGCATCGGCATTTTCGGTCCATCAATCTTGAGAAGTTCAGCCAGCGTTGAGCGTAAAGCGATGCGGTCATCCCACGGATATTCGATGGTGCCAAAGCACATGGATTGCTCGTGGCCCTTGCCACACGGCATCACCAGGTCACCAGGTTGTGCCAGCTTGACACCCAGGCGGATGGCATCCCCCCGGTCAGGCACACGGTAAAAGGTTTGGCCTTCGATCCCACCTGCATTAATTGCCGCGCTGCTCATCTCTTCCAAAATAGCGTCCAAAGATTCTGTGCGCGGGTCTTCAGCGGTGAGGATGGTAATATCCGCCATCCTGACTGAAGTGTCGGCCATCATACGGCGTTTCTCACGGTCACGCAGACCGGCCGAACCAAACACCGCAATCACCTTCCCCCGAGTCATCTGACGCGCGGTTTCGATGGCACGCGCCAGCGCGTTGGGGGTGTGCGCAAAATCCACGATGGCCATGAATGGCTGCCCCATATCGATGAATTCCATACGGCCAGGCACACCAGGCAAGGCGGCAATCCCTTTCGCAGCGATATATGGTTCGACTTTTACGCCGTGCACAGCCGCTGTAATGGCCGCCAGACAGTTGGAGACATTGAAATCACCTGGCAAAATACAATGGATGGGCACGATGGCCTTGTTGATCTCGACCGCAAAATCGGTTCCGTTAGTGCTGTAGCGGATCTCGGTGGCATTAACATCACCCAAACCCTTGATGCTGTAGCTCGCTTTACTCCCCTTTACAAGTTTGGAAAGGTATTCATAAGAGGAATCATCCGCGTTTAAAACGGCCAGACGCGGGTTGCCAAATGGTTTGACCGCGGTTGTGGCCAGCATTTCAAACATGCGCGCCTTGGCATCGCGGTAATTCTCATAGGAACCGTGATAATCGAGGTGTTCGTGGGTGATGTTGGTCACCACGGCAATATCATATTCGCTGCCGGTGACGCGGTGCTGCGCCAGACCGTGGGAGGTGGTTTCTAGCACCACGTGAGTCAGCCCGGCCCCGGCCATGCGTGCCAACAGCGCCTGCACCATGGTGGCTTCAGGGGTGGTGACGTGAAACCCGGTATCGATGACCTCATCTCCGATCACGGCGTTTACGGTCGAGATCAAACCAGCTTTAATGCCAACGGATTTGAGGATCTGGAAGATCAGGTTGGAGGTGGTGGTCTTGCCGTCCGTGCCGGTGACGCCGATGACGGTCATTTTGCGACCTGGATGGTCGTAAAAGGCCGCGGCCAGGTAGGCCAGGCCTTCACGGGCATCACTCACTTTAATGTAAGGCACAGAGAGATGACGGAGATCGCTGGTTCCCATTACCGCCACGGCACCCTTTTCAATAGCCGCTGTTATGAACTCGTGACCATCCACACTGCCGCCGGTCAACGCCACAAAGAGACTTCCGGGCTTGACCTCACGTGAGTCAAAATAGATCCCGTTTACACTCGCAGCGCGCGGATCACCCACCACTTCATAATTGATGGGGAGGTCATCAAGAAGTGAGACTAATGATTTGGTTGAAGGAGGGTTCATGAGAATGATCTGAAGACAGGCAACGAGGATCTTAATGGTTCCCCATCAAGATCCTCGCAATATGGTTGACTAGTTTAATGACTGGCGAAGATTCTGGATCTGGTTGGCAACGGAGGCATCCACAACTTTGTCGCCTACGCGTAAGACAAGCCCGCCCAGGATCTCAGGTTTGACGGAATAGGTCACCTTGGCATCGCTGCCAAGCTTGGCGAACACGTCTTGAGATACCACTTTCTTTTCATCATCGGTTAGCGGTAGAGCGCTGGTAACTTCGGCGTCCTTGCCTTGCAGGTCGGCCCCCTGCAAGAGCACCACTTTGCCTGATTTGATACCGGAGAAGAATTCGTTCACCAGAGCGTGCTGGCGTTTTTCATCCAGCGCCTCGCCGATGATGCGCTGCGCGGCGGCAATGGCCAAAGCCGAAACATGGCTGCGCAGGTTCAATAATTCTTTCTCGCGAGACTGGGCGATCTCTTCGAACGCGTTTTGGCGCATCTTTTCGATCTCAGCCGCGCCGGCCAGTTTGACATCTTTATTGGCGGTTTCGGCTTTTTCGGTGGCTTCACGGATGACCTGCACGGCTTTATTCTGTGCGTCAGTCAGTAGGTTTTGGGCGTCTTTTTCAGCATTGGCACGCGCGTCCGCGGCGATGCGGGCGTCTTCCAATCCCTGCTCCACCTTCTCTTTACGCTTTTGCATCACGTTCATGAGAGGTTTGTAAACCCAGGCGACCAACACCACCATAATGATGGCGAAGTTGATGATCTGAACGATTAAAAACCCAAGATTAATACCTAGTTTTTCCAAAATGACCTCCTATATTGTGCACTAAAGCACAAAGAGCATCAAGAAGGCGATCACCAGACAATAAATGGCGATGGCTTCAGAGAATGCAATACCGAGGATCATGTTGGTCATCAGGCTGCCAGAGGTATCCGGGTTGCGGGCCATACCGCCCAGGGCACCTTGCACACTCAAACCAATACCCACACCGGCGCCAGCAGCACCGATCATGGCCAAACCTGCTCCGATAAATTTTGCCGCTTCGATAATATCACCAGTCATTTGATTTCTAGCCTCCTAGTCGTTGTCAAAGGATACTGTACACGATTACTTTTTCTATGCGTGTTCTTCTTCGCCGCCGTGCCCCTGAGTAGCCTGCGCCATGAAGGTCATGGTCAGCATGCCAAAGACGAAGGCCTGGATGGCGCCAATAAACAATTCAAACATCATGATCATGGATGGCACAAACACCGGGATCATCGCGCCCACCAAAGCCATCAAGACCATTCCGGCAAACATGTTACCGAACAACCGGAAGGTAAAACTGAGGATCTTCGAAAATTCTGAAATGGTCTCCAACAAGCCCACGATGAAATCCATGAAACCAAAGAAGGGTTTCTTGAACATGGTGGTGAAGTTGACGAATTTGCTGAAATAACGTACGCCCTGAGCCTGCACGCCGATGATCTGGGTCATTACGACTGAGATCAAGGCCAGTGCCAGGGTGAAATTCAAATCAGTTGAAAGGGCTCGGAAGAACGGAGCGAGGATGAACCCTTCATGAGCTTCTTCGCCGGCCACCAAGGTATACCAGTGACCTCCAATAGCCTGAATAGCATGACCGTTTGTGGAACTCTCTTCAAGCACGCCAATGGTCTCAAAACCCGGTACCAGTTTGATCAGGTTGGCAAACAAGACCATGATCATGATGGTGGCAAACCAGGGGAAGACCTTTTTAGTGAACTTGCCGGCGGTGGTTTCGGTGAGGTTGTAAAGCATATCCACCAGCATCTCGAACGCACCCGCGATCCCCTTGGGCACCATGCCGTTCTTGCGGGCACCGTTGCGCACGGCCAAAGCGATCAAAATGATCACCACATCCATCAATAGCATGGCCATGATGGTATTGGTAAGATAAAAATCACCGATCACCGGTAATGTGAACAAAGGTTCGTGCATGATGGCTTCTGGAGCCACCTGAATGTGAGGTTGAACAGGATTCGCGATCTTTGTGCCCACCACGGATAAAATGATCAGGCCCAGGATGATCCAACGGTTGACACCCCAGCGCCATTTACGCGTCTTCTTTTCCAATACCATCCTCCTCACTTCTTTTTCGCGGCGGTTCGCTAGTTTTGATCTTAGAAACAGTTTTGCGAACCACAAAGAACATCAATGCCAAAGATACCGGAATACTTACAACGATCAGACCAATGGTGAACCAGGGTTTAGTGCCCAACTTGGAATCCAGTGCCAACCCTCCCAAGACCGCGCCGATCACGATCACCAGCGTCAGACAACCCACCTGGCCGGTAACCGCGGCGATCAGCAGGTTGAACCTGTCTTGTTTCTTCTTCGGTTCATCGGTTGACATTTAACAGATTATATCATAATGGCAAATTCTTTAAGGCCTTTACCCCCTCGTGGAAAGGCTTAAAGCGGGATATCAAGGGCAGACTGGGTTTCTTCTTATCATTGAATAAACACACAATCAACCCTTTTAATGAGCTTTGTTCGCCTTCATTCATTTGGTTTATTGTAAAGATAACCTGCAAGGATAGAGATCGCTGATCGCAGGTTCAGTAGTATCCCCATTTATATGCACCCGCCAGGCGTTTTCAGAGCCTTCATTTTAAAGGAGTATCGTCAAATCCCTGATTAAATTATTGTCAATTCTCTAATTTCGAAATCGCTTTCAGCAACAAGCGAACGAGCAGAGGCCAGATCAAAACGACACCTGCCACCAAAACACTGGCAGCGATCCATCGAAAGACGGAACAACTCATCCCCAGGATTGTTCTGGCCTGAAGGACCACTTCCCGAGCCAGGATCAATTCCGAGTTCCCACTTTGTGACTGGCGCAGCAGCCACAGCTCCCCTGGATATTCCATCGCTTTATCAGGCCGCAAATTCCAGAGCATGGTGAGCGGTTTGGCGGGGTTGATGAGGACTTTTGACTCTCCTTTGGGTGAGTATTCCAGCATTCCAAATTCTAGACGGCTGACGATCTCCATCCGGGGTTGATCTACAAATGCTTGTTGATCAGGGTCAAAAGAGATGTGCAGCGCGACCTTTGAAAGCTCTCCCACCTTAAGCCATTCAGGTGTCACAAGAATCAGTTCACCCCGCAGACCGTCTTCGAGGGAGAATGGAATTGTGGCAGTTTGATTTTGAACAGGAAAAGCCGTGAAGATCAATCCCACTGTCGCAAGGAAGATGAGCAACAAACCCAATCGGTTGAACCATCGCATAACAAGATTATAACCCAACCATAACCGACGTGAGTGCGTCGGTTATGGTTGAGTTGAGTTATTTCTTAATTGATAAAGATGTCGACCTTTGAGCCGTCTTCTTTGTCATCCACCTGCACCTGGAAAGGCTCTCCTTTTTTTATGGATGCTTCAGCCTGTTCGATCACATCCAGCAAATCTTGACTGTTCATTTTGCCCTGGATGCTGTCGCCAAAATTGCGCAGGAACCATTTCGCCAAATTAAAGGGTACGGGCATGCTAAATACAAAACGCAAGTCTTTCGATTCTTCCTTGGTGCGCACACGCACATGCATCCACGGAGAGTCGAGCAGCGCCCACCCCAAGATCAACAAGGCCACCCCAATGATCAGCGGGAGCCACGATAACCAAAATCCCCAACTCAAGGGTTGCGTTTGAGCCCCAAGGTAGATCCAGTAGATCGACAGAGCCGTTAAGATGGCGCCGCTGACCAGAAACATGCTCCAAAAGGCTTTCCAGCAGCCGGATGCTTCATGGGGTTGCGATGCTTCCATTGGCGGCACGGGATCGATGATCTCCGGTTCATTTTCGTGCTCCTCAGCCTGATCAAGCATGGCGATCAGGTCGGAGCCCTCTTCAATCGTCAGGGTGCCATTTTCCACCCGACGCAAGATCTCAAGTTTATTTTCTTCTCTGGTCATGATATTCCCTTTACCGATCCAAAGCGTTCAGCAGTTTTTCTGCTTCTTCAACGCTGATCTTTTTATCCTGGAGCATTTTCAGCACCAACATGCGTTCTTCGTCCGAAGGGCCTGCCTTAGTGGATGAGGAGGAGGGTTTTTCTCCACCCATCGAGAAGCCCACCACCTTGCCAGAGCGGTCAAAACCAAAGCCGCGCTCATCGAGGTCTCGAAGGGCATGTTCCACCTGTTTGCCGGCTTCGCGGCTGGCTCTTTCGGCTTCACGCCAGGCCTGGTTCATGGATTCACTGGCAGAACGCATGCTTTCTTTGACCTTGTTGGCAATGTCAAAACCAAAATTTTTCCAGTGCTCGGCTCCCCAATCTCCGGCGTTGTCATCCCAATCCGGTTTCTCAACGTCTGAAACGAGGATGCTATCTCCGGCGATCAACTCGACCCTGGAACCACCCTCACCCAATGGCAGCGTGAAAGCGCGCTGGTCCACTTCAACATCCTGACCGCCGGCGTGGATGGAGATCTCCTCACCTCCGCTGGAAAGCTCCAATTGGCCACAGGCCTCCTTGGAAACAAATAATTTGATGTCAGAACCAGCCTTTGCTCGAACCTCTGGCAGGTTGGGAAGCAAATAATGCAATTCGATCTCATCCCCAGCGACCACTTCGGTTTTTCCCTGAATATTCGACAAACGCACGTCACCCCCCACTGAACCTGCCAGAATGGAATGAAGGTTTTCAGCGGTGAGTGAATCCCCCACCCGGGCCAATTCAATGGCTCCAGCTGCTTCCATTATGCGGCAGTCACCACCCACGGATTCGATGGAGGCGCCGTCCACTTTTTTCAAGTTAAGATCTCCGCCTACCTTGCCAACCACCACCCGGCCGTGCAGGTTCTCAATATTGCAGTCCCCACCCACCTTTTCGATCGTCACGGTCACACTACCCGGCAGCAAGACCCGGCAATCCGCATCGGCCACGATACGAAAAAGGCCGTTCTCCTCCTTCATGCGCAGGCAATCACTCTGGTCAACCACCACCATGAGCGTGGGATCTTCATGACCTTCCACTGAGAGATCAGCACTACATTTGATGATGACTCTGGCATCCATCCGGATGGGAATTGTGGTTTGTTTCATGGCAACCTCTCAATAATCTCAATATCAATATTAATTTTTCAAAATTATGATAGCAATAAAGATTGATTTTGTCAATAGAATATGAGATTTTATTAAAGATTGTTCGAATTTTATTTATATATATTGATACGCACTCTCAATGGACCCCAATTTCAGCCAAAGCCCCATCAATGTTTCTGGTAAGGTGTATACTTTGGACTAAGGAGATACTGGGAAGGAGTATTATGAAAATTCAAAAAGCACTGATTATTGTTTTACTGTTCGCTATCCTCTTGACTGCCTGCAATATGGCCCCCGCCCCCGAGCCGGTTTATGTGGAAGATGAGACCGAGAAAGCCGCCATCCTGGCCGACTCAGACGTCTTCATGCAAAACGTTATCAACGGCATCAAAGACAAAGATTTTGCCACTTTTAGCCAGGATTTCGACGAAGCCATGCTTAAAGCCACCACCCCGGCCAGCTTCGACCAATTGGCTTCCGTTTACTCTGCATTGGGTTCCCCGACCTCGGTGGAACTGAAGAACATCCAGGATATCGGCGCCTATTTTGCCGTGCGCTACACGGTGAAATATCCCGAAAAGACGATCAATTACCGCCTGGTGGTGGATAAGAATGATCCGCGTAAAGTCAGCGGATTATGGTTTGAGTAACTTTATAACTTTACATGGGTTGTATAATAAGAATGTAAGTTGATCGAAGGATCAGCGTTAATCTAGGGATATATTAAAAGGAGAAGATCATGAAATTAACCCCACCCAAAGCAATAACCTTTTGGATTTCCGTTTTGTTAGTCGTTGCCGGCATCGCTGGTTACGCCACCAATCTCGGCTTCTTAACCACCTACGCCATCTTGTTCGTGATCGTTGGCTTTGTGCTGCTGGCACTCGGCAACATGATCAAAGGCCTCTAGGACCTTTCTTAGCAACACAAACTCCCGTGCATGGCATGGGAGTTTTTTTATTCCTGCGCACAATATCAAGATTGTGCTAAGGAAGCAATCTCTTTGATCCAGGCTAATGATCTTTCAATTTCGCCTTCCACCATGGGGCCTTCTGAGGCAGCCACAAAAAAACCTGCTGATTCAAGCACCCGGGCGCCCTTTGCCTTGAGTAGTTTGCTGATCTTGCTGTCAGCATAGCCGCCCATCACCACGATCTTGCGAAAGAATCTTGATTCAATGGTCTCAGGCGGAATGCGCGTGTCAAAGGCGGCCGCTGCTTTGCCAGCCAACGCACCTGGTGCCAGGCCTTCCAAAAACATTTTCACCCCCTCGGTGGGTCTGAATCCGCGCGTAGGGGAGCCCACCACCAGCAGATCGATCCCCTGCAGGTCGGCGGCCGTGGCATCATTGATGCGTTTCACCACGCATTGACCGGCCAGGGCCTCCGCCATCGCCAACGCTACTTTTTCGGTATTGCCAAAAACAGAATCGTAAAGAATGATTGTTTTCACCAGAACTTCTCCATAAAACCTGGTTTTGTACTAATAAACTTCTTATTACCCATTTTCCATCGAAAACTTGAACTAATTGTAATGGCAAAAAGAATCAAGATGTAACCTGTCCGCTGACCGGGATGTCGATGGGCTGGTGTTTGATGCGCTCAAGAGTGATCTCCACCAGATGCGCGATGAACTGTGCCGAAACATCCTCGCGTTGGCCGTACCCGGCGCAACTGACCACATAATTGGAATAAGCCGCGTCCACGTAATAGATCAGAGATTCCTCCCCCTCCTCATCAAGCCAGGCGTAATAATAGGTCAGTGACAGCTCACCCAAGGCTGGAAAGGATTCATCCCCTTTCAAGTAGGTCACTTCGGCTGCTTCAGGGTTGACCAGCGGATTGAACTCCGTGAGGGTTAAACGCGCGCCCTGCGGGCCTTGGAACTTGGTAACACTGCAATAAACCTGGTCGGGAGTGTGCGCGAGAGTGGATCCGCGTTTATACGAGATCCACGCGCCGTCAAGGCGTTGGGTGCGTTCCAAATAGGCTCCCCCTTCTGCCTCACCCCATTCCCGCAGCACTTCGCTGTTCGGCTGTCTGCGCACCCACGTCAGATCGGGCAGATAATACGCGGATTCGGCCGGCAGGTCCTTCACGTTCAACAGGTATGGCACCAGCTCCCCCGCTGGAAAGGTCAGATCAGGGGTCTGGGTGATGATTGGCTGTGGACTGTTGGTAATGGTGGGCAGAGTTGGTGGATCAGTGGGGTGAACGGGAGCCAGGGTGGGTGTTGGTGTCGGAGAAGTGCAGCCAACGATCAAGCACGCGAGTGTGAAAACCAAAAACAATAGCTTCACGCCCTGATTATACAGCGACCTGGTTCTGATGCTGACACTCGATTTATCTTGAAGTCAGGTTCAGACTGGCAATTTATAGCTACAGAAAAAAACTGAACCCGAAGGATACAAAGGAGACTAACCCCTTGACAAGCGTGGATTGAGCTTATTTCAATGGTAAGATTAATCTCATATTTTTCAAATCTTCACATTGGATCAAACCGCCGTTCTGGCGGAAAGTAGAGAAAGAACATAAACATGAAAAAACTAAATCTGTTGATCACTTGCTCCTTCCTGTTGCTCTTGATCCTGGCCGCGTGCGCGCCACAGGCCACCCCCACCGCGGACCCCGCCATGATCTCGACCATTGTGGCGCAAAACATCCTGCTTACCCAGTCCGCGGCCACCATGACCGCGCTGGTGGCGCAGCAATCCGCCACACCCGCGGCCACCAACACCCCCAACGCCAGCCCCACGCCTTACCTGACCCCCACTGAAACAGTCACTCCCACGCCCTTGGAGGGGGTCTGGCTGTTGTTTGACAATGACACCAACTGCCGCGCCGGCCCGGCCACCTACTATACCCGCGTCGCCCTGGTGGAAGCCGGCAACAATATCCAGGCACTGGCAATGAGCCAGGATGAGAATTTCTACTACATCCGTTTCTTTGACACCTCCAACCACTACTGCTGGGTGACCAAAGACACGGTCTATGTCACTGGCAACAAATACACCCTAACCAAGTTCACCGCGCAGCCCACCAACACCCCCGCGCCGCAGCCCACTGTGGAGGCAGGGTTCACGGTCGCCTACAGCTCACTGCAGAACTGCACCCTGGGCTACTTCTTGAACTTCACCATCAAGAACATCGGCAACACCCCCTGGCAATCCGTCAAGATCACGATGACCGATAACACCAACAACACCACCACCGTTTTCGCGTCGGATTCCTTTGTTGGCTACACCGGCTGCACGGAAACCCAAAGCCAGAATGACCTGTCTCTCAACGAGCCGGGGCTGGTATCCACCTACAACGCCGCCGGAGTCTTCGCGTATGATCCCACCGGCCATTCACTGGGCATCACTGTCAGCCTGTTCTCAGAAAAAGGCCTCAAGGGCACTACGATTTCGAAGTCCCTTTCGGTGACGCCGTAAAGAATTGATGAGTTAAATGAAAACCCAGGGCTCATACCCTGGTTTTTTTTTGTTACCTATCTTAGTGGTAAAAAATATTTTTTCTTAACCATTATTCAATTTTAGTAGTTCGCTTCCACTATTAAATTGAACTAATTTGTCCCACATGATTGTCCCTTGCTCGGAACAAAACGAATTAGCAAAATCGCGTGAAAACCGAGTCACCATCATGGCATAAAGGCTTGTGTACTCAGCATTTTTTTTATCAGCTTCATAACTAAGTGGTTCTATAATATCCACATAGAGGGAAGCACTACCGGAAATGAATTTCCAAAATACTTGACCACAATACTTATAATAATCACCTTTATCTGGATTATTGTCCCGTCCATAACAACAACCGTTAACAGCCACGATGTTCAATTTTGAATTTGATGTTCGAAGTGTCTTTTTTGCTGTTGAAAAATCAGAAAGCATTTTCTTCAATTGAGATGAATTTCCCCAATGAGGCCCTGATTTTATCGCAACAATGTATCGTATATTCTCAAGGTCAAACTCGAGGTCAATTCCGTTAATCCCCGATTTTTTACCCCCATATACTTTAGAATTTACAAAAATAGCTAGTTTTTCCAACCAGTTACCAAAGATGGTTTCTTCATTGGATGAAATATGAGCATCCATTAATCCACGGATGATCTGCTCAGGAGTGTTAAGATTCTTCGCCTTATATAAATATGGGTTTTTATTCCTTAAAACAGTTAACAACTTCAAGTTTTCAAGACCAGCTAATCTGGATTGATGAAAATCACCAATGTTCTCACCAACATACTTACGGACGTCATCAAGGTTCAAATTGATCATCTGATTTTCCCGCCTTCATCTGATTTTTTAATTCATTTTGTAACCTATTTACAGCCAGTTCACAATACTCTTGAACAGTATCAATCCCGAGATAATCACGACCTAATTGACTAGCCGCCACGCAGGTGGTTCCAGAACCATTGAAAGGATCTAGCACCAAATCGCCAGGTTTGGTAAATAGCTTTATGAACCATGCCGGAAGTTCAATCGGGAATGCAGCCGAATGTTGCTGGTTATAACATTCAGTAGCCATGTGCAACACATTACTTGGGTAAACCAAATCGCGGTCTACCCAATTGGAGATGTTTTTTCCAAATCCACTCCCAACCTTCGACTCATCTCGTTTTTTGTCAGTTTCGGATAGATTTTTAAGCCTGGTTTTTGCCCAATCCCCTACCGGAACCATGACTTCGTCCTGATACATCTTGAAACTTTTCTGTTTGGTGAAATGGAGTAGACGTTCCCAATTGTCCCTGAAACGATTTGGCCATTTTCCAGGATGGCTGTTTTTCTTATGCCACATATATTCTTCAGTCCAAAGCCAGCCGTGTTTGCGTAACTCCAAGATCAATTCAAGAACGTAAGTATGACGTTCGCCATCCACTACTCTTTCTTTAATGTTCAATACAAATGATCCAGTTGGTTTGAGTACTCGTTTGAATTCATCAGCTTTTGGCATGAACCAAGCTACATATTTCTCAGGTTTTATGCCACCGTAGGTTGAGGAGCGTTGATCAGCATAAGGCGGTGATGTAAAGATCAAATCAACCGATTCATCTGGGAGTCGTTGTAAAACGTTTTCACATTCTCCCATTATGACCTTGTTTGAAAAATCTATTTCTAATGAAGCTATAGATTTTGATTGTTCGATAAAAAGCGGTATTTGAAGGGTATCGTATAAAGACGAATTGGATGGTTCTCGTAATGTATAAATGGTAATTGAGTTTGAAATCATGGCTTAAGTATAGTAGCTAGTAAAGGTTTTTCCTTAGACCATATTATAGAATTAATGTTCGTTATTGTCAACGCTTCTATTTCTTACATAAAGAAAAGACATGCAAATTATATGTTCTGAGTATTGATAAATAATCATAACCTAATAACTATAGAATTACCAATACTCAATTCCCACCATTTTCAAGTAATTAATGACAGCCGATACCAATACATATTTTCGAACCGACTTTCCATGCTTCACAGCCCTAACCTTCCGCTCTGGAATAACTTCATTACGACCACGGTCACCACCAAAGGCTTCACACGCACGCATTTTCCGAAAGCCGGCAGGTTTTGGATCGATACGACATAACTGGGCGAGACTTATATATTCAAACTGCAATAATTCCTTTCGAGTAGGAACCGGATTTGAAGGGATTGGCGGATCAGTGTCTAAATAATCATAATCTCCTTCATAATCATTCATTTTTTCCTCCTGATATTCTTAACACTCAATATCGAATTGATCTGAATACCTATAATGCCCCCTAAGCAGATAATGTTACGAAGTAATATTGGCTTTAATGATGTTGGGATTCGTTGAAAATGAAAATCTGTCGGGGCGGGCGGATTTGAACCGCCGGCCTCTCGGTCCCGAACCGAGTGCTCTA
>CAYYRU010000050.1:0-7792 GCA_964474095.1 uncultured Anaerolinea sp.
GCCTGGCGGATCTCTTCCTGGGTGTTCATCACGATCGGCCCGTGGCGCACGATGGGCTCACCGAGCGGCCTGCCTGATACCAACAGCAGTTTCGCGCCCAGCACCCCGGCCTTGACGCGTACTTCCTGGGGGTTGTCAAAGACCACCAGGCGCGTAGCGGCCACGGGGGTGGTGCAGTGGTCGGCGCCGCCGCTATAGAAGTAAGCAAAAGTGGTGTAACCTGGCTTGACCGGGGCCGTAAAGGTCTGGCCCGCGTCAATGACCGCATCCAGGTAGGTGGGGTCCGCGTCAATGCCGCTGACGGGTCCGCTGACACCGCCGTACTCCCCGGCGATGATGTGCACGCGCACTCCCGGTTCAACGCTCACCACGGGCACTTCCGCCGCGGCAAAGCCCTGGTAGCGCGGAGCGCACATCTTGCGGCTTGCTGGCAGATTGACCCACAGTTGAAAACCTTCCATGTGGTTTTCGGCATCACCGTTGGGCATTTCTTCATGCATGATGCCGCCACCGGCGGTCATCCACTGCACCTCGCCGGGACCGATGCGGCCGGCGTTGCCCAGGCTGTCTTTGTGGTCCACGGTGCCGGCCAGCATATAGGTGACGGTCTCGATACCGCGGTGCGGGTGCATCGGAAAGCCCGGCAGGTAATCATCCGGGTGGTAGGAGCCGAAATGGTCGAAGAGCAAAAAAGGATCGAGGTAGTCCAGCGTGCGGGTGGCGATGCTGCGTTTCAATCTCACCCCCGCGCCTTCAAGTACCATTACGGGTTCAACGATCTGACTGACACGGCATTCTTTGCTCATGGCTCGCTCCTCCTCATAAATATATAATAACTTAATTGGTCAGAAAACTCCATTAATATTTGGTGTGAAAATGGCTTATTACATCAAAAATAATTATCGATAAGAATTTGGGCCAGCTGATGGGAATCCAGAAACCCTCACCCCAGCGAGTTGCCATAAGGATTTGTAGAGTTTTTCCTCTCTCCCATGGACACAAACCAGGCCAACCGGTCTTTACTCCACGGGAGAAGGGCTGGGGGTGAGGTCGAAGCCCCTACACTTTGCTTACCTGGGTGAAAGGTGATGAAGGTAGCGTCGCAAACCCCGTCGTGGGTTAAAATGATTAAAACCAACCAGACTGAAACGAGGTGAGCATGACACAACTGCTTTCCATCCAAAACGCGCTGGATATGATCCTGGCAGCTCTGCCGCAGCCCAGGGTTGAAGCCTGCCCCATAACCGCCGCATGCGGGCGCGTGCTGGCTGAAGATATCTTCTCGCCCTTGGACCTGCCGCCTTTTGACAACTCTTCCATGGACGGCTTTGCCGTACGCAGTGTGGAAGTCGCCAGGCCTCCTGTGCGTCTGCCGGTAAGCGCGGATATCCCCGCCGGGGCGTCACAGGTGGCAGCGCTGCCCGCCGGGAGCGCCGCGCGCATCCTGACGGGCGCCGTCATGCCGCAGGGCGCGGATGCCGTCGTCCCGGTCGAAGATACGGACGCCTATCAAAATCCGCAGAACGCCGCCCTACCCGAGAGCGTGGAGTTTCGCGCCGCTGTCAAAGTGGGCGCCAATGTACGCCTCAAGGGCGAGGACGTGCGCCGCGGGCAGCAAGTGCTTGCCAGGGGCAGTATCTTGCGTCCGCAGGATGTAGGCCTGCTGGTCTCGCTCGGGATGAGCGAGGTGGGGGTCTATCAACGCGCGCGCGTAGCCTTGCTCTCTTCAGGGGATGAACTGCTCGAACCTGGGCAGCCGCTTACGCCTGGCAGGATCTACGATGCCAACCGTTTTGTGCTGGCCGGCCTGCTGGAATCCGCGGGGGCCAAGGTCATCACACCCGGCATCGCGCGCGACACCCTGGCTGACGTCACCGCAAAGCTCGAACAGGCCTGCGCCGCGCGGCCTGACCTGATCGTCAGTACCGCGGGGGTCAGTGTGGGCGCGTTTGACTATGTGCGTGAGGCATTGGAAGCCACGGGCAGCCTGTCTTTTTGGCGGGTGAACATGCGCCCGGGCAAACCCATCGCCTTTGGCGCCTACCGCGGCATCCCCTTCATTGGGCTGCCGGGTAACCCGGTCTCGGCTTATATTGGCTGCCAGGTTTTTGTGCTGCCGGCGCTGCGGCATCTGCACGGGCTGCCGCCTTCGCAGCGCCAGTTGGTGCAGGCCGTGTTGGAGGAGCCGTTGACATCCGCGGATGGACGCGAAAGTTACTACCGTGGCGTAGTCCGCCGCGAGGGGCAGGGCTGGCGCGCTCGTCTGACGGGGCACCAGGGCTCGGGCAACCTGCTCTCGTTGGTGCAGGCCAACGCGCTCTTAATCGTCCCCGCCGGGGTAAAGCTCATCGAGGCCGGGGAGCTAGTGGACGCCTGGCTGTTGTGACCTTTCTCTTGCCGAATGGGATATTTCGTTGTTGTCATTGGTTGCGGTGTGTGATAATATTAGAATACTCAATAATTGAATAGTCAATTATTGAAACTTCATTTCTATCACTCCCTGGAGGATTTTATGCAGAAGTTCAAGTTCTTAAGTCTTATCCTGGCGATCATGTTGCTAACAGCCGCTGGATGCGCAACACAGACCCCCGTCCCCACCGAGGCACCAGCCACCGCAGCCCCTGCCGTCACCGAAGCCGTCACAGAAGCTCCCACCGCGGCACCCGCTGACACCAGCATCACGGTCACCGACGCGTTGGAACGCACGGTTACCCTGGAATCCGTGCCGCAAAAGATCGTCATCGTGGGCAGATCCATCTTCATGATCGCCGACGCCATCTACCTCTTCCCCGAAGCGGGCACCAACATCTCTGCCATGGGCCCCACCGCCCAGGGTACGGGCAACTTTATTCCACTGATCGACCCGGCTTTCGCCGATAAGGTCAGTCTTGCCAAGGCTCCATCCACGGATGAGATCGTGGCTTTACACCCCGACCTGGTGATCATGAAGACCACTAATGCCGAAGAAGATGGCAAACCGCTTGAAGCGCTGGGTATTCCGGTGGTCTATATCGATTTTGAAACCGTCGAACAATATCAGCGCGATCTGGTCACCCTGGGGCAGATCTTCCAGAACCCTGAACGCGCCGAGACCCTGGCTGCTTACTTCCAGGGCAAGGTGGATGCCATCACCAGCGTCGTTGGCGGCTTGAGCGAGGAAGAAAAACCGCGCACCCTGCTGTTGTATTACTCAGACAAAGACGGCGTGATCGCCTTCAAGGTGCCCCCGGCTGCCTGGATGCAAACCTATCAGGTGCAAACTGCCGGCGGCCAACCCGTTTGGATGGACGCCAACCCTGGCGACGGCTGGGCCGAGGTCAACCTCGAACAGATCGCTGCCTGGAACCCCGATGTGATCTTTTTGGTTTCTTACTTTGTGCCCGCCAATGACGTGGTGGCAGACATGAAAGCCGATGCAGCCTGGCAGCTCTTGGACGCGGTCAAGAATGACAAACTCTACGCCTTCGCCGGCGATGTCTACAGTTGGGATCAGCCCGATCCGCGTTGGGTGTTGGGGTTGAACTGGGTTGCCGCCAAGCTGCACCCCGATCTCTTCCCCGAGTATGACGCGCTGCAAGACGCCAAGGCCTTTTACCTCGATCTCTATGGCATGGATGAAGCCGCCTACAGCGCCAACATTGAACCGCTCATGACAGGCGATTACAAATAAACTCAACCGCTTTCACAAACGACCGTCCTGGATGGACGGTCGTTTTGCATCTGGTGACATTCGTCCTCTTGAAAAAGGTTCTCTTTCTAGTAATATATAAGTAGTTATATATATTAGAAAATATAAAAAAAATTACCAACACATTGATAGAAAGAGAGGAAAGCGCTTATGCAGGACGAATCAAAGAGAGTAATTGTGGTGGGTTCAGGCTCGGCGGCCATGCTGGCCGCTCTGTCTGCCAAAGAGGCGGGCATGCAGCCCTTGATCGTGGAGAGTACCGGCAAATTGGGAGGTTCCTCAGCCATGTCGGGCGGAGGCGCGTGGATCCCCAATAATCCGCTGATGCTCAAAGCCGGCACACCTGATTCTTACGAGGCGGCCCGCAAGTATATGGATCTCACCATTGGTGAGGTGGGGCCGGCCAGTTCTCCTGAGCGGCGCGATACCTTCCTGCGTGAGGGTCCTAAAATGGTGGAGTGGCTGCAAAGTCTGGGAATGCGCCTGCACTACGGTAAGGGCTATTCTGACTACTACCCCGAACTTCCCGGCGGCAGCGTCCCCGGCCGCCTGGTGGAGCCTGAACCCTTTGACCTCAAGAAGCTGGGTGATTGGAAAGACAAGATCAATCTGACCCTGCCCATCCCGGTCTACACATTGGACGGCGTGCAGATCGCGCTCTCCATGCGTTCCTTTAAGGCCTTCCTGAACACAGCCAACGTCATCGGCATCCGCACCCTGGGCAGCCTCTTGATCGGCAAGAAATTGGCCGGCATTGGCGGGGCCTTGATTGGGCAGCTGACCCACCTGCTGTTGCAGCGCGGGGTGGAGATCTGGCTCAACTCACCCATGCTCTCAATTTTGCAGGAGAATGGAAAAGTCAACGGTGTGGTGGTTGAGAAGGACGGCAAAAAGGTGGAGGTGAAAGCCAAGGCGGTCATTTTGGCAGCCGGCGGTTTCGCGCGCAACAACGAGATGCGCCAGAAGTATCATCCACATCCCATTACCACTGACTGGACGGTGGCCACCCCGGGTGATCTGGGCGACGCCATCCGCGCGGGCATGGAAGTGGGCGGCGCCACCGCTCTCATGGATGATGCCTGGTGGGGCCCCTGTTTGATCGATGCCAAGGGCGTTGCCCAGTTCATGATCTGGGAACGCTCCTTCCCCTATTCCATGATTGTTGATAAAAGTGGAAAGCGCTTCATGAACGAATCTGCCTCCTACGTGGATTGCGGCCACTGGCAGTATGAACGTAACAAGACCGTTCCGGCCATCCCGGCCTACCTGATCTTTGATCAACACCATCACAAGTTCTACCCACTGGGGGTGGGGCTGCCGGGCGCTGAGCCCAAGGAGTATTTTGAATCAGGCTTCCTGACCCGCGCGGATACCCTCGAAGAGTTGGCTCAGAAATGCGGCATTGACCCCTCCGGGCTGGTGGAAACCGTCAAGCGCTTTAACCAATTTGCGGCCCTCGGAAAAGATGAAGACTTCAACCGCGGTGACAGCGCTTATGACCGCATCTACAGTGATCCAGGTGTCAAACCCAACCCCAATCTGGCACCGTTGACCAAAGCTCCTTTCTACGCGGTCAAGGTCTGGCCGGGCGACCTGGGCACCAAAGGTGGCCTGCTCACCGATGAATATGCGCGTGTGTTGGACCAAAAAGGCAAACCCATCCAGGGTTTGTATGCCGCGGGTAATACCTCTGCCTCTGTCATGGGGCACACCTACCCGGGGCCTGGTTCCACCATCGGGCCTGCCATGGTCTTTGGCATGATCGCTGGCAGGCATGCGGCTGCTGAAAAGTAGTTCATCCTTTACGCTGGCAGCCTTGACCGGGCGGCATAGGCCTGGTGATACAATAGAGCATCTGATCTCCCGGAAGAAGTGCGCGCATGGATATTGATAACATTTTGTTGGCCTTGATCAAAACACACAAAGAAGTGAGCGGATATGAACTCAACCGCATCATCCGAGATTCCAACCGTTTCTTTTTGGTGGTCTCGTTGGCCTATCTCTATCCAAACCTTAAAAAGCTTTATGACCGCGGACTGGTGACTTACACCAATACCCCCATCGCCAACCGGCCTGATAAAAAGAGCTACCAGATCACGCCGGCGGGTGAGCAGGTTTTGGAGGCCTGGCTGAAAGCCCCCATCGAAGCGGATATGTACTTTAAAGCTTTTCTGCTCAAGATGGAGTTTGCCTCGCTGATGGATCAAGACACACTGGTGGCTCACATTGAGCGTGAGATTCAACGCCTTGAAAGCAAGATCGTTGATATCCGCCAGCTCGCCAACTGCTACAATTCTGGCAAGCTGGAGTCAAAGGAATCTGATGTGCTGCAGGAACTCTCGATTCTGCTTGAACAAACCGATCTTCTGCGGTTGAACTGGCTGAAGGGTTGGAAAACAAAGATCCTGAGTCAATAATAAAAACCAGGTTTTGAGAAACAAACGCAAACACAGGCCCTGAATTAAGGGCCTGTGCTGCTAGGGAGGAGGGAAAAACAGATCAGTTGGATGGTTTTTCAGCCAATGTCACTGTCAGGGTTTGCTCGCTGCCATTTCGCAGGATGGTCAACGTCACCACATCGCCGGGGTTCTTGCTGGCCATGTATTGCGGCAGGTCCACCGGCTGTTGGATGGGTTGCTCGTCGATGGCGGTGATGACATCCCCGCCGACCATGACGCGCTTGGCGTTGATGATCACTGGTTTGTAGCTGCCGATCAGTCCGGCCAGGTCCGCAGGGCTGCCGGCCTGTACGTCCTGGATCAAGACACCGCGTTGATCAGCGGGCAGATCCATGGCCGAGGCGATCTCAGGTGAGAGCTTGATCACCGATACGCCCATCCAGGCAGCCGAAGCGTTTTCGGTGGTGCCAGCATTGGCAGCAGGCAGGGTCTTTTCTTCCGCGGATGGACGCGCAGCCAGGGTGGCCTCAGCCGTCATTTCCTTGCCGTCGCGCAGGAAGGTAAGGGTCACTTTTTGACCCACACTGGTGTTGGCTGAAAGGTATGAGATCAGGTCTTCTATCTCATAGAGCGGTTCACCGTCAATGGCGGTGATCACGTCCCCGCCGACCACCGTCTCGAACCCGTTGATGGTGGCTTTCTTGGAGCTGCCGATCAAACCGGCTTCGTCCGCGGGCGCGTCTTTGGTGACTTCAATCACCAGAATGCCACGCTGCGTGGAGTCAAGGTCCATGGCTTCGGCAAGTTGAGGGGTGAGGCTGGTTCCAGATAGGCCCAAATAAGCATGCTCATACTTGCCGTTCTTGATCAGTTCAGGCACCACCTTGTTGACAATGTTGGAGGGGATGGCAAACCCGATGCCGGCGTTGGCGCCCGAGGTGCTTTCAATGGCGGCAGTCACGCCGATCAGTTCACCGTCGGTATTTACCAGCACACCGCCAGAGTTGCCGGGGTTGATGGGCGCGTCGGTTTGGATGATATCCGGGATTGTGAAAGTAGCCGAACTGCCAGTGGACGCCAGTTCATCAGTTGACAGAGAGCGTCCAAGCGCGCTGACGATGCCCACGGTCATGGTGTTCTCGAGCCCGTAGGGATTGCCGATGGCAATCGCGAGCTGCCCTACCTTCACATCGGAGGAATCGGAACTGGTGATGGGCACGAGTTCACCGGTGTAGTCATCCAGTTTTAGCACGGCCAGGTCGCTGCTGGGGTCGGTGCCGACCACGCTGGCGCTGGCGATGCTGCCGTCATGGAATTTGATCTGAATGCTGGCCGCGTTTTCAACCACGTGGTAGTTGGTTACGATGTACCCGTCACTATCCCAGATGAAACCCGAACCCAGCGACTGTTTTGGGCGGGTAGATTGCGGCTGCTGCTGTTGTTGATCGGGGCTGCCGAAGAAATACTCAAAACCGGGCAGGTCGGCAAATGGATCCTGGTAGGAGTTGGAAGCCGCTGGCTGCGCTTTTTGAATGACCTGGATGTTTACCACGGATGGATTGACTTTGGTGTAGACGGCCTCGAGGGCTGACTCGTAGGCATCCAGGGTGCCGAGGGCGGGCAGATTCGCTGAAGCCTGCGCGGTGGGATCCGCCGCTGGGGCTTGAGCAGCCGTGGCCGGGGTTGGAGCGGCGGCCGGAGCGGC
>CAYYRU010000050.1:7892-19226 GCA_964474095.1 uncultured Anaerolinea sp.
GGAGCGGCGGCCGGAGCGGCTGTGGGGGCGGCGCTGCAAGCGGTGATCGAAATTGCCAGGATCATGGCAATGGAAAGGAAAATCGTTTTACGTCTATTCATGGTGTACCTCCTGTAATAGTTATGAACAGGATATCACCATGAATGGAATTCAGTCTTTATAAAGGTCTTATGCCAAGCTTAAGGAAAGCTTAAGGGGTTTGCGACGGAGTGTCTTTTGAGTCCTCAATGGGAAGTTTGATGATAACGCGGCTGCCGTGGTCTGGCTGGCTGCTGATCTGCAAACTGCCGCCATGAGCTGTCGTCAGATCTCTTGCGATTGAAAGCCCCAGTCCCATACCTTGTTTGATGCGCCGGCCCTGTTCTCCGCGGTAGAAAGGTTGAAAGACCTTTTCGATCTCCTCAGGCTGGATGCCCACCCCGCTATCTTCGATGATCATTTGGAAGGCGGATTCTTTCACCATGGAAGAGAAGCTGATCTGACCGCCCGATTTGGTGTATTTGATGGCGTTGTTTAAAAGGTTGCCGATGACCTGTGACATGCGTTCAGGGTCAATACGCATCACTGGCAGGGTGGGCGCCAGGTTTTCAGACCAGCGCAGCCCCTTCTCTTCCGCCTGCGCCTGGTGAGGACGCAGCACTACGGGCAGCCACTGGTTGAGATCCACCTCTCGCAGGTTTAACTCGAGCGCGCCGATCGACTGATCATACAGGTGAGACAGGTCGTTTAACAAGTGCTGTAGTCGCAGGGTTTCGGCGTCCATGCCTTTGGTCAGGTCGCCGTAGAGCATGGGGTCACGGTCAGCACCGTTTTGCAGGGCATGGATCGCACTGCGGATCGAGCCGAGTGGGCGTCCAAGCTCGTGCACCAGGTTGGCCAGCAGTTGGCGCCTGGCCTTTTCGTTGCTCTCCAGTTCGGCCACTAAAAAGTTGACTGCCTCCGCTTGCGATTTCAATTCATCAGGTCCCTCCACTTCAAGCGGAGTGTGGCTTTTGCCGATGGCCAGGTTGTAGATGGCTTTCGTGACCCGGGTAATGGGTTGGCTGATGCGGTTGGCCAGGCCGGCGCTGATCAGGGCACTCAAGATCAAGCCCGCCAGCAACACCAACAGGATTTGCCAGCGCAAACCCATGAACACCAGGTAGAGCGATTCCACCTGGTAGGTCAATCTGACGATACCGATCACTTCGCTGTTTGAGTCCAACACCGGTTCATACACGTCCACCAGGCTGTCTTTGACTTTCAAGGGAGAATAGTTCGTGAGCACGATCTCTTCACCAGACAGGGCGCTGACGATGCCGGTTGGACTGAGCCCCAGTTTTTTTGCGGAATAATCTTTGAGATCAGAGGAGTACAAAGGTCTGCCTTCTGCGTCCAGGAACATCACTTTAATGGAAGGGTCAAGCTGTACGCGCGAGATCAATTTTTCAAACAGGATGGGATTGCCCCACAGTTCAAACTCCGCGCTGCTGATCTCGGCCAGCAGCCTGGCATCTCCCAACAGGTTATTGGCAAACTTGGGAATGATGAATTTGCTTTCAATGCCGATGATGAGCATGATTCCCATGACCGGCAGCATGATCAGAAGAGGGATAAGTTGACTGAAAAACAGGCGGCGTTGAATGGTGCGAAGCATCAGGCGCCTCCGACAAATTTGTAGCCCACCCCTCGCACGGTAAGGATCAGCCGTGGGTGGTTGGGGTCGGCTTCGAGTTTTTCACGCAGCCAGCGTATGTGCACGTAAACTACCTGCGGTTCTCCGGCGTATTCGGCGCCCCATACCTGCGCCAGGATCTCAGCCGTTGATTTGACCTGGTTCGCGTCACGAGCCAGCAGGTAAAGCAGGTCATACTCGCGCGGGCTCAGGTCGAGTACTTTCTCGCCCAGCCTGGCGGTGTGCGCGGAGGGATCCATGAGCAGGCTGCCAGCGTGGACGATGGGAGTGTTGTCTTTGGGAAGGGTAGGCGCGGATCGCCTGAAAACAGCCTTGATGTGCGCGATCAGCACGTCGAAATCAAAGGGTTTGGTGATATAGTCGTCGGCGCCTAGTTCAAGCCCCAGCACCTCATCCAGTTCACGGCGGCGGGCAGTCACAAAGATCACTGGGATGGGCGAAATGGCTTTGATTCTTTTAATTGCCTCCAGCCCGTCCATTTCTGGCAGGCCTACATCCAGCAGCACCAGGTCGGGCGGGTTGGCTTCCAAGGCGCGCAGACCGTCTTCCGCGTTGGCCGCGGCAAAGGTCTTGTAACCAGCCTGTTCCAGGTTGAAGGCCACGCTGCGCCGCATCAAAGCGTCGTCGTCGATGATCAGGATCTTTTTCATCTCAAGGGTATTATACGTCTGATTCAAAGGCAACGAAAACTCAAAAAATCATCAAGATTTGATTAAATTTATTGCAACCTGCTTTTAGGTGAGTATAATACTTTAATTAACTACTCATTTTTGCATCGTAATATCGTATTTCAAGCTGGGGATTGTATGATCCGTCCAAAAAAACTTGAACCCGGTGATACCATCGGCATTATTTCACCTGCCAGCCCGACTGAAAATCGCAGCGAGGTGCTTAGGGCAACCGAATGGTGGCAGAAAAAAGGCTACCAGGTGGTGGTGGGCAAGAACGTCAACAAGCAGCGCGGATTCGTGGCTGCCTCTGAAAAGGAACGCGCAGATGACTTCAACGAGATGTTCGTCCGTGATGATGTAGATGCCGTTTTCGTGACCCAGGGAGGTTACGGCTCAGCCCAGATCATCCCGCTGATCGATTTTGACGCGGTGGCAAAACACCCCAAGATCCTGACGGGGTTTAGCGACATCACCTCTCTACACCTGGCCATCAACAAGTTTTCCAAACTGGTGACTTTTCACGGCCCGGGTGCGGCGCGGTTTAACCCGGCGGAACTCACCAGGTACACCGAGAGGTATTTTTTCAAGGCAGTGGCTTCAACTGAACCGGTTGGCAAGATCCCCCTGGCAGATAAGAAAAAGTGGCTGCACACCATCCACCCCGGCGTGGCTGAAGGCGACCTGATTGGTGGAAACCTGACCCTGATTTGCGCCACCTTGGGCACACCTTACGAAATAGAGACCAAAGACAAGATCTTGTTGATCGAGGACGTGGATATCGAACCCTGGATCTTTGATCACATGCTTTCACACCTGCGGAACGCCGGAAAACTGAAAGAACTGGCCGGCATCGTGATCAGTGAGTGTGTCAACTGCGTGCCGTTTATGCAAAACCCCGGCTACCATGTGGATATCAGCCTCGAGGACGTGTTGGAGTATTATTTGCAGCCTTTGGGTATTCCAACCTTGTCTGGCTTGCCCTTGGGGCACACCAAAGACATGGCCACCCTGCCGTTGGGCGTCAAAGCACGCCTGGATGCCACCCGCAAAGAGTTCTATGTGTTGGAAAGCGGTGTCAGACCATCAGACGCTGAGAGTCGATCTAAGGAGGATTGATGATGAAAAACATAAGAAAAAGATTGTTTGTTTTGTTCATGGTATTTGCCCTGATCCTGACGGCCACAGGTTGTGCTGCCAAGAACGAGACTGCCGCAGGCCCCAAGACCTTTACCCTGGGGACAAGCGCCGCCTTCGACACCTTAAACCCGCTTTCATCCTACATGCAGGTGACTTATGAATTCTTCATGCTGGTTTACGATTCTTTAACCACCTATGATGAGAACCTGAACCCCGCGCCCGCTTTAGCTAAAAGCTGGTCGGTCAGCGAAGATAATCTCACCTGGACCTTCAAACTGCAGGAAGGCGTCAAGTGGCACGACGGACAGCCCTTCACCTCCAAGGATGTGAAATTCACCTACGACCTGATGATCAACACCGGCCTGGGCTACATGTATAGTTCCTACCTGACCGGCATCACCGATGTTCAATGCCCGGATGACCTGACCGTGGTCATCACGGTGGACGCACCCAAAGCCAACATGCTGATGAACACCACCCCCATTTTGCCGGAACACATTTTCAGCCAGGTCGCCGAGGAAGAACTGGAAGCCTGGCCGAACAGCACTCCCATTGGCACTGGCGCCTTCAAGTTTGACTCCGCCGATACAGGCTTTGTCAAGATCATCAAGAACCCTGATTATTTCGGCACCCAGCCGAGCATTGACGAGTTCATATTCGTACCGTATGACAACACGGATTCCATGGCGCAGGCGTTGATGCTCGGTGAGCTCGATGGTGCCACCAGCCTGAACCCAACTCAAATGAAACAGCTTGAAGAAGACGAGAACATCTCGGTCATCTCCGGCGAAGCACGTGGATTCACCCAGATCGGTGTCAATGTCTGGGAAGATCCCACCAGCGGGGGCAATCCGCTCTTGAAAGACAAGCTCATCCGCCAGGCGATTGAGCTTTCGCTGAACAAGCAAAAGGTTGTGGATATGGCCTATAACGGTCAGGGCACTATTGGCACCACCCTCATCAACCCGGGCGATACCTACCACTATGAGCCCACTGCCGAAGAATCACGCACGTATAACGTGGACAAAGCCAAAGACCTGCTGAAATCAGCGGGTTATGTGGACTCCAACGGCGACAGTGTACTTGAAACGGAAGACGGCACCCCATTGGAGTTCACCTTGATCTCGATCTCTGACAATCTTAATGAAGTCAAGGCCGCCCAGCTCATCGCCGCGGACTGCGCCGCCGCAGGCATCAAGATCAACAACGAAACCATGGATAGCGGCGCGCTGCAAGACAAGATCAACGCCGGTGATTTTGACCTCTTCATCTGGGGCTGGGGCGCCGATGTGGATCCCACCATCATTCTGGGCTTGCTTACCACCGACCAGATCGGCGGCAACAATGAACCACATTGGTCAAACGCGCAATACGATGAACTTTACATCACCCAACAGGCTGAAATGGATCAGTCTGCCCGCAAGTCTATGGTGCAGCAGATGCAGCAGATCGCCTACGACGAAGCGCCCTACATCATTTTGGTGTATGACAACAACCTCCAGGCCATCCGCGCGGATCGTTGGACCGGTTTCAAGGCCATCCCCGCCAGCGGCATGTATTTCTTCAACATGACCAACTATAACTACATCAACATGAAACCGGTGAAATAACCTGAATGAGCAAGGCTGCCATTGCCAAGAAGCTGCTTTATGCGCTGATCACCATTTTGATCGTGCTGATTTTCAATTACATCCTGTTCCGGGTTTTGCCTGGGGATCCTCTGGCCATGATCATGAGGAACCCCAAGGCAACCCCCGAGACCATCGAGTCCATCCGCGGCTTCTATGGCCTGGATCAACCCTGGTATGTGCAGTTCTTCACTTATATCAAACACCTGCTGCAAGGCGACCTTGGCACTTCCTTTCTTTTTAAGGCGCCTGTCTCTGAAGTGATCTGGGCGCGCTTCTTGCCAACCCTGCTGATGGTGGGTCTTGCGGAAGTGGTCGCCATCGTGATCGGCATCTTGATCGGTGTTCTGGCAGCCTGGAAGCGCGGCACAAAACTGGACGTGGGTACGTTGAGTTTCGCGTTAGTGACGTATTCGGTGCCCACTTTTTGGCTGGGCATGATCATGGTCGTGTTATTTTGCGTGCAGTTGCGCTGGTTTCCAACCAGCGGCATGCTCACCCCCGGGCGTACCTTTGCTTTTACTGCGCCCATCCTGCAAGACCTCGGCCGCCACCTGGCGCTGCCGGTGATCACCATGAGTCTGGTCTTGATCGGGGAATACGCGCTGACCATGCGCAACACCCTGATCGACGTGCTCTCGGAGGATTACATCACCACGGCCAGAGCCAAGGGATTTAGGGAACGTTATATTTTGTTAAAGCACGCATTACCCAATGCCATGCTGCCCATGATCACCATCATTGCCATCAACATTGGTTTTGTGGTGGCCGGCGCCATCCAGATCGAGACCATTTTCTCGTGGCCCGGACTGGGAAGGTTGATGTATGAAGCCCTGGGCGCCAGGGATTACCCACTGCTGCAGGGCGTTTTTCTGCTGGTGACGGTGAGCGTGGTGTTGGCCAACGTGCTGGCGGATATTACCTATGCCTACATTGACCCGAGGGTGAAGAGTTGATGAACCTCGAGCAGAATTACCGCCTCAGAACTCTCAAACAATTCGGCCAGTCGTTGCGTAAGAATAAGCTGGCCATGACAGGCACGATTATCCTGTTGTTCTTCCTGCTGTTGGCTGTGATTGGCCCCATCCTTGTGCCATTTTCGACCATGGAGTTCGGCGAAGTGGAAGACATTCTACTGGCGCCGTCTGCTCAACACTGGCTGGGCACGGATGACATGGGTCGGGATGTGCTGGCGAATGTCATTGCTGGCTCGCGCATCTCACTCTTGATCGGCGCCACGGCCACAGCCATTTCAATGATCATCGGCACCCTGATCGGTATCGTGTCAGGATATTTCGGCAAGGCCATCGACAATCTGTTGATGCGCTTCACGGATTTCTTCCTGGTCATTCCCTGGCTGCCGCTGATGATGGTGCTGGCGGCTATTTTGGGCACCAGCATTTGGAACATCATTTTGGTAATCGGAATCACCGGTTGGGCGGGAACCGCCCGTGTGGTGCGCGCGCAAACCCTTTCGGTTAAAGAAAGACAATACATCGAACGTACCGTCTCTTTGGGAGCGGGCAGTTTTCACATTATGATGCGCCACGTGCTGCCAAACGTTTTTCCGCTGGTGTTCGCCAACACAGTGTTGGTGGCCGCGGTGGCTATCGTCTCTGAAACCACGCTCAGCTTTTTAGGGTTGGGAGACCCCACCACGGCCAGTTGGGGTATGATGCTGCATTATGCCTTTGAAGGCGGCGCCACTGCCGCGGGGGCCTGGTGGTATTATCTGCCGCCCGGCTTGTGCGTGGTGCTGGTGGTACTTTCCTTCACTTTGCTCGGCTACGCTTTTGACGAGATCTTGAACCCCAAGTTGCGAGAGAGGTAGCCGTGGCCCTGTTGCAAGTGGAACATCTCAGAACCTATTTCAAGACCTCCAAAGGGCTTTTCAAAGCCGTGGATGACGCCAGTTTCGACGTGAAACATGGTGAAGCCCTGGGGCTGGTGGGGGAATCTGGCTGCGGCAAGACCACTTGCGCGCTCTCCATCGCCCGTCTGCTGCCCAAAGAAGGCAAAATCCACGGCGGCAGCATCCGCCTGGAAGGCACTGAGCTCACCACCCTGAGCGATGAAGATATCCGCGCCCGGCGCTGGACGGACGTCTCGATAATTTTTCAGGGCGCCATGAACGCCCTAAACCCGGTCATGAAGGTGGGCGACCAGATCGCGGAAGCCATCGTGCTGCATGAAAAGGTCAGCAAAAAAGATGCTTTGAAACGCGCCGGGGATTTGTTTGAATTGGTTGAAATGCCCGCGGCGCGCATCCACCAATATCCGCATGAGTTCAGTGGGGGCATGAAGCAGCGCGCCATGATCGCCATCGCGCTGGCCTGCAGCCCCAAACTGGTGATCGGCGATGAGCCCACCACCGCGTTGGACGTGATGGTGCAGGCGCAGATTCTTAACCTGCTCGAAAAACTGCGCCGCGAACTAAAAATGGGCTTGATCCTCATCACCCACGATCTTTCGATCTTGGGCGAAACCTGCGACCGCATTGCCGTGATGTATGCCGGCAAGGTGGTGGAACTGGGCACGGTGAAGGATATTTTCGAGCACACAGCCCATCCTTATACCCAAAAATTGATTTCCTGCTTCCCTAACGTGAGCAAGGAGAAGATCATCCCAGCCAGCATTGAAGGTGTACCGCCCAACCTAATCGATCCCATCCAGGGCTGTCCATTTTATCCACGTTGCAGCGAGGCCATGCCCATTTGCCGGGATGTCGCTCCACATACGGTCAAACTGGGGAGCCAGCATAAAGTAGCCTGCCACCTGGTCGAGGAGGCGCCGCATGGTCGCTGAGAACCGCGTGGAAGTAACTGATCTGCACGTGGATTTTGAGATCAAACGCGCCCTGGCGGAGGATCTCTTCAGTAGGAACAGGAAGATCCTCAAAGCCGTGGATGGCGCCAGTTTTGCCATTGGCCAGGCCGAAACCCTCTCGCTGGTGGGCGAAAGCGGCAGCGGCAAAACCACCACTGGGAAAGCTATTCTGCAGCTGGTCAAACCTGCGCGGGGTGGCATCAAATTCCAGGGAGAAGAGGTGCGGCCCAATGACCGGACTTACATGAAGCGCTTTCGCCAGCAGGCGCAGATGGTCTTTCAAGATCCCTATCAATCAGTCAACCCGCGTGAGTTGGTGATGGATATTGTGGCGGAGCCGCTTGAGATCCATCACCTGGCGCCTAACCCACAAGAACGCCAGGAGCGCGTCCAATTAGCCCTCGAACAAGCCGGGTTGAAACCCGCCAAAGATTACTATTACCGCTATCCACACGAACTTTCAGGCGGGCAGCGTCAGCGCGTGGCCCTGGCAGCATCCATTATCATGCGGCCGGATTTTATTGTGGCTGATGAACCGGTCTCAATGTTGGATGCCTCCATCCGCAGCGGCATTTTGCGTTTGATGGTCGACCTGCAGCAGAAACAAGGGCTGTCTTATCTCTTCATCACGCATGATCTTTCGCTGGCCTGGCTTATCTCTGACCGCATCGCCATTATGTACCTGGGTCGCATTATGGAGATCGGCAAGGCGGACGATGTCATCCACCGCGGGCTGCATCCTTACACCCGGGCGTTGACGGCCATTATGCCCACTCCCGGCATCAAGAAACACCAGCAGCGGCCGGTGCTGCCGGGCGAGACGCCTGATCCCACCGACGAGATCAAGGGATGCAAGTTTCAAAGCCGCTGCCCGCTCGCCAAAGAGATCTGCGCCCTCGAATCACCCAAAATGACTGAAGCAGGTACGGATCATTATGTAGCCTGTCATTTCGCGCTTACAAAGTGATGAGTGAACTCCATGAGTGACCCTCTGACAAAGGTACTGAAATACATTGACCGGGCGGACGCGGTTCAACTGACCGCCGACCTGGTACGCATTCCAAGCTGCGTGCAAACGGAGATCCGTGAGCACCAGGTGGTTGCGTATATCCATCAAGTGCTGGTGTCAGAAGGCATTCCGGTGGAACTGCAGCCAGCCCAACTCGGGCGTGATAACGTCATCGCCACTCTCAAGGGCGGTGGCAGTGGACGTTCTCTTATGCTCTGTGGTCACATGGATACTGTTCCGCCTTATGGAATGACAGATCCCTATTCCGGCAGGGTGGCCGATGGCATCCTTTACGGTCGCGGCGCCTGTGACATGAAAGGCGGGCTGGCTGCCATGCTGGCGGCGCTCATCGGCATTCAGCGCAGCGGAGTGCGGCTCGCGGGCGACCTGGTACTAGCAGCCGTCATCGACGAGGAAGAGATGGGTAAGGGCATCGATTTCGTGGCAGAGCAAGGGCCGATTGTGGATGGCGCGGTCATCGGTGAGCCCACTGACCTGAAGGTCGCCCTGGGTCACAAGGGATTGGAGTGGTTGAAGATCGAAGTTCAAGGCAAGAAAGTGCATGGCGGCCGATTGGAACTGGGTGTCAACGCCATCTCCATGGCCGCACGGCTGCTGGCGCGCATTTATAACGATTACGTGCCGCGGCTGAATGAGCGCGTGCACCCAGTATTGGGACGGCCAACCATCAACGCCGGGCGCATTAGCGGCGGCGACCAGCCCAGTACCGTACCCGACCTGTGCACCATCGAGTTTGACCGGCGCTGGGTGCCCTCCGAAAGTCTTGAGTCCGTATATTCCGAACTGAACGAGATCGTTGCCGATCTGCACCGGCAGGACGAACGCTTCAAAGCGCGAGTGAGCGGTTATTACCCGGCGGAATCGCTGTTACCGCACAATCCCTTCTGCACGAACCCGGCGGACGCGCTGGTGAAATCAGCGCTGCGGGCTAAATCCGTCTGTGGATTGGAGCTGGGTGAGTTGACGGCCTTCCCGGCCTGGAGCGACGCGGGCATCCTGGCGGCTTGCACGCGCGCGAGCTGCATCGTGCTGGGTCCGGGCGACCTGGCGCTGGCGCACACCGCGCGGGAATGTGTTCCAACGATCCAGTTGCGACAGGCGGCAAGGCTTTACGCGGCCATGGCTCTCGATTTTTGCGGACTCTTGGCAGTATAATGGGTGCATGCCCAAATCACTCACTGATTCCTTCATCGAGAATTGCAAAGAATCCATCATCCGAGACATCGCCGCGCTGGTGAAATTCCCCAGCATTAACGGTCATAAAGAACAAACCACGGCCTGTCTGAAGCATTTTCTAAAGCGTGCTGAAGAATTTGGTTTCAAGACCATGCACACCTCCGGCTGGGAGGTCGGCATTGTCGAGATGGGTCAGGGTGACGAGACCCTCGGTATTTTGGTGCACGTGGATGTGGTGGGCATCGGCGACCGTGCCAAATGGACAAACGATCCCTTTGACCTGATCGAACGCGAGGGCTTTCTGTGGGGACGCGGCAGCGAAGACGACAAGGGCGGCGTTGTGATGAGCCTGTATGCCATGCAGGCCGTGGCGCGCCTGGGGCTGCCCATGCGGCGCAAGGTCTGGCTGATCGTGGGCACCAGCGAAGAATCACAGTGGACGGATATTGAGGTTTTCAAGCGCGAGTTCCCGCAGCCCGATTTTGGATTCTCACCGGACGGCATGTTCCCCATTTTCAACATTGAAAAAGGCTACGCCGACCTGATTCTTACTTTCAAAGAAGATAGCCGCGAAGGGATTAAAAGCCTGCTGGGCGGAGATAGCCCCAACACGGTACCCTCCATGGCAGGGATCGAACTGGCGGACGGACGCCAGCTTGTGGCGCAGGGCGTTTCAACCCACAGCTCCACGCCTGAAGAAGGTGACAACGCCATCATCAAGTTATGCGAACAACTTGCCTCCATTGGCGCGGAATTTGATTTCACGCGCTTTGTAAATGGCTGCCTGCAAAACGGCGGGTACGCGCCCGCGCTAAGGATTGATGATCAAAATGACACATTGGAGGGTGAGAAGATCGGCCTGACCACGGTCACCCCTACGGTGATCAAACTTGATCCTGACGGTGTTAAGTTGACCATCAACATCCGCAACAAGTTTGGCACCAGCAAAGCCGAGATTTTGAGCGCCTTTGAAGCGCAGTGCGCAAAATTTGGCTACGAGTTCAGGGTGCTTGATTACCTCGACCCCATGCGCGTCAGCCGCAACCTGCCATTCTTGAAAGTCATGGGCGATGTGGCCGAGGAATTCAGCCTGGAGGGTGGTTTTCGCATGGCCAGGGGCACCAGTTACGCCAAATCCATGCCCAACTTCGTCTCGTGGGGGCCGGTCAGGCAGGGCGATCCGCAGACCGC
>CAYYRU010000051.1:0-19064 GCA_964474095.1 uncultured Anaerolinea sp.
TGCACCCCTGTGGGTGAGCTGCTTTCTATGTATTAAAAATCCAGGCTGGTCGATAAGCCGCTTTCTGTATGTTGGAGGGTATGCCGAAGCACGGTTCCAACAGTGAGAATCATCTCTCTAGGCCGGATGTTACCATCCGGCTCATGCAGCCTACCCGAGACTCATGAGAAAACGGGCCGCTTCCCATCCCCCGAAGGGGATATTGATCTCTGCTTGGCCTTGCTCCAACCGGGGGTTGCCTGGCCGCGACATTACTGCCGCGCCGGTGGTCTCTTACACCACCTTTTCACCCTTACCTAGTTCGCGATCCTCAAACCCCTTTACAGGAGTTGTCAGCCCGACCCGGGCGGTATGTCTCTGTGGCCCGATCCTGCGAATTGCTCCGCACCGGGGGTTACCCGGCGGTTTGCCCTGTGGAGAGCGGACTTTCCTCGAAGCCAAAAGGCTCCGCGATCCTCTGACCAGCCTGGACTTTGAGTTTACCCTCAAGGCAGGTGCACGTCAATGAACAAAAAACCGGATGGCAATCGCCATCCGGTTTTACTGCTGGTTTGAGTAAAGTTCTAAATCTCGCGAATATCCAGGACCTGTTCCACGGCCGGTTTGATGGCTTTTTGCAGGTCATCCATCTTCACACCTTGAACTTTCAAGGTGATGATGCGGGTTTCGGCGCGCGTGCCTAAAATGGCAGCCATGCCCATCATATCGCCTCCCATTTTTTGGATGATGCCTGATAATTCATGTAGTTTACCGGGTTTATTGATCACTTCCACCGTGATTCTGACACCTGGAACCCGCCCGGCCAGGATCTCGATGAACACATGAAAGAGATCAGTTTCAGTGATCATGCCCACCAGGCTCTTGCCGCGCATTACAGGCAGGGCGCTGATCTCGTTGTCGGCCATTACGCGGGCGGCTTCTTCGATAGGGCAATCTTCCGTGGTGGTAACCACTTTTTCAGACATCACACGTTCAATAGTAATCTTGGAGAGCAGGGCGGTGATCTCCCACACACTCAAGGTGGTGGCTTCTGAAGGTTTCGCGTTGAGCAGGTCGCCTTCAGTAACGATACCGATCAATTTTCCGTGTTTATCCACCACCGGGTAGCGCCGCACCTTATCTTTGTGCATGCGGGTGAGGGCTTCTTGAACGGGCACGTCAGCGGTGATGGTTAATACTGGGCTGGTCATTCGTTCTTTAACTAACATTCTGAATAACTCCTTTCAAAATCACCATAATCTATGTTTTCCCTGCACCATAATTGTATGCAAGTTTGTCGTTCTTCGCCAATGAAATAGTATAAATATTTTATTAAAATGTTGTCTGAACCAATTATGTACTATAATTGCCTCTGGTCTTTTTCGAAATCAAAGGGTCAAACCCCTATCTTACTTGAAAGAGGATCTTATGCGCAAACCATTCGTTGCTGGAAATTGGAAAATGAATAAAACCGTCGAACAGGCAAGCGTGCTGGTACAGGAACTACTTCCAGGCATGCAAGCTGTATCCGAAGTGGAAAAGGTGATTTGCCCACCTTTTACCTCACTCATGGTTCTCTCCGCGCAGTTGGCCAACACTGGCATCGGCCTGGGCGCGCAAAACCTGCATTGGGAAGCCTCCGGCGCTTACACCGGCGAATGCGCCCCTGCCATGATCAAGGAATTCTGTAATTATGTCATCATCGGTCACTCTGAACGACGTGCCTATTTCGCTGAAACGGATGAAACCGTTAACAAGAAGCTGAAGGCTGCCTTGGCTATCGGGCTTATCCCCATTGTTTGCATAGGCGAAAGCCTGGAACAATACGAAACCGGACAAACCGGTGATGTGGTCAAACGCCAGGTGCTCAATGGCTTTAAAGAGATCGACCCAGCCATTGCTTCACAGATCGTGGTTGCCTACGAGCCAATCTGGGCTATTGGCACGGGCAAGGCCGCCACTTCAGATGGCGCCAACGCTGTGCATAAAGATCAAGTCCGCCCGGCACTGGCTCAACTATTTGGCTCGGCCATCGCCGAGAACATCCGAATTCTGTATGGCGGTTCTGTGACGGCTGCCAATGCCGCTGAGTATTTCCAGCAGTCGGATATCGACGGCGCGCTTGTGGGAGGCGCCAGCCTGAAACCCGACTTCATCAAGATTATTGAAGCGGCAAAACCCTAGTGAAAACGAAGGGCTGTCCGGTAACGGACAGCCCTCTTACTCCATTTCTACCTAAGTACAAATATTGAACAATACACTTTCCCTTAAGGCAAACCCCAGACGTTTGAAAGTAATGATACTGGCGAGTCTCTTTGTGCTAGGTTTCTCGTTAGTTTTTATCATTGGTTGGGGTGGTGCTGCCACGCTGCTTGGACAAGTTTTTGCAGATTACAGACGGTGGATCAGCCGAATCGGGGGTCTGCTGGTCATTCTGCTTGGTTTATTTACGATGGGGGTGGTTAAAATCCCCTGGTTGAATTATGAAAAACGGAAGTATTGGAAGCCAGGGCGGGGAGGGGATGTCTTATCCGCGTTCATGATGGGAGTATTCTTTGCCGCTGGTTGGACTCCGTGCATTGGCCCAACCCTCGGGTCAATCTTAACTCTTGGATTGAGCCGTGAATCCAGTTTGCAGGCCATGGTTTTATCAGCAGGGTACGCAATTGGAATGGCAATTCCCTTTTTAATCCTCGCGTTCGCTACTCATAAAGCTGCGATTTTTATCAGCCGTTTTCGAAAACACATTCGAACCATAGAAATCATTTGCGGGGGATTGATCATTATCATTGGGGTTTTAATGATCTTTGACAGCTTGAATGGAATCGCACTCTGGGCACTTCGAAATGGATTATTCGTGGATGTGCCATTTGTGAAGGCAGGTGTTCCCACTTTTACCATTGCCGTGATCGGTGGCTTTTTGTCATTCCTGTCACCATGCGTGCTGCCCCTTGTGCCTGCATATCTTGGCTACATAGGCGGAAAAAGCTTGCATGAAAGCACAGAGTCGGATTAACTATTCTTTTTCAATATCCTGTTTGTTTTTCTCAAGTTTCCGATTAACCTTGACCGAGCGTATGATGAGCGAACTTAGGTATAAAAGGATACCTGAGCCAATGACGATGTATCCCGCGATCATGTAATTTAATGTGTCAGGGATCATTTTAATTTTCCTCAATGGATTTGATTATTATTGACCTTTGGGCGATTTCGAGAAGATAACGATGCCAAAAAACCGCCGCGAAGAATATCGAAAAAACCAGTAATGATGCAAAAAACGTTACCTGCATTTTGCTCGACATGGCAAACATCCCCGAAGTGGATGAGGCGGAATGAATGATGACAGGATGTATGGATCTGAAGATACGGATGGATAGAAAAGTGATGGGCACAGTGATGAAACCGATAATGTTGTAAATCGCTGAAAGACGCGCTTGTTGTTTAAAATCACCAAGATTTGCCCGTAAAAGAAAATAAGCCGCAAAAATCAGTTCCATGATCAGGGTGGTGGTTAACCTTGGGTCCCAAGTCCACCAAGTGTTCCAGGTAGGCTTAGCCCATATGGAGCCGGTGATGATGCCGATCAGCAGAAAAACCATGCCGATCTCAGTGCCTGAAACGGCAGCGGCATCCCATTTGAGGTTTTGGGTACGTAAATACAGGATGGAGGTAATCGCCGAAACGAGAAAACCAAGCATCCCCATCCAGGTTGAGGCGACGTGAAAGTAAAAGATCTTTTGCACCATTCCCATCGTTTGTTCAACCGGCGCATACCAAAAAACAAGTACAAGCCCGCCGATCATGCATAAACCTGCAAGGATATCGAGAAATAGTAAAGCTTTTGGAATTTTTATCATTGTTTACTCATCCAGTGTTTTGTTAAAGAACATAAATCCAGCCGCCAATGCCAACAGATCATACCCGATGAGCAAGCCCAACCAGGTGTTTAGATCCTTCATGTGTTCACCATGGAGAGAAATGGAAGATGCATTGACCACTGCGAGCAGAAGTGGAATTAGCAGGGGGAAAAGAAGCACAGACAACAACGGACCGCGAAGCCTTATTTGTGTGTTCATGGTACCGATCAGCGTTCCCATCAGGGTGTAGCCGAGCGTTCCAAGAAGAATGACCTGCAAAAAGGTGCCTGATAATAATGAAACATTGCCGAAGAACGAATACACTAAAATGACCACGGCGGCTGTAATTAACATGAAAAGCCAGTTTACCAAGACCTTGGCAAAGAAGATCACTGAAGGGTCGAATGGAGCCAGTCTTAAGCCGTCCATATTATCAGCTTCACGTTCAAGCGCTAAAGTTCGGTCAAGACTGAGCGTTCCAGAAAAACATAATGTTACCCAGATAATGCCTGGTGCCGCTTCTGTGCGCAAGCCAACCGTCAGATCAAAAGCAAACAAGAAGATCAAAACTACGATCAATGCAAAAACCAACATCGCACCCATGGTAACGAAAGTTCTTTTTTCATTTAGCAGATCTTTGGCCACAATGGCAAGAATTGCCCTGATATATTTCATGATCCCACCGCCACACCATTCAACGGTAGCATAGACCCTTCCGTGATCGCGGTGTAGGTCTCGAGGAGTTTTTGAGGTGACAAATCACTAACCGGGCTTGAGTAATTAATCACACCTTGATGAAGAATGGTCACCCGTGTTGCAATGCTGAATATTTTATCGATTTCATGGGTTGAGAAAAGAACCGCATTTCCATTAGCAGCTAAATCTTTCACAATCTTATTCAGGTCTGTAAGAGAATGCTGATCTAGTCCTGAGAATACTTCGTCCATAAAAAGGTAACGCGGATAATGAACCAACGCGCGCGCGATGGATAGACGCTGTTGTAGCCCTCGTGACAAGGTTCTTACTTTCTCATTGGCCCTGGCTTCCAGATTAAACCGGGCAAGCAATTCAGAAACCCTGGTTTTTCTCATCTTCAGACCATAAAGACTCGCGTAAAAATCCAGGTTTTCCCTGCAAGTCAGGTTAGGATACAACATGGTGGAGTGAAGAACCACTCCAATTTTTGTGCGTAGGGAAGGGGTTTCCTGGGAAAATTCAACTCCATCAATATAGATTTGACCGGAATCTGGTTGACATAAACCGCAGAGGGTGCGAATCAAGGTGGTTTTTCCAATCCCGTTCAGGCCAACCAGGGCGACTATTTCACCTGGTTCCAGACATAGATCCAGATTTTTCAGCACTTTTCGATTGCCAAATGATTTTGAGACTTGTTGAACTTCAATCATGGAAGGGGAGTCCGGGTTCCTGGTTATTCAGCCGATCGCATCTGCTGAAGAAAATCAGCAGCTTCATCGTTTAACTTGTTGCGGCGTTCGTTGTAATCATCTTCGTTGATCTTGCCGTCCTGTAGTTCTTGTTTCAGCTCACGGATGCGATTCAGGGTCACTTGATATTCCGCGGTGGCGGAAACTGAATCCATTCCTGAATTCATCAGGGAGGCATCATTATTTGATATCAGCGGGCGTAGGATAAACAAAACGGTGGCTGCCAGAACCAAAAGAATGATCGCAAGGGTAATAAAAATCATGATCTTACTCCTGACCGGCTGCTTGAGCGATAAAATTACGCAAATCATCAGTGGAAGTAAATGGGCCAATTTCTATAGCTTTAATTACACCATTCTGATCAATCAAAAATGTTTCTGGAACCCCTGAGATGCCAAAGAGATCGGATATTTTTGATCCCAGATCAGGGAAGTTTGGGTATGTGATGCCATGGCTATCGATAAACTCTTGAGCGGCTTTATCCGTATCCACATAATCGACCCCTACGATCAAAAAATCACCAGAGGAACCCATTTCTTCCCATATTTCTTGAAGCATGTAACTTTCGGCGTCACAGGTGTTGCACCATGAAGCCCAGAAATTGATGATCACTATCTTTCCGCGCATTTCTGAAGAGTCAAAGTTTTCAGCTTGGAAAGAGGTCATCGTAAAATCCGGAACATTGTCTCCAATGGTCATTCGATCGACTTTATTGTTACCCATCCAAATACCCATCACCACAATTAAGCCGATCACCAGGATTCCAATCACAATGAACAGGGGAAGATTCTTCACGAACGGGGTTTCGCTCTGATTCGCTTTATTCTGCATGATCATTCTCTTCCAGGTCTTTTTGGATGATCTCCATATATTCAGCCATCTCTGGTTCGGATTTGATGGTTTCAGGTTTAGACTTGGGTGCTTGTTGGTTACGCTTCTTTTGAACAGTCAAAGCCACCATCAATCCACCGAGGATGGTGATGGCAGGCGGTAATGTATATAGAAACCAGTTAAATCCGACTCGCGGTGGCATGGAAAGCACTTTCCAACCGTATTGCTCTGAGAAAAATTGTGTGATTTCTTTTTCTGATTTTCCTTCAATAATCAGGCTGCGGATCAATTCGCGCCAATCGGAACATGCCTTGGATGGACAAACATCCAGGGGAATATTTTCACAAATTGGACAGTATAGTTTGCTGGCAATTTGATTGACTTCATCATCACTTACTGATTGCCTGACTGTTAGTTCCGGGCTTGAGGCACATGAACTTAATCCTAAAAGGACTAAAAGAAGGAACAAGTTTCTTGAAAAACTCTTCATGCTAAATACCTGATCTTCCAGTTTTTCTCAAGGACTTTCTTGGCCACAGCGCCATCATCGTACCGAAAACCAATACAAACGTACCCGCCCAGAGCCAAAAAACCAATGGATTCCTGTAGATCTTGAAGGTTGCGCCTTCTGAAGTAACGGGCAGCCAATCCACCAGGATGACGTAAAGGTCATCCACAGGTGTGCTGCGCAACCCTGGATTTGTGACACTCTGCCCGGAGGTGTAGTAAAAATTCCGATCAGGGTAAAGGAAAAATTGAACTCCATTAGGAGAGGTTACTTTGACAATTGACCTCGCAATTTCACGATCGGGCAATGAGTTATCAATGACCAAATCTTGATAAGTAATTGAGTAACCCGCAAATTGCGCTGTATCATTTTGCTTTAGTGTCACCTGAGTTTGTGATTGTAAAAATTCTATCCCGACAATTCCCAAGCCCATGATTGCCACACCGATATGGATCAAGTACGCGCCATATTTACGACGGTTATGGTGGATGAGTCTCCAGGCTGATTTTGCCACGGAATATTGATTTGCCTTCGAATGGATTGACACTGAACGAAAATAGTCAAATATAGTGAGTAAAATGGAAGCGCCGATGATCCAAAAAGCGATCACTGCTCCGAGCTCATTGATCTTAAAAAGCAAAGCAAGGATTGGAAACACCAATGAAATCACGAGCGGACGCCAGATTGTTTTGCCCAGATTCCTACCAGAGGTCGCGCTCCAGGCAGTCAAAGGAACAACACCCATGATCACCACCAGCACGGCAAATAACGGACCGGTTGCGTTTTTGTAGTATTGCGGGCCGACATTGATCTGCTGCCCGGTAAAAAGTTCTGACAGAATGGGGAAGAAAATGCCAAGCAAGCAAATAAGAAAGATCGTTATAAAGAGAAGGTTGTTGAAGATGAATATTGTCTCTCTTGAAAAATAAGACTTCAATTCGAAGGGTGTCTTCATCGATGACCAACGCACCCCCAACAGAATCACTGAACCAAGAAGCATGACAGCTGTAAAGATGAAAAAATAGATCCCGATGGCTGACTGATTGAAAGCATGGACTGATGACAGCAACCCTGAGCGGGTAAGAAACGTGCCCAAGATAACCGAGCAGAAGGTGAGGATGATTAAAGACGCTGACCAGTGTTTGAAAAAGCCGCGCTTTTCTTGCACCAGACTTGAATGAAGGTACGCAGTACTGGTCAACCAGGGTAGCAAGGCGGCTACTTCCACAGGATCCCAGTTCCAATACCCACCCCATCCCAGTACATCGTAGGCCCACCGACTGCCAAGGACCAATCCAATGCTGAGAAACAGCCAGGCCAGGAGCGACCATTTTTGCGATTTTCGAATCCAAAGGTCATCTTTTTGTTTGGTGATTAAAGCAGCGATGGCATAAGAAAATGGAATGATAAACCCGACAAAGCCAAGATAGAGCGCAGGCGGGTGCAGCACCATGCCGATGTGATACAACAGGGGATTCATTCCGGTTCCATGATCCGGGTTTGCCTGGAGGGTATACGGCGGTTGAATGATGGCTTTGATCAGATCGCCATTCATGTTAATGTAAAAATGTAAGAATGGATTCTCGATAAAAATAACGAGCAGAAGGAAAAACCCAAGGGTGAAAGATGAAACTATAATTACCCAGGGGGTTAAGGTATGATCGAGATCGTTCTTTTTGATCAATGCTGCGAATATGAACGCCGACAGCAGCCAACACCAAAAAAGAAGTGATCCTTCCTGTCCACCCCATAAAGCAGCGATCTTTAAATATGCAGGTAACGTGGTATCAACAGTTTGATAAACGTAGACATATTCAAACTGATTACTCAACAATAAACAGAGTAATAGCCCTAAAGCAATGGTTAATAATGGGAAACTGCATAATGCAGCCCGTCGGGATGATTCAAAGATTGCCTTACTATTTTCTCGCCGAGCGTTAATGGCTGTGACGATGGCAATGATTTCTGTGATTAAGGAGATGGCTATTAACCCAACCGCGATGTTTCCTATCATTGTGGAACCTGACTTGGCGAACCATTTTCATATTTTGATGGGCATTTAAGTAGCAATTCATCAGCGATAAAAAATCCATCCTCGGCAAGTGAGCCCGTGGCGATGACCTGGGCTTCATTTTTCAACATGTCTGGTTTATCACCGATATAAACTACTTTAATTCGGGCCGCAGATGGGTCCACAGAAGCGTTGTGAAGTACTTCTGCCAGACCGCCTGCCGCTTCGATCTCACGATTATCTCCGGGTATATTCGCGATGAGAAACGATAACTCTTGCGTGTTCAGGTCGTATTGGATCGAATCGCCAATGACAGCACCAGAAACGCGCAAATTGGTTTGATGATTTGGTTCAGAGAGCAGTTCTTGAACCGTGTAATAGTATTGGGCGGATCCTTTAATACTAGTCAATACAAGTATCACCACAGCGGCAGCCAGTATCACACCGCCGATGATGAACTTGTTTACTTTCCTTGAGGTACTGGGAGGGTTGGTTTCTAACTCGTTCACTCTGATTCCATATGGATAAGATTATTCACACCTGCTGATAATATAGGAACTTCAGGTGTGGTCGATGACCGTTCTATTTCTCTTTTTGCGGCGGATTGATCGATGGTTCAGGTGTTTTTGATGCTTCATCGATCATATTTTCCATTGGATGGCCTGATTCTTTTTTACCGGATCCGACATTTTGAGCATCTGTTATTGTGTTCTGCTGCTTGCTAGCTTTTGATATCGGATTTTCAATAGAGATCGGTTGATCAACTTCTTTTATAAATTGCGAGACCGTGGAAGTAAGGTTACTCTTAAAATCTTTCGTCTCTTTATTTAACTCGTTGATAGTTTGATCAATTTGAGCTTCTTTGGCGATGATCTTTGGAAGTTCAGTAAGTTCACGTTTTGTTGCCCAGATCTCCTGCCAGTATGGGGATTTGGTCACCTTCCGGATAAAAACACCGGCATCTCGCGCAGTTTTGACCATGTTGCCAGGGCCAAAGATGATCAAGGCAATAATAATGATGAAGAGGATCTCGCCGATCCCCAGATTTAGGAAGCTCATAATTGTGTCACCACATTCGGTTTAAGAGACGAAACAAAAGGAATTACTTGGTATCACTCTTGTCTGAGTCGTCGGTCTTATCACTTTCATTGTCTTTGATTCCCTTGCGGAAAGATCGAACAGCGCTTCCAATTTCACCGCTGAGTTTTGAGATTCGACCGACCCCAAAGATCAATATGATGATGATCAAGATAATGATCAGTTCAGGAACACCTAATTTAAATGGCATAATATTTCTCCTTAATTTGAAATACTGGCTACTTTATCTCCGATTGATGAAAAGAAAGCTGACGTTTCTTTCAACCAATACTTGAGCGTGTTCACAATTTGATCTGTAACATTCACAAATTGTAATGGAAACAGGAAGTATAACAAAGATAATCCAACAACGAGGACCAAAATTGCCGAAGTGAATAAAATCTTAGCGCGTTTGCTCATCGCTTTTCTTGGTTTTCGTTCACGACGGGCAAGAACAGCGAAGATGATGCTCAACAAATATAGCGCGAACAGCGGCAGCATCATTAACCCCATGTTCACCGGATCCGATGTGGGGGTAATCAATGCAGCCACAATTGCAGAACCTGCCAAGGCGATACGCCACTGTTTTAGTAATGTCTTCGCCGAAACGATTTTTAATCGCGCCAATACATACATGACCAGAGGCATTTCAAATATCACTCCGACCCAAAACATTAGACTGCCAACAAAATTAAAGTAGGTGTTTGGGCGAGGATAGGTGGTGATTCCCATAAAGTTGATCAGGAATGGGATTGCAGCAGGAAGCATTACGAAATAGGTGAAGGCTACACCCGCGATAAAGAAAAGGGTGGCAGATGGTATTGCCATCCATATCCACGTTCGTTCATTTGGGTTCAACCCAGGCATGATAAAAGCTAGAATCTGAAATAAAATTACAGGTAATGAGACGATAACGCCGCAGAGCAGCGATATCTTCATGAAGGCTGACATGTTTTCAGTCACATCAATAGATTGCATTGCATCCAATCCACCGATGGGCTTGGCAAGCAATTCCATTATTTTGGGGCTAAAAATGAAACTCACGATGGTGGCTAATGCTAATGCAATCACACAAACCAGAAGCCTGGTGCGCAGTTCCTTGATGTGCTCTAATAAGGGCATTCTGGTTGAATCATCCAACATTTTCTTCTTGACTCCATTAAATCAAGTGCATTGTAACAGTCTAAAGTAGTTACCACAAGTTAGAAAATTATCACTTTGCAAAAAAGCTGACTCTTATGAGAGAAATCAAAGAGCCAGCTTTTAATCGGCAAATATCAATTGAACTATCTTATTTTATCCTCACGGGCAGTTTGATCTCCAACCATACGCTGGCCACCATTGTCATGGCAGGTGGAGCAGTAATCAATTTGTTCGCCATGTGAAACATGACAGGTTTTACATTCAAGATCACCTTGATGGTTTTTATGGGGATTTCGATAAAGAAAATCTGTGGATTTAGCCAGATTCTCATAACTAATATGACACTTCAGACACATCTCATTGTCGTAAGTTACCGGAAGCAATTCTCCTTGGGCATCTACTGTGTAGTTGCCTAGGACATAAGCGATGCCACTGCTGATCTCAGCGCTGACAGGGTAATTGTGACAATCTTTGCATTGAACATTTGCTTGCGAATGGACGTTATCAAGGTCATTGCTGGTCAAATAAGAATCAACATTGCGATCCATGATGTGGCAGGTACCGCAAAATTCCGGGCTGGTATTCGAGAGGTGAATTAAATAACCACCAGTTGCACCGCCAGCCACTACCAAAATGGCAACAACAATTCCGATGATGGTCCAAATCTGTTTTTTTGTTTTCTTGATTTTTGTTTTTTCCGGCTTCTGATTTTCTGCTTGTTCAGCCATTGGATTCTCCTGAGGGGGATTCGGCGTATCGAAGTTTTTTACGTCTATATTTTATACAACAAAAATCCACAATCATTACAAGACAAGTTTCAGAAAATGTCCATGAATTGAGAGATTGGCGGATAAAACCCTTATTTGTCACATAGGTTCTTCAAAAATTGTGGAATGTGACTATTGAAAATCTTGACGATATGCTCAACAGGAACCACCATTCCATCCCGCCCCCATTTTGTGGTTAGAGAAGCCAAAGCTTTAATAGCGTAATCGAATTCGATTAGTTCATTTTCCGTCCAATTATGCTTTTTCCGTTGATCAATGTTTCTCTTCATGGCATTAAAGCCACCCCGGTAGCCATATTCTAAAATGGAATTGTAATCATTCTCCCAATAGACCTTTGTGAATAGTTTCTTGTTACTTAACAGGTTCGTGAACATCAAGCGATGACCCTCATCCCAGGTGTATTTAGCGCCAATTTGATATAGGGTTGGCTCCATCATATCGTCCCACATGGTTTGAGGAATCGAATAAATGTCTTTGAAGTGAGTGTAAAAAGTGGATCTTGGCACACCACACAACTGACATAAATCGATCACTTTTATTTCAGATAGAGGTTTTGTCTGAATCAGAACTTCCAAAGCTTGGTAAATCCTGGCTCTGCATCCTTCCTTTTTCACGAAACCCTTGCTCCTTCAAACTTTAATCGTATCGATAGCTATTTATGAATTGATTAAGAAATGGGTAATGCCCTATTTTTGTGAGTAATTCCTGGCCATTAATCTGCATGGATAATAAATCTTCAGCGACTTTTTTTATTGAATTTCTTCACGCCATTTCTTTTCTTGGACACGAGTTTTTTCTATGAGATTTTTCATAGTTTATCACATTTTTTAATTGGATAAAACAATGTTTTTGTCCATGGGATGGATAATTTTGGACAGAAAATTATTTATGTTCATTGAAAAGGAAATTCATTCATCTATACTCTAATTTAGGCTTTTTCCATTTTTTTAATACACTCTATTACAGAAATAAAGGAGAAGAATAATGAGTAAGAAACTATCGCGAAGAGATTTCTTGAAGGGGGCCGCGATTGGCTCAGCCAGTATTGGCATGGTCGGCCTGGCTGCTTGCCAACCAAAAGTCGCAACTGAAGGCGCACCCATCGATGGTGAGGCAACTCAGGCTCCTGTTTCAGGATCTTCAGCAAATATTCCTGATTCATTGACACTGGCTGAATTCAAGGATTCAACGGTTGTTGTTGATCCCATTTCTGAATTTGCTGGCGAAGTTGTTGCAGACATCATTGTGGTTGGTGCCGGTGCAGCAGGTGTGCCCGCTGCAATTACCGCCGCGGAACAAGGGAATTCAGTCGTTGTTCTTCAAAAAGAAGAAACTCCTGTTTCACAAGGTAACTGTGGTTCCGCATTAATTATTGACCAAAGTGATCCTGAAGGTTTGCTGCGCTATGTGCATCACACCAATAGTCTCAATAACTGGCGTTCTGATCCTGCCTTGCTCAAGGCTTATGTGATGAATTCAGGTGAGGCTGTCAATTGGTTTTATGATCGTGCCCGCTTAAACGGCACTTCCAAAGACGCGCCCAATGATAAAGGTTTGTTCATGTATTTGGACACAAGCCAAGATTTCACCGGACCGTGGAGCGATGGACGATACAGCTCATTTGATTATGGTGAAGCCAAGGTTCACATGTACGCCCCGTGGATGGGTCCGAAACCCAATAATATTGGAACCATCATGACCTATGTTCTCGAAGAAGCGGTCGCAGAATTTGAAGGACGTTTGAAGGTCTATTATAAGACCCCTGGTGTTCAGGTCATTAAAGAAAATGGCAAGGTCACTGGTGTTGTTGGCAAACTCGCTGATGGCAGCTATGTTAAATTCACAGCCAATAAAGCAGTTATTTTGGCAACCGGCGATTATATGAACAACGATTCCATGGTGAATCGCTGGTCACCGGATGTGGACGGTTTCGACAAGAAACAGTATGGCAAGACCGGGGATGGTCATTTGATGGCGGTAACCGCTGGTGCAGTCATGGAAAAACTTGGCCACACCAAAATGCTCCACGACTTTGACTCTGGCTTAATGTATGAGGAACCATTCCTTTATGTCAATATGAAGGGTAAACGATTCTGCAATGAATTTGTTGGATTTGTTTACATGAACGATATTATGGTTCATCAAGACTTCTATAAAGGCGGAAAGAACATTCAAGATCCTGAGAGAGGTTCCAAGGGCTGGTACTGCCAGGTCTATGACTCCACCTATATGGATCATGAATCAGTATCAGGGCTTGTTCCTCCGGCTGTGATGGAAAAATACATGCCCGAAATCTCTGATGAAGAATATGAAGCCTCCCATGACGGCGTCAAACGCAGTGGTGTGTTCCCCGCTTTGATTGATACCTATCGGGCTGACACACTTGACGAGCTTGCTGACAAACTCGGCATCGAAGATAAAGAAGCCTTCCTCGCCACTATCGAGCGCTATAACGAACTATGCAAGAGCGGTGTTGATGAAGATTTCGGCAAGGATGCCAAATGGATGAACCCGATTGAAACCGGTCCCTTCTATGGAATCCGCAAACACATCCGTGTTTCTGCGCTCTGCTCTGGTGTTTACACCACTGAGAATGGCCAGGCTCTTGATGCTGAAAAGAAACCCATTGAAGGTCTTTACTGCGTCGGTAACCTGGGAGGTCAGTTCTATGGTGGAGCGGATTATCCCTTCCACGCGACAGGCCTTTCACTTGGCCGCTGCTATACCTTTGGACGCCTTGCTGGAAAGCATGCCGCCTCATTGGCCGGTGGCACCAATACCATTGTTGAAACAGGCACTGTTTCCGCGTAAGTTCTGCCTGATTCTTCAAAGGTTTGAGTTTCTCAAGAGAGGCTGTTCAAAACAGCCTCTCTTGTTTTAATCTTTCGATTTATTAGTTCAGAGTTGATAATAAGAATTGAACAGCGTGGTTAAAATATAACCAAAACAACCTCAGAAAGTCGAAGGTCAGGCCATTTCCACAGCATCGTTACTCGTGCCGCAATCATATGGTCCAAGCCGATGATTAAATATTGGTCTGAACACACCGGAGAAATCGAGCGCGATTAAACAATTGATTTCCAAACGGCACACTGTGTTCTTTAGTAAAAAAACGCTCCCGATTTAGTTGAATCGGGAGCGTCGAAAATTTATGCCGTTCCAAACTGGCGGTCACCGGCATCCCCCAGGCCGGGGACGATGTAACCGATCTCGTTGAGGTGGTCGTCCACACAAGCCAGGTGGATGGGCACTTCGGGATGGTTCTTGTGCACCTGGGCGATGCCTTCGGGCGCGCCGATCAGACCAACGAACTTGATCTTTTTGACACCCCAACGTTTGAGCACATCGATGGTCGCGCTGGCAGATCCGCCGGTGGCCAGCATGGGATCGAGGATCAGGCACATCGAGACGGTGGGTTCGGTGGGCAGCTTGTTGTAGTATTCCACAGGTTTGAGGGTGTGTTCGTCCCGGTAGAGACCGATATGCCAGACTTCTGCGCTGGGGATGAAGGACCAGAATCCCTCCACCATGCCCAGACCGGCACGGAGTATGGGCACCAACCCGACTTTTTCTTTTAATTCCTGGCATTTAGCCACTGCCAGGGGGGTCTGAACGTCAATCGGGGTAGTGGGCAGATCTGCAGTTACTTCGTAAGCCAGCAACCCGGCAATTTCACGTACTAATTCACGAAATTTCTGGGGTTCGGTATTCTTGTCACGCAGGATCCCTAATTTGTGCTGGATCATGGGGTGTTGAGAAACGATCAATTTTTCCATAAGTCCTCCCGGGTTTTCATCAATTATAGTCTCTATCCTTGGTGATAATATTAAAAACTTATTTAAACAACAATAATTTAAGACGCTGTTCGACTGGCAGGGTATAATCAAACTCATGAGCAGTGAAAAAGAGCGTATTACAGCCCCTGAACCGCAGCCTGAAGACCGTATTGACCAGGCATTACGACCATCCCGTTTGCAAGAATTGATCGGGCAGGATCAGGTCAAACAAAACCTTGAGATCCTGATTTCCGCTGCCAAAGGCCGCAAAGAGCCGTTGGATCATGTCTTGTTTTACGGCCCTCCCGGGCTGGGGAAGACCACCCTGGCGCACGTGCTGGCCAACGAGATGGGTGTCAATATCAAGATCACTTCAGGGCCGGCCATCGACCGTACCGGCGACCTGGCGGCCATCCTCACCAATCTGCATGCCGGAGACATCCTCTTCATTGATGAGATCCACCGGTTGGGCAGGGCAGTGGAAGAGATCCTCTACCCGGCCATGGAAGATTACGCGCTGGATATTGTGATCGGCAAGGGTCCGGCGGCACGCAGCCTGCGTTTGAAACTGCCACGATTTACCGTGATCGGCGCCACCACCCGGCTGGCGTTGGTGACGGCTCCGCTGCGAGCCAGGTTTGGGGCAGTCTACCGCCTGGACTACTACGACCAAAAAGCCATGCAGCGCATCGTACAGCGCGCGGCAGGTATGTTGAAGGTGGAAGCCAACCCTGACGGTATTGAAGAGATTGCCAGGCGTGCCCGCGGTACCCCCAGGGTGGCGCTGCGTCTGCTGCGGAGGGTGAGGGATTTCACCCAGGTGCGCGCAGATGGGGTGATCAGCCGCCAGGTGTCGCAAGACGCTCTCGATCTGCTGGCAGTGGACGAACTCGGTCTGGATGATGTGGATCGCCGCGTGCTGGTGACCGTGATCGAGAAATATAACGGCGGACCGGTTGGACTGGCCACTATCGCCGCCTCCATCAGCGAAGAACCTGACACCATCATGGATGTGGTTGAGCCCTACCTGCTTCAGCTCGGGTTTCTGGATCGCACACCGCAGGGCAGGGTGGTGACCAAATCGGCCTACGAGCATTTACATTATCCATATATCCCCAAAGAGAACGGCAAAGAGAACCAGCCGCGTTTGATCCCATAGACCATGAAGACCTCCGATTTTGACTATTTCCTTCCGCCTGAGTGCATCGCGCAGACGCCCATAGAACCACGTCATAATTCCCGGTTATTGCTGGTCAGGCGTGATGGTGATGATTTTCAGGACGAGATCTTTTACAATCTTGGCAACTTTTTAAAAGCGGGGGATTTGCTGGTGGTCAACCAGACGCGGGTGATTCCGGCACGCTTGTTTGCCCGCAAAGCCACCGGCGGCAAGGTGGAGCTGCTGCTGTTGAAACGTCTTGAAAGCGACACCTGGGAGGCATTGGTGGGCGGAAAGGGGCTCAAGCCTGGCGTCATGGTAACTGTTGAAAATGGCCCGGAGGTGGAGATTGTGGGTGATCTTGAGGGCAGCCGCAGGCGCATCCGCTTTTTAAGCCCCATCGACAATTTGCTGCCCAACGTGGGGCAAATGCCCTTGCCGCCTTACATTCACACACCGCTGGGGAACCCCGAGCGCTATCAAACCGTTTTCTCCAAAGAGACGGGGTCGGCGGCGGCACCCACCGCCGGGCTGCATTTCACGCCCGAATTGATGAACCAACTTGAAGCTAAGGGTATCCAGTTCGCGCGTGTCACGCTGCACGTAGGGCTGGATACGTTTGCCCCAGTCACGGAAGATGACCCCGAAGAGCACAAGATCCATAGCGAGTGGTGCGAAGTGACCCCCGAGACCGCGCAGGCGATCAACGTGGCCAAAGAGCGGGGCGGACGAGTGATCGCGGTGGGCACCACCAGTGTGCGCACATTGGAATCTGCGGCAGCCAAGAGCGCGCAACCGGGGCGGGTGGCTGCCATCTCAGGCCCAACTCAACTGTTCATATTGCCCGGATATGAGTTTAAGGTAGTGGATGGCATCATCACCAATTTCCATCTGCCAAAATCCTCCCTGATCATGTTGATCAGCGCGTTTGTGGGCCGGGAGAAGATCCTCAAGGCTTACGAAACCGCCATCCAGCGCGGCTACCGTTTTTATTCGTTTGGCGATGCCATGTTGATCTTGTGAATGGGGTTTCATCATGCCCACTGACATCCATACTTTACAGGATGAGATCATCCATTGCCGCCAATGCGAGCGGCTGGTGGCATGGCGCGAGCAGGTGGGCGTGATCAAACGCAAGGCCTACCGCGACCAGCAGTATTGGAGCAGGCCGGTGCCGGGGTTTGGCGATCCGCATGCCAGGGTGGTGGTGGTGGGGCTGGCACCCGGGGCGCACGGCTCGAACCGCACCGGGCGCATGTTCACGGGGGATGACTCGGGTAATTTTCTCTACCCCGCACTTCATCGGGCGGGATTTGCCAATCAACCCCAGGGCAGTGACCCTCATGATGCTCTGAAATTATCGGACATGTGGATCACGGCGGTGTGTCGCTGCGTGCCGCCGGATAACAAGCCTACAAGTCAAGAAATATTATCTTGTCGCCCGTTTTTGCATGAGGAACTCCGGCTGCAAAACCGTTTGCAGGGGATCGTGGCGTTGGGCAGGATCGCCTGGGAGGAAGTGCTCAAGTGGTATCAGCCTGATAGGTCACAACCTATTTCAACGTTTACACACGGCGCACTTGTGGCACCCTGCGACGGAAAACCGTGGATTTTGGCATCCTACCATCCCAGCAGGCAAAACACGCAAACTGGCCGCCTGACGGCGGCCATGTTTGATGCTGTTTGGGGAAAAGCGCGGGAACTGCTGGATCAGTGAGGCTGGGTCTGGGCCAGATACCAGACGCGATTGTTGTCTGCCTGGAGGGGTTTTTGATGTCGGATGCTGCCAAATTTGTAAAGATTTGTGAAGCCGGCATAAGTCAGTGAATCTTCAATCTCATCCAACGAAAAAGCACGTTCGGTGTGCTCTTCTTCGAATTTTTGCCAGATCTCGCCCTCGCGCACAAACCAGGTGATCTTGACGGTTGCCAGGTGTTTCTCAAAATCATAATCAGTGCGGTGTAATTCCAGCAGGTCGGGAGTTTCCTGGCGTACATAGCATTTTTCTTTTTGCCATTGGACGGCCAGACCGTAGGTGGTGTTCATATCGAACATGAACCAACCGCCGGGTTTCAAAGCCCTGGCGATGTTGTTGAAGGTGGATTGCAGGTCATCTGTGGTGAGCATGTAATTCAGGCTGTCAAACCAACAGGTGGCAATGTCGAATTCGTCCGAAAAATCCAGAAAACGCATGTCCTGCTTGACGAAGGCAATATCCAATTTAGCCTGTTGGGAGCGGTGTTTAGCCAGCCTGAGCATCTCATCGGATTGATCGATACCGGTGACCTGCCAGCCGGTCTTTGCCATGGCCAGGGCGAAACTGCCTTCGCCGCAGGCCACATCCAGCAGCTTGCCGCTGGTGGGCATGTCGTATTGTTTCATCACACCGGGGACGATCTCGGCCACGGCCTGAGACAGGGTGGGGTAATCCCCTTTGGCGTAGACCTGGGCAAATTCATTGTATAAAGACATCAGAATAACTCCTGCGAA
>CAYYRU010000052.1:0-18148 GCA_964474095.1 uncultured Anaerolinea sp.
AGTTGGTGTTTTCCTGATGAATAGTTGCCCTGATTACAAGTAAGGGCGATTCATGAATCGCCCTTACTAAGTAACATTTGCTATTTCACCACGTAGATCTTTGGCTTTGCCAGGTCTTTGGTGCTGCACATGCCCGCCAGCACGCAGGCATCGCAGGGTTTTTCATCCTCGCAGCCCGGTGCCATGGATCTCAGGATTCCCTGTTCTTCCAACGTTGCCAGCATGGCCTGAACCATGGCCGTGGAGGTGTTTAGCTTCTTCGCCAATTCCACCGGCGAGGTGGTGCTGCCGTTTTTGATCTCAACCAGTAATTGTTCAAGCATCCTAGAGCCCCATTAATCGTGCCAGTTGATAGACCAGGGTGCCGGCACCAATCGATACCACCAACATCAGGCCGATGTTTAGCAAGGTCCATTTCCATGAGCCGGTTTCCTGTTTGATGACCGCGATGGTGGCCACGCAGGGGATGAAAAGCAGCGAAACGGTCAAGAAACCCAGCCCTGCAGCAGCGCTGTAGGTGGTGGCCAGGGTTTGCGCAAGGCTGTTTTCTTGCATGCCGCCAAACAAAATACCCAGGGTGGCGATGGAATTTTCCTTGGCGATAAAACTGGTCAACAAGGCCACGCTTAGCTTCCAATCCATGCCCATCCAACTGCCAACCGGGGCTAAAAAGCGTCCCGCGGAGGCCAGCAGGCTGGTTTCGATCTTGCCATCGGGCAGATAAGAGAGCACCCACACCAGCACCGAGATCAACAGGATGGTGGTGCCGGCTTTCTTTATAAACGAGAGCGAGCGCTGCCACACCAACAAGCCGATGGTGCGCAAGTTGGGGACGTGATACAGCGGCATTTCCATGATGAATGCCGAGCGTTCCCCTTTAAAGAGAACGCGGTTAAGTACAACCCCCAGCAGCACCAGGATCAAAAGTGACGCAAACACCAAACCCCAGATCACCCAAATGGCGTTCCTGCCGAAGAAGGCTGGTGCCAAAAAGGCCACCACCGCCATGCGCGCGGTACAGGGCACAAACGGTGCCAGCAGGATGGTCATCAGACGGGATTTTCTAGAGTCGATCACACGCGTGCCAATTACGGCGGGGACGTTGCAGCCGAAACCTAAAAAGAGAGGCAAGAAAGACTTGCCGTGCAAGCCCATCCAGTGCATGAAATTATCCATTACGTAGGCGGCGCGCGCCATGTAGCCCACGTCTTCCAAAAAGCCGAAGGCCGCAAAAAAGATCACCAGGATGGGTAAAAAGGTCAGCACCGATCCCACACCACCGATCACACCGTCCACCAGCAGGTGGCGCAGCCAAAGCGGACTCTCTGCCAGCCAGGTGCTGACCAGCGCGCCAAAGGGGGTGATCAGGCGGGCGTCCATCCACTCCTGAATGGGGGAACCGATCGAAAAGGTCAGTCCGAACACGGCAGCCAAAATAAGTGCCAGGATCGCCAACCCGGCTACGGGATGCGCAGCCCATTTGTCTAGTCGGTCTGTCAGACTGATCTGCCCCATACGCGGATGGGTGACCGCCGCGCGCGTGAGCCTGCCGATCCATTCGTAGCGCCCAGAGGCGATTGCCAGCAAGGCGTCATCGTGATCGCGTAACAAAGAGGTGATCTCCTGCCAACGGTCGGGTGGCAGCAGCCCTTGCATTTTTTGGGTGATTTCCTTGTCGCCTTCCAGTAGTTTCAAAGCCACCCACGATTCTGGGTAGGTTTGCGGTACGAAACCGGAGATCAAGGTTTGCGTCTTCTCGAGGATCGTCTGGTGATCCGCGCGGATCTCGGGCAGGCGCGGCGTCTGTGCCAGATCCGTGCTGACCATTAGTTTAATTATTTCCATGATCCGTGAAGGATCGAATTGATCCTTTTCCACAAGGGCCTGTTTCTCTGAATCCTTTTCTGTGGGGGAGTGCGATACGCCCCTACGACTGTTTTGCAATACACCCCTTCGATCGATCTGCGTGGCGGTCATTGGTAGCACCGGAATACCCAGGGCTGCTTCCAGCACGTGCGGTTCGATCTTGAGGCCTTCCTGTGAAGCCACATCCATCATGTTGAGCACCACCAGCATGGGTGCGTTGAGGGTGACTAGTTCTGCCACCAGGTAAAGGGAGCGTTCGAGGTTGGCCGCATTCACCAGCGCCACTACCAGGTCGGGTTTTTCGGTCAGGATGTACTCGCGGGTGATCAGTTCTTCAGGACTGTTGGCCGTCAGGCTGTAGGTGCCGGGCAGGTCCACCAGGCGATATTCACGACCGTCATGTTTAAACTTGCCTTCCTTGCGTTCCACCGTCTTGCCGGGCCAGTTGCCCACGTGCTGGTTTAGACCGGTCAAGAGATTGAAGAGGGTGGATTTTCCAACGTTGGGTTGCCCGGCCAGGGCGATCAACGGGGAGCCCTTGGCGGCCGCGTGCCGGATGGTGGTCTGCCCACCGCAATCGTGGCAGCCGCTCATGGGCGGGGATCCTCTTCGACCAGCAGTTTGGCGGCTTCTCCACGGCCGAGAGCCACGTGTGTGCCGCGCACGGAGACGATCAACGGCCCGCGGCCGTAATTTTGCAGCATTTCAAGGCTGGCGCCGGGTGTCAGCCCCAGCGAGGTCAGTCGGCTGGTCAGGTCACGCCCCACCGTGATGGAGCACAGGGTGGCTTGATGGCCAGTCTTGATCTCGGAGAGTGGTTTTGCGTTGAGTGTTTGTTCCATGCAGGTTCCTTTAGAAATCCAGGTGAACTGGAGTATAATTAGTGTATGCTAATTGCAGAATTAGTATAACCTGATTTGCAGATTTTTGTCCATAGGTTAATAATTACTAATTGAGAGAAAAATGAGTGAAAAAACGAGCACGACCATCGAAGATTATCTGGGGTTGCTTTACATCTCTGAACGTGATGGGGATGCCATATCCGGCATTCGTCTGGCGCAGCTACTGGGGGTTTCAGCCCCCACCGTGACCAACACCCTCAAACGCATGGTGCGTGACGGGTTGATCACCATGGACGCCAACCACTCTCCGCACCTCACCCCCAGGGGCGACGAGTTGGCCCGCAAGGTCATGCGCCGCCACATGCTGGCCGAGTGGATGCTGGTGCGCATGCTTTCATGGTCAAAGGTGCATCACGAAGCCCACGGCTTTGAACACACCATCTCTGAAGAAGTGGAAAACGCGCTTTATCGCGAACTGAACGAACCGCTGACCTGCCCGCACGGCAACCCGCTGCCCGGCAATGAGGAAGCCGTCTCCACCTGGGTGCCGCTGACCTCGCTTAAAGAGGGTGATTGCGTCACCATCCGCCGCATCCACGAACTGGCCGAAGACATCCCCGGCTTGCTGGCTTTTTTGGAGGAGAAGCATATTGAACCTGGCCAGCAGGTGCAGGTGACCGAAGTGTTGCCTTTTAATCAGACCATTACGTTAATCGTAGGGGCGACCGGTGCGAATGATGCATCCCCGAGCGATTCTAGCGAGAGGGATGGGTCGCCCACTGGGGAAGATTCGGTCACGCTGGGTTTTTCCACCGCGCGTCAGATCTTTGGGGAAGTGTAGTGAACCAGTGATCAGTGATCAGGTAAAAAGACCTGAAATATCGTTGTTAATAAAAATCTCAAAGCTCGTGGAATGTAGTAACTATTATTTTCTGCCAATGTATAGCAGGTGGGCGGAAGCGGCATGTAGCGCCGGGTCTTTCGCATAGGCATAGTTCAAGTTCACCCAATACTCCCAGGCATCCCCATTCAAGGCGTTGACCGCATCTTCATGGCCAGAGACAATGCCTTCCAATCCCAACATGTTTAATGTGGAAAACCCTTGCGCTTCCATCAGCGGAACGACCTCAGCAGGCATGGCAAAATAGGCGTCCGTAAAGCCATCATGGGGTGGGGGGTTGACTCCGTCGCGCCAGATCTGTTCCCACAAATCGCGTTTTTCATAGACCGTTTGCGGATATTTCACAGAGGCATCCATAAAGACCCCGTATCTTGAAATGAAAGCGGCAAAAAGTACCCCACCGGGTTTCAAAACCCTGCCTGCTTCACGAATAGCCTGATTTCGATCCTCCGCGCTGACCAGATGATATAGCGGACCCAGCATCAGCACCGCATTAAAACTGGCGTCATCCATTCCCTCCAGGCTTAAGGCGTTGCCGTGAAGTCTTTGATCGATTGTAATATTTACATGGCTGGCCATTTTGGCGGCAAAATCCAGGTTGGCCTGGGAGAGATCCAGCAGGGTGACGCGGTAACCTTTTTGGGTGAGCGCGATGGCATACCTTCCCGGTCCACCGCCGTTATCCAGTACATTACATGGGGCAGGTGGCAGGTATTCCTGCAAAGCTTTCATGGTCAGCGCGAATTCCGTGCGGTGACGATCCAGCCTTTCCCATTCTTTGAGCGGATTGGAATCATAGAACTTTTCAACATGTGAACTACCCATATCTCCACCCTCATTAATTACCTATAATAAAGAATTAATTCAACTTGTACTTTGTCACCCCCGCCACGGATTTCAGCCCGTCGCGTAGATCATCCATGGGGTCCCGCTCGATGGTCTTGATCACCACCACCACGGTCTGAAGGTTGCCGACCAGGTCATTCTCAATACTCACCGAGAGCACTTTTTTCTTCATCGTTTTGAACATGGCCAGCAGGTCTTCCACCAGACAGGGGTTGTTGAGTGCCGTCACGGTCACGCTGATGGTTTCGTAGGGGCGAATCAGTTTTTGCTCCAGCACGTTCAAGAGCACCAGGATGATAAGCAGCATGGCAGAGGTGGCCAGGCCGGCCACGTAATGCCCGGCTCCGATGGCCAGGCCCACGATCGCGGTCGTCCACAGCGAGGTGGCGGTGGTGAGCCCTTTGACGCTGGTGCCGTAGCGCAAAATGGCGCCCGCGCCCAAGAAGCCGATGCCCGAGATCACCTGGGCGGCAATGCGGCCGGGGTCCCCGTTGGGCACAAATTCGGTGAATTGCATCGCTATGTTAATGGAAATGGTCATGGCCAGACACGAGCCGATGGCCAGGATGGTGTGCGTGCGCAGACCGGCAGGCTGGTTCTGACGTTCGCGTTCAAATCCCACCAGCATGCCCAATGCCGCCGCGATGCCGAGTCTGAGGATGATTTCAAGGTCAGGGATCATCATTCGCTCCTTGTTTTTACCATTATATGCACTTTTTCCATCGAATTCCACCTATGCGGCGAAGATCTCTCGCGTGCGCAGAATGTCTTTTTGGATCTGGGCCACCAGTTCCTGTGAACTGGCGAATTTCATCTCCGGGCGCAGATACTCAATGAACTCGAGGGTCAGCGTTTGTTGGTAAAGCTGCTCCTGCATATCCAGCAGGTGCGGCTCAATGCGGGGCACCGGCAGCGGATTCTCAAAGGTGGGTCTGACGCCGATATTGGTGACCGAGGCATATTCCTTGCCGTTGACGATGGCGCGGGTGGCGTAAACCCCATTGGCCGGGATCAGTCGCTCGGGCAGGTATTCCAAATTGGCGGTGGGCACCCCCAGGCCGGTGCCGCGGTGTTCGCCGTGGACGACCTGACCCGTCAGGCGGTAGGGTTTGCCCAGCTTCTGCCAGGCTTCTTTGACACGATGATCGGCCAGGTCTGCCCGCACCTGGCTGGAAGAGATCATGCCTTCTTTGCCGGTCAAAGCTTCCATCACCTCGACTTCGAAGCCCATTTCAAGCCCAAGGAGTTTCAGGTTGTCGATGGTTCCTTCGCGGCCTTTACCCAGGGCAAAATTTGGGCCGGCCACAAGGGTCTTCACGTCCACACTATCCTTCAACAACTGCATAAACTGCCTGGCTGTAAGGTCTGCCAGGGCTTGGTCAAAGGTCAAGGTGAGCACTTCATCCACGCCGAGGGCGCAGATCAACTCGCGCCGTTCTTCGGGCGAGGTGAGCGCGTAAGCCTGTGGAGCGCGTTTGAAAAAGGTGGAAGGATGCGGCCAGAAAGTTACAACCACGGCAGGGCAACCCTCTGCCTGTGCCTTGGCAACCAATTGCTTGATCAAGGCCTGGTGACCCAGGTGAACGCCGTCAAACGAGCCGATGGAAACCCGGCTATTAATTAAATGGGGTGTGTCGATGAAAGGTGTAAAGTCCATCCCTCTATTATATGAGAAAAATTCGATCACATAAAAAACCGGTTTCCATTGGAAACCGGTTTTTTGGCTCTACGAGAAGAAAACTTTCTTTGGCTGCCACTCGTGAGTGCCGTCTTCCAATTCCTCCAGCACCAGTAAGGCAACCAGTTCGCCTTGCTGGCTCACGCCGCAGGCTTTGGGTCCGGCATCAGCGGCGGCCGGGATGCGATGGCCGTGGCGGATGGCGTCCATTTGATCCTGATCCAGTTCAATGGCTGGCCAGTCTGAAAGCGCTTCAGCAGCAGGGATCAGGTATTGGTACCATGACCCATCCAAAAAGGCTTCGTTGAGTTTGCGCAGCGGAACAGCATCACGCAGGGTGAAGCGGCCGTTCTTGGTGCGGCGCAGGCCGGTGAGGGTGGCTCCGCAGCCCAGTTTGGCGCCCAGGTCGTTTGCCAGTGAACGCACATAGGTGCCTGAAGAACAGTTGACGTCGATCACGGCCTCGGGTGGAGCCCATTCGAGCAGCTCGAGGCTGTAGACGTCGATCACGCGGGGTGCCAGCTCCACTTCTTCTCCGGCGCGGGCCATGTCGTAAGCCTTGCGTCCGTTGACCTTGATGGCCGAGTAGGGTGGGGGCACCTGTTCGATGCGGCCGACAAATTTTTGCAGTTCGGTGTTAAATTGTTCTTCGGTGATGTCGACGGGGGAGGAAGAGGTGGTTTTTCCATCCGCGTCGAAGGTATCGGTGGTGGTGCCAAGCATGATCACAGCCTGGTAGCGCTTTTCAGAGGCAGAAACATATTCGCTCAGGCGCACGGCCGGGCCTAACAGAACCACTAAAACGCCCGAAGCGCGCGGATCCAGCGTGCCGGTGTGACCTGCCCGTCGGATGTTCGTGCCGCGCCGGATGGCCTGCACGACGTCGTGTGAGGTCATGCCGGTGGGTTTATCCACCACCAAAACCCCAGAAATGGCATTCTTTACATCAAATCGATCATTCATTTCATTACTCATATTTACCCTCCATCTGGAATAACATTAATTTACCCCAATGGTGCTTTCCTTTACTGTAGTCAAATACTTTCTGGTAATTTCTAAAACTTTTTCCTGTACTTCTAATAGAGTTCCGGTGCATTCCACACCGGCAGCCGCAGGGTGACCACCTCCACCCAGGGAATGGGCAATTCCGGAGATATCAAGGCCTGGCCTGGCACGCCAGCTTACCTTTACCAAATTTGGTTTTTGTTCCACGAACAAAACTGCCACGTCCAGCGGATCAATGCTTGACAGAATGTTGGTGAGGTCAGCATCGTCGTTGCCGGGGTAGGCGGCGTTTTTGCGATCTTCAAGGGTTAGGCTCGTCCACACCAGGCCATCCGCTCTTTCCATCTTTTCCAGGGCGAAGCCCCAGTATTTGGCGGCTTCAAAAGGGCGGCTGATGAGGGCTTTGTTATACAACTCGGTGATGTTCGCGCCTTTATCCATCAGGTCGGCGGCCAGACGCAGGGCTTTGGAGTTGGTGTTGGAAGTTCTGAATCCGATCGAATCGCTGAGGATGCCGGTCAGGAGCGCGTTGGCCACCGGCAGATCAATGCTCAATCCGACCTGTGGGATCAATTCGGCTAATATGGCACAGGTGGCCACGGCCTCCGGTTCAATCAGGTTAAGGCGTGCGAATTTCTCGTTGGTGATGTGATGGTCAATGCAGATATCCGCGGGGTGATCTTTCAATACTCCGCCAAGGCGCTGCAGGTCGGAGGAGTCGAGCACGATCATCAGATCGCAGTTTTCGTTGAATTCACGTTTGATGAGATCGCTGCCTTGCAGGTGTCTGAAGGTATTGGATACGCCGTCCCGCAGCACCATTTCAACGTTCTTGCCTGAGTTCATCAGAGCCAGCCCAAGGGCGAGCACCGACCCGATCGCGTCTCCATCCGGGCGGATGTGCGCGGTCACACCAATCGTGCTGGCTTTTTGGATCTCGTCTCGAATCTCTTGCTGGATCATGCTAAGCTGCCTTCTTGCGGTCCTTTTCTTCAGCGTGTATGGCGGCGATGATCTGCTCGATACGATCCGCTTTTTCGGGGGTGACATCCCAATGAAAACGCAGTCGGGGAAACGTGCGTAGCTCGATGCGATCTGAAAGCGTCTTGCGGATGAACGGTGTCGCGCTTTCAAGGCCGGCTAAAATTTCTGCAGAACGCGAAACGCCTTCCACCGCCGAGACGTAAATCTCAGCATAAGAAAGCTCGCGGTCCACTTTGACCTCGGTCACGTTGACTCCGCTCACTCGTGGGTCTCTAACTTCATTCCTCGCGAACATCATGGCCAGTTCCTGTTGGAACCGGTCATTGATGCGAGAAAGCCTTAAAGGGGAGGGCATGATTTCTTCCTTCCTGACTTATCTTTCTTTTTAACTTGTCTTTTCGATCACGTAACTTTCGAGTATGTCACCTTCGCTGATGTCATTATACCCTTTTAACGAAATTCCGCACTCAAATCCCTGGCGAACTTCTTTGACATCGTCTTTTTCGTGCTTGAGTGAAGAGATCTCGCCGTCAAAAACCTTTGTCCCATTGCGCATGACACGGATGCGGGTATTGCGTCTGACCTCGCCTTGAATGACGCGGCAGCCGGCAATGGTGCCCACCTTGTTGATCGAAAAGATGGCGCGCACCTGGGCCTGGCCGACGTTGATCTCCTTGACCTCCGGTTCGAGCATGCCTTTGAGAGCTTTCTCGATATCTTCGATCATGCGGTAGATGATTTCATAAAGACGTATGGAGACGCCGTGTTGTTCCGCCAGGTTGCGGGCGGCAGTGTCGGCGCTGACGTTAAACCCGAGCACAATGGCTTTCGAAGCCGTGGCCAGCATCACATCGCTTTCGCTGATGTTGCCCGTTTCGGCATGGATGACGTTGATCTTGATCTCACCTTGGCTGAGTTCATTCAGTGAATTGATGATCGGCTCAATGGATCCCTGAACATCCGCTTTGACGATCAGGGGCAACTCGCGCACTTCACCAGCCTGGAACTTTTCGAACAACTGCTCCAGCGTGGCCTTGGCTGTGACTGAAGCTTGCTGTTTCTCAGACTGGCGTTGTTGAATGATGGCGCGGGCTTCTTTCTCGCTCGGCACCACCTGGAAGACATCTCCGGCGGGGGGCACATCTCCAAACCCAAGTACCTGGGCCGGGGTTGAAGGACCCGCGCTTTTGACTTTCTTGCCGGTGTAATCAAACATGGCACGCACTTTGCCGTAGGTTTCTCCGGCCAGCACGGTATCTCCCATCTGCAGGCTGCCGTTTTGCACCAGCAGGGTGGCGATCACACCGCGTGCCTTGTCGATCTGTGATTCGATGACCGTGCCGGTGACTTTACCATCGGGGTTGGCCATAATGTCGATACTGTCGCTCACCAGCAGAATGGCTTCAAGCAGGTCTTCGAGACCTTTTTTCTGTTTGGCAGAGACGGGGATGACCATGGTATTGCCGTCCCACTCGTCAGGTACCAGGCCGGCTTCGGCCAGTTGATGTTTGACAAAATCCGCGTTGGCATCCGGGCGGTCGATCTTGTTGAGCGCCACAATGATGGGCACTCGGGCGGCTTTGGCGTGTGCGATGGCTTCTTTGGTTTGAGGCATCACACCATCATCAGCAGCCACCACCAGAATGACCACATCCGCGCCCTGGGCGCCGCGGGCACGCATGGCGGTAAAAGCGGCGTGACCAGGGGTATCTAAAAAGGTGATCAACCGGCCTTTCTTTTCAACCTGGTAGGCACCAATGTGCTGAGTGATGCCGCCAGCTTCGCCGCTGGCGACGTTGGTTTGCCGAATGGCATCCAGCAGGCTGGTTTTTCCATGATCGACATGGCCGAGAATGGTCACGACCGCGGGACGTTTCACCAATTTGGAGGGGTCTTCGTCCATGATCAGGCGACGCCACAGGGGCACTTCGCTGGTGTCTTCCACCACTGCCTCTTCTTTGGCTTTTTCCTGCACGGCCTCAAAACCCAATTCGGAGGCAACGATCGCGGCTGTATCAAAATCAATCTGTTGATTGATATTGGCCATGACACCGTTGGACATTAAAATTTTGATGACCTGGATAGGACTGGCTGACATTTTCGCGGCCAGGTCGCGAACGGTGAGGATCACCGGAAATTCAATAATCTTACTATTAAGATTCTCGCCCATAATGCACCTCCAAAAAATATGTTCCCCTTGATTTGACTACCGTCCCTTATTGAATCGGTTCAATTAGCAGCCAATTCTTTTGGTACCTTTGAGCAAGACAATTCAGATTAGCCGATCATCATGCCATTCCTTCTCGACCGTTCTCGACGGATGAAGCACCTTTTTCGGCAGTGGGCTCATCTGGCAGGGTTGCTATGAACTCTGCCAACTTGGCTTTATCCTCGGAGGTCAACTCCACTTTCAAGGCATGGTTGATCGGACCTTTTATCGCTTGCTCCCAACAGGACTTTAGGTTATGCAGATATGCGCCGCGACCGTCAGCTCTGCCCGTTGGATCCACCAGGATTCCCTGGGGCGTGCGGACAATCCGGATCAATTCCCGTTTTGACAGCACGCTCCGGCATCCGATGCAGGTTCGCTGAGGAACGTGTTTAACTCGTTTTTGCGCTTTTCTGGCCACCTGTCCTTCTCGCTTTTATTCCTCAAAATCCCAGTCGCTGCCACCGCGTTTGTGTTTCTTGGTAACCATGGTGAGATCACGATCTGGATCATACGTAACGACCACGTGTTTGCTTTTCTTCTTCTTCTTGCCCTTGTCTTTATCAGAATCATCGCCTTCTTCTTCATCAGCGATGATGGAGGTATCTAAAACTTCAGGCCGCAGTGTGAAGATCTCTTCCAGCGAGATTTCTTCTTCTGGTTGGGCTTCGACGGCTTGTTTTTCTTCAACCACAGCCGTTTCGCCTTCAGCCTTGCTTTCAACCTCAACGGCTTTATCAGTTGTTGGGGCTTCCACGACAGGTGCAACTTCAGCCACTGGTTCGGCGGCTTTTTGTTCTGCGGCTAATTTCTCAGTAGCCAGTTGTTCATCCAGTGAGGCCATCAGCATTTCAATATTGACCATGGCGCGCGGGCCAATACCCTGCAAGCGCAGGATGTTGTCGGGTTCGAGCTTCATTTGCACAGCCAGTTCACCCAGGCTGGAGAAACCAGCTTCTTGAAGGATGTAGGCCACGTGTTCGGGCAGGCCGCTGTCGAGAATGTTGAGGGTAAAGGTGTTGGCGGGCACCAGTTTCTTGAGTTCAGCGAACTGGCTCTCTTCTGCCTTCTTTTGTTCTTCAGTCTTGGCGGTGGCTTTGCGTTCCACACGGTCAACAAATTTGGCCATCAGGTCAAATTCTTCAGGCGCCAGCGGACGTCCGTCCGCTTTGCGGGCCAGGAATTCTTCCATCTTGGCGACGTTTTCGGTTTCATTAGCAAGCATGACTGCGAAGGCTGCGTCGTTCTTTAACTTGAATAACGAATCGGAAGCAGCCTCGGGTAGACTCTTGATATCAATGCGCCAGCTGGTCAGTTTGGCTGCCAGGCGGGCATTCTGTCCGTCGCGGCCAATGGCCAGGCTGAGTTGATCTTCAGGTACGACCACGGTGGCGGTCTTGCCGCCGCCGACTTTTTGTTCATTCAGGTACACGCCGCTGACGCGGGCGGGGCTGATGGCCTTGGAGATGAAGACAGCAGGATCGGGGTTCCATTCGATCACATCGATCTTTTCATCATGCAGTTCACGCACGATGGCCTGGATGCGCACGCCGCGGATGCCCACACAGGCTCCGACGGGGTCAATGCCTTGCTGGGTGGCGCTTACGGCCACTTTGGCTCTCTGACCGGGTTCGCGCGCGATGGAGCGAATCTCGACGATGCCGTGGAAGATCTCGGGGACTTCATTCTCGAGCAGGCGGCGCAAGAAATTACGGTGAGTGCGCGAGAGGATGATCTGCGGTCCGCGCTGGTTGTCTTTGACTTCGGCTACCAGGGCGCGCACGCGGTCATGAATGTGAAAGCGCTCGCCAGGGATCATTTCTTTGCGAGGCATGCTGGCTTCTGTTTTCATTTCAAGACCGACTGTCAGGCCGGTGCCGTTGACCGATTGGATGGTGCCGTTGACGATCTCGCCCAATTGTTTTTCATAGAACAAGATCTGGGCGGCACGTTCGGCGTCGCGGATGCGCTGTTGGATCACCTGACGGGCTGTTTGCGCGGCCACGCGCCCAAAATCTGTGGGGGTGGTCTCAACACTGACCAGGTTGCCCAATTCAGCTTCGGGGTTTACCTTGCGCGCGTCTTCCAGCGTGACTTCGGTGATGTCGTTTTCGACGGTCTCCACCACCTCTTTTTCAGCGTAGATGGTGACTTTGCCGGTTTCAGTATCCACCACGGCTTCAACCACCTGCTGGGCAGATGCGTTGACTGACCGCCGATAGGCTGATACCATGGCCGATTCGAGGGCTTTCAGGATGATCTCTTTTGGAAGCCCCTTGTCTTCGAGGACTTCATTGAAAGCAAGTGTGAATTCGTTCTTCATTCTTTTCTCCACCTGAGTAATTTACCAGTTGATTGTGAATAATAAGAAAAGTGGGGGTTACCCACTTTTCGGTGTTGAAATCTCCTTGAATTTCGTACCACTAACAACTTTATTCTAGCATAGTCCCGGTCAGATGACAAGGGGCTAACAGGGGTGGCCAGGGGTAAGGATAGCCGAAACACATCTCAGAGAAGATTTTGTTTTTCCTATCTGGAGATTCTGGCCATGGGGCAATCTCCAAAATTGGGAAGACCACCTCCGCTTGCCAGCGGTACGTTCGTTCCATTGGGAACCAGGAAGGCTACAATTTCAGTGGCATTGGCGTCATCGCCGCCGGAGATGTAGGCGTTTTCCCAATATCCGTTGGCTGAGATAAGGGTTAATGGGGCATCCCAAAGTGGTTTTGTCCACCACCCGTCACCAACTTTAATATAGATTGCCACCTTGTATTGGGATGGATCAATGTTCTTGGCATATCCCCTGACCCAACCTTTCTCCGGCCATGACGCTCCGTTTGGCAGCGAGAAGTAGATCGACCCTGTTGCTGAGGGGATGGATTCTGAAGGTGTTTTTGTAGCTACGATTTTTTGGGTCGGGGCGGCGGTCGGCGTTTCGGTGGGTGTCCAGTTGTCGGGCAGCACCTCTCCGTCGAACACTCTCTCCATGCCTGGTTTCAAGAGATCGTTGGTCCACAGCCCCCAATGACTTTCCTGCGGATTCTCCAGGGTGGCCTTCCAGGGTTCGTCAAAAGCTTCAAAATAGAAGTAGTTAACGTTGTTAAGACTCGCCCATGAGGTGAAGTTGAGAAAATAGTAAGCCGCGTTTTCAGGGGAGGGTTCCGCGTCATCCATGATCTTGCCTTCATCAGGCCAGCCGGTTTCGGCAATCCACACCTCTTTCTCCCCGGCCAGGTTGGTCAGCCTTTGGTAGGTCAGGTTGACTGCGAGCACTGCCTGATCGATGTCGATCCTTTCCCAATAGGGGTAGATGTTGGCCAGCAGAACATCCACGCCCGACACGAGGTCAGGGTGGTCGAACCAACTGCCGCTGGTATCTGAAGTAGTTACCAATGTGTCAGGTAACGCGCTTCTTACTTGATCCAGGTACCCCAAGAGTTCAATACTGGTCAGGTCCTTGCGATAAAGGGTTTCGTTACCCACGATCACCATTTCAGGTTGATATATTGTTGCGTTTTCAATCAGGCAGGCAATTTCTTGCGTGTTGGCGATCTCATCTTTACTCAGCCAGGCGCCCATGGCCACCATCAGTCCATGCTGATGGGCGATGGGCACCACCTGTTCCAACCCGCTGCAGCCGTAAGTTCTGATCCATTGGGTGTAGGGGGCGATTTGAGCGATCTCGCGCGCCAGTTGCTCGACCGGGATGATGGTGCCCTCATTCGGGTTCTGACCCTCCTGGGTGAAGGGTCCGTAGTTCAGACCAAAGATCTTATATTGGACGCTCGGTGTTGGGCTGTTGGTAACCGTCGGCGTGATGGTTATTGTCGCGGTCGCGCTTGGCTGCGGACTGGCCGTGGGGGTAGGCGTGGCTGGTGCATCAGTGGGTTGTGGTTTACATCCAGAGAGAACGAACATACAGACGATCAATAGTATTGCGACCTTTTTCATTTTTCCACCTTTCTGCGATAGGCCTGTATGAGTTTAATGAGTACCTAATATTCTGAACCTCTTTAATTGAAAAACCAGTAACAGGTGGCCTGACTAAGGGTGATGTTTTGTCAGATAAGTGCTGACAGAGCACCTGATTTTTATCAGTTGTGATTCATCCATCCGGCGTGGTACTCTAAAGAAGTGGGTAGAGGCGGAAACAGAACTCACCTTGATAAATTCCTTATCCAAATCTTTTTTTTCCCTCTTAAGCATTGATCATGGAAGCAGCATGTGCTTCTATGTTGTAATTTATTCTAACTTAATAGAGTTCAACACTTAAAAACACACGTACTTGATTGTTTGGGACAGGTGTGACGATATTGATCATTTTATGAAACCAAAGGGTAATACAAAAGATGCTTATTATTGCAGTTAATAATTTTAAAACAAACCGACAGATTTTTCTTGTAAAGAGGTAGCCAATTATAGTGGAAAGGAAAATAGTAAAGGACGAGGTGTAACTTACGCCATATCCTTTTCTTTTAAAAGGGCTTCAATAAAAGGAGCCATTTCTTTGGGGTTGACGTTAGGTTCAAAGCGTTTAAAGATGCTGCCATCTTTTGCGATCAAGAACTTGGTGAAATTCCATTTGATCTGACTGCCCAGGCGCGTGCCTTCTTTTGAACGCAGATATTTGTAAAGCGGATGCGAGTCTTTTCCATTCACTTTAATCTTGGCCAATACCGGGAAGGTGAGGCCGAAATTCATCTGGCAGAATGCTTGAATCTCATCATCGCTGCCGCTTTCCTGCCCGGCAAACTGGTTGCACGGAAAGGCGAGAATTTCGAGACCTTTGTCATGCCAGGTCTCGTAGAGCGCTTGCAAGTCTTTGTATTGTGGAGTGAACCCGCATTTGCTGGCAGTATTAACAATGATCATTACCTTGTTTTTGTATTGCGACAAAGCAACGGATTTTCCTTGTGCGTCTTCAACTGTAAAGTCATATATAGTGGTCATTTTTGTCTTCCTTCTACTATTTTTATGTATACACCTTTTTGATTAATTATGCATTGGAATTTGTGGGAATGTATGATTTATAAAACCTTGTACCTCTTCATGGAAAATGTCTTCAAAATAATCCAATACATTGATAAATGTTTATAATTACTGGACAAACTTTTGATGAGGATAAATATGTCAGATTACTTGTGGTGGCGTGACGGCGTGATCTATCAGATCTACCCGCGTTCTTTCGCGGATAGTAATGCGGACGGCATTGGCGATCTGCAGGGTATCATTAGCAAACTGGATTATCTGGCAAGCCTGGGCATTGACGCCATCTGGTTGTCACCCATCAACCCCTCGCCCGATGTGGATTTTGGCTACGATGTGGCTGATTACAAAGGGATTGACCCCAAGTACGGCAGCATGGCTGATTTCGATGACCTTGTAGCCCAGGCGCACCAGCGCGGTATCCGCGTTATTCTGGATCTGGTGCTCAATCACACTTCCGATCAACACCCCTGGTTCCTCGAATCGCGCAATTCAAAAGACAACCCCAAGCGCGATTGGTACCTGTGGCGTGAAAACCCCAAAGGGAAACAGTACCCACCCAACAACTGGCAGTCCATTTTTGGCGGGCGCGCCTGGGAGTATGACCAAAAAACGCAACAGTGGTACTACCACATGTTCTGCCCGCAGCAGCCTGATCTGAACTGGCGCAACCCTGAGGTGCGCGCTGAGATGATGTCGATCTTCCGCTTTTGGGCTGACCGGGGTGTGGATGGCTTCAGGCTGGACGTGTTTAACGAATACTTCAAGGACGATCAATTCCGCGAGAACCCCGTGAAATTCGGCATCCGTCCCTTTGACCAGCAGGAACACATCTATGACGCCGACCGCCCCGAGATGATGGGCGTGGTGGAAGAGATACGCGCCAACCTTGATCAATACCCTGAAAGGTACGTGGTGGGCGAGACCTTTTTGGCAGGCAGCGAGCGCGCCGCCAAGTACTGTGAGCCTGGCCGGCTGCATGCCTGTTTCAACTTCTCCCTGCTGCACAACCGCTGGAACCCGGCCGCTTTTCTAAAATCCATCCTCGATTGGGATGCCGCTTTAGCACCCGGCTCCTGGCCGAATTACGTCTTGAACAATCACGACACCTCACGCAGCGCCACCCGTTATCACGCCCCGGCGGATGATGAACGTCTCAAGGTGGCGGCAGGGTTGCTGCTCACCCTGCGCGGCACGCCCTTCCTTTATGCCGGTGAAGAGATCGGCATGCGCGACATCCCACTCTCGCGGGCAGACATTCAGGACCCTGTTGGCAAGCGCTATTGGCCGATTGTCAAAGGCCGTGACGGCTGTCGTTCGCCCATGCAGTGGAATTCACAGGAGTATGCCGGTTTCTCGACTGCGAAACCCTGGCTGAAGGTGCATCAGAATTACCCAACTCGCAACGTGGAAGCCCAACTGGCAGATCCAAGATCGCTCTTCCATTTCTACCGCCAGGTGTTGGCTCTGCGCAAAGCACACCCTGTATTGCAAAAGGGCATGTTCCAGCCGCTGACCTTTGATCCGCGCCAGGTGCTGGCCTACCTGCGCCAGGATGAGCAACAGACTGTCTTGGTCGTTTGCAACTTTGGCAGACGTAAGATCAAGCTTGCCTTAGGTCCGAGGCTAAACGACGCCAGGTGGGAGCTGTTATTGTCGAACAAACGCGCTGCGTTGCCGAAGATCCAAAAAGGCTGGCTGCATCTTGCCGGTGATGAAGTCTGCATTCTTCGTCAGATCAGATAGTAAAACAGGAGGCGTGAATGCCTCCTGTTACTTTAATTGATCTTTATGGGCTCCAAATCGAATTCCACCTCGTCTTCATGCCCCGTCTTCTTGAGTATGTTGACTGTGGTCTCCGAAAGCTTCACACCTTCAGCCGCGGCACGCTCGGCGTTCTCGAATTCCTTCTCACCGTGGATGTAAATGCGCTCTTCGCCATCCGCTTTGGGGGATTCCTTCATTTGTGTCAGCAGGTCATCCATGTCGCGTTTGAACGCTTCCAGTTCGCGAAAAGCCTCGATATTGATGGCAGCAAAGAAATGCCCCACCCGGGCTGCCGCTCCGCCTGAAGAGCCGTAAACCTTCTCTCCAAAGCCCGAACCGGCCAGCACGCCTGAGAAGATATCCACCACCAATGCCAGTCCGTAACCCTTGTATCCGCGCATGAGTTCGGTGCCACCCAGGGGCATCAGCGCGCCGCCAGTGATCACCTGGTTTGGGTCTTCCGTGACCGTGCCGCTGCTGTTGACCCCCCAGCCGGCAGGGATGGTTTTGCCTTCTTTTTGATAGACGCTGACCCTGCCGATGGGCACGATGCTGGTGGCCATATCCAGCACAAAGGGTTTTTGCGTCAAGGTTGGCACGGCCACCGCAATGGGATTGGTGCCCAGCATGGCCTTTTTGCCGTGGGTGGGTGCCACCAATGGACCAGAGTTGGTGAAGCTAACCCCTATCATATCCTGCTCCAGCGCCATCATGGCGTAGTACCCCGCGATGCCGTAGTGGTTGCTGTTGCTGACGGTGGCCATGGCCAGACCGGACACTTTGGCTTTCTCGATGCACTGGCGCATGGTCTTGACCCCGAGCGGATGGCCCAGACCGTTGTTGCCGTCCACGGCCAGGGTGTTGGGCGTTTCTTTTAGAATGGTCATGGGTGAAAGGGGGTTGATCAGCCCCTTACGCAGGCGCGAACCGTAATAACTATTGAGGCGGATCATGCCGTGGGAATCTACACCCCGCATATCGGCCGAGAGCAGCACGTCCGCGGCCAGACTGGCATCTTCGGCCGGCACCGACCAGCGCACAAAGTAACGTATGATGTAGTCATG
>CAYYRU010000053.1:0-5380 GCA_964474095.1 uncultured Anaerolinea sp.
CAGGTTATCCACGTCGGCCAGGGTGGTTTCACCCATGGTGGCCACGCGGAAGGTGAGGTCTTTAAGCTTGCCGTAGCCGTTGGCAATGCGCAAGCCGCGGGTGGAGGTGAGGAATTTGTTGAGGGCGCTGATATCCCATTTGAGGTCGTTGTTGACGTTGACCACGGTCTTGGAGCGGTAGCCTTCTTTGGCCAGCATGCTCATGCCGTGCGCCAAACACCAATCCTGCACCTTCTTGGACATGGCAGCATGGCGGGCAAAGCGCGCATCGAGGCCTTCGGCGAGGATGCGGTCGAGCTGCACGTCGAGGGCGTAGATCAAGGGCATGACGGGGGTCATGGGGGTGGAGTCTTTGAGACGATGTTTTTCCATCAGCAGCAGGTCAAAATACCAGCCGCGGTTGGTGACGGATTCGGCCTTCTTCATGGCGCGGTCTGAAGCGCCGCCCAGGGCCAAACCGGGGGGCAGGGCCAGGCATTTTTGAGAACTGGTGAGCAAGAAATCGATACCCCAGGCATCCATTTCGATCTTGACACCGGAGAGTGATGAAACCGCGTCCACCAGCACCAGGGTATCGGGGCTGACTTCCTGCACGACTTTGCACAAATCCTTAACCGGGTTCTCGACGCCGGTGGAGGTTTCGTTGTGCACGATGGTGACGGCTTCGTAGTGTTTTTGTTTCAAGGCGTCGCGCAGCATGTCAGGGGTGATGGCCTCGCCCCAATCGACTTCCAATTTATCGGCTTTTTTACCGTTGCTGGTGGCCACGTCGTTCCAACGCTGAGAGAAAGATCCGTTCACACAGGAGAGCACGCTTTCTTGCACAAAGTTACGGATACCGGCTTCCTGCATACCTGAGCCCGAACACGAGCCCTGGAAGACACGATATTGCGTATAGAAGAGTTCCTTGGCCCTGGCTTCCGTTCGCTGGAAGATGGCTTCGAAATCTTTACTGCGATGCGGCAGCATCGCCTTTGTCTGGGCGGCCAATACTTCCGGCGCCACATCCACGGGACCTGGTACAAACATGTGTGACATAGTTCTCTCCTTATCTAGATTTTTCCTGATCTTCCCCATGCCGACGCAAGGGAGTTATTAGCGAAGGAAGAAAGCGAGTACCACCAAAATCACAAAAAACGACCCTGCCAGGATGGCGATGCGGGTTAAATCCTTCTTAACGTAACCGTAATCAGGGTTGAATTCAGCCGTGGCGGAGGAACGTGCAGCGGATTTTGCCGCAGGGGCGCTTTTTGCTTCTGATTGCATAACACTTGAACTGACTGAACGTTTCTTGTTTGATGCTGACATGTGTAACTCCTCAAAACACGATTTTTATTATTTATTCTTCTTGCAAGACCGCCGTTACCACGATGCGCTGTGTATCAATGCGGTAGGGGTAACAGGAGATCATGGTGAGCGTTTCATTGGAGGTGGGGGCCATCAGGTCCACCCGGGTGGGCTCCACGATCTGGGTGTCGGTGACGATGTAGGTGAAAGATTTGTTCTGGGTGCTGACGATCACTTCATCACCGGGTTTCAGCTTGTCGAGGTCTTTGAAGAGTTCGCCAAAGATGTCGTTGTGGGCGGATACCACCATGTTGCCAACCTCGCCTGGGTTGGCCGTGTTAAGGTGCTGGCCGATGCCTTTTTTCAACTGTTCCCAGCCGTCGCCGGGGACGACCGGAGCGCTCAAGCCAATGGCCGGGATCTGGAGCTGCCTGGCCTGCCGCGCACCCGGGGTGGGGATGGGCAGATCGGCGTAGCTTTGCATCAGCGGACGAAGATGCTCTGGAATCTCGGCATCGTTCGGTTTGACTTCGGCTCCTTCGATCGGGGCGGTGTGTCCGCCGGGCAGCACCACAGCCGTGATCAAGGCAGTGGGCGTGAGCAGGGGGTTCTCAAGCTCGGCCGCGTAATTCTGGTTGAAAGTGCGCAAGAAATTGGCGCCGCTGAGGATGATGACCACCAGGCCCACCAAGGCCACGATCTCGACGGCCAGCAGAAAACGATCCATGCCTTTCTTACGGCGGGCGCGGGAGCGCTGGCGTTGCGTGCGAGGAGCATTTTCCTCCTCTTCCACGGACGCGGTCTCAGGTTGAAGGTCGTACTGCGGGGATTCCTCTTCGACCTGGATTACCCTGCCGGTCTTGCGATAGGCATCCAGCCGGGCTTCCCGTTCCACGCGTTTCTTTTCGACGAGAAGCTGCCTGATTTCATCAGAAGATAAATCCTCAATGGATCGCTGACGGGGCATGGCTTTTCCTGTTCTTGACCGGTAAACGATGATTGATTATACCCGATTTGGTTTACATGCTGGAGTGGGAAATGAATAATAGAGAGATAAAAAGGAACACGAAAAGCACGAAATCTACTAAATACACGAAATAGCTTCTATTATAAAAATCAAAATTGCATATTGAACCCAATATCCGTGACCTCAAATACAATAATGTCTTTCATGTTAAAATGAGGGTAAGGACAAAGAAGCCATGAAAAGAAACTATTTGATCGATATGGATGGGGTGCTGGTCACCGGTAAAACCTTGATCCCGGGCGCGGACGAGTTCATCAAGCGTCTGCTTGACAGCGAGACCAAGTTCCTCATTTTAACCAACAATCCGCTGTATACGCAGCGCGACCTGGAACACCGCCTGAACACCATCGGGTTGAGGGTGCCGGCAGAACGCATTTTCACCTCGGCCATGGCCACCGCCAGGTTCCTGCAAAATCAGAACCCCAACGGCAAGGCCTATGTCATCGGCGAAAGCGGGTTGACCCAGGCGCTGCACGAGGTGGGTTACGTGCAGACCGACACCGATCCCGATTACGTGGTGCTGGGAGAGGTCAACACTTATAACTTCGAGATGATCGCAAAAGCGGTACGGTTGATCAATAACGGCGCCATGTTCATTGCCACCAATCCTGACAACACCGGCCCGACTGAGGCCGGCATCGTGCCCGCCACCGGGGCGCTGGCCGCCCTGATCGAAAAAGCCACCAACAAGGCACCCTTCTTTGTGGGCAAGCCCAACCCGCTGATGATGCGCAGTGCCATCCGCTACATGGGGGTGCACTCAGAAGACACCACCATGATCGGCGACCGCATGGATACGGATATCGTGGCCGGCGTGATGAGCGGACTGGAAACCATTTTAGTGCTCTCTGGGGTCTCGCGCCGTGAGGATGTCAAGCGCTTCCCATACCGCCCGACATACATTCTAAACAGCGTGGCGGAGATCGAGGTCGGAAAAGAGTAGTACCTTCTTTATGATCCCAACTGAAACCAGATCCATTCAAAAGAAGTTTATCTTCTCGCTTGTTTTAACCTCGCTGATATTGCTGGCCGAGGTAATCGGCGGGTTGATCTCTGGCTCGCTGGCGCTGCTCTCTGACGCGGCGCACGTCTTCATGGATATTTTCGCGCTGGCCTTGAGCTTTGTAGCGCTGCGCTTATCCATCCGCCCGCCGGATGATCAGCACTCTTTTGGCTGGCACCGCCTTGAGGTGGTGGCGGCCTTGATCAACGGGGCGTCGCTGTTCGTGATCTCCATCGGCATCTGGGTCGAAGCAGTCAAACGCTTTCAAGAACCGCAGGAGATACAAAGCACCGAGATGTTGATCATCGCCGTGATCGGCCTGGTGGTCAACCTGGTGGTGGCTTTTGTTCTGGGCGGGCATCAACACGAACATGGCGAGGATCATGGCCACGAGCATGCGCATGAACCAAAAAAGCGCAATCTGAACGTGCAGAGCGCCTTTTTGCATGTGCTGGGGGATGCCATCTCTTCCGTGGGGGTGATCGCGGCGGCCATTCTGATTGGGCTGACCGGCCTCAATTGGATCGACCCGCTGATCTCGATCTTGATCGGCGTGATCATCCTGGTGAGCGCCATAAGGGTGACGCGCAGCGCTTTGCACATCCTGTTGGAAGGGGTGCCCGAAGGGCTCTCTGTCAACCAAATCAAGGAACGCCTGAATTCAATCGTGGCCATCAAGGCTGTGCACGACTTGCATGTTTGGAACCTGGGGTCGGATCAAATTTCGCTCAGCGCGCATGTGATCTTGCAGAAACCGAACGCGGGGCAGGAACCTGTGGTATTGGAATCCATTAGAAAGTTATTGGACGAGGAGTTTCACATCCGGCACACCACCATCCAATTTGAAGCGGCGCCATGTTTGGACGGGCACGGTGGATGTAATTAACTTTTTAATTGCAACATTTGTGAGTAGATTGTGCTAAAATAAACCCGCCGGACGGAGCACTCAGCCCGGATGAGCAAGGACTAAGAACCTCAAAGGTGCGACCCTCACAAACGTGAGTCGTCCCTTTGAGGTTTTTTATTACCTATAAGAGGAAAAAGCATGCGCTGGGTCAGAGACTATAAATCCAAAAAAGAAGAGAACCGTCTTTATCGCAACGCGCTGTGGATCACGTTGGGCGGCAACCTGGTCCTGGCGGCCAGCAAGGCAATTGTGGCAGGGGTATCGGGCAGCGCGGCCATTTACGCGGACGCGGCCAACTCGATCTCGGATGTGGTCTATTCACTATTGATGGTGGTGGGGCTGTGGATGGCCATGCAGCCACCCGACCTGTCTCATCCACAGGGGCACTCGCGCTTTGAGCCGTTGGTGGGGCTGGTGGTTACTTTGTCGATGGCTTTCGCGGGTTTTGAAGCCGCCCGCAATGCTTTTGTGCGGTATCAATCGGGGGGTGAAGCAGTGGCGCTTGACCTGCCGACGCTGGTGTTGTTGGTCAGCGCGGCTATCAAAGCCTTTATGTTCGTGTGGATCCGTAAGATCGCCAAGAAATTGATGAGCCCCACGTTGAACACCACCGCCAAAGACAACTTGAGCGATGTGTTGACCTCGGTGGCGGCTTTTATCGGTGTCATCGGTTCGAATTTCATCCATCCGCTGGCTGACCCGGTGGCCGGCTTTTTGGTGGCGTTGTGGATCTTCAGGCAGGCTTTTCAGGCCGGCAAGGAGAACCTGGGCTTCTTAACAGGCAAGGGTGCCAGCAAAACTGAAGTGGAAGAATTTGTCAAAGCCGCCGAGCAGGTGCCCGGGGTGATGCGCGTGCATCATATTATGACCGATTACGTCGGTCCGCGGCTGATGGTGGATCTTCATATTAACGTAGATGGCAGAAAGACATTGAACGAGACGCATGAGATCACAGACGCGGTCATCAAGCGCCTGGAGGAGTTCCCCGGGGTGGACCGCGCCTACGTCCACGCCGAGCCGGATGATTGGGAAGATTAGATTATTTTTATTGATAAGGAGCACCTGTTCAAGGTGCTCTCTTTAATATTTGAGTCTTGAGATAATAATCCATTTGTTTCACGATGATAAGAGGATTGTTTTGATACACCTCACCCCC
>CAYYRU010000053.1:5480-18032 GCA_964474095.1 uncultured Anaerolinea sp.
GGAGAGGGGGCAAGAGCATTATCTATATTTGTCATTTGATGGGGGGTGAGGTCTATCAGATAGAAATTCAAAGATCAAACCCACAAACCATTATTTGCAGGTATGATTAATATGAACAGGCAACCGAATGGAGCACCCATGAAAACCGTCCCCTATCATTTTTATGACGACCCCATCGAAGTGTTTTTTGCCAAGCCGCCCACCTATGAGAAAAGCCCGACCTGCCCGCAGGCTTTTAGCTGGCGCGGTGAGACCTTTGAGATCGTTGAGGTGTTGGAAGAATGGGCGGATTTTGAGCGGCACGGCACCATGGCGCGCAATATGAAACCGGCACACCTGGCCAGCGCCCTGCGTAAGGGTTCGTGGGGGGTGGGCAAGTTCTATTTCAGGGTCAAAGTAGCTTCAGGCCAGTTTTTTGAACTGTACTTTGACCGCGCGCCCGAAAATTGTGACGACCGCAAGGGCAACTGGTTCCTCAAGGGGGAGCGTAAAGCCCTGGCTGAGTAAAAAATTGAATAAATAATAAATATAATCACTAAAAAGCCTAACAAAACTAAATAATATTAAATAACATATTGACAATTTTAATATGTGTGCTATTATTATGTCAGCGCAGGATACGCTTTTGTTGATGAACCAAAGGAAGGTTTTATGAATCTGACCAGGATTGAAGTAGAATATAGAGTCTATCAACAAAAACAAGCGTTCAGCGACCTGCCGGCCGAGTTTCGCGGTATGGTATTGAACGATAAGCCGGTCAGACGAGGTAGGCCATCACGAGTTTTGATGTTCTTGGCCGATAGGCTCATCCAGGCGGGAGTCGCGATCCACAATTCGCAGCGTTCCGCCACCGAACAAAGACTTTATTCGTAACCACGAGGCAGGCATGATCAACCCAACCCTAAACAAATGTCCGGTATGCAACAGCGACCTGGCGGTCACCAAGCTGTACTGTGTCAACTGCGACACCACCATCGAAGGGCATTTCGTCGCGGAGCATACGCCTTTTGGGCACCTCAGCCCGGAGCAGATGCAGTTCCTGCTGACGTTCGTGCGCTGTGAAGGCCGCCTGAACCGCATGGAAGAGGAAATGAAACTCTCATACCCAACGCTGCGCAGCCGACTGACCGAGATCGTGCGCGCCCTGGGCTATGAACCGGGCAAGGAAGAACCCCCCGTACAGCTTTCGGCGGAAGATCGCCGCAACATTCTTGAAGAGCTGGATCAGGGCACGATCACCTGGGATGAAGCCCAGGCGCGCCTGCGCGGCGAAAAATATGTGGAACCGAAATCCTCCGTGGAGGGTCGTTAATGGCTTCGAGTGAAGAGCGCTTAAAAGTGTTGAAGATGGTGCAGGAAGGCAAGATCACGCCAGAAATGGCCGCCGAACTGCTGAAAACCCTTGACGCGAGTTCCAAAAAGGCCGCCGCCGATGAACCCAAGGCGGTTTACCCGGGGCGTGAAGGTGCGCGGTTTTTCAGGGTGCGTGTCACCGATACCGACAGTGGACGCACACGCGTGAACGTGCGCCTGCCGCTGGGAATGGTCAACGCGGGCATCCGCATGGGCATGCGTTTTTCACCTGAAGTGGAGGGATTGGACGCCGCCAAACTGGCAGAAGCCCTGGCCAGCGGCAAGACCGGCCAGATCATGGATGTCTACGATGACGAAGACGGTGAACACGTAGAAGTCTACATCGAATAACCCTCAGGAATCAATCGAGTTTGATTTTCGAACACGAGCCAGCGGCTGCGTGCAGGGTTTATTTTATTAAATGAGGAAAAATGGAAAACTCAACGTACACGATCGAACCAAAATGGATGCGCAAATTCATCCCCATCTGGACGGCGCAGATCTTCTCGCTGCTGGGCAGCGGCCTGGTGCAGTTCGCGCTGGTATGGTGGATCACGCAAAAGACAGGTTCCGCGGCCACCCTGGCCATGGCCACTTTTGTGGCTATTTTGCCTGAAGTGATCTTGGGACCGTTTGCCGGCGCCCTGGTGGACCGGCTTAACCGGCGCTACGTGATGATTTTCGCGGATGCCCTGATCGCGCTGCTGACGCTCAGCCTGGCGATCTTGTTCGCCTTTGACCTGGTTCAAATTTGGCATATTTTTATAGTGCTCTTTTTCCGTTCGGTGGGCGGCATCTTCCACTGGCCGGCCATGCAGGCTTCCACCTCGCTGATGGTACCCGACAAGCACCTGGCGCGCGTAGCAGGTGTCAACCAGGCGTTGCATGGCGGATTGAACATCATCGCGCCCCCGTTGGGCGCGCTGCTGATGTCACTGCTGCCGTTCTACCAGGTGATCGGGGTGGATGTGCTGACGGCCATCATCGCCATTCTGCCGCTGCTGTTCATCCGCATTCCGCAGCCGGTGCGCAGCGACGCGGCCGCCATGCTCACCCCCAAACTGCTTTTGCAGGACGTGGCAGAAGGTTTTCGATATATGAAGAAATGGAAGGGCCTGCTCTACCTGGCCATGCTGGCCGCCCTGTTGAACTTCTTGCTATTGCCATCCGACACGTTGATGCCGCTGATCGTGACGCAGCATTTCAACAAGGGCGTGTGGGAATTAAGCCTGGTGCAATCGTGCTTCGGCATCGGGGTGGTGGTTGGCGGGTTGACCCTGGGCGTTTGGGGAGGCTTCAAAAGCAAAATAGTGACCTGCCTGAGCGGGGTGATCGGCCTGGGGTTGGGCGTGCTGATCTTTGGGCTGGCGCCGGCCAATCTCTTTTGGCTGGGGGTGGTGGGGGCGGCGTTGCTGGGATTCATGAACCCCATCGCCAACGGTCCGCTGCAGGCCATCATGCAGAGCAAGGTGGCGCCCGAGATGCAGGGCCGCGTGATGGGCACGCTCGGCAGCATCTGCTCGGCCATGATGCCGCTCTCGATGCTGGTGGTGGCGCCGGTGGCCGAGTTCCTCGGCTTGCGGGTGTGGTATTGGGCGGGCGGGGCGCTGACCATTTTGCTGGCCATCTGGGCGTTTATGGTGCCCTCGATCATGCAACTGGACCGCACGGCCAGGGATGTCTCCAACGCCGCCATCGCGGCAGATTGAAGTAATACAGTCTTAGCGTTATAAAAAAGACCCCGATCAGGTGTCAGATCTTGTCGGGGTCTTATATTTTTAACAGTTATTGCTTCTCAGGGCATCAGCGTGATGAGCTGGCTGGAGAGGGCGATGTCGATGTTGGGCAGCGTGATGGAGCGCTGGCGGATGCTCAGGCGCACCGGGGTTTCAATATCCACGTCGTAGGGGATATCGACGCTGAAGGGCACATATGTTTGGTCTTGTGCGTTACGCGGCAGGCGTACCGTCTGAGAAGTCATTACCCCGCCAGACTCGGTCAGCAGCTCGACGATCAGGGGGTTCGTGTTGTAAGCGTGCGCGAATCCGCTGACGGTCACCACCCCGCCTTTGACGGTGGAATTAGCCTGGGGGGATGTGATCACATAGGGCTGCTGGTTGAAGTCATTGGGCTCGATATCGCTCTTGCCCAATTGGATCAAGAAAATCGGTATGGCGCTCTGGGCGATGCGGCGGTCAAATTCGTCACGGGTGGTGAGCACCAGCATGGCGTCTTCACCGGCGGCGTTGATCTCAAATTTGATCTCCTGGTCGAGGTTGACCCAGCCGGATTCGGTATATTTCATTTTCAAGACGGAGTCATGAATTGTACGTTCGTTTTCGCCAAACAACTGCAGGCTCACCAGGTTGCCGTTCCCGGGTTTGAGGCTGGCGATCACCCGGATGGGGGTGGCTAACTGTGAAAGGCTGCCTGGTGAGACAAATTGGATCAACGCGAGCGGAAAGTCATCCGACTGAATGGTGGGTTCGGGGGTGGCGGTCTCGGTGGGCGTGTTCTGCACCAGAATGGTGGGGGGGATGGACGTGCCGGCCATGGTCTTGACCACCAGGGTGGCGGCGACCGGTTGGGTTGGCGTGACGCTGGCGATGAGGTTGGCATCCGCGCCGGTGGGGGTGACCAGGGCGATGGTTGGCGCGGCCGCGCTCGTCAGCGGCAGGCTGGAAGTGGCCGGCCTGACACACGCGCTTATCAGAAGCAGCATGATCGCAAAAATGAGGATTCTGGTGAAGATCGTTTTCAACGGTGTATGCCTACCAATTTGGTCAGGATTATTACGAATTCTATTTGAAGTATATTGTAGGGGCGTATAGCCATACGCCCCTACCCTGTGGATTTTTATGGCATGAACCTTATTTACAACTGATAGATCTCGCTGTACTTGGTTTTCAAATAGCGAATGTAAGGCTCGGGAGTGATGGTTGAGCCGGTAACTTCCTTGACGAGTTGCTGTGGTTCAAACTTGGCACCGTGCTGATGGATCTTGGCGCGCAGCCATGCCAGCAGTTCGTCGAATTTACCCTTTTCGATCTGCTCATCGAGGCTGGGGATGTCTTGATGGATCTTTTCCCATAACTGTGAGGAGACCAGGTTCCCCAGGGCGTAGGTCGGGAAGTAGCCGATGCTGCCGGTGGACCAGTGTACGTCCTGCAAGACGCCTTCGCGGTCGGTCTTGGGGGTGATGCCCAGGTAATCCTGCATGCGCGCGTTCCAGGCCTCGGGCAGGTCTTTGACCAGGAGGGTGCCTTCCATGAGGGCGATCTCAAGTTCAAGGCGCAGCATAATGTGCAGATTGTAGGTGGCTTCGTCGGCTTCCACGCGGATGAGGGAGGGTTCCACCTTGTTGATGCCCTTGTAGAAGGCATCCAGGCTGACGTTGCCGAGCTGCTGCGGGAAGAGTTTCACCAGTTTGGGGTAGAAGAACTTCCAGAAGGGTTTGGAGCGGCCGACCAGGTTTTCCCACATGCGCGACTGGGATTCGTGCACAGCCATGGAGGCGCCGGTGGCCAGGGGGGTACGGCGCAGCGAGTGGCTGACGCCCTGTTCGTACATGGCGTGGCCGGCTTCGTGCATGGTGCTGAAGAGAGCCGAAGCGGCCCGCTCGGGGTCGAAACGCGTGGTGATGCGGATGTCATCAATGCCAAAGCCGGTGGTGAAGGGGTGCATGGCCTTGTCCTGGCGTCCGCGGTTCCAATCGTAGCCAAAACGGGTCACCACGTCCACGCCGAAATCCCACTGACCTTTTTCGTCGTAGGGGATGTGCAGGAAGCCGTCATTGATGACCGGCTTGCCGGCGATGGCTTTGATCAACTCCACCTGCTGCGGGCGCAGCTTGCCAAAGATTTCTTGTACTTCTGTGGTCTTCAGGCCGGGTTCAAAATCGTCCAGCAGGGGATCGTAAACATGATCCCAGGGTTTGAAGAAATCGGCGTACTGGCGGCGCATTTCGACCACTTTTTCGAGATGTGGTCTGAAAAGTTTAAAATCGTTATTGGTTTTGGCTTCTTCCCACACGCTTTGACTGGTGGTGGTCACCTTGGCGAATTCAGACACCCATTGGGTGGAGACTTTGGTCTGTTTTTCATAATCGTGCGCCACGCGTTTGATCAGGCAGGCATCGTCTGAGCGGGGGTCAAGCGTATCGGCATATGGTTTGAGGTCAGCCAGCAAGTCCCCCACTTCGGATGAAGTAAATTTTTCGTGGACCAAACCGGCAATGGTCTCGAGGATATTGCCGCGATCTTCGGCGCCGCCCCGGGGCATGTTCACTTGTTGGTCCCAACCCAGCAGAGCCTCGGCTCCAACCAGGTCGGTTACTTCAGCCAAGATCTTCTTAAACCTGTCCAGTTTTTGATTCATATTTTGTGTGTCCTTTGGTGATTAGTTTAGGCGACTTTCCAGCGCAAGGGCTGGTTGTTCAAGGCAGCCAGAATTTCTTCAGCGATGTCGTTGGCCGCCCTGGATTGGGCTTCTGCGGTTTGGGCGCCGATATGCGGGGTGCCCACCACTTTGGGGTGAGAGACCAGGTCGGTCAAACCAGGGGGTTCCGCGGAGAACACGTCCAGAGCCGCGCCGGCCACCTTGCCGCTGTTGAGGGCGTCCAGCAGGGCGATCTCGTCGATGACACCGCCGCGGGCGGCGCAGATGATGTAAACGCCGGTTTTCATTTTGGCGAAGGCGGTGCTGTTAAGCATGTTCTTGGTATCAGCGGTGAGCGGCAGGTGCATGGTGATCATGTCTGACTGCATGAGCAGTTCATCCAAGCTGACGGGTTTTCCGCCACGCAGTTCGATGTCTTCATCGGTGATGTTGGGGTCGTAGCCCAGGATCTTCATATCAAAGGCGGCGGCGCGTTTGGCCACGGCGGCTCCGATGCGTCCAAAACCGATCACGCCCAGGGTCTTGCCGGTCAATTCCGCGCCTTCAAACTCTTTCTTAAGCCATTTGCCGGCCTTCAAGGAGGCATCCGCGCGGGCGATCTCGCGCACGGCGCTGAGCATCAAGCCGAGGGTCAACTCAGCCACGGTGGTGGTGGTGGCCAGGGGGGAGTTCACCACGGTCACTTTGTTGGCTTTGGCGGCAGGGAGGTCGATGTTATCCACACCGATGCCGGCACGGCCGACCACTTTAAGCTTCTTGCCAGCCTCGAAGACTGCCGGAATGACCTTGGTGCGTCCGCGCACGATGAGCGCGTCGTATTCGCCGATCTCTTTCAACAGATCCTCGGCGGAGATGCCGGGTTTGTCAACGACTTCAGCGGATTTTTTCATAATTTCGATTCCATTGGAATCAAGACCATCGGTGATTAGAATTTTCCAGGCAGACATTGGGGGGCTCCTTCATAAGATTGATCGATAATTTCTTCATTATTGTACACTAAATCAAAAAGGCGGTTGAAAACATGGATGGTACAATCATTTCATGGAAAAATTGCAGAATCCGATCGAGAATCGCCTGAATCCGCGCATGTTTGAGGCTGAGCCTATCCAACGCTGCGTGTTGAATGAGTGCAAGGGCGCTTGCTGCGTCTTTGGAGTGTGGGTGGATCGGCGTGAGGTGGAGGATATCCTCGCCAACGCACACCTGATCCAGCCGCATATGCCTGACGGGCGCGTCAACGCCGGGGATTGGTTCGTGCCGGTGGAGGACGATGACGTTAACAGCCCCAGCGGCAAGGTGATCCATACCGCGGTGGAACCTGCCGCCTGGCATTATGGTGGAACCACCTGCACTTTTTGCCATACCGATGGAAAATGCACCCTGCAGCTTGCGGCGGTGGCCAACGGTTTGCACCCCTGGCGTTTCAAACCTTTTTACTGCATCCTGCATCCGATCGACCTGGATGAACAGGGGCGCTTCACGCTGGATACCTTCGAAGCGCTTACCACCGAAGCCGGAAGCTGTGTGCGTCTGGCGGATCATCCCATCCCCTTTATTGAGACTTTCGCACAGGAATTGGCGTATTTCTTGGGCGAAAAAGGATACCAGGCCATGCTGGAAATTGCGGCTCAAAAAAGGGCGCAGGCCAAGCAAGATGAAAATGCAACTCCTTCCGCTTGAGGAAAATGATCGCAACTGGGTGCGCTCGATCATGCAGCGCGAATGGGGAGATGAATGTATCATCGTTCATGCTGAAGTTTTCACACCGCACCTGCTGCCGGGGTACAAGGCAGTCGAGGCTGACCAGGTGATCGGCTTGATCACTTATCAAATCAGCGGCGACCATTGCGAGATCGTTACACTGAATGCCTTTCGCCAGGGAGTAGGCGTGGGCAAGGCCTTGTTGATACAAGTGGAAGAAACCGCCAGACTGGCCGGCTGCTCTGCCTGCAGGCTGGTGACCACCAACGATAATCTAAACGCCCTGGGTTTTTATCAGAAGAACGGCTATCGCATCATTGAAATCCACGCAGGTGCCGTGGAAGAAGCGCGCCGGCTGAAGCCGTCCATTCCACTGGTTGCCGAGAACGGCATCCCCATCCGCGACGAGATCACTCTTGAAAATGTGCTGGCATTAGGTGGGAATTCTACGTTAAAATAGAAACAGTTTATTACTGGAGACAGGATCATTCCTTGATGAAACATCGAGTCATTGTCACGCTCTTTCTGGCGGCCTTAATTTCGCCGCTGTTCTTTTCAACCCCTGCTCACGTGCGAGCGCAAGGTTCCGCGCCTGTCACGGAGGACGAGAATGCCGGGTTGTGCCTGCCCAATCAGGACGATTCTTACCAGACTCAAAATTGCCTGATGCGGGGACCAGCCAAAAACCTGCAAGATCTGGCGCAGGTGGGCATCACGTTTCCGGCAGCCCCCTTGTTGATGACCAATCCGCCGGCCAGTTTGGGGACGGTGCCTTTCACATACGCGCTGGCCGTGAATGAAGAAACACCGCTTTATAACAATATCGCTGATATTGAGGCGGGTGTTACGACGAGCAAGCTTCCGGCTGGCAAGATCAAGTATGTTTCGATCATTGACAAAGCAGAAACCACCAAGGGCATCTATTATAAAATTGCCAATCAAAAATGGATCAGCAAGGAAGCGGTATCCTTAAAGAGTCCCCCGTTCTTTCAGGGTTACTTGTTTGATGAGAACCCCACCCAGGCTTTTGCCTGGATCCTTGACCAAACCATTTCACGCACTGAGCCTTCGGTCAACGCGCCTGAAACTGGCAAAACCTATTACCGTTTTAACCTGGTGCACACCTACGACACGGTCATGGAAGGCGAGATCGAATGGGTGCGCATTGGTCCGCGCGAGTGGATCGACCATCGAAAATTGGCCAGGGTTATCCCCAATAACGACAAACCAGAGGCTGTCACAAGCGACCGCTGGATCGAGGTCAATCTTTACGAGCAGGTGCTGCTGGTGCACGAGGGCGGCCAGGTGGTGTTTGCCACTCTTATCGCAACGGGCGTGGATCCATTCTTCACGCAGCCTGGTGTGTTTCAGATCTACAAAATGATCGATCATGAGTATATGCGCGGTTCGTTTGAAGCCGACCGTTCGGATTATTACTATCTCGAAGATGTGCCTTACATTATGTATTTCGACGAGGCGCGCGCTCTGCACGGGGCTTACTGGCATACTTTATTTGGCTACCAACGCTCCCACGGCTGCGTGAATCTTTCGATCGCGGATTCCCACTGGTTGTATGACTGGGCTGAGATGGGTGATTTCGTGTACGTGTGGGATCCCTCCGGGCAGACACCCACAGATCCTTCCTTTTATGGCAGCGGTGGGGCGTGAGGCAGTTTGATTAAAGAGAAACGGACACATCTCAAATGTGTCCGTTTTTTTATGCGGCGATCATCTTGCCGATGACGATGGCGGTGAACAGACCCGCCGAAAGCAGGAATCCCCACCAGGTCTGGTGCGGGGTGCTGGAATCCACCAGTTCAAACCCGCCGTTGGGGTCAGGTTGGAATTTGAAAATGGGACCGGCTGCCCAGGCGAAGGCCATACCGCCGATCAATCCGCCCAGGTGCCCCCAGTTGTCAATGTTGGAGCCGGGGGTAAAGCCGAAGGATAAGTTGACCGCCAGCACCAATCCGAGGTTGATCAGCATGGAGCGAGCGCGATTGCCGTAAAGACGTTTGTTGCGTAGTATGAGCACGCCCTCGGCGGCGGCCAGCCCGAAGATGGCTGTGGAAGCGCCCAGCGAGGGATTATCTGAAAGGAAAAATGACAAGACATTGCCGGTGTAAGCACCGATCAGGTAAAGCCACAAGAAGCGCTTGTGGCCGTAGAAACGCTCGAGCCCTGAACCGATCGAGAAGAGGGCATACATATTAAAGGCCAGGTGTATCAGGTTGGCATGCAGCAGCACCGGTGTGATCAGGCGCCAGACTTCTCCGCGCAGGATGAATTCATTAATCTTGGCTCCCAATAGGGTTGGGAAGTCGTAACCCATGAAGGTTTGCATCAGGAATTGAACGGCATACATTGCGATGGTCACCGCCAAAATCACGTAAGTGACCATCGGCTTTTTGACATTTGTTTTTAGTTTTACCTGAACAACGACTTCACCTGGCTGGGCAGGTGGGGGAGTCTCTGAATTGGGGAGGGACATTTAGATCAGCTTTCTATGGTGAACGCGGTGATGCTCCACCTTGATGATGTCGATGATGTCGTCCACGGCCTGGTCAAGCCTGTGGTCGGCATTGACCACCACGTAATCAAAGAGGTCAATGCGGCTGACTTCTTCTTTGGCCGTTTCGACGCGGATCTTAAGGTTTTCAGCGGTTTCAGTGTTGCGAGATTTGAGGCGGCCAAACCATTCTTCGGTGTTGTTGGGGATGAGAAAGATCAAGACCGCTTCAGGGTACATCTTGCGGTAGGTTTCGGCACCTTGCACGTCCACGCGCAAGACCACGTCTTTGCCGCTGCGCAAGGCGTCATCCACCTGGCTGCGCAGGGCGCCCTTGTATTGGTTATAGACTGTGGCGTATTCGATGAATTCACCCGCGTCAATGCGGCGCTTGAATTCTTCGGGTGAGAAGAAGAAGTAATCCCTGCCATCCACCTCATCCGACCGGGGGGCGCGGCTGGTGGCCGTGACCACAAAGTGCAGCGGCAGGTTGCGGTCTTTCAAACCGCGCAATACGGCGTCTTTGCCAATGCCTGAGGTTCCAGAAATGACGATCAAGATCGGCTGGGGGTGGTAGAGATCGAAACTTAATTCTTCCGTTTTCATTTGAGTCCTCGGCGGGTGACTTTCAGCCATAATATTCTAACTTGCAAAGATTATAATGGATAAAAATGAAATTGTTATCGAGGGTTCGATGCCGGTTTATGAGTTTCGTTGTATTGATTGCCGCAAGCGTTTTGAAGTGCGCCTGACATATGCCGAGTATGACGGCTACCAGGCCAAATGCCCGCATTGCGGGTCTGACCGGGTGACGAGGTTCATCCGCAAGGTGCGCTTTGCCTTGGGCGACCGCAGCCGGCTGGCCGAACTGGCCGACCCTGCCAATATGAGCGCGCTGGATGATGATCCGCAGGCGCTGGGCAGGATGATGCGCGAGATGAAAACGCAGTTGGGGGCAAATGACCTGCCCGGGGAGTTTGATGAGGTGGTTGACCGTCTCGAAAAAGGGCAAACCCCTGACCAGATCGAAAATGATCTGCCCGAAATCTCCTCCAGTACCGACGATTCTCTCGATTAGTTGGGTTGGCTGGAAAGGGTTTGTTGTAATTCGCTAAAACTGTTCATTTGGGCGATGGTACGCAAAAACTCGGCCAGTGAATCACTCTCCGCCCTGAGCTGCCGCACCGCCGGGCCGACCGGGTCTTGTCCGGCGGCCCCGCCAGGTTGATCAGCATAAGCTCCGTGAAAAGCAAAATAGGCCTGGTTGAGTTTACGAATCGCGTAGCCGTGATTAACAAATATCACGCGGCGCGCTTCCATATAGTCCTCGGCTTCGGTGATCTTTCCTTGCGCCAGCAGTTCATCCACACGCACGCGGGTGGTGTGCATTTCCTGTCGAAAATCAAACGTTCCATCTGGAAGGTTGAGGGATGCCAGCAGCAAGCCGGGGGAACGCGTGTCGACAAATTCGGGATAGTATTCTTGCAACACGATACGGCTGATCTCTTCAGCCACGATGGCCGCGGTGGTTTCATTCATGGTGCGAAGTTCGGGGGTGAGATCATAATTGATCCCCAAAGGCCGCAAGGTGAGGTAGTTATGAGTCCATTCATGCGCGATGGTATCCATGATCCACGGCAGGTTGGAAGAACGCATCACCATGGTAGGGTAAACGCCAATGCCGCCCACATCCACCACCAGCGCGGATTCGCCAGTGGCAATTTCGATGCGCTCTTCGAGCTGCGTGATTTGCTCAAGGGTGAGATCTGCCAGTAGTGAGATATTTACATCCTGTTCGATCTTATCGCGCGGTGAGAGGATCAAGGCTTTGGGCAGGGGGGTGGTGTGAAAGAGAATGGGTGGTAGAGCGCTGCCAAGCCTGGCAATGTTTTGCTCCGCGAGGATGGTGCCGACCTGCCCCTGCAAGATGGATTCTGCCAGCGGGGTCAATGTTTTTAACGATGATTGAAGTTGCTCCTGGCGTGTAAGCAGAGGGCTGGCGGTTTGCCCGGTATTCGTGATGTTTGGATCAGCATAGATCTGCTGCAAGGTAGCCTGGGTTTGTTCCAATTGCCGCACCAGGTCAAAATAAACCAATACCAGTTGGTGCTGTTGTTCTGGAGAGAGGCTTTGCCAGGGATCAATGCCGGTCTGTTCGAGTTTGGTCAAAAAAGCATCGAACTCCCAACTGAGATAATCAAATTCCAGCGGCAATGTATAGCGCTGCGCCCTGGCAGTGGGCGTTATTGCCACGGGAGTTGATAGAGTAAATACCAGCAGGAAGAGTAGAAGAAAAACAAAAGCCTGGTAGAAGCGTTCCAATTTCATGTTTGGATTATACCAATCCTTCATAGGAGGGATCGATGCATCTGAAAGATGAAGCTTGCGTATATTAGTGTTGTATAAGATTTCACCCGGCAACTCTGGACAGCGCCATGCCGTCGTAGTATAGTTCCATCTCGAACTAAAGATTATGGAGAAGTGTGTTTTTCTCCTTTAGATAAAACCTTATTTTGGTATAACAGGGAAGGCACTATGAAAAAATCTACTCGTAACAAGATCATCACCTGGTCGGTGGTCCTGTTGATCGT
>CAYYRU010000054.1:0-17834 GCA_964474095.1 uncultured Anaerolinea sp.
GACGTCCCTGCCCGAAACACGCAGGTCAGCCTGGGCGCCGCCACGCAGGTTCTTCCACCAGATGCGGTCGCGGCTGCTGATCACGGTATAAGTCTGACCCTCTTGCATCACGTTAATCGGGGTCGAGATCGCCCGGCCGCTCTTGCGCCCCTTAACCGTTATGACTGCCATTCCGCTGCCCATCAACCCCCAAAATGGAGAGCGGATCATCCAACTCATGAAAGCATTGCCAAATCTTGATGGCATACCTATATCCTTTCCGAGTAATTGAACTTCCTTTACTGCACACAGGCCATTATAGTTGAATTTCGCTCCCGATTCGTCTATACTAAATCCGGAGACAAAAATGAAACCGATCTTGCTTTTGGATGAAAGCCTTCAGGTCGAGATCTTCTTCGAGTCGGATGACTGCGGCTACGAAGATAACATCTGTCTCAAGATCATCGAGTCTTGCCCTGAATCTGAGAAACTATTTATCCATGATGAAAGCCACATCTATCTGACGCCACAGCAGGCGCAGGCGCTGGTCAATTCCCTGGAACAAGCCGTACGATTAAGCAGTTTTCAAAAGAAATGATCCAAACTCCCCTCGCCAGGGAGTTTTTTCTTGACATCTTTTTATTATAGTACTATAATATTTTTATGTCAGAACAATCCCTTACCAACGCTGAACTGGCCATCCTCAGCCTGATCGCTGAATCCCCCCGCCATGGATACGAGCTGGAGCAGGTCATTGAAGAACGCGGCATGCGCGAATGGACGGAGGTGGCCTTTTCCTCCATCTATTTCATCTTGAACGGTCTCGTGAAAAAAGGGCTGGCCGATTCCACGTTGCAGCCTGCCGCCGGTCGCGGACCCGCCAAAAAGGTCTTCGCAGCCACTCCGGCCGGGCAGATCGCCCTGCATGATGCTGTCTTGCAGGCCGTCACGCTCACGGAACACGACCACCGCCGCTTTTTGTTGGGGCTGAGCTGCCTGCCCCTGCTCACCCCGTCCGAGGTGGAAGAAGCCTTCTCTCAACGCATTGCCTTTCTGTTCTCCAAACAAGAGCAATTCTTACAACACCCCGCCCTGACCCAGCCGCACTTCCCCCCCCATGTGCGCGCCATGTTCACCTTCTCCGCCGAACTCATCCAGGCCGAACTGGCCTGGTCTCAACATTTTTTAGCCGACTACCAAAAAGGAATCAAACAAAATGGAAAAACTCGACCTCAAAAAACTGTATAAACCCCTTTATACCCCCGCGGCAGACAAATTCACCATCCTCGAAGTTCCGCCGCTGAACTACATCATGGTGGATGGGCACGGCAACCCCAACACCGCGCCTATGTATGTGGAAGCCATTCAAACCCTTTATGCCCTGGCTTACACCCTGAAATTCCATGTCAAGAAAACCCTCGAGAAGGATTACAACGTTATGGGTCTTGAAGGCTTGTGGTGGGTGCCCGACATGCAAGACTTCAGCACTTCCAGAAAAGAGGATTGGGACTGGACCATGATGATCCTGCAGCCGGATTTCATCACCCCAGCCCTGTTTGAAGAAGCCCGAAAGCAAGCCATCGCAAAAGGCAAGGGTCCGCTTTCACGCGCCGCCCGGCTCGAAACCTACACGGAGGGCACCTGTGTGCAGGTCATGTATTACGGCGCCTACGCCGACGAAGGTCCCACCATTGCCAACATGCACGCCTTCGCCAAAGAGCAAGGCTACCGCCTCGACGGCAAACACCACGAGATCTACATGAACGATGCCCGCAAGACCGCCCCGGAGAAGCTCAAGACCATCATCCGCCAGCCCATCAGCAAGTGATCTTACTGGATCGCAACCCGCCAGGCGCTTTGACGCCTGGTTTTATTTTAATGAGACTATCCTGTAAAATCATTCCATGTCAATTTCCACACAACTTCCCCCACCCATCACTGCTTGGGTATGCTCAAGTCTCGGCTCCGCGTCAGTCATCGAATCCGTTCGCCAGCTTCAGGGCAGCACCTCAGCCGAACTCTATCTGCTGAATGTCAGCGACGGGGGTAAACCCGCGCAACTGGTGCTGCGCCTGCTCACCAACCGCCAGTGGCTGCTCGAAGAACCCGGCCTGGCCGAACACGAAGCCGGCGCCCTGCGGCTCGCCTCTCAAAGTGGATTGCCCGTACCGCGCTTGGTCGCCTTCGATGCCCACGGCTCGCGTTGCGGATTCCCCGCCGTGCTCATGACCCGCGTAGAAGGCGAGGTCAACCTGCTGCCCCCTGACTTTGATGGCTGGCTGCGTCAGATGGCCGCCGCCCTTCAACTTTTACACGCCCTGGATGCCGCCGATTTCAAGTGGATTTATTTTCCCTACAACAAACCTGAAAAGTTAACGATTCCTGCTTGGTCCACCCAGCCTGAACTGTGGCAAAAGGCCATCCAGATCGTCAACCAGCCCGCCCCATCCACGCGCACCTGTTTCATCCATCGCGACTATCACCCCATGAACACCCTCTGGCAGGGGCAGACCCTCAGCGGCATCGTGGACTGGATCAACGCCTGCCGCGGACCCGAGCCCTACGACCTGGCCTGGAACCGCCTCAACCTGATGCAGATGTACGGCCTGCCGGCCGCCGACCGCCTGCGCGACCTGGCCATCGAAATTTGCGGACCTTCCGTCTGGCATCCCTACTGGGACCTGATGGCACTGATCGAGCTGCTGCCCGGCCCGCCGGAGGTCTATGCCCCCTGGCCCCAATTTGGCCTGGATGGACTGACCTCTTCCTTGTTACGCGCCCGCGCCGAGGATTATCTGGCTTCACTTCTGTCTGAAATATAGCTTCTTTTTGACCTTTCAAACACTTTTCCGATCAAAAAACTCCCGCCCATTTCTGAGCGGGAGTTCGCTTCACATCGGTTTCTTTATTCCACCAGGTCGCCCACCCCCCACACGCGGATGGTGCCGTCCGCGCTGGTGGAAAGCAGGTTTTGGTTATCGTTGAAAAACATCAGGCCGTCCACGGCCCTGCTGTGCCCTTCGATGGTTGCCAGGTGGGCAAGCGTGGCCGCGTTCAGAAGGAGGATGGAGCCGTTGGTGCCGCCCACGGCCAGCAGCTCGCCGTTCAAGTCAAAAGCCAGGCTCTCGATGGAATAGTTCCCGCCGGTCACGTCGCCCTGGTCGAGACTGATCAGCACCTTGCTTTCTCCAGGCACTTCAAGATCGATCAGCTTGAATTCGTAACGATATGCGTCTTCCACTTTATGAACGTAAGCCAGCCGACTCCCATCCGCGGAGAGTGCCAGCGACTCACTCTTTGTTGACCCCAAATCGATCGTCTCAACCAATTCCAAGGGGTTGCCCTCATAAAGATATAAGGAGTACCCCTCAGAGTAGCTTCCACATTCAACAACCACCCGTCCGTTGTCAGCCATCTTGATGGACAGATCGTTCAATTCTCTGCAATCTGTTAGGGTTCGCTGCTGTGCTGCGAGAGGCTCATCCTCCCGTTCCTGCGTGGGTGGGTTCACTTCCACATAGATCACGTAGGGTTCGTTCGTAACCAGGCTGGCCTGGTTGGCGCCATCCGGTGACCAGGCGGTAATGATTGGGCTGTATTGATCCACGCCGTAGCCGTAATAAATGTCATGCAGTCCCACCCAGTCCAGATCGCCATTCAAAGGATCGTAGTAAAAATCCCCATTCACATTGGGGCTAACCATGGCCACCAGATCCTTGGCTTCTTGAACCCCAGCGGGGGCGTATGGGCTGCCTTCCACAATAAATTGTGGATCTCGAAGTCCTTCAGTATAGAAGAATTTCTCAGATCTTGCGGCAGCCGGCAGATCATCTGAATAAACTATCAGCTTGCTGCTCTCTGCTGCCAACAAGTCTTCAGAACCAGGGATGAACGCGATGGAAGCAAAATCACCTGTGATGTTTTTGACCAACTCTCCCTTTACCAGGTTAAAGACCTCGATCCCCTCGGGCGCCAAAACCGCCAGACGCTCCTCATTGTCTGATATGGCCATTTGCAGCACCTGGTCAAAAGAATGTTCGACCATTTTATAGGTGGAAGGATAGGCGCTCCATTCCAGGCGATAGATGCCTTCTTTGGCGACGCCAAATGTATTTTCCCCGCCCGGGTTAACGGCCAGCATGCCTTCTGCCTCCACAGTTGATCCCATGTAGGTATGCACCTGCTCCCCACTGGATGGGTCCCAGGTCACCAACGAGAAATCCGGTGCCACGCCGTAGATCTCACCAGGAAGAAAGTAATAATAAATGGTCGAATAGGCGTTCTCAAAGCTGCCCAAACGTTCACCACTGGCGCAATCCCACACAACCGTTTCAGTACCCACCGTTTTAGGGTCAGAAGTTACGATCAGGGTTTTGCCTTCCGGTTCCAGGAATAATCGCAAAATGTTCCCGTTCTGCCCGCTGATCAATCTGCCCGGGGTGAGTTCTGGCAGCGCGTAAAGTTGGATGCTTTGATCCGGTAAAACCGCAGCTAAAGTACTTTTGTCGGCGGAAATTTCTCCAAAATAGATTTCACCGCTGACCTCACGTAGTACCTCATAAGTGCCGGCATCACGAATCTGGATGCCTTGATCAGTATTGGTCAACAGTGTGTTTTCATCCAAATATTCCGCCCTATAGATTTCAGCACCCAAATCAAAGGAAGACAAATCAGGCTCATACTTTTTCAGGCTAAACTGGACGAAAGAAAAATCATTCGTGGTTTGAAGTTTCGGATATTCCGCCCAGTATTGGGAGATCGTCTTGGTGTTCTCGACCAGGAGGTAAGCGTCTTGAGATGGGAAGAGTACTTCGCTGGCAGCCACCTCGGCTTCTGAAAACTCCCACTCCCAGGTGGAGGTATTCCACACCGAATATCCATCTTTACCGGATTCATTCATGAAACCAAACAACTGACTGCCGTCCGGACTGAAAGTGAATTTGCTGCCGTAGCCGGTGAAGAGGATCCCGTTTTGGGTCGCTCTGCCGGCGGCCACATCCCAGACCATCAAACGATCTGAACCACCAAAGCGCCCCACCAGCCACTTTGAGTCCGGGCTGAAGGTCAACTCCGCGGTGGTGTAAGAGTAGATTGCACTGTCATAATAATTGGACTGATTGATGGTGGAGGTAACTATTTGATTCTCGAGGTCCACGATCACCACTTCATTGGTTCTGCTTAGACCGGCTGCCAGGTAATGGTGATCGGCGCTCAAATAAGCGTTGCTCGCATAATCCTGCAAATCGAGACGATACGTCTCTTCAAGGCTTTGGGCGTCCACGAAAACGATCTGATGCGAAGTCTCGCCCGATTCGATCAAGATCAGGCTCTGATCATCCTGCGAATAAAACGCCGCGTTTGCCAGCAGCTCCGTGGCTGCCAGGTTTTCTGCGCCGCTGGCCGGGTCCATCAAGTGCAAGCGATTGTTGACCAGTGCCGCCAGCGTCTTTCCATCCTTCGAAAAAGACAGGTTGAAAAGCATCGGCCAATAATGCATGCCCTGGTCGTGATCCGTCTCAATGGTGGCTGTCAGCGCTTTGGTTTTCCAGTCATACACCAAAACCTGATAATCCGTCACCAAGGCCAGATATTTACCGTCCGCGGAGAACTGGATCTCCAGGATCTCCACCTGGTCTTGTAGTAATGAGGGCATCTCCTCAAGGGTGTCGACTTCGAACAACTTCAATCCTGTGGAGAACCCGGCAGCCAGGGTCTGCCCATCGGGTGAAAGCGCCACATCGTTCAGGTTCCCCTCTCCCCATCTGGCCAACTCCAACACCGGTTCAACCTCATCCAACCCAAAAGTGCCTGCCGTTTGCGGGTAGGCCGTACCCATCGCCACCGGCATACTCTCGGTTGGGATGATCTCAGGGGTCGGCGCCTGCGTCGGCTCGATAATCGCTTCTGGCACATCCGTTGCCCCCGTTTGGGACGGCTGTGTGGTAGTCCGCGGGCTGCAAGCCGAGAGCACTAATATAGAAAGAAACAGCTGAACGATGAGAATGTGAAGACCTTTTTGCCGTGTGACGTTCATAATTACTATCCCTCCATAAGGTTTTCAGATAACCCGTTGTACCAGCATAATTATAAGAGAGAAGAGAAACGACAAACAGGCTTGCCATCTTTCTTCTCTTGTTTCTCCCTCTAAAAGAGTACCTATTGATCGATCTTAACTGGCTCTTCCATGATCTTATCGCGGATGGTGGCGAACTGAGTTTCCACCTTCAAGAAACACTCCACCAGTTCGGGGTCAAAATGGCGGCCGCTGTCTGCCACGATGATATCGCGGCTTTCTGCGTGCGAATAAGCCGGCTTATACGGCCGCACCGAGGTCAGGGCGTCGTAGACATCCACCAGGGCCACGATCCGCGCCACCAGCGGGATCTCCTCGCCTTTCCGTCCGTGCGGATACCCCGTGCCGTTCCACTTTTCGTGGTGGCCTTCCACGATCTCGATCCCCATGCGGATCATGGCATTGCCGGGATATTCCTCCTCCACGCTGCGTAAAGGTTCAACGCCAATCAAGGTGTGGCTCTTCATGATCTCGAACTCGTCCGCGGTGAGCTTGCCTGGTTTCAGCAGGATCGCATCCGGTATGCCCACCTTGCCAATATCATGCAGGGCGCTGGCTTCAAAGAGGTCATCAATGAATTTTTGCCCGATGCGCGCCTGGTATTTTTTACTTTTCGCCAGTTCTTCTGCCATGGCGCGGCTCAGATGCCGTACCCGGTCGAGATGTTTGCCGGTATCGGCGTCACGCGACTCGGCCAGTTTCGCCAGCACGAAGATGGTGGCCAGGTTGGCAGAGGAGATCTGCTTGACCTGTTTTTGCACCCGTTCTTCCAGGTGATGATTCACTTCCAGCAGCTCGTTGCGAGCCAGTTCCAGTTCCTGTTGGGTGCGGCGCAGGGTCAGGTGCGTGCGCACCCTTGAGACCACTTCTTCGATCTGAAACGGCTTGGTGATGTAATCCACCCCACCAGTGGTGAAGGCCTTGATCTTGTCTTGAATATCATCCAACGCGCTGATAAAAATGACGGGAATATCCGCCAGGGTTTCATCAGCCTTCAGAGTTTCGCAGACCTGAAAACCGTTCATCTCGGGCAGGTTGATATCCAGCAAAATCAGGTCGGGATGTTCCGCCTTGACGGCGGTCAACGCCATGGGGCCGTTGATCACCGAGCGCACGCGGTACCCCTTTTCGGCAAACATCGAGGAGAGCAGTCTTAGATTGGCCGTGGTGTCATCCACGATTAAGAGATTAAATTGTTTTTGAATTGCTTCCATCTTTCACCTTAACCATTAAGTTGAGATCAAATTGAGGATCAGGTCAAACCGGTATTGCGCGGCCAATCCTTCCAACACACCGGCCAGCGTTTTATGCTCTTCGCGGATCTGCCCGATCAATTGATGGATCTGCTCGCCATCCGCTGCGGAGGCTGCCTGATGCAGTTGCGCCTTCCACTCGGCTGGCATCAATCGCATCTCCTTGGCGGCACCCGAAGCGGCCATTTCTGCCAGGTCATCTTCTTGCGCACCGCGCGGATGATCCTCGGCGTAGATGAAGCGCACTCCCAGATATTTCTTGAGGGCTTCAAAGATCTCATGTTCCTTGAACGGTTTGCGGATGAAATCATTGATGCCTTCCGAAAGGATCAACTTGCGGTCTTCTTCGAAAGCACTGGCCGTCAGAGCAATGATCACTGTCGAGTGGCCCTTGACCTGTTCCCTAATGCGTCGCGTGGCCTCGTGCCCGTTCATTTCAGGCATGCGCATGTCCATGAAGATCAGGTCTGGTGACCATTCCTCCCAGATTTCCAATGCTTCCTTGCCGTTTACTGCCTCGCGAATTTCAAGCCCGCCGCTACCGCTTTGCGAGCTGAAAGGCTCCAGCAGTTTCACCAGCAGCTTGCGGTTAGCCTCACGGTCTTCCACTACCAGAATCCGTTTCGTGGATTGATCCGGCTCAATGCCGATCACTTTTTGGTGCCTCGGCGCGGCCTCAATATCCTTGCCGTCTGAAAGCTCCACCACGATGTCAAACGAGAAAAGACTGCCTTGCCCGATCTCACTCTTCACCTGGATGTTGCCCCCCATCATCTGGATGAAATTGCGCGTGATCGAAAGGCCTAACCCCGTACCCTCCTGGGTTTTCTTGCCCGCGTCTGTTTGCACGAAGTAATTAAACAGATCCTTGATCTGTTCCTGGATGATGCCCTGGCCGGTGTCTTCAATTTCAAATCCCAGGCGCGCCTGTTGATCAGACATCCGTTCAATGACCCGTCCGCGCAGGGTGACCCCGCCGCTTTCAGTGAATTTGACTGCGTTGCTCAACAGGTTCAAGAAGATCTGTCTGAGCTTCTTCTCGTCGCAGTGGATGAACTGCGGCAGCTCCGCTTCATCCGTGTTAAAGATCAGTGACAAGCCCTTCTCTCCCGCCCGCGATTGAAAGACCTCTTCAACTTCGTGCAGCAGTTGATGCAGGTCAAAACTGACCGGGTTGAGCGTGTTGCGTCCGGCTTCAATTTTTGACAGCTCCAGCACGTCATTGATCAGATCCAACAAATGCTCGCCGCTCTGTTGGATGATGACCAAATCTTCCTTGTGATGTTTCGGCATGTTCGGGTCATGCGCCATCAGGTTCGAAAACCCTAAAATGGCGTTCAACGGGGTGCGCAGTTCATGGCTCATGTTCGCCAAAAAGACGCTCTTGGCCACGTTGGCGGCCTCAGCCGCCTCTTTTGCCTTGATCATCTCGGCTTCAGCATGTTCACGTTCCACGATCTCTTTGATCAGCTTGGAGTTGGCCTGCTGCAGGTCCACCGTGCGGTCATACACCCGCTGCTCTAGCAGCTGGTAAGATTGGCGCAGTTCCTTTTCGGCCTTGTTGCGTTTGAGGATCATACTGAGCTGGTTGGCAATGAATTCCAGCAGAGCCTTGTCGTTTTCAGAGAAAGCGGCTTTATCAGCGCAGGTCTGCACCACCAGCACGCCGATGGTCTCCTCTTCGCTCCATTTCATCGGAACCCCCAACCAGGCACTGAAGGCTCCCTCTTCTTTGATCGGCACGGAAGTCATCAGGCCGGCAGAAGTTTTGTTGGTGATATTGATCGACTGGCCGCTCAGAATCACCTGTCCGATCAGGTCAGGCGGCGATGCCAGCGGGTAATCCTTCCGTTCAGCCGGGCAGGTTTCACAGCTGCCTGGGTTCATGCGCGTCAGGTGGATGAGTTTCTTCTCAGCTTCATACAAGGCGATTGAAAATTGATCCGCCTTGAACAGATCATGCACTTCACGGTAAGTCTGGTCGAACAATTCATTTTGATCGCTGGTGGTGTTTGCCGTGGCCGAAATGGTATACAAAGCATGCTGAAAATTCACCAGCCGGCTGATCGTTTCGACCAATTGGTCGATCTCGTTGCGGAATGGACCTCTACTGCCCGCCTTTTCAAGCCTCTTCAGCCCCTCTTCATGGTCACCAGTATTGATGATCTCCGCCGCGCGTGTCAGGCGCACGATCGGCTTGGTGAATACCGATCCCAACCGCATTCCCATCAGCAGCATGATCAACATGGTGCCGATAAAAGAGATGCCCAATTGTTTCAGAATTTCATTCCCCAGGGTCGATACCAGGCTGTTCTCAATATCCATCCCCACGCCAGCCAGGATCTCACCATTTTCATCTCTCACATAAGAATAGATCGAGATCCAATTGCCCAGGCTGTCGAGGTTCATGTTGATCTGGCTGAAGATCTGATGAGTGTATTCGTTTTCCTTGATCATCTGGTCGATCTGCGCGGGTATTTGCGGCAGCTCGTTCTCAAAGGTTTCCTGGTTCATGTGCCAGTAAATATCATCCGCGATACGGATGTCATCCGAAGTGTCAAAAGGAATGCTCTCGAGAAAACCCCGGGATTGAACTGGATGGTAGCGCGAGTTCAGATCCGCCACGTTAACGATGCTGCCCTCTTCCCCCGGCACAAATACGAACGGCCACGAACTGGGTGAGACCTGGTGGATGGTATCCAGCCAATCCAGCAGGCTGGTATAGCGCGCATCATCTGAAAAGCCATCCGCGTTGGGTTGGCCGGTCTGTGCCAAATCCAGAACTTCAGAGGCTTCCAGCCCGTTCTTGAGTGCAGTCAGCAGATCCGCGCGGGTGGAACTGACCTGCTTGACCGCGAAACTGAGTGTAATGGTGAAATACCAAACCGATTGCAAAATGGCGATGATGGCAAAAGTGAAAAAAAAGTTCACCAGCACCCTGAAAACAATGCTGATGAATAAGTGTTTGCGTTTGTGCCCTGATTGTGATGCTGGTTTCATTGCGCCTCGATCAATTTTTTTGGTGGTCGTATGGACAACTCTTTCATATACGTACAAACGAAGAAAAAGTTGAAACCAAATCGTTTCAACTTAGGGTAAAAATATCATAACGCGCATCTTCATTAATCACGATAAAATGCGCATAAATAGATCGTGTGGCTTTCAGATCACGCGAATATCAGCGATAATGCTGCTGAAAAACCAGGGTTTGAGTTAGATCAATCTGATTCCACTTTACCGACAGTCGTTTTCGGCATCCAAAAGATCATCAGCACTACTGCCAGCAGGGCTAAACCGCCGCCGAAATAGAACGGGGTGGCCGGGCTAACCTTTTGCCACAACAATCCTGCCAAAAAAGAGGCCGGTAGGGCCAGCAAGCCGATGACCGCGTTGTAAGTGCCGTATGCCGTACCGCGCAGATTTTCAGGCACCAGGTCAGCCACCAGGGCATTGGCCGAGCCGTGAGCCAGGCCGTAATAAATGCCGTAAGCGGCATACAGCCCCCAGACCTGCCACTTGCTTTGCGCCGCGGCAAACCCGAAATAGATCAGCGCATACACCAGCCAGCCGCCAATGATCAGACGCCGCCGCCCGATGCGATCTGAGAGCGACCCCGCCGGGGTTGAAACCAGTGAATAGATCAGGTTAAAGGCCGCCAGCATCAAAAGAATTCCCAACACCGAAACCCCAAGGTTTTGCGCCCTCAGCACCAAAAAGCCGTCAGAAGAATTCCCCAGGGTGAACAGGCTCACGATCACCAAGAAAATCGTGAAGGGTTTACCCATGCTTTTCAGCGAGAATTTCGGCGCGGATCTTTGCCCGCTGACCTTCACCTCTTTGGCACCCAGGATCAGCGAAAGCACCGATAGAAAAGCCGGCACCAGGCTGAACAAGACGATGGTTTGATACGTTTGCAGTTTTAATGTTTGTGAGTTCTTCGCGGTCAGCCACACCACCAGGGCCGCGATGCAGATTCCCAGCAGCGCCCCGGCCGTATCCATGGCGCGGTGGAACCCAAACGCCAGTCCGCGCGTCTTGGCGTCCACCGAGTCTGCCACCAGCGCGTCGCGCGGCGCCGTGCGGATGCCCTTGCCCACCCGGTCCACCCAGCGTACGGCGGCCACAATGCCCCAACTGTTGGCAATATAAAAGAAAGGCTTGACCAGTGCCGAGAGACCGTAACCCATCACTGCCAGCCATTTGCGGCCGCGCAGCTTGTCTGACAGCCAGCCCGAGAATAATTTCAAGATGCTCGAGGTGGATTCTGCCACCCCCTCGATCAAACCAATCACGCTGGTTTTCACCCCCAGCACGTTGGCCAAAAACAGGGGCAGAATGTTGATCACCATTTCACTGGAAATATCCATGAAAAAGCTGGTGAAGCCCACCGCCCACACGTTGCGTGGAAGTTGTCTGATGCCGGTTTTCCGGCGGAGGCCTATCTGAGATTCATCCATCAACAATAATTCTAATAGAATTCTCTGTTATTCCATGAGTGTTAAGGGGTTATCCCTCGATCATCTTCTCGAGGATATCCGTGGTCAGTGATTTCGGCCTTTCAATGGGTTTGCCGAGCGCACGCGACCAGGTCACGTGCGTGGTGATGCCCAAAATGCGGCTGAACCCAAACAACACCGTGTAAAAATCAGTCTCGGTGACCCCAAAGTGGTGCTGCAAGGTGCCGTTGATGGCGTCCACATTCGGCCAGGGGTTTTTTACCTTTTCATTCTTTTTCAAAATATTGGGCAACAAGCGGTAAACTTTTTCGACCAATTGAAAGACCGGGTCATCCGCCAGGTATTTTAACGCGAACTCGCGCTGCGCCGTGAAGCGCGGATCGGTCACCCGCAGCACCGCGTGCCCATACCCCGGGATCAAGCGCCCGCTGGCAATGAACTTGTTGAGGTAATCAGTCAATTCATCATCCGTGGGCAGTTTACCATGGAAGTGAGACTGAACATCCAGCAGCCAACGCAGGCATTCCTGGTTGGCCAGCCCGTGCAGCGGTCCCGCCAGGCCGTTGATGCCCGCAGAGCACGAGAGGTAGATATCAGACAGCGCCGAACCCACCAGGTGGCTGGCATGCGTGCTGACGTTGGCTCCCTCATGATCGGAATGCAGCACGATGAACAGGCGCATCAGGTCCATGTAAGCCGGATCATTCTTGCCGATCATCCAGGCAAAATTGGCGCTCCAATCCAGCTTGGGGTTGGGCTGCACGAAGATGCCATTGCGATACTTTAGGTTATAGATATTGGCCACGATCGTCGGAAGCTTGGCGATCAGGTTCAAGCTGTCTTCCAGGTAATAGCCCCAATAATCTTCCTTGTCGATGCCGTAATAGAATCGTCGCGCAAACACAGATTCGCTCTGCAGTGCCAAAATGGCCTGCGAGAACAGCGTCATCGGGTGCGCGTAAGCCGGCATGGGCACCAGCGATTTGAAAACATGCTCGGGCACGTTGCTGCGCACTTTCCACTCGATCTCCACCTGCTCGGCTTCTTGTTGGGTGGGCATCTCGCCGGTCATCAACAGGTAATACAACCCGCCTGCCAGCGGGAATTCACCGTTCTCCGGTTTGGGTAGCTTTTCAAGCACCTCGGCGATGGTGTATCCCCGCAGGCGCAGACCCTCCTGCGGATTGACGTAAGACACGTCCGTCACCCCAATTGGCACCCCGCGGATGCCCCCGTAAAGCTGTTCCACGGTCACATCGGCAACCGAAAAGCTGCCGTGATCTTTGACCAGCTTTTTCATTCTGGCGCGTTCTTCGGTTAACTTTGAAATGATACGGTGCTCAATATTCATGGTGTTTTCCTGTACTGCATGGAGGATGAATGACTGGTATAACCCAACTGGCGCGAGATGTCCATCGCGGCGGTCACCGCTTCACGCCCATATTTTTCAATGACTTCCTTGTTAAAACGCTGCGACGGACCAGAGATGGTTAAGGCTCCCATTACCTTGCGATCAGGTCCAAAAATCGGCGCGGCCACCCCTGAGGCGTCCTGAATCCATTCGCCGTGGCTGTATCCATAACCCAACTGTCTGATCTTGACCAGTTCTTCGCGCAGCACCTTGACGTCCGAGATGGTGTGCTTGGTGAACGGCTGCAGCGGAACCGTGCGCAGGATCTCTTCCTGCCTTTCCTCGTCCAAAAACGCCAGGATGACCTTTCCGGCTGAGCCCGCGTAAAGTGGAAGCCGCAGGCCAAGACGCGCCACAATACGCACGTTTTGCGGGGATTCCAGTCGTTCCACGCACACCCGGTCGTTGCCGTCCAGCACATACAGGCTGATAGTCTCTCGCGACAACTGTTGAAGTTCATTGATGATCGGCATGGCGATGGCGCGCATATCCAGAGTCGCCAAATACACACCGCTCCAGTTCAATAAGCGGATGCCCATGCTGTAGGTCTTGGTTTCTGGGTTTTGTTGCAGGATCCCCCTGCCCTTCATCTCTTGCAGCAGCCTGCCGGCCGTGCTCGAGGGTAACCCCGTCAGGCGCGCCAGCTCACGCACACCCAGGTCGGTGCGTTCCTGGCTGAAACAATCTAGGATCGCGCAGATGTGCGCTAAAACGCCTTTGTCGGAATTTCCTTGATTGGTCATAAATGTCCCGTATAATAAGACAGCGTCCCATTGTTGGATGTATAATAGTGTACATAATTAACTTGCGTTTGTCAATTACCCAAAAGTGGAGTCTGCCTGTTATGTCCAATCTGCCAGCCCAAACCGAAGAATGTGTTTCCTTTAACAACGGCGTCATCAACGTCCCCGCCCACCCCACCATCCCCTTCATTGAAGGTGACGGCGTCGGCGCCGAGGTCATGCGCTCCGGCCGGCAGGTGATCGATGCCGCCGTGACCAAAGCCTACCAGGGCCAGCGTTCCATTCATTGGCTTGAGGTTTTCGCTGGCAAAAAAGCCGAACAACTCACCGGCTCACAACTGCCCGAAGAGACCCTGCAGGCCTTCAAGCGCTGTCACGTCGGTCTGAAGGGTCCGCTCAACACCCCCGTCGGTGAAGGTGCGCGTTCCTTGAACGTGGCCATGCGTAAAGAGCTTGACCTGTTCGCCAATTTCAGGCCCGTCAAATACTACCCGCCTGCCCCCTCACCCCTGCTGCACCCCGAACGCGTGGATGCCGTGCTCTTCCGCGAGAACACCGAAGACGTTTACAGCGGTGTGGAATTTGACGCCGGCTCAACTGGTGTAACTGCCTTATTGGATTTCCTGAAGGAAAATTCTCCCGATAACTATGCCAAGATCCGCTTTCCGTCCACCTCAGCCATCGGGCTAAAACCTGTCTCACGCGAGGGCTCTGAGCGCATCGTGCGCGTCGCACTGCAATACGCCCTGAGTAACGGACGCAAAAGCCTCACCCTGCTGCATAAGGGCAATATTATGAAGTTTACCGAAGGCGGTTTCATGAAATGGGGCTACGCCCTGGCCGAAACCGAGTTCGCAGAAAAAATCTACAGCATGCGCCAGCACAAGAAAATGGCCGGCGAACAGGGGGATGCCGCCGCCGCGGCTGCCCTTAAAACCGCCAAAGCCGCTGGAAAATTGATCGTCAAAGACATGATCGTGGATGCCGCCTTTGAACGTGCCATCGCCCACCCCGAAGACATGGACGTGCTGGTCACCACTAACCTGAACGGGGATTACCTCTCAGACGCCCTGGCCGCCCTGGTGGGCGGGTTGGGCATTGCCCCCGGCGCCAACATCAATTATCACACTGGCGACGCCATCTTCGAGGCCGTGCATGGCACCGCCCCGGATATTGCCGGCAAAGACCAGGCCAACCCCTGTTCGCTCATTCTCTCTTCAGTACTGATGTTGCGTTACCTCGGCTGGAACGAAGCCGCCGACCTGGTGGAAAACGCTCTGCGCCAGACCCTGGCCGGGCGCACCCTCACCCCCGACTTTGCCTGCCAGCTTGAAAACGCGGCAGCCTGCACCACCACCGAATTCACCCATCTCTTGTTACGAAAGCTCTGACCTATGTGCCCTGTGAACCCATATCAAACCGACGTTCTCTCGCTCGAAGGCGGCACCTTCCATTATTATCCGCTGCGCCAGTTGGAAGGCAGCGGCACCCTCGAGTTGAACAAGCTGCCTTACTGCATCCGCGTATTGTTGGAAAGTGCACTGCGCAACTGTGACGGTCAAAACATCACCACCCGCAGTGTCAAAGACCTGGCCTCCTGGACCAAAATCCCCGGCGACCACGGCTTAATTTCGTTTACCCCCGCCCGCATCCTCCTGCAGGACCTGACCGGCGTGCCCTTGGTGGTGGATCTGGCAGCTTTACGGGCGGCTGCCGCCAGACATGGCAAAGATCCTTCCGCCATCAATCCCCTCATCCCGGTGGACTTGGTGATCGACCATTCCATCCAGGTGGATTACGCCGGTTCAGGCCAGGCTCTTGCCCAGAACACCGGGCTGGAATACGCCCGCAACCGCGAACGTTACGAGTTCCTTAAGTGGGCTCAAAGCAGTATCCGTAACTTCAGGGTCATCCCGCCTGCCTCAGGCATTGTGCACCAGGTCAATCTCGAATTCCTGGCGCAAGTGGCCGCCACAGCCGAAAAGGACGGCCAGACCTGGGTTTTCCCCGACAGCGTTTTTGGCACCGACTCGCATACCACCATGGTCAACGGCCTGGGTGTGCTGGGTTGGGGTGTGGGCGGCATTGAAGCCGCCGCTGCCATGCTCGGCCAGCCGGTCGAGACCCTCATCCCCGACGTCATCGGTGTGGAAGTCACCGGCTCGCTCCGTGAAGGTGTCTCGCCCACTGATGTGGTCTTGACCCTCACCCACCAGTTGCGCAAGCTGGGTGTGGTCAACAAGATGATCGAATTCTACGGCGAAGGTTTGCGCTCTCTCAGTGTGCCCGACCGCGCCATGCTTTCCAATATGGCGCCCGAATACGGCGCCACCGCGGCCTACTTCCCGGTGGATCAGACCGTGCTGGATTTTCTGCGCCTCACCGGCCGCCTTGAAAGCCAGGTCAAACTGGTCGAAGCGTATTACAAAGCCCAGGGTTTCTTCGTGGACGACAGCTCTATCACCCCCGCCTACACCAGCACCCTGCGCCTGGCTCTCGACAAAGTGGAGTGCTCCCTGGCCGGTCCCAAGCGCCCGCAAGACCTGGTGCCACTCGAACGCATCAGCCAGAACTTCCAGACCAGCCTGAGCGCGCCCATCGAAGAGCGGGGTTATGCCCTGCCCAGGGAACAGGTCGGCAAACAGGTCATGCTCAACCTCTCTGGAACTGAATCTGAACTGGCTCACGGCTCGGTGGTGATTGCCTCCATCACCTCCTGCACCAACACTTCCAACCCGTTTGCCCTCATCAGCGCCGGTTTGCTGGCCAAAAAGGCCGTGGCTCTCGGGCTGCGCGCCAAACCGTATGTCAAAACCAGCCTGGCACCTGGCTCCAAGGCTGTCATGGATTACCTTCAAAAAGCCAACCTGGTTGAACCGCTGGAACAGCTCGGCTTTCACCTGGTCGGCTACGGCTGCGCCACCTGCATTGGCAACTCTGGTCCACTCGATCCCGCCATCGGCGCCGCCATCACCCAAAACGGACTGGTGGCCGCCTCGGTCATCTCTGGCAACCGCAACTTTGAAGGCCGCGTGCATCCGCTGGTGCAGGCCAATTACCTGGCTTCCCCCGCCCTGGTGGTGGCTTACGCCATCAGCGGCAACGTGCAGAAAAACCTGCGGCTGGTGCCGTTGGGCTATTCAGAAACTGGCACCCCCATCTTCTTGAAGGACATCTGGCCCTCCAACCGTGAAGTGGAAGAGGTGCTGCATCAAGTGGTCACGCCCCAGGTTTATCGTGATGCCTATGCGAATATCGCCGCCGGGGACCAAAACTGGCAGTCCATTCAGGTGCAGCCCAGCATGCTTTACCCCTGGAACCCTGCCTCCACCTATATCCTGGAAGCTCCCTTCTGCGAACTGCCCTCGGGCGGTACCCAGGTCATCCAGAGCGCCCGCGTGCTGGCCGTATTTGGTGATTCCATCACCACCGACCACATCTCGCCTGCCGGCAGCATCCCCGCCAAAAGCCCGGCCGCCGATTACCTGCGCGAGAAGGGCGTGCAACCCGCGGATTTCAATTCCTACGGCTCGCGCCGCGGCAACCACGAGGTCATGGAACGCGGCACCTTCGCCAACATCCGCATCAAGAATCTCATGCTGCCCGGTGTGGAAGGCAGCCTCACCCGCCACTTCCCCGATGGCACGCAGATGTCCATCTTTGAGGCCGCCAGGCAGTACAAACAGGACGGCGTGGATCTCATCATCCTGGCCGGCAAGGAATACGGTACCGGCTCCAGCCGTGACTGGGCCGCCAAGGGTCCACTGCTGCTGGGTGTTAAGGCTGTCATCGCCGAGAGTTTCGAGCGCATCCACCGCTCCAACCTGGCCGGCATGGGCATCCTGCCGCTGCAATTTTTGGTTAAGGATAACCCGCGCTCCCTCGGCCTGGATGGCTCCGAGCTCTACTCCTTTGCGG
>CAYYRU010000055.1:0-10616 GCA_964474095.1 uncultured Anaerolinea sp.
TTGCTGCTCTGGCAGAGCTGGATGAAATGATCCCAATGCGGTATGAGAACCTCAGGCCAGGTTTCAGCCATGAACATCAAGGCTTGCGAGCAGTTTTCGCGTCGGGCCGATTTTTGGGTTTGCGGCATCACCCCGGTCAATAACTCTTGCAGCAACTGAGGGTCATCAAGGGCGGCTTCTGCGATTCGGTCTGGGGTGGTCAGTTTGTTGTTGAGATCGATATTTATCGCCATTGGATTATCCTCTGGATGTTGTGAATCTGGTTGCTTTGATTTCTTTCCACCAGAGATATCCCAGCAAGTAGACCGGGATCAACGAGATCAAGGTATACAATACTGCGTTCTGATCTGCCGTGAGGGCAAAGAAAGGGATGGCGGTCACAGTGATCACCACACAAGCCAGGCGCGGCCATTTGTAAACCAGCATGTAACCCACGAGCAACAATCCGTGTAGTATCTGCGCCACCCAGACTACTGTGGGGAGAGAGGCGGCTTCGGCTGACTTGAACATGGCTAAATGTTCAATAAAAAACATGCCCCACAACACAAACAGCAAGCCAGCCGTGACGTAGGCAATCTTGCGCAGGATGACGGCATTTGTTTGATTGCTCAACTCGGGTTTGGAGGTTATTTTTTGCAATTCATTGCTCTTTTCTTGCTTGTTACGATTGCACGTTCTTGGTGAACCACCGCGAGGAGGAGATCAGTTGAAAGCCCATTTTACCGGCCAGGGCTTGCATGGCTTCATTCTCGCTGCTGGTGCCAAGGTTAACTTGGCGAACCCCTCTTTTTTGAAGCTCGATCAACCCCGCGGTCATGATGGCACTGCCCAGACCCTTTCCCTGGTGGGTGGGGTGCACGCCGATCGGGTCAAGGTAACCTTGACTGGCATCATCTTCTTCCAGTCCGCCGATGCAGAAGGCGGCCAGGCTGCCATCGAGAGCTTCGATCAACCAGTCCATGTCGGGCGCGTATTGCGGAGCGTTCATCATAGCCAGCCGGTATTCCACGGTCATGTGGTCAGAATCAAACGCGGCGCGGTGCAATGCCACCAGTGCTTCCACTTCGCTTGCCCCCACAGCCGTGCGCAGACGGTAACCGGCAGGCATTGGGTAGGGAGGGATGGGATCTTGCAGTCCGCGTGAAAAATGGAGAGAACGCTCGGGCAGGGGTTCAAATCCGTTTTCAGTCAAAAGGCGCACGCGCTCGTGGTTGATATCTTCGCAGGAGGCGTCCAGGCCGGCGGGTTCTTCGGAGTGTTGATTGCGGCGCCGCATGCATTCCACCCCCCAGGCCACTACCTGGCTTTCAAGTTCGGGGGCGGTATATTCGGGCTTGATCTCGAAACACAAATTGTTGAAATCATCCACATAAGCAAACGCGGCCAGTTCGTCCTCCGCGAACCACAGGCGGGTGTTCTCTCGCACGGAGGTCAGTTGAATGACCTCCTCAAAATCCACCACCGTGGGTCCGTCAGGCAGTGAAGAAATTAGCTGGCGCATGAGTGCGATATCAGAATCGACTAAAAATGAGCGATGATTCATACGTTTTTTTCCATGAGAGTTGAATTTTCTGAACTTTGAAGATTATATACGATAAAAAGGAATCTCGTTTGAATGAACGAAATATGTCATGCACATATGGAAATTTTGATCAGTCAGAAGATCGTAGGATAGTTCAATCAATATGGCAGGGCAAATTCCAAGTCCCCATGATACTCTTCCCGGTGACTTATATCATTGAAAGGGTGGGATGATAGCGATTTGGTTTCGCGGCAATTTTACCGGTCTGATGACAAATAGGTTATCAAAAAGAAGACCCTTGAAGAGCCTCAAGTCATACCAGCTATTGTGCCCTACGGCACTTCAATCAAACTGCGATTTCAATTATTCTTTTTGATACTCTCACGATTGGGAGTATTATGGTCAGGAGCAGAAAAGATGCAGATAGTTACCGATAGTGGTACGGACGTTCATTTACCTAAAGAAGAATTGGATCAATTAAACATACATGTGGTACCCCTGGTGGTTACCCTGAACGGTAAATCTTATCGGGAAGGGGTTGATCTCCTTCCTGAAAAGTTTTATCCATTACTCGAGGCATCCAATTCGCTGCCCGTGACTTCTCAACCTTCGGCCGGGGATTTTGCCAAAATGTACACAGAACTGGCGACGACCGACCCTGAGATCTTATCGATCCACATTTCGTCGGGGCTGAGCGGCACATCGGCTTCAGCCACGGCTGGGGCCGCAATGGTACCCCAGGCTAACGTCACCGTGGTGGATACCAGAACTCTTTCGGCGCCAGCCGGCTGGCAGGTGGAAACCGCCGCCCGCTGTGCCCGCGCTGGTTGGACAATCCCCCAGATCTTGGAAACCTTGAAAAAGACCAGCGAAGCCACGGATGTGGTGTATACACTTAAGGAACTTAAATACCTCATCCACGGCGGGCGCATCAGTCACATGAAAGGCCTGTTGGCCTCCCTATTAAATATCAAACCCATGATCGGGGTCGAGAAACAAAAGGGTACTTACGTCCAATACGGCATGGCCAGAACCTTTGCGGGGGCCATCCATGGTATCGGAGATTATGTGATCAAGAAGTTCAAGCAGGGCAGCCACTTAAGGGTGCAGGTGCTGCATTCAAACAACCCAGAAGGCGCGCAGCTGCTAATGGATGAAATGAACAAACGATTCTCATGTAATTGGAAACCCACCGGATTGTTATCACTGGTGTTGGGTGCGCACGTGGGCTCCAGCATGGTGGGGGTGGCTTTTGCGCCTGAAGAAGCGTTTGCCGGGCTGCCATAGACCTGGTAATTTCAAAAAACACCTTGATCGGAGTTCATCCCGTCAAGGTGTTTTTGATTTCAAAGACCTTACTCGTATTTGAATCTCAAAATTCCGATCAAAAAGAAGATCAAGGCAAAGCCCAGCAGCACCCCGGCTTCAGGCAGGATGGCAGTCAGGCCGTGCCCGCGCAAAACGATATCGAGCAGACCTTCCATGGCCCAGGTGGTAGGCAAGATCTTCACCACCTGCTGGACGGTCTGGGGAAAAAGTTCCATCGGGTACCAGCAGCCGCCCATCAAGGCCATGACCATGCCGAGCATAATGCTGAGGCCTGATGCCTGACCTTCCGTTTTGACAAAGGTGCCCAGCATGGTGCCGAAGGCCGCGGCCGCCAGGGTGGCCGCCACCAACATGACTGCCAGAGCTAGCGGAGCATGATCCCAATTAAGTTTCATGACAAAGATGCCAAAGAGCACCAGCAAGAAGGCTTGCAACAGCGCGGTCAGCACCTGACCGGTGATGGTGGCGCCCAGGAACATGGCTTTGGTGGTGGGTGTGGTCAGCAGCCGGCGCAGAGTGCCCTTCTGACGTTCATAGGCAAATGAGGACGATAGGGCAATCAATGGAATGAACACCCAGGTGATCAACTGGCCGGCGCTGGCGTTGGTATTGGCGTCGAAATTGATCGAGTCCTTGGTGTTGCCGCGGACTTCCACGATGCGCGCCGGGGCTTCATCCATAAGAGTTTGCGCCTGGGTCAAGGCATTATCATAAAAAGTCGTACGGGCTTCTTCAGATTTGAACTTGAAATCAGGAAGGCTATCTGCCTTTGCCAGGCTGGCATTGGCAATATCCACAGTGCTGCTGATGCGTCCCAACACTGATTGAATGGCCTGCCGGGCGATCATGGAGTTAGTGTTATTGGGCAGTTGATGCAGATCAAGCGAGGCAGTATTATCCAACAGGGCTGCCTGTGTGAAGGTGGAGGGGATGATTAAGACGGTTGAAACTTTACGCTGATCGAATTGGTCAAGCGCATCCTCTTTCTCAACGATCACCGGACGGATTGAAGAGGATTTCTCCAATTCAGCCTTCAGGGTTTGTGAAAGAGAATTTTGGGCTTCATCCACCAATAAGATTTTAATGCGGTCATCTCCGCCAGGGCCGGTGCTGCCGCCGATCACCAGGGTGAAAACGATGGGCAGGATCAGGAAGAAAAGCCATTCAGATGGGCTGGTAAAGCGCACAAGCAGATCTTTAAATATGATTGCGAAGAATTTTTTCATGGTCTTTCTCCTATTGCTTGCCAAGGCCGCGCCGGTTGTAGAGGATCACCGACAATACAAATAGAACTGCTGCCATGACCAGCAATCCGAGGAGCGGGGTGGAGAGGTTGGACAGGGTGCCGCCCATGGCCAGGGTGGTGAATCCATCCAGCCCCCAGCGATTCGGAGAGAGACGGCTAAGCCAGTTTACCCAGGTAGGCATGGCGGCGATGTTGGTGAAGCTGCCGCCGAGAATGCCAAAGATCAGCATAACGGCCGATCCGATGGTGGAAACCTGTCCGGGGGTCTTGCACAAGGCGGCCAGCAGCATGCCCCAACTGGTGGCAGCCAATGCTGAAGCAATTACCAACACCAAAACACCCAGCGGATCACCCCACTGCAAATTAAAAAGCAAGGCGGTGCCGATAATCAGGATGAGCAATTGAAGCACACCAGTTAAGAAGATTCCCAGCATTTTGCCGGCCAGCACATGGCTTGAATTGGTCGGAGAAACCAACAACCGGGGTAAAGTGCCGCCGCTTTGCTCTGAAAGCAATGATTTGCCGCCGTTGCTGACGGTATACATCAGGAACATTAAGGCCATGCCAGGCGCCAACAGGGCCAGCATGTTGAATTTGACTTCCGTGCCGTTGGCAGTGACATCATTGATGCGGATAGCTGAATCTGAACCGGTAGCGTTAGCTTGATCCATGCCGAAGGATTGGCCCACGCTGATGGCCTGTGAAGGGTCAATGGCACCGCTGGTCAACAATTGGGTCACGGCCACCTCGCCGCCGATGCGTCCTTTTTCCACCTGGGTCAAAAATTGTTCAATAATATTCTTCACGATCCCGACCCCGGTGGGGCTGGTGGGGTTACCGTAGAGTTCGATCTGGACAGGTTCTGAAGGAGTGATCAGACCTGAAGCGGGAATGATCGAGTCGGTAAAACCTTTTGGAATATAAACCACTGCCACAGTGTTGTTTTCATCCACCATTTTTTTGGCTTGGGGTAGATCGGTGAGCACCTGTGGTTCAAGCAGATCAGCCAGGTCTTCAGATTCTGCCATTTCAACAAAGGCGTCGCCAAGATCAGCCTGGTCGTCATTGACAATCACCAGCGGCAGATTGAGGATGCCTGAATCATTCTTTTGATTGAAGGCGCCGGTGGCGAAACCCAGCCCAAGTGTTAGTGCGAATGGAGCCAGCAGCATGAAGACCAGCGCGGCGCGGTCGCGGAAAACTAGCCGTACGTCTTTGATCGCGATCAGGAATAATTTACGCATGGTGTATCCCTTAATCGCGCAAGGCGCGGCCGGTCAGATTCAGAAAGACCGCTTCAAGATTTGGCTCGCGGATATCTACAGTTTGGATCTTGATGCCAACCGAATTGGCTTTTGAGACCACCGGCGCCAGCAGCTCTTCAGCCGAGGGGGTGATGATGGAGATCTCATGATCGGTGACATCTGCTTTGACAACGCCTTTTATCTGACGAACTTCAGTCGCCAGGGCTTCTGGGTCGGCTTCCTGGCTTATGTGCAATATGAGTGTATCGGTTTCACCGATCTGTCTGGTCAGTTCTGCCTGCGTACCAAGAGCGATCAATTCACCGTGATCAATAATACCAACCCGGTTTGAAAGCTCTTGTGCTTCTTCCATATAATGGGTGGTGTAGAGCACGGTCATGCCTTGACGGTTCAACTCTTTGACCGAATCCAGGATGGCACGCCGTGATTGAGGATCGATGCCCACGGTGGGTTCGTCCATGAAAAGCAGCCTGGGATGGTGCAGCAGACCGACGCCGATATTCACGCGGCGTTTCATGCCGCCCGAATAAGTCTTGACCCGCTGTTTGGCTTTATCCACCAGGTCAATCTGTTCAAGCACCTCATCCACGCGTTTGGTGAGCGCCTTGCCTGACAAGCCATACATCTGTCCCCAAAAATTAAGATTCTCGCGAGCCGAAAGATCTTCATATAGAGCCAGGTCTTGCGGCACCACACCGATGCACTTTTTTACAGCCATGGGATCTTTGGAGATGGAGAATCCGCAAATTGTGGCATCCCCGCTGGTGGGGGTGTAAAGGGTGGAGAGCATCGAGATGGTGGTGGTTTTTCCGGCGCCGTTGGGACCGAGTAGGCTGAAGATCTCTCCTTCTTGAATATCGAATGAAATACCTTTTACAGCAGTAAATGAACCGTATTTTTTAACCAGTTGTTTAACCTCAAGAATTGCCGGCATAACAGACTCCTAATCGTTTATTGGATAATACTTTTACGCATATCAAAAGATAAAGTTGTAAAAGCGAATTATAATGAAGAAACACGATACCATAAAGCATTAAAATCCAATTCAGTGAGTTGCCAATGACCCTTCAACGCCATTCTATCTGTGTATTTTGCGGTTCAGCTGATGGGCTGGATCAAAACTATTACGATGCTGCGTACAGAATGGGTGAGTTGATCGCCCAAAAGGGGATTACGCTGGTATATGGAGCAGGAAAAACAGGTTTGATGGGATCTGTCGCCAGGGGAGCCCTGGCGGCTGGCGGTGAAGTGATCGGTATTGCTCCGAAGGGCTTAGAGAGTCCGCAGTTGATCTTCACCTCAGGGCTTACCCGGTTGGAGATTGTGGAAAACATCCAATTGCGCAAGGCGCGCATGATCGAACTGGCTGAAGCCTTCATTGGTTTACCCGGTGGTTTTGGCACCCTGGACGAGATGTTTGAGGTGTTAACCTGGTCGCAGATCGGGCTGCACTGCAAGCCGGCTGGTTTTTTGAACACCAACGGCTATTTTGATGATCTTTTCCGTTGGTTTGGGCGGGCTTATTCAGAACATTATATATATGAAGAACACCAGCAGCTTTACGTATACGACCCAACCCCTGAAGGGTTGCTTCAGAAAATGGAGAAATTTCAATTTCCTGAGAATATCGGGCGTTGGTTGATCCGTGATGAATCGTGATCTCCAACAGCCTTTAAAGGATCCATCCATTTGACACGCGTAAACTCCCCACAAACTGCAGCAGAGTACACGGCTGAGCGCAAGGAACACTGGAACAAGGTGGCTCAAAAAATGCGCCGCTGGCACGGTTGGGGCGGATATTATCACCGGCGGTTGAATAAGGTGTACGCGGGTATGATCTCACCAGGATCGCGGGTGCTTGAAATTGGCTGTGGTAACGGCGACTTATTGGCCAGCCTAAACCCCGAGTATGGGGTGGGGGTGGATTTATCCATTGGGATGATCGAACTTGCCAAAGAACGCCATCCTGAACTGAAATTCCTGACCAGTACTGGTGAAGAAACCCAACTGACGGAAAAATTCAATTTCATCATTCTTTCTGATATTCTGAACGAGGTATGGGACGTGCAGGAGCTGCTTGAACACCTCAAACCCATGCTCTTTGACAACGGAAGGCTGTTGATCAATCTTCACAGTCGTTTATGGGAGCTTCCGCTGAGACTGGGAGCCTGGCTGGGAGTTTCAAAACCAGGGCTGGGTAAGAACTGGCTGACCCGGACTGACCTGATCAACCTGATGAATTTGGCTGGATATGAATGTATCAAGACTTCACACGAGATCCTTTTTCCTTTTCATGTTCCACTGCTTTCAGCGTTCTTGGATCGATTTTTAGTGCGATTTTGGCCGTTTAATCACCTGGCGCTGGTCAATTTTTTAGTAGCACGCAAAACACCCAAAATCTGGGGGTCCAAAAAGGAACCGCGGGTGAGTGTGATCGTGCCAGCGCGCAATGAAGCCGGCAATATTGAGAGTATTTTTGAGCGCGTACCAGAAATGGGCGGCGGCACCGAGATCGTTTTTGTGGAAGGTCATTCCACGGATGATACATTTGCGACCATTCAAAGTTGCATGGTGCATCACCCCGATAGATGCTGTCTCAGCTTGAAACAAAGCGGCAAGGGCAAGGGCGATGCCGTACGACTGGGTTTTCAACAAGCCAGCGGGGATATCCTGATGATCCTGGATGCCGATCTAACCGTCCAACCAGAAGACTTGCCGCGCTTTTATCAGGCACTGGTAAACGGCAGGGGAGAATTCATCAACGGGGTGCGCCTGGTTTACCCCATGCAGGATGAAGCCATGCGCTTCTTCAACTTGATCGGCAACAAGTTTTTCAGCCTGGCTTTTTCGTGGCTGCTTGGCCAGCCTGTCAAAGATACTTTATGCGGCACCAAGGTATTGTGGAAGCGAGATTATCAACGCATCGCCGCGAACCGTCAAGTTTTTGGCAATTTCGATCCCTTTGGCGATTTTGATTTGTTATTTGGCGCCGCCCGCCTGAATTTCAAGATCGTGGATCTGCCCATCCGTTACCGGGCGCGGGCGTATGGCAGCACCAACATTTCACGTTGGAAACACGGCTGGCTGCTGTTGCGTATGCTGGCCTTTGCAGCCCGCAGGATCAAATTTATTTAACGATCTCTAAACCAAACCGCCGGATTTATTTAAGCTGAATTTTCAACATTTTCCATCACACTTGTTGCTCCTCGGCTGATCGATAAAATAATTTACCCTGTCAATTTGTCGCGTAAGGGTGTAATCCCGTGGCTGGGGTGTGTCATAGTAAAATAAGATGTTCGACTAATTACTTAGAGACGATTCTATGAAGCGTGCAAGTACTCATTTATTTGTAACCGGTAAACAATTGTTGGCTTATTTGCTGGTAATCTTAATTCCAGCGATTATGACCATATTGTTGCTAAAATTCGCCTTAAACACCGATCTGTTTCAGCACCATCCTTTTTGGTCGGATGAAGTGGATTATTGGACACAAATCAATGCGTTTAAACAAGTGGGCTTTGCCAGCGGCAACTTCACCGTCAATGAACTTACCTCAAATTCCTCTTTTTCGCATTATGGAACGCACGGCCCGATCTATCCCATGCTCATGGGATTGTTGGCTCGTGTTTTTGGGTGGAAGGAATTCTCAGGACCTTTGTATAACCTGGCCTTTTTATGTTCTGCCATGTTGGGCTTTTTAGTCATCGCGAAACCAAGTCTCAAGCAATGCCTTTTCCTAGGCTTGATTCAATTTTTCAACTTCATGGTCCTTTTATATATTCCCACTTCGATGCAGGATAGTTTGCATTTTTCGATTGCCATTCTTTATTCGGGCTTGTTCATCCGTCTTTTCATTTATAAAGACAACCGCCTAGGAATTTACATTAGTCTCTTGGCATTGGTGTTCTTTGCTGCTTTGCTGCGCATCCTCTGGGTGTTGGCAGCATTTCCTGTTCTATTTCAACTTTTTACACACAAGAAGTATTCAAATAAGCAGTTTTGGCTCTCAGTTCTTTGCATGGTATCGTTCGGTTTGATCTCAGCATTGCTTTACATGGATTGGACAAGCCCATTTACGGCGGGGAGTGTTTATCAACTTCAAAACGCTAGAAGTCTTGCTGAAATTTGGAATTTACTAACTGTTATCCTCCAACGAAATATCTCTGGTTTGTTTAGTTTAGATCCAATTTCTGGATTGCCTGTAAAAACCGATGCTTTCATGCGCTATTCCTATCTGGTGTTAATGGTCATTCTGGTCATCGTTGCCAGAAAGGAAAAGAGAGTATTCTTTTCACTGTCATACCTGATGGCGTCCTCATTGTTGATAACCTTATTGATCTATCAAATCTCAAATTTTCGAATATTATCCGTATTCAGCCTGATTGCTCTAATGGTTCTTGTTTTCACCTCAGAATCAAGGTTGATTAAAAATGTAATGATCTTATATGTGATTGCCGGGTTATTGTCGAGAGAGCAATTTGTGAAAGATTACCAGGTTGTGATCGGTCCGCTTTTTGGTGATACTCGATCAACAGCCGGGCAATCCGTTGAAATTGGCCTGGATATGGTCAAGTACATTGATAATCCCAATCCATGGTGCAATTCAATCTTAACCACAAGGATCTATAAACCAGAGTTCGTCGTTTTACGGGCTGGAATTGGTACCAACGTGATCGTAAGTGCGGATGAGACATTTCCAGAAATAAAATCCCATTATCTGTTGGTGTCACAAGATTTTCTGGATCGCCATAACCTTGGCTCAAAATGTTCAGTTCTTCAACGGTATGATCAAGATGTCTTGTGTGAACGTACTGACGATGGATGTAATTAGGTCTGAGAGGTATTGAATGTCTGTATTTTGTTTCATCCTTTTTTCAATCCTGATCCTGGCTGTAAGTGTGGGTTTGAACAATCTATTTACGGATTTTTCAAAGTCTGCCAGATTACTGGCCTGGTTTCTGATCATTTGCGCAGACATCATTATCGTTCTTGAAATCGCCAGCCTAATGGGTGTATTTGATCGTGAGGGCATGGTTCTGCTAATCCAGGCCGCGATCAGCGGAATTATCGTTGGATTGAATATCTGGCTCAAAATTGGTTTTCCAAAGATCGAGATCAAGCAATGGCCGAACAACATGAAGAAGGCGCTACATTGTCTTTGGAAAAACAAGTGGTTATCCATTTTTGGATTTTTGGTTTTGTTTTGTTATGCGGGTGTTTTTATCATTTCCATCCAATTTCCCCAAACGATCAC
>CAYYRU010000055.1:10716-11965 GCA_964474095.1 uncultured Anaerolinea sp.
GGCTTCATAACGGTCGCGTTCGCTTTCCAATTCTTATTTATGGAAAAGCATCAGGCAGTTTATCTGGTGCTTTCAGCGCTATCTTTCGCTCTGGCGATTGGTACCAACCAATATGCCTTTTTTGCCGCCCCCGGTTACCTGGGGATCATGCTTTACATTTTGATCAAGAATAAGCTGACCCGGAAATATTTCGTGCGATGGGCATTATGGCTGGCGGGTTTCACCTTATTGGTGGGATCATATTCTTATATACAAAACCTGATCGACTATCAAAGTCCATTTGGCCCGAAAGGTTTTGTGGAAAAAATCTCCAATATTTCAAACACCGAAAGTCTGCTGCCGAGGGTTCATGTCAATTCCTCGAGACTCTTTTCTCAATTCATCAGCTGTGATGGATTGCCTCCGTCGTGGGCGGATCAATGCATCAACGTCAAGACGAAAATCCTAAGACCCTTGTTGTCTTCACAAATCGAATCAGAAGATTTCTTGTATACAGGACAAAAATTTTTACTAACTTCTACCAACGTGTACAATGCCGAATCTGCCTGGTATGGACCGGTGAGTTGGCTCCTATTGTTAGTTTCGTTCGTTGGTGTTATTTTTTACGCCATTAAGTCCAAAAGGTTTATCATATTGATCCTTGAGGCCGGAGTGGTGATTTTCTTCTATCTGATTGTTTTGGTCAAACATGGCTGGGATCCATATCAAGGGAGATACCTCATGGCTGGGGTCATGTTGATCCAGCCCATCACAGCCTGGATCTTTAACGGAAAGCGATTCTTTTCCCGGGTGATTACGATCTTGATAGGCGGGGTTTCGTTGTTTATCATGTATTACGCTGCCACCAATAATTACTCACTTCCAATTGTCAGCAAAAAAATGGCCATTGATGTGGAATTGTGGGGCAAAGAACATTGCGTACTCATTCAAAAAGTAGCCTATAAAGTAAATCCATATTTGATGTACACCAAGGGGGTTTGGGATTTGGATCTTTACGAAATTGCCGCATTTAGCGACCATTCCTATTTTGAACCTATGTTGATGGTTCAAAACCATGTGGGTTCTGAACAAGCATTGGGAATTGTTGCTCCTCCGGGGTTCTTTATGGATTTTCTTTTTCGGGGTTGGGAAGTGAGAAGGCCAATTTATGCTTTCACAGATGTAAATAAACTTCAGTTGCAACCAGATATTGATTTTCTACTCATCTCACCCAAGATTGAACTGTCCGAACTGGCAAACGCCCACCTGG
>CAYYRU010000055.1:12065-17545 GCA_964474095.1 uncultured Anaerolinea sp.
CTGGCAAACGCCCACCTGGTGGATGCACGAGATGGATGGTTTCTTTATGAGTTGGGAAATTAGATGGTTTGTCTCGGAGCAGACCAATAATTAGGTAGATTATAATAAATAGAATCACTTGACCGAAATATCATCTACGCAGTAATTGAGGATTGATCATGAAAAATGTCTTGATCACAGGTGGAGCTGGATTCATTGGCTCCAATTTTATCCATCGCATAATCAAGCTACGGCCTGATTTGACTCTGATCAATTTAGATAACTTAACCTATGCCGGGAATCTCGATAACCTTGTTCAAGTTCAAGATGAAAGCAATTATCATTTCATCAAAGGCGATATCGGCGATCACGATCTGGTATCATCAATACTCCAAAAATTTAATGTGGATACTGTTGTAAATTTTGCCGCTGAGACGCATGTTGACCGGTCGATATTAGGACCGATCCAGTTCCTTGCCACCAATGTGGTTGCAACTGGGGTATTGCTCGAAGCGGTCCGCGATTATTGGAAAGGGAAAGACCCTGCAAATTTGCGTTTTCATCATATTTCCACGGATGAAGTTTTCGGCTCATTGAACCCTGGGGATCCTCCCTTTTCAGAAACCTCTCAGTATTCTCCCAACTCACCCTATTCGGCCAGCAAAGCAGCCAGCGATCATCTGGTAAGAGCATACGGTCATACCTATGGTTTGCCAGTGACACTCAGTAACTGCACCAATAACTATGGGCCTTACCAGTTTCCTGAAAAGTTGATCCCTTTGATGATCATGAATTGTCTAAATGGCAAACCCCTGCCGGTTTATGGTGATGGAAAACAGATTCGCGACTGGTTATTTGTTGAAGATCATTGTGAGGCAATTCAGTTGATCCTTGAAAGGGGAGAAGTGGGTAAAACTTATTTGATCGGTGGTGATAATCAACCGACCAATTTGGAGATCATTCATAAAATCACAAGTATCCTTGATGAGCTCAGGCCAGAGTCTCCATTCAAACCGCATGCCAACCTAATCCAGTATGTGCAAGATCGACCGGGGCATGACAGGCGCTATGCCATGGAATTCACCCGCATGAAAAACGAACTGGGATGGCAGCCAAAACACGATCTGGCTCAAGGATTGAAATCGACAGTCGAGTGGTATCTTTCAAACCAACAATGGGTGAAAAATTTAACTGACAAAGAAGGGTTCAATTCCTGGATGAAAGATAATTACGCGAATCGCTCCTCTTCAAAACTGGCTGATAAATGAAGAACAAATTAAACCTTCAAAAATCAGGTTCACAATTCTTTGAGTACTTGAATGTTGTACTCGCGACAATCGTCATTTTTGGAATACTCTTATATCTGCAAATCTACAAAACGGGTGGGACCAGTGATTATGGCTCTCACATCTTATGGGCACAAGGGATTGTCGAGAATTTTCAAGCGGTTCCCAAAGAATCAATTTCTCATGCAGCCTGGCAATGGGGTGTGATCGCAATCCATACTCTTGTTGGTCATTCGTGGCAATTTGCCGCATTCGTTATAACACTTGGGAGCATGGTATTTACTATCGCTTTTTTGTATTGGTGGCTTAGAAAAAAGGCTTCTCCCTTGTTGGCAGGTTCCTGTGCGATTGGATTGATGTTGGTTGCGCCAATCTTCGTCCTTGATCCATTTACTAATCTCTGGTTCATGGTCAACGGATATATTGGCGCCAATGTTTATCATAATCCGACCTACCTTTTATTAAAACCGCTGGCGCTTTTGCAGACTTACTTCTCACTCAAAGCGTTAACAGGTGAAAAGTCAAACTGGAAGAGCTATATTCTCCCGATCGTGTGTTCATTGTTGGCGGTTTATACCAAACCCAACTTTGCCTTAATTCTGCTTCCAGCAGTGAGTCTGATTGCGGTCATTCGGTTGGCACGAAAAAAACCGGTTGATTGGAAGAAACTGTTGTTTGGCATATTCATTCCGACGGTGTTGATGTTGGGTTGGCAATATTGGATCACCTACGCACAAGGTTCGAATAGTGGTGTGGTTATTGATCCTTTCATTGTAATGAGCCACTATTCCTCGAATCTGGTCATTAAACTAATTCTTTCGTTGGTTTTTCCTCTTGTCGTGCTGGCAGTTTATCGAAAACGAGCATTCGGAGATATTAGAATTCAGTTGGGATGGCTGCTTGGCCTGGTTGGATTGGTGTTGACGTATTTTTTCGCTGAATCAGGCCCCAGAACGTTTTCCGCTAATTTTCTCTGGAGTGGTGAGATTTCGGTTTTCATCCTTTTTGTGTGCAGCCTGCTCTTTCTTATGGAGCATAAATTCGATGGAAAAGTATTACTTGAAAAATGGTTGGTTCTTGCTTCAGGTTTATTACATACTCTATTTGGGCTGGTTTATTATTTCTACATTTTTTACAGCGTGCTGCAAGGGTCGCTTTTGCATTGAGCGTGATGTGAATCTAAACTATTTTCATTTTGGAGAGGATATATGAAGGGAATCATTTTAGCTGGAGGCAGTGGGACTCGATTACATCCTTCCACCATTTCGGTAAGCAAGCAATTGTTGCCAGTATATGATAAACCGATGATCTATTACCCATTATCCACGTTGATGCTGGCGGGCATTCGCGAAGTGTTGATCATTAGTAATCCCGAGTACATTGAGAGTTACCGCAGTCTATTGGGAAGCGGTGAAGCGTGGGGAATGAAATTTGATTACATTGCCCAACAAAAGCCGCGTGGTTTGGCTGACGCTTTTATCCTGGGCGAAGAATTCGTTGACAAGAAACCGGTGTCAATGATGTTGGGGGATAATATCCTCTACGGGAGCGCGTTGGTGGAAAAACTGCAAAGCGCCACCCAAATCAAGAAGGGGGCGGTGATCTTTGCCTATCAGGTACGCGACCCTGAACGGTTTGGCATCGTTGAATTTAATCAGAACCGCAAGGCGGTCTCACTGGAAGAGAAACCAAAGAACCCCAAATCGAATTATGCCATCCCTGGTGTATATTTTTATGACCAAAAAGTGAGCGAGTACGCCAAATCGCTGAAACCTTCTCCGCGTGGAGAGATCGAAATTACCGATCTTAATCGGATCTATCTTGAATTGGGTCAACTGGACGTAAAAGTCCTTGGGAGGGGCGTGGCCTGGTTGGATGCCGGTACACCGGAAGCTTTGCTTCAAGCGGCCAACTTCATTCAGGCCGTTCAAGATCGCCAGGGTTTCATGATCTCATGCCCTGAAGAGATCGCCTATCACATGAAATTCATTGACCGGGACCAGTTTGTGAGCATTATCAAACATTCCAGGAACCCTGACTATAAGAAATATCTTGAAAGTTTACTGCAATTCGAAACCATGGTCTGATCATTCATGGATCGGATTTCAGTTTCATCAGGTATGAAAAGCAAAATTAGAAAACTCCTTCAATTTTTTTCAAAAATCCCCATGCCACTTGTACTGATCCTCGAGTGCGTTTTGGCGTATGGGATATTGATGCCGCGGCTTGGTTTTTATTTGGATGATTGGTTTTCCATATTATCCCAGAAAACCTTGGGAATGCCCTCCATCCAGGATCTGTTCCGGATAGACGATCCATCCATAGGATGGGTTTATCAATTAGCCGCACCCATATTCCAGGAATCGCGTTTCGCCTGGCAATTGTTTGCCTTATTGAGTTATTCGCTTGCGGCCTGTCTCTTTTGGTGGCTGCTGAAAATGATCTTGCCTTCTCGTATGAAGATCGTCAATGCGGCTGCCTTGTTCTTCGCGGTTTTTCCCGCTTTTGAGTATCACTGGATATCCATTCAATTTGGACAGGTTTTTTTCCTTTTAGCGGTCTATTTTGCCTCATTCATATTGATGATTCGGGCGGTAAAGAGTGCGAGAGCAAAATGGCTCTTCATTTTTGCCGCCTTGGTATGCATGGCACTAAGTTTGTTTCCACAAGGTTATTTCATTGGGTTTGAGGTCATCAGACCAATTCTATTGGGGATCGTCATCTCACAAAACGTCTCAGATCAGAAGAGATCACGAACCTGGTTCATTCAATGGCTGCCTTACCTGATCTTGACGCTTTGCTTGATCATTTTTCGTTTGATTGTCTCTTCGTCACAGGATGGGCAACCTTTATTGAGGGATCAATTTGCCATCGCTCCGTTAGAAACGCTTGCCATCCTCCTGGGTCGTTTGTTTAATGGTTTGCAACAAACCGTCCTCGATGCCTGGGTGTATTCCTCTCGCGTTTTCACGCAATTTCGTTTTGGTCCGAGCTACATATTAATGTTGGGGATCATCTTTGCCGGCGGATTATTGGCATTCTTGCGCATCCGTTCTGATTTTCAAGATAATACCAAGCATGCAAACAAGCGCTTGATCTGGCTGGCAATACTTGCCAGTTTTGCTGCCATCCTCCCATTTTTATCCGGGTTTACTTTTTTTTCGTCGGGCTTGCCTGATGACCATTATTATCTTGTTTTAGCTCCCGGCGCTTCAATTCTGCTTGCGGTTCTGATCGATTCTTTATTGGATGTTGAGTGGCATAAATTGGCACTTTGCATTTCTTTGATCGCTTTATCATTAGGCTTTCACTATAATACGGCCAGGGTTCTGACCACGAACTGGAAACTGCAGCAAGATTTTTTCACCCAACTGGCCTGGAGAGCTCCGGATTTGAAACCTGGAACGACCATCGTCACCGGAAATCTTCCTTTTGAAAAGCTTACCACCAGCACCTCATTGACCGCGCCTCTAAATTTGCTCTATTCATCAATCTCAGACGCGACTCAACTTCCTTATCTGTTGGTAACTGGCGCGGATGATGGTCAAACAATCTCTTCTTATTCTCCTGATCAGCCGATCCTCTGGAGAGACCATTCTTTTGAATTTACCGGCAATACTTCGCAAATCCTCGCAGTCAATAAACTGGGCAGTAATTGTGTACAGGTGTTGGATTCGAACGATTTTCCTGCTGAAGTTCTGCGTTCAGGCAGTCTGGATTTTTGGAAAGCCGTTATCCCAATCTCAAAACCTGAAAGTCTCATTTTGTCAGGTCAAGCGGTTACTCTTCCAGCATCTCCTTATTTTGGCGTGGAAGATCAAAACCAGTGGTGTTATTATTTTGAAAAAGCCGACCTTGCACGGCAAGAACAGCAATGGGATCAAACCATTGCCTGGTATCAAAAAGCTCAAGCGGCGGGTTATGGGCCTGGCATCGAATCGGAATGGATGCCTTTGTTGGAAGCTTATTTGAACACGGGTCAAATTGACCTGGCTGTCAACCTGACCCGCGATTACGCGAGACAAGACCCCATATTTTTAGCCAGCTATTGTGCTTTATGGCAAGCTAATAAAGACAACCCCGAATATTCAGATGAGACAAAATCAATACTCATCTGGCTAGAGTGCAATAAAATTAACACACAGCAATAATTTACTTGTTCGATTGTGAGAAGATATGAAAAAAATTGTAATTCGGATCTTGGATTTTTTTGCA
>CAYYRU010000056.1:0-16687 GCA_964474095.1 uncultured Anaerolinea sp.
CAATATCACGCCTGCATGGATGCCGGGGTTTGCACGGAGCCTCATCGTGTTGGCAGTTATACCTATCCAGATTATTTCACCAATCCGATATACGACAACTACCCGGTGGTCTGGATCAATTGGTTTCAGGCAACCGCCTATTGTGAATGGGCGGGACGCAGGCTGCCAACCGAAGCCGAATGGGAGAAAGCTGCCCGCGGAACCGATGGCAGAAAATATCCCTGGGGGGATGAACCTTACAGCGTGGATAAAGCCAATATCTGCGACGTGAATTGCACCCGCACCCACAGCCTGCCTGAATACAATGATGGTTTTGCTGACCTGGCGCCCATTGGCAGTTTCCCAGCGGGGATCAGCCCCTATGGCGCGCTGGATATGGCCGGCAACGCCTGGGAATGGAACAGCACCGAGATCAGGTTCTATCCATATGATGCGAACGATGGAAGGGAAGACCCAGGTGGTATCGATGTGGAACGCGGCTGGAGAGGCAGTTCCTGGGCGAATGGTTTGTGGTGGTTGCGTTCTTCCACACGCTACCATGCCAGGGATTCTTATTCATGGTACGTCTTGAGTTTCCGTTGTGCGGCAGATGCTAAGTAAACCAAAACTCCCCAGCCTTCAACAAGCCGGGGAGTACTTTTTTAGGGGGGATTCTATTTTCCAAACAAAGCCGTAATAAAGCCTTTTGTAGTGATGGATTGACCCGAGAGCAGATTTTGGGCTCTGAACATCCTGGCAGCTGATTTGACCAACAGAAACGCGGTGACGGCGATCAAGGCGGCGGCAAGCGCGGTTTGCCAGAAAGGCACCGTTGTGGCAGCCAGCCTGGTCATCATGCTTACCGGAGCGGTCAGCGGGAAGAGACTGAGAAACACAGAAAGCGGACTGTTGGGAGCCTGGATCAGACTGCTGATGAACATCAATGGGATGATCAAGGGGATGATCACCACGGTGGTCGTCTGACTGGCTTCGCGGATATTGGGTACCAGGGCACCCAGGCCGGCCATCAAGCTGGCGTAAACCGCGTATCCAAGTAAGAAGAATACCACACCCCAAATCAAGATCGAGGGAGGCAGTTTAAAGGCATCTCCGAGCGCGAACTCTCTGCCCGAGAAGAGCAGCAGCAAGTAGCCCGAACCTGACCAAACAATCGTTTGCAGCAACCCCACCAGACCCAGGGCGATGATCTTGCCGGTCAACATTTGGGTGGGCGTGACAGAGGTCATCAAGATCTCCATCATGCGGTTTTCTTTTTCACTTGAAATACTATTTAAAAGAAGAGAAGCCGAGGTCAGGATCACGATATAAAACAGGAAGGTGACAATATAGGGCAGAAAAAAGGTTAAAGCATTATTGCTGCTGCGTTGTGGCTCGGCAGATAAAGATACTTCCTTGACGTTCAGCGGATCTTGCACGCGGTAAGCCAGTTCAAGGTTCCCGTCGGTAAGGGCGTAATGCAGCAGTGTTTCGATGGCGCCGGTGTCATTGGTACCGCCGATCGGGTTGTAATCGGGTCTGACGTAAACGATCTCACCAGTTTCCAAGTAATTGGCATCAATGATATAGTAGGCGCTAATTACACCATCCGCGATGGCCGTTTCGGCTGATTTGGCATCAGAGTACTGAACCAATTTTTCTTTCACCCCGTCGGGGATCACCTGAATAAATCCACTTTGGTCAATGAATCCTTCAGGCAGGTTGGATTGCTCAGAGGTAGGAGCGAAGAAATTGGTTAAAAGCTCATTGGCGGCACTGCCGCTGTTCTTTTGCAGCCCCCCAATGATCATTACGATTATAAAACTCATCAAAGGTAGTAAAAAGAGGGTCAAAATGAATGACCTGCGGTTTACCACAGAGATGAATTCATTTCTTAGAACGAGTCCGATTTTTGACATTTTATTCACCTAAGCCTTTGAACTTCTAAAGGCTTCCTTGAGGGATACCTTTTTACCGTAACGCAGCATTCCAATACGGAAAATTCTGCCAGCCAGCCAAAGAGAGAAAAGCGCCAGCAAAACCAGCACACCCAAAGTAACTGCTATCTGCCACCAGGGGATATTCGTGAAACCAGCTCGCAAGGGCAGGGCAATGGGTGCGGTCAACGGGAACATACTGAGACCAACCGCGATCGGACCGTTGGGTTTGAACATGATCTGGCTGACGAACCAGAAGGGGATCACCACCGGCAGGGTAAAGAAACCTGCCATTTGCTGGGCTTCACGAGTCTCAGTGGCTGTGGCACCGATGGCACCCATGGCGGCAGCGATCATCACAAAGGCCGGAATGAAAGTGGCGACCAGAAGCAAAATATACTTCCAATCCATGGCCGGGATCGCGGGCATATCCTTGATGAAAATGGGAGCGACACCCAATCCGATGATCACGAACAGGATCCAGAAGAACAATTGGGTGAACCCGATCATGATATCGCCAACCACTTTTCCTGCCATTAGCTGTGTGGGTGATACCGAGGTCACCAAAATTTCCATGGTGCGGTTTTCTTTCTCTTCCACTACCGCTTGCAGCAGGTAACCGCCGCTGATATTCACAGCGATGATGAATAACACGCCGGCGATCATGGGCAGCATAATGATCATCCAGTTATCTTCGCCCATTTCGCGTGTTCCATCCAGTGAGCGCACGATGATGTTGTTGCCATCGGTCAGGCGCTCAAAGACCGGTTTGGGCATGTCTTTGACAAGGTTATAAGAGACAAAATCTCCAAAATCGTCCTGGGCATTTGAACCGGCTTTTTCCAACGACGTCATGGTCACTTCGCCAGTGGACATATAGTTATCTGAAAACATGAAGTAAGCCTGAATCTGGCCATTTTCCATGGCGGCGGCGGCTTGCTCTTCATCCGCGAAGGCGATTGATGGAACTGGTTTAAATAATTCTTTATCTTTGACAGGCAGCTGCTGCGCGTTGGCAAGGATCTGGTAACTGTCAACGTAGCCTACCGGTTTATTGTTATATTGCAGCCAGACCGATAAGAAGCCAACGCCGATCATTAATGCCACAAAAAATGGCATGCTTAAAATGGCAAGAATAAAGCGTTTACGCAAAACGTGACGCTTATACTCCTGCCAGAAGATCAACCAGAATTTCTTCATTCTGATTCTCCTTCAGATTTCACCACCTGGATAAAGATCTCATCGAGAGTTGGCAGCGCGATCTCGAATTGCTCGATGGGCAGGTTCGCGGCAACCAATTCCCGCAAGATGTCTTGAGGGGTTTTGCCGTTTTCAAGGTGCAAAATGGAGTGATTATTGGTTTTCTCAATGGAAGTCACACCCTTGATCATGGAGGGTAAAGGCTGGGCTGCTCGAACGATCAAGGCTTCTTTGGCGAATTTCTTGCGAACGTCATTCAGCGCACCATATAAGACAGTTTCACCCTTATTGATCATGGCCACACGATCAGCCAATTCTTCCATCTGATGCATCTGATGCGTGCACATGACGATGGATGTGCCTTTGGCGCGTTCTTCAAGCAGTAGATCCTTGACCATCTGTGTATTAACAGGATCAAGCGCGCTGAAAGGTTCGTCAATGATCACAATGGCAGGGTTGTGGATCAAGGTGGTGATCAATTGAGCTTTCTGTTGCATACCTTTGCTCAATTCTTTTACTTTTTTCTTCCTTGATTGGAAAAGGTCAAACCTTTCTAGGTACTCATTCACCCTGCGTTTGGCTTCGAACTCCTCCAGACCCTTGAGAGTGGCAAGATAGACCAAACAGCGGTCCAACACGATATCCTGATAAAGGCCTCGTTCTTCGGGCAGGTAACCGATGCGGTTCTTTTTGTCCTCAGTCATCTTCCCACCCAGAATCTCGATATTCCCGGAATCCGGTTTAAAGATGTCAAGTATGATGCGAATGGATGTGGTTTTACCGGCACCGTTGGGGCCCATAAGCCCAAAAATTTCTCCCGGTTCAACGTCAAATGAAACATCACTGACGGCCTTTTGTGTTCCAAAGGACTTTGAAATTTGTTTTACACTGATGGTTGACATTCTCTTATCCTATGAAAAAAAAATTGAATAAACGCAGAACAAGGCACGCGCCTTAATCTCTACGTGTAGACGACTAAAAAAGTTTCCCAGTTTACCAATAAAGGAGTATTCATTCAATACTAAAACGAGGTTGTTAACAACAGATTAGAGATGAGGCACAAAGTACAATAAATATATAAGAAATCAAATGCGGGGAGACAGAATTCTTTTTTTTTCTTATCAATTCATCATTGAAGTGGGGTAATCTGATGACAATATTGTTCTGAAACCGTTAACAACGAAGTCAAAAATATCATGTAGTATCGTGTTTTGTCAATGTTCATACAGATTAAGGTTGATTGGCAGAAGTAGAAAAGACCACCCTCTTGAAGTATCAAATAGGGTGGTCTGGTTACTTTAGATCATATTTTGTTTTCGCTACTCTTTATTATACGGAGTTCCATCTGCAGCCGGAACATGACCCTTGCCGACAAATCCAGCCAGCACCACCATTGTGATCAGGTAAGGTGCCGTGGACATCAGCGTCGATGGGATCACGCTGCCAAGCAGTGAGAGTTTTGAGCCGAGAGAATCCGCAAAACCAAACAAAAAGCCCGCGCCCATTGCGCCAATGGGATTGTAATTTCCAAAGATCATGGCGGCCAGGCCAATGAAGCCTTTGCCCGCGGTCATACCCTCATCAAAGCGGCCTACTGAGCCCAGAATATAGAATGAGCCCGCGATGCCTGCCACCAGCCCACCCAAAAGGACCGCCATATAACGGGTTTTGATCACGTTAATCCCGAGCGTATCCGCCGCTTTGGGGTGTTCACCAACACTGCGCATGCGCAAACCCCAACGAGTTGAGAAGAGCGCGATCTGCAATACGATCAAAATGATGAACATGAAATACACGAAGAAATTGGTGTTAAAGAGGATTGGTCCGATCAACGGAATTTCAGAGAGCAGTGGAATTTCAAAACGTTGGAACATGGGGGGATTGTTCAAGTTCTGATAGACCTGCAAGTATTTTTGTGAAATAAAGGCGGTCATGCCAGTGGAGAAAATGTTGATCACTGTTCCCGAAATGATCTGATCGATCTTGTATTTTATTGAGAGGATGCCGTGTAGAACTGACAGGAGCACGGCTGAACCAACACCAAAGAGTAAGCCCAACCAGATACTGTTGGTTACACTTCCCATCAGGGCGCTGACCATGGCCGACATTAGCATCATGCCTTCGATGGCAATATTCACAACGCCGGCACGCTCACTCAAGATGCCCGAAAAAGCACCTAACGTGATTGGAACAGCCATTAATACGGCACTAGAAAGCATCCCAGCCAGATTCAAGGATTTTCCTGATGCTTGCCAGGTTAGGAAGCTAAAGATGAGAAACAGGAACACCAATCCAACCATCAGATTGGTGGCTTTTCCAAACCCTCTTACCAATTGATAAAGACCAATTACCAGGCAAATGCCAGCCAGGATGTAGATAGTCAACCGAGAGGGGATTATCCAGTCTGCCATCTTGCCAACCGTGATGCCGCCTGGGGTCATTACAAATTTCGTCATGGTTTCAGCAGCCAGATTGGATGCGAAAACGATCAGGAGAAAAGCCGCAACGATAATTTCCACGATCCCAGTTCCCAATCTTCTGGTTGTTGAAATCTCGTTGAGCTTGACGCGCTTGATAGTCGTGGTTTCTAGAGTCATTATTTGCCTCCTCCCCAACTGCCAAATGTTACCCCTGCGCCGACCTCATTTTTTGGTTTTTTCATGCGGTAAATCACCCGAATGATCGCAGGTGCGGCAATAAAGATCAGGATGATCGCCTGGATCACCGTCACAATATCGATGGGGATACTTGAAACAACCATCATACGAGTGGCTCCATTTTTCAAAATGCCAAACAACAACGCGGCCAAAACCACTCCAACGGGGTGGGTGTTGCCGAGCAAGGCCAGGGCGATGCTGTCGAAACCGTAACCTGAAGACAGACCGATCGCCATGCTGCGGTTCACGGCCAGGATCTCATTGGCTCCGGCAAGTCCGGCCAGGGCGCCAGAAAGCGCCATGCCGATGATGGTGGTCTTGGTGATGCTCAACCCGGCGTATTTGGCTGCCCGTGGATTGGTTCCAACAGTGCGCAAATTCAAGCCCCAGGTTGTTTTGAATAGCAACCACCAGACCAGCACCGCAAATCCCAAAGCAATGAAAAAGCCAAGGTGAAAACGGATCGGGTTCCCAAAGAATTGGGGTATTTGAGCAGATTTTTCGATCACAGGGCTCAGAGGCATGCCGCCGCCGCCAGGTCTGGTCATTGGGCCAGTTAATAAATAAGTGGTCAAACGATAGGCAATGTAGTTCATCATGATACAGTTGATGACTTCGTTGCCTCCGGTCAGCGCTTTTAGCAGGCCAGGGATCGCTCCCCAAATGGCCCCTCCGAGAGCTCCAGCCAATATTGCCAGAGGCATGTGGATGTAAGCGGGTAAACCGGTGATGGCATAGCCAACATAAGTTGCCGCGGCTGCTCCCATGAATAATTGGCCTTCAACGCCGATGTTGAATAAACCAGCGCGAAATGCCAGGGCGCAAGCCAGCCCGGCAAAAATATACGGTGTGCTTTTTACAAGACTTTCAAGGAAGGGGTTGACAGCAGATCGAATGGCCGCGTCATCCCCTGAGCGAAATGCTTCAGAGATGGTCGCCGGGTTGCCAAGCGAACCAGTAAAAAGAGCAAAATAGGCGTTCCAGATCTCTTTACCGACAGTGGCAAAACCTTTCCAAATACTCTCGCCAAATGCAGCGTAAACCGTTTGGCTGGTTGCTGCGATCAAGATGGCGCCGATGATCAAGCCCGTGACGATCGCCAGTACAGGAATCTGAATGGCCTTCCAAACACCTCTTTTTTTCTTGGGAGCTTTTGGATCCCCGCCAGTAATTTCTTCAAGGACGGCTTGTCCTACATCTTGCTTTTCAAGGTTTTTTTTCAATGGACACCTCTCTAGAAAGTGGCTTCCACAACTTTTTCGCCCTTGGAGGTTTCTTCGATCTTATCAGGAATGATTCCAGCCATTAATAAGCCAAGGGTTTGTTTTGACACATCCGCGGCGTTGACAGTCGCGATGATTTTTCCACGGTACATGACGGCGATTCGATCTGAAAGCTCAATGATTTCATCAAGTTCCGGTGAGATTAAGAGAACCGCGCAGCCTTCATCCCTCTTTTGGACGATGCGTTTATGAATGTATTCGATCGAACCCACATCCAAGCCACGGGTTGGTTGTGAAGCGACCAACAGTTCAATCGGTCTTGAAAGCTCGCGAGCGATGATCACCTTTTGTTGATTTCCACCTGAGAGTGTGCCCACAGGTGTTAATGAACTTGGAGTACGGATATCAAATTCTTTGACTAATTTTTCAGAATTGTCGAGAATCTTGTCGTATTGCAAAACGACACCTTTGGCAAATGGTTCTTTATAATAAGTGCATAAAACCAGGTTTTCTGCGATCGTAAACGGCAAAACCAGGCCATCGGCTTGTCGATCTTCAGGCACATGCGCCGTGCCTGCTTCTGTGATTTTTCTTGGAGAGGCATTGGCGATATTTTGCCCCTTAAAAATCACTTCGCCTCCAACAGACTTGCTCAGTCCAGTGACGGCCTCTACTAATTCTGTCTGTCCGTTTCCCTGAACACCTGCGATCCCCAAGATTTGACCCGCATGCACGTCAAATGAAACATGATCAACCACCAGGTTCTTAAATTGATCGGCTACCACCAGGTCTTTTACAGATAAAACGATGTTTCCGGGTTTCCGAATTTCTTTTTCAACCACCAAATTGACTTTTCGGCCAACCATTAATTCAGCCAATTGTTTGCTGTCTGCCTTCTTTGGATCAGCTTCACCAACCATGGCTCCGCGACGGATGACCATAATGCGATCCGCGACTTCAAGAACTTCTCTCAATTTATGCGTAATGAAAATAATCGATTTGCCCTGTTTGACCAACTCTCGCATGATCACGAATAACTCGTCTGCTTCCTGAGGGGTTAAAACGGCAGTGGGTTCATCAAAGATCAAGATCTTGGCGTTTCGGTAAAGCAATTTGATAATCTCAACCCTTTGTTGAACGCCTACCGGTAAATCTTTGACGTAATCATCCGGGTTGACCTCGAGCTTATATTGTGACGATATTTCTCTGATTTTTGAGGCGGTTTTTGGTCTATCGAGAAAATCACCCGCTTTCACAGGCTCTGATCCAAGCATCACATTTTCAGTTACCGTGAAAACTGGAATGAGCATAAAATGCTGATGGACCATTCCGATGCCAGCATTGATGGCATCAGTTGGTGAATGAATGGAAATTTTCTCATCGTTGATTAGAATATCTCCTTCATCGGGTTGGTAAAGCCCATATAAAATGTTCATCAGGGTTGTTTTGCCTGCACCGTTCTCACCCAACAGTGCCAAAATTTCCCCTTGGTTCAATGTGAGATTAATGTGGTCATTCGCCAACACGCCAGGGAATTGTTTCGTGATTCCTTTTAGCTGAAGGATTGGAGGCATGTTTACTCCGTTTCAAATGATGGATTATTTTGTGAATAAGTTTATCACAGGTATTCTCAAAGGTGGCTTCAGAAAAAAAGACTGGAGGCTTTCCTCCAGTCTTTTCTCTTAGGAACTTGAAAGACTACTCGTTGATCTTGATGCTGCCATCAATGATGCCAGCTTTGAGGGCTTCCAACTCAGCAGCCAATTCAGCGGGGACCATGGTCTCGAGATCGTGATACGGAGCAAGTCCGACACCACCATTGGCGAGGGTACCCAAGATCGTGCCACCAGCGAAGGTTCCGTCCTGGGCCGCAGCGATTGCGTTCAGGGTGGTGACATCCATCATCTTCATGACTGAGGTCAAGGTAATGGCGGCGTAATCGGGGGCAGTCAGGTACCAGTCAGAGTCAACGCCGATGATGTAGGCATTGCCGCGAGCCTGAACGGCAGCAGCGGCACCAAGGCCAACGGGTCCGGCAACGGGCATGATGATGTCAGCGCCTTCGTCCATCAGGGAGACGGCGGTGTCATTGCCTTTTTGTTGATCAGAGAAATCGTTGGTGAAGGAACCGGTCTGAGCCACGGGATCCCATCCAAGAACTTTTACTTCGGTGCCTTTTTGGGTATTGTAATATTGAACACCCTTGTAGAAACCGTCCATGAAGATGGTGACGGTCGGGATCTGCATACCACCAAAGGTTCCAACGATCTTGGTTTGAGAAACACCAGCGGCGAGGTAACCAGCCAGGAAGGCGGCTTCATCGGTCTGGAAGGCCTGTCCGAGGACGTTGGGGATCACAGGATCGTAACCGTAGTCAACGATTGAGAATTTGACATCAGGATTGGCTTCAGCAGCAGCTTTGGTTGCGTCGCCGAGCAAGAAACCGACGGTGATGATGATGTCGCATTTTTCTTCGATGAAGGCGTTGATATTGGTTTCGAAGTCAGCAACTTCTTTGGATTCCAAGTATTTGGCATCGATACCTAATTGAGCCATGGCATCCTGGGCGCCTTTCCAGGCGGTTGCGTTGAAGGATTTATCATCCACACCACCGGTATCGGTGACTTCGCATGCCAGGAATTTAGGGGCTTCGGTGGCCGCGGGGGCTTCGGTGGCGACGACAGGAGCTTCAGTGGCAACAACGGGGGCTTCTGTTGCAGCAGGGGCTTCGGTGGCGGCGGGAGTCTTTGCGCAAGCCGAAAGAGTCATGGCAACGACCAACAAAACCGACAATACTACAAACAACTTTTTGGACATTCTTTCTCCTCCTACAGAGATAGAGTTTTATTAGGATGGAATCCCATCCCTTTGTGTTCTAAGTATAGCGTCATTTTTTCACACTTACAAGTGGTTTGTCACAAAAATCATGAAATTGTCTGACATTTGATGACAAATTTAGGCATTACGCGCTGGTGGAAGCGCTCTCAATTAATTTGGCTTCATGAGCGACGTCCTTCACCTTCAGCATGGACAGGAACGCAAGCACCATGAACAAGGCGCCAAAGATAAACAGAATGCGGTAGTTTGAACCAAGATTCTCCACCAACACGCCGCCCAATGTGGGGCCAACCACCGCCGCCAATTGGGATGAGAAGTAGTACAAACCAGTAAAAGCGCCAATCCGTTTTTCATCCCCGTGATCATATACCAGGGGCAAGCTGTTCACATTGACCCAGGCCCAGAAGAACCCCACCAAGATCAGACCGATCACCAATGATACAACGTTATTGATCAGGAAGTAGCTCAAAATGAACACAGGCACCAAGCCAGTCAAACCCCATAAGATGGTTTTACGACGGCCAAGTTTGCCGGCCAGCAGACCGGATGGGATCGCGAAGGCCATGAATGACAGGTTGGCCACCGCAGCCACTACCGAAGCCGTGGAGGCTTTGATGCCCAGGCTGAAGACCGCAAAAGAGGACAACCCCGTCTCAACAGCGCTGAAGCCAATAAACCAACACAGGATGGCTAGCAGCATGAAGACGATGGAACGGTCTTTATTGGCAAACACTTCCTTCAGGTTTGGAATCAACCCTTTAATGGAGTCGGCACTATCAGACACACCCTTCTGGTCTTTATGCTCTTTCACAAACAAAATAACCACGATCATGGCAACGATAAGCGCAACAGCACCTGCCACAAATGGCCCCGGCCTGCCGAAGGCATCATAAACCATGCCGCCGCCCACGAAAGCCAGCACGCCGCCTATACCGCCCATCAGATTGATCACGCCATTGGCACGGCTGCGTTCATTAACATGAAACAAGTCACCCAGCCACGAGATCACCGGTGTTCTGAATAGTGCCATGCCAAAATTGGTAATTAAAATGAACACAGCCACGGCCAGCACCCCTTGCGCGAAGGGGATGGCGATAAACCCTAACACAGCGATGGGAAGCCCGATCAAGATCCAGCTTTTGCGCCGTCCAAATCGATTCCAGGTACGGTCGCTGCGAGCGCCTACCCAGGGTTGAACGAACATATTGATAATATTGTCCCAGGTCATGATGAACATGGCCAACCCGGGTGCCAATGCAAACCCGGCAATATCGGGCAATTCTTTGCCAGCTTTGATCAATTCAGCAGAGAACTCAGGGTTGCCCGCCTGTAAAATTAACGGAACCCATTGATTGAATATTGGCCAAAGAACACTGATTCCTAAAAATCCAAAACCGACCAAAAAAGTACGGCCCCAAGGGAACTTTCTCATTGATCTTCTCCTCTTTCCTTAATTAAATTTTTGATCAATTCTTTTTCTTTATCGCTCAAAGGAGCGTTATCCAATAAATCAGGTCTTTGGTTCAGGGTTCTGCGGATGGATTGTTCTCTGCGCCAGCGCGCGATCAACGCATGGTTGCCTGACAGCAATTCATCGGGAACTTTCCAACCCCGAAAATCATCCGGACGCGTGTAGTGCGGATATTCCAACAACCCGTTTGAAAAGGAGTCATCATCCGCGCCGTCCGGGTCGCCCAATACACCAGGCAAAAACCTCGAGACTGCATCGATCACGATCATGGCTGGCAGCTCGCCACCGGTCAACACGTAGTCACCTACAGAGATCTGATCAGTGATCAGGTGTTCCCGCACGCGTTCATCAATGCCTTCATAACGGCCGCATAAAAGGGCGATACGCGGAAGCGCCGCCAGTTCACGCGCGACCGCTGTTGAAAAAGGGCGTCCTTGCGGGCTCATCAAGATCAAAGGGCAGGCTGGAGGATTGCCAAGTATGGCTTCCACTGCGTCAAAGATGGGTTGGGCTTTCATCACCATACCGCCGCCTCCGCCGTAGGGAGGTTCATCGGTCACGTGATGTTTATCTGTGGACCAATCACGGATGTTGTGTAGCATCACTTGAATGAGGCCATTTTCTTGAGCACGCTGCAAAATGCTCGAATCAAGGTAAGGTTGAATGACACCCGGGAAGAGAGTGAAAATATCGAAATGCATGTGTTCATTCTAGCCAAAAGCGTATGCTCTGGCAAGTAATAATCCACACTGCTTTGATGAACACTGGCGAAATCCTGTTTGATGGGCTTTCAGGGTATCTTGACGCTCCTAAAATCCATTGGTAAGATGAATTCCTATGGAAATTAGAGGTTCAAGCTGGAACATGCAACGCAAGAAAAAAAGGGGTAATCCATTCCGGATTATCATTCTATTATTAGTGGTTGGTCTCTTGATCTATTTTGATCGCATGGTCGTGCCTACCATACCACCACTTTTTGTGGCCACCCCCACACCGACGAGGGCGCCAGAATCGTTCATCACCGAAGCTCAAAAATTGGAAGAAAACGGAAAGTACGCCCTCGCGATCCAGGCTTATAACCAGGCCGTGCTGGCGGATCCTCGCAATCCAGCAAGCTATTTGGCACTCGCCAGGTTAAACATTTACACTGGCAATTACTCGGAAGGCATCCGCAACGCAGAGAACGCGCTCATGCTGAATAACAGCAATGATACAGCCCTGGCCTTATTGGGATGGGCACAAGGGCTAAGCGGTGATTACATCAAGTCGGTTGCCACCCTCAATTCAGCCATTGAGATCAACCGGGACAATGCTGCTACCTACGCCTACCTGACTGAAATCTATGTTTACATGATGCAGGCCGGCCAAGGCCCATTGGATATTCTGGATCTGGCGCGAGCGTCTTCACGCACGGCCATGGATTTGGCGCCTAACTCACTTGAAACACATCGTGCGCGCGGTTTTTTGCTGGAACAAACTGCCAACTTTGAAGAAGCGGTGGCTGAATTTGAGGCCGCGGTCAAGATCAACCCCAATATCGCTGATCTGCATCTCGAGTTGGGTATCAATTACAATAATAATAATGAGCCCGATAAGGCCATTACTGAATTCTCCATGGCCAGTTCATTAAATCCTTATGACCCCACTCCAATGACTCTGATTTCTCGCACCTATTTTAAAAATGGGGATTATGCCAAGGCGATTCAATACGCTGAAACTGCCGTTTCACTAAAACCCACGGACCCCACCTTGCACGGTAATCTTGGGCTTGTGTATTGGAAGAACCAGCAGTATCTCGATGCGGTGGATGCGCTGCGTCTGGCTGTGAGGGGGGGCACCACCGCAGATGGACAGGTTGTGCAAGGGATTGAATTGGATTACGGCAGGGTGGCTGAGTATTATTCGGTTTATGGGCTGGCTTTGGCCAAGACCAATCAATGCGGTGAAGGTTTGCAGATCGCCCAGGCGGTTGCCACCGGATTGCGCAACGATGATGTCGCCCAGTATAACGCCCAACAAGTGATCCTCATTTGCGAGCAATTAGCCAAGCAAGGTATCGCAGATCTTCCGACCCCCACGGTTTTGATCACCGAAGAACCCTCAGCCACCGAACCGTCTCTCACGATGACCCCGACGCCTTGATCAGTTCATGAATTGACATCCATGATCGACTATAGCGGTAAGAAATTTCTCTTCAGTAAACCTAAAAAATCCTCCAATCCGGTTCGAATCTTTATTGGATTGCTTTTTCTTTTGGGTTTGGTATTTGTCTTGCGCGGATTTTCTACCGGTGCCATCAAGCCAATTTTTTCGATCACTCCCACGCCCACCCGCACCCTTGGCTCCTACGCCCAGGAAGGGGAAACCCATTTTGTGGCTGGCGACCTTGAAAAAGCCATCTTAGCTTATAAAGATGCGGTACGGGTCAACCCAAATGACCCTTCGCTTTGGGCGGAGCTGGCACGCATCCAGGTTTACTCCACTTCTCAATTCACGACCGATCTTGAAAAGAAGAATCGCCTTGAAGAGGCTTTTGCTTCAATCGAGTCAGGGTTGGCAGTGGCCCCTGAAGACAGTCAACTTTATGCGGTCAAGGCTTTTGCGTCAGATTGGTATGGGATCTCAGCCATCGCCGGAGACGATTGGCAGAATTACTTGAACCAGGGTGAGCAGGCGGCTGTCAAGGCACTGCAGCTAGACAGCACCAATGCCTTAGCGCTGGCTTACTATGCCGAATTATTGGTCGATCAACAAAAGTGGACCCAGGCCCAGCAATATATCGCCCAGGCTCTCGAACGCGATCCATCTCTGATGGATGTGCATCGGGTGAATGGCTATGTTTATGAATCCATTGCCAACTATGAGCAGGCCATCGCGGAATATCAACGGGCGATCGAGATCACTCCGAACTTGAATTTTCTTTATATTTCTTTGGGCGCTAACTATCGTAAACTAGCCAATCTAAGCAATATCAAGTCTGAACGAAATCGATTATTTGATCTATGTCTGGAAGCTTTCGACCAGGCCGCCAGGATCAATTCAAGGTTGGGTGTGAAAGATCCCATCCCCTTAATTTCCATCGCCAATACCTACATCCAAATGGGAGAGGCGCTGGCGGCTTCTCGCAATATGCTGGCGGCGTTAAATTTCAAGCCTGAAGACTCGGCTTCTTATGGGCAGGTGGGAGTCATCTATTACAAAGCCCGAAATTATGAGGGGTCTATCCTGCCGCTTAAGTGCGCCGTCAAGGGATGTTCGGCCATGGAATCTTGTACGGTGCGATCAGGTGGAATTGAGTGTACAGAAGAAGAGGCCAACAACCCGGCAATCGTCATCGAAGGGCTGCCCATGACACAAAACACAGTCATCTACTATTATATTTATGGATCTGTTTTGGCTGGCATGAATACGGATGCCACCCAATATTGTGTCGAAGCCATGCCGGTTTTTGATGAGATCACTGCTGGTTTTGGCAGTGATCCAACCATCATGTCCATCGTGAATGAAGGCGTTGCGATCTGTGAGGATTGATCAGAAAATCAAGTTTCTAAGGTTCAACCCATTAGCCAGGTTTTTGCTTCTTCTTCGTTTGTAAATATCTTCACCATATGACCTCGATTTAAGGCCACTGTTTCAAAGAAGGAAGCCGAGCCATGATCTTTTGGATTGTAGAGAATGGCGCGCTTGATGCGGTGAACGTTAAACCCAACTGTTTTGAGCAGCTGATCGTGGCTTTCTGGCAGGTGAAACAACTGCAGGGTGGATAGATCGATGTGAGCTTCTCGATAATCGGTTAAGATTCGATGAACGGCATCAGGGTTTTGAAAATTCTTCATCTCGAGCGCATATTCTCGAAGAACCTTTATATCAATTGTCCCTACGAATATTCCTATTAATAAGTTGTTTGTCGTGTCGTGTGTGATCGTAAACGGCATGTTTATTTTTTCCATCAATTTAATCGAATTATACTGTCATCTGATGGTCTGGTAAACTCAGGCAAATTCCCGGCACATTATCAGAATTTTATAAGAGATATTAACAATCTCTTGACTCGCAAAAAAAAGACAGGTATGATTGGTCTGAAATTAGCACTCCGGGCTAGCGAGTGCTAAAAACAAAAATTATGATTTATCCTAATCAGGAGGTAAGTATGGCGCTAAATTTAAAACCCTTAGGTAGTCGTGTCATTGTTGAACCCACCGAAGAAAACGAAATCACTGCGGGTGGTATCGTTCTGCCTGAGACTGCCAAAGAAAAACCCCAAAAGGGTGTTGTCTTGGCTGCCGGACCTGGCGATCGCGATGAAGATGGCAAACGCATTCCCATGGACGTCAATGTGGGCGATACCGTTCTGTTCGCAAAATACGGCGGAACCGAGATCAAGGTTGATGGTAAAAAACTGTTGATCTTGCGCGAAAGTGACCTTCTCGCTATTGTTGGCAAGTAAGTAATTAAACCTTTACAAGGAGTAAACCCCTATGGCAGCAAAACAACTGGTATTTGGTGAAGAAGCACGACGTAAACTAAAGAACGGTATTGATACCGTTGCAGCCGCAGTCGTCACCACCCTTGGCCCGAAAGGCCGCAACGTGGCCATCGACCGCAAATTTGGTTCTCCGACCATCACGCATGATGGTGTGACCGTAGCCAAAGAGATCGAACTGGAAGACCCCTACGAAAACATGGGCGCCCAATTGATCAAAGAAGCCGCGACCAAAACCAATGATATCGCCGGCGACGGCACCACCACCTCCACCCTGCTGGCTCATTCCATTGTGAATGAAGGTCTGAAAACCCTGGCAGCCGGCGGCAACCCGATGCTCCTCAAACGCGGCATCGAAATCGCCACCCAAAAAGTCTCTGAGAAGATCAAGGGTTTTGCCATTCCCATTTCAACCCGCCAGGATATCGCTTCCGTGGCCACCACCTCCGCCCAGGATGCCTCGATCGGTGAACTGATCGCCGACGTCATGGACAAAGTGGGCAAAGACGGCGTCATCACCGTCGAAGAATCCAAAGGTTTGGAATTCGAAAAAGAATACGTTGAAGGTATGCAGTTCGATCGTGGTTATATCTCTGCCTACTTCATCACCGATTCCGATAAAATGGAATCCATCATCCCCGAACCTTACATCCTGATCTACGACAAGAAGATCTCTGCCGCTCAGGATATCGTCCCCATCCTCGAGAAACTGGTGCAAACCGGCAAACGAGACCTGGTGATCATCGCCGAAGACATTGACGGCGAAGCCCTGGCCACCCTGGTGCTCAATAAATTGCGCGGCATGCTCAACGTGCTGGCTGTCAAAGCCCCTGGTTTTGGCGATCGTCGCAAAGCCATGCTGCAGGATATTGCCATCCTCACCGGCGCCCAGGTCATCTCTG